>JBBSSR010000035.1:0-36447 GCA_038241955.1 Flavobacteriales bacterium | reverse complement strand
ATGTAGCTTTTGGACTTTTCTTCGTGTAATAAAGTCTCAATAATAATACGTTCTTTTAAGCTAATTCGTTTGTATGTTTTTTTCATAATTCAACAAAGATAGAATTTATCTTTTGTTGCGATAGGTTATTGAATTCGCCTTGTTGTGCATATTTCCAAAGCATCTTCAATGTTGGTTCCGCTTAAAAGTTCGTCAAAAACGCCTAAACATCTTTGGTGATCTGCAGCTTTTAAAATAACATTTTTAAGATCCATAATTTCTGTCATAAAATGACTATATCCATTTAAAATAGAATCTCTTTTATTTATTCCTATTGAAAAATTACTGCAAAAAGGAATAACACCTCGTGATGCTGGAATGCCTAGTCCGAGATTGCCTAAATATATGCACAAACTTATTGATTTTAGAAAAGTTGACTTACCAGACATATTTGGGCCATTCAAAACAATAACATTGTTAGATGTTTTAAAGTTATTTTTAACTGGATTTTTAATTAGCGGGTGATACAAATCAGTAAGATTTATATCTTTTTTATGAAATGTTGGAAAAATGAATTTTTTGTTACTAATAGCTTTGCTAATTGATAAATAGCACTCAAACGAAAATAAATCTTCCCAAAAAATTTCAATCTTATTTTCTAACTTAAGTTTTGAAATTTTAGCTGTCAGTTCTTTAACGTCCTTATTTTTTAATTGCTTGTTTCTAATTTTTAGTTCATATTTTTTTAATTCAAAAAAAGAAAGAAAAGCTAAAATTCTGTTTATTTCTTTTCTGTATATTTCAGGAAAATGTATTAGATTAATTCTAGAGAAATAGAAAGATTCTAGTTTGTGAAAGAGTAAAATTAATTGATGGATTTTGTTTTGAAAAATAATTTCATCAATAATTGGCGCAGAAAATATAAAACGCTTCTTCCTTATGCTTTCTTGCTTAAAGCTATTTAGAAAAAAGTGAACTTCATTTAGATAAATCACTGTATAGGAGTAGTTTTCTAAAATTATTTTATTATTAATAAAACCTTTAAGAATGTTTTGCCTCTCAATAATTTTGCTTTCAACTTGTAAAGGTTGTTCTAGTAATTTAATAATTTTATTCTTGGTGAAAGAATTTAAAGAATAATCAAAAATAGGTAATACCTCATTATGTATGTTTAAATCTTTGATATTAGTCATATTTTAATTCTTTTTAGTTTTTTCTTGAAATTTAATAAGCTGTTTAAACTCTTTCTGAATTAATATATAATTACATCAAAACTAGATTGAGTTTTTAACAAAATTAATTATAAAAAGATAGTTTTTTTCACAATTATTTTAGAAAGAATAGTAAGACAATTGAATTGACATTCGCAAACGAAGCAGATTACGACAAAATTCAAGAAGACGATGTAATTAACTTCACTGATTTAGTTGATTTTGCTCCAGGAAAACCATTAACAGTAGAATTTGTTCACAATGATGGAACCAAAGATGTCATCTTAGCAAATCACACTTATAACGAAGGACAAATTGGTTGGTACAAAGCAGGTTCGGCAGTTAACTTAATTGCTGCTCATGCGTAAGTATTGAACCACTTTTATATCAAAAACGCTCAAGGTAAATTGGGCGTTTTTTTTGTTTAAAATGTAAAGAAGAAGCTAATCCTGCTGTCATTGCAAGCTTGTTCGTATCCTTGTTTTTTTCTAAGATATTAAAGGAGCTTCCTACGGTCGCTCTTTTATATCAAGAAAAAATACAAGGTTCCTTCACAAGGCTTTTCATTCGCATCAGGGCTAGAAAAAGTATAGTCTTGAACTTTAATTTTAGCTTTTTTTTAGTAACTTTATAAATCCATTTTGTATCCAAATTAGAACGATAAATAGTAAAAATCAATAGAATGTTAAAGAGAATTCAGACTCGTCAAGAAGAACTAGCAAATGGAATTTCACATATTTTAGGATTATTTTTTTGCTTGATTGCAATGCCTTTTTTAATTGTTATTGCAATGAGAGAGCATGATATGGTTACTATTTTACCAATTTTGGCTTTTGGAATAGGAATGTTATTAGTGTATTCCTTTTCTACCCTGTATCATTTGGCTCAAAAAGAAAGATCCAAACAACTGCTTAATATTGCAGATCACATTAGTATTTATTATTTAATAGCAGGCACGTATTCTCCTTTGATGATTTTATATCTGAATAGGAAAACGGCACTTATTTTTTTAGGAATAATGTGGTCTATCGTTTTGTTAGGAACTATTTTTAAAGTCTTTTTTACGAATCGTTTTAAAGTCGTTTCGGTCGCGTTGTATTTAATAATGGGTTGGATGATTGTTTTTGTAATCAAGCCGTTGTGGGGCGTTATGCCCTTTTCAGTATTTCTCTGGATTCTTGCAGGAGGATTATGTTATACCGCAGGAGTATATTTCTATATAAAAGGTGACAAAAAATATTATCACACCGTTTGGCATTTTTTTGTATTGCTAGGAACAGTGTTTCATTATATTGCTATTTTTAAAAGTTTATAAATAGATTCTGTATTTTTTGGAACCGCTTTTTTTTTAAATTTTAGTAATCCTTTAACGTTTTGAGTGCTTTAAAAATTTATATTTGTAATTCTTCAAAAAAGTGATGTTTTTTCGGTTGGAATTAAGAAAAAATAATAATTCATTTGTTAATGCGTTTGTATTATTAAAAATCGCTTGAAAATCAAAAAAAATGAAATACTTTAGAGCACTTGTTTTAACGCTTTTTTTATGCAGTATACATGCTTTTTCGCAAGAAAGTAACATACAGCATAGCATTGTAAAAGGGGAAACAATATCTAGTATTGCACAAAAGTATAAAGTCACGACAGCATCGATTTACAAGCTGAATCCTAAAGCTAAGAAAACACTGCAACTGAATCAGGTGATATTAATTCCAAATTCCGATATTAAATACAGTACTGAAATTGTCTCCACTCCAGAAAAAATTACCGAATTAAAACATGAAGTTCTTCCTAAAGAAACATTGTACGGGATAACCAAACAATTCAAAACTACTCCTGAATTACTGTACAAAGCCAATCCTAAATTGGAAACAGAAGGACTAAAAATAGGGCAGATAATTACTATTCCTGCTACAGGATTGTCCACAAGAGAAATCGAAAATTTATCGGGTGTACAAAATGAAGAAAAGGTGGCTAAAGCTACACCTTTAACACATGAAGTGCAACCCAAAGAATCGTTATATATTATTGCAAAACATTATGGCATTTCATTAAAAGAATTGCAAGATGCCAATCCTACAATTGGAAAAAAAGGTTTGAGCATTAGGCAAATCATTGCAGTTCCAAATAGCAATAAAGCTGCTGCCGAAACTATTTTAGAAAAAGTACCTGCAACTCCAATTGCCGAAGTTAGTGTATCTGAAATTAAAGAGAGTGTTCCTGTTGTAACAGAAATAGAGTTGAAAGAGAAAAATACAGATGCCAGCGGTCGAAATGCAAATTCTGAAATTATACACGAGGTTTTGCTTAAAGAAACAAAATATGGCATAGCTAAAAAATACGGAATTACTGTTGCCGATTTAGAAATGCTAAATCCTGCTAGTGCGCATCGATTACTGGTTGGTTCAAACCTGATAATTCGAGCCGCAAATGTAGATGCTAATGCAAAAACACATGGTCCAGAAACTAACGAAATATTTCAGGTTACTGAGAAAATTGAAACAAATAATAACATCGATAATTCTATGTTAGCGGATCAATTGATTCTAACAGCCTCCGAAAATTTAGGATCTAGATATAGAACTGGTGGTATTACAAAAGCTGGTTTTGATTGTTCAGGTTTAATGTGTACAACATTCAGCACATTTGATATTCAATTGCCTAGAACATCTATTGGACAATCGGGTTTTGGAACAAAAATTGATTCAGATGAAGCACAAAAAGGAGATTTAATTTTCTTTAAGACAAATGGTAGAAGCAGAATTAATCATGTAGGTATGGTTGTAGAGGTTTGCGATGGAGAAATAAAATTCATACATTCTTCTGTTTCTAGCGGCGTAATGATATCCTCGACTAGAGAGAAATATTATGAAAAGAATTTCGTTCAAGTCAATCGTGTGATACAATAACTTGAAAAAAAAAATTGGTATTCAATTTTTTTTCTCCCTCACTTTTACTCTTTAACTATATTTAGCGAAGTTCTGGTTCGTTTCTTTTTGACAGATTCACGATTAAAATGATTTTTTTTAAAGTCTGTGAATTTGTGGCTCAGCCAGAAGGCAGTTTATTTACAAAATTAATTTGCCGTCTTAAACTGTTTCATTTCTTGTAAAGGTTCAATCGTGCTAATTCCTTTCCATATTGCTGGATCGTATTTTTTTAACTTTATAGTTTTAAAAGTCTTCTCAGTTGCCTGTGCATAGGTTTCGTTGCTAATTTCTGTGTGTGATATAGTAAGAACCTCTCTCTTATTCAGTGTGTTTCCTTCTACTTTAATGTCAAACGCAAGTACATCTTTTTCACTATCAGTTAATTCAATAAATTTTAGCGGCCTATTTACATAGAACGAAATCCCCTTTTCTCTTGATGCATACCGTAGATGATATCCTGTTCCGCTTTCATTGCGGTTAAATATTACAGTTCCTTTACTCACATTTTCTGCTGATTTTACTCCAAAAAGAAATTTCAGGTTTAATTCCTTCACCGTCTTGCCGTCAGCTAAGGTAAAGTCTGCTCTCACAACACCAAAGTCTGTTTCGGAGATATAGAGTTTGCCTGTATATTTTGCTTTGTTTTTTTTAGGTTTAAAGGAGAGGATGTATATAAATTCATTTTCACTAGAATAGGTAGCTCCTTCGTAATGATAATCATAAATTTCATAATTATTTACGAAGTCTAAACTAGTATTTGTCAAAAAATTATTATTGGTTACAAACCTTCTAAGACTCGAATTTGGGGGAGTCACTTCGATTCGCTTGTCTTTGCTTTTTCTATTCTTATAAAAATCTTTTCGCAGTGAGATAGAATCACGAGAGCCAAAAAGTCCACTTTTAATTCTGTAATATTTTGTAGAGTCCAAGTGTTTTAACAGCATATTTGTTGCAGTTTTTTGCAGATCATCAACGTTAGCGGATTGATTTTCGTCCATTAATTTTGTGGACTTTACGACTTCAATTTTAGTAAGAAGTACTTCTTTGCCGTTGTCGACTTTGCGTTTGTTGTAGTAATTAGCAAGCATATCTGTGAATTCGCTTGGCGGATGCGCTACCAAATTAGCATTGAATGCGCTTAGCTCATCATTAGCTAATTTTAGACTTTTTTTTGTAAAACCAGTTGATTTAGTAATTTCCATATCGAACTTCTCTGGTCTAAAAAAATTACTCTCTCTATAAAATAAAACATCTTTTGAAGGTTGTTCTTGATTCTTGTAATTGTTTTTTAGATTCTTTTTTACCGTCGCCATTATATCATACGCATCTGGTTTTGTTTTTGACACATCGACAGCAGTGAGCTCAAAAATACCAGGTTCTAACTTGATGATGTTTTGTTGGCTTTTTAGTTGTGCTATTGTAATTCTAGCGTTATTATAACCTAGATACGAAACTTCAATAATAGAAGTGTCTTCGCTATTAATTTCGGAAATTGAGAAAAAACCATCCGCGTTTGAGATAAGACTCTCTTTATTATTGACCTGTATGTTTGCATAGGGAATACTTTCGCCCGTTTTACTATCAATAATTTTTCCTGTACCGTTCTGAGCAATTCCGTGTTGAAATGCAAACGTAATAAAGAGTAGGTAGGGCAGAATTCGTTTCATAATTTGTTTGATAAATTTTTAGTGCTTCATAATCGTTGGCGCACTATTAAAATAATAATTTCGGACTTACTCTCTTTTGGTTTAATTTCTTGAAACTGTCTCTTGGTTTTTTTCCCATAGATTCAAAGACTAAAATTGATTTTTTTAAAGTCAGTGAATCTTTGGAAATTATTTTACTAATACATCTGAAGTTCTACCACAAGAAAGTTTAGTCTAATTTATCTACTGCAGGAATATCGTCCATTTTTTCTAAACGCTCGCTTAGTTGTTTTTTAAAATCAACTAAGTCAGTTTCAGTTTTTACTAAAGCTAAATGCAGTTCTTCTTTATCTTTTGTTGATTTCTCTAATTTACGTAAAATTTCAAATATTTCTCCTTCTGCCTCCATAACTTGCAATCGTTTGTAGTAGGAAAGCGTCTCGGTCATGTGTGCCAACGCGATCATCGCAGTTAAGAAAGGATGATTATTGGTAACGTTAACCTCTTTTAGTTTGCCATGTTCTAGTTCTACTTTTAGAGCGAAAGCAAATTCCTCCATGTTAAACGCTTCATGTTTGCTTTTTGGATTAAAATAAGCTTTAATTGTCTCGACATTATTCATTGTAGAAAGATCAACCGCTGTATTTTTTTTATCATTTAAATCTTTATAAATAACATCTCTTATAGCTCGCGCTTCTTCGATAGTGGGATCATTTTTTGGATTTTCAAAATCTCTTTCAGACCAATCCCAATTTTTAGGATGAATGGGTTGTATGTATTTTTCACAAAAATTGGTAACATCCTCTTTTAAACTTACTAGTTCGCCATCTACTTTAATGTAGACATCTTGATAAATTCCGCTTCTTGTTGCCATTTTTTCTGATAAATATACTGATTTTTGATAAAATATTTTGAACTTTTTTCTAATTCTAAACCTATTAACCGCTATTCAATAATCTGTCGTATTATTTACGATTTCAAAGTGAATTTCTAATTCCCATTTCAGTGATTAAATTTCAGATCCCGCCTGATCAAGACTTTTAGAAAAAGCACAACAATACATAAAAAAACCGTAAATATGTGGTTTACGGTTTTTAGTTGCTTTAGAATTGACTTTCCTATTTGTAATGATTGGCAATAAAGATTACTAAATTTTCATCACTCATTTTGTTGGACGTACTTTCTGTAGCTTTAGCATTTTTATACTGAGCCGTATCAGCTAGAAATTTCATGAACTGTTCCTGAATTTGACCTGTTCCTGTTATGTGAATTTCATCAATATTAGGCATTTTGCTTGCGATTTCCTTAAAGTACTTATGTGTTAGCGTAATTTCTTGGTTATTTGAAGTATTCTCATTGGAATTTCGGTCGGGACCATTATTCTTAACATGATCAATAATTATAAAATCTTGATTGTCATTATTTTCTTTACCTACGATTGTTGCGTGTTCTGAATCCATCCAAACACCAAACTGTTTTTTATTTTTATCCGACATAGTTTTTTATTAAAGGTAAATCTTTTGTGAATTTAATATTACTTTTTGGGTTAAGATTATGATTTGCACTTTAAAACTTTGATATGGCTGGGAATTAATTCAAATAAAAATTACCTGCTGCACCGTTATGTTTTTTTTAATTCTCTTTTTTCATTATTTTTATTAGTTGTTCGTACTGTGAAAGGCCAAAGGGCAGTTACGAAAATCCTTCTAATTTCTTCGAGAGATTACAACTGAAAGTTATTTTTATAGGTAAGATCCAAATTTGTTTGTAACGGATAGGAAGTTGGATTAGTCCCAAAACATTTTTTTCCGTAAGATTCTATGTTTTGTTACCATTTATAAAAAAAGTATATCTTTAGCCAACCAAAATTTAAAACCAAAATATGGAAGACCAACACCCAGAAGAATTTAAAAGAGAACTTGGATTACTTGACGGAACGATGCTCGTGGTAGGATCGATGATCGGATCAGGGATATTTATAGTAAGTGCCGATATTGCTCGACAAGTGGGCTCTGCAGGTTGGCTTATTTTGATATGGTTGATCTCGGGATTGATTACGATTATTGCAGCGGTTAGTTACGGAGAATTGAGTGCTATGTTTCCCAAAGCAGGCGGACAATATGTGTATCTTAAAGAAGCATATAATAAACTAATTGCTTTTTTGTACGGTTGGAGCTTTTTTGCGGTGATACAAACGGGAACTATTGCTGCTGTAGGTGTAGGATTTTCTAAATTTGCGGCCTACTTATACGCGCCGTTAAGTGATGAAAATGTACTGTATCAATTGGGCAATTTCAAATTAAACGCAGCTCAAATTGTTTCTATAATCACGATTATTTTATTGACGTATATTAACAGTCGAGGTGTTAAGAATAGTAAAATTATGCAAACGGTTCTGACAATAATAAAGATTTTGTCATTGTTTGGATTGATTGTTTTCGGTTTTATTTTGGCTGCCAAAGCAGATATTTGGAATGCTAACTGGGCAGATGCTTGGAGTGCAAGAGCATTTGATACAAAAGCGGGTTCATGGATGCCTATTGGCGGAACTGCTTTGTTGACAGGAATATCGGCCGCTATGGTCGGTTCTTTGTTCTCTAGCGACGCCTGGAATGGAGTTACTTTTATTGCGGGTGAAATTAAAAACCCAAAGCGGAATGTAGGATTGAGTTTATTTCTGGGAACTTCAATTGTAACAATTATTTATATTTTAGCCAATTTAATGTACCTAGCAGTTATCCCAATGCAAGAAATTGCAACGGCTCAATCAGACAGGGTTGCGGTGGTTGCTTCGCAATATACCTTTGGTGCTATGGGGACAATTATAATAGCGCTGATGATTATGATTTCGACTTTTGCCTGTAACAACGGATTGATTATGGCGGGGGCGAGAGTATATTACACCATGGCAAAAGACGGTTTGTTTTTTAAGAAAGCGGCAGAACTTAATCAGTCAAGCGTTCCTGGGTGGGCATTGTGGGTTCAATGTATATGGGCTTCGGCTTTATGTTTGACGGGTAAATATGGTGATTTATTAGATTTTGTAATAATCATTGTCTTGATTTTTTATATTTTAACAATCTATGGTATTTTTATTCTTCGTAAAAAAATGCCAGATGTTGAGCGTCCCTATAAAGCTTTTGGTTATCCATTTTTACCGATGTTGTACATTGTAATTGCTACAGCAATTTGTGTTTCTTTGTTGTTAACAAAATTTTCTACCTGTGGTTGGGGAGTTTTGATATTGCTAACAGGAATTCCTGTTTATTATTTGACTAAACCTAAGGAGTAGTCTTCAGTATTCAGATTTCAGTATTGAGTTTGCAGAATTTAGGTGATTGTATATCCCTGATATAGCTTGATCGCAAAAAGTCACATTATATGGAAGTAAATTTAAAAAAATCCGGCTTGTGTAATAACAAGGCGGATTTTTTTATGAATTTCAGCTCCTTTTAGGAAATAAGTGCTATTATTTTTCTTTCTGTAATTCTTTTTTAAGACGTTTTAATTCGGCTATTTGTTCTTTACCTACTTCGGGATACTGGAGATCCATTTCGTCTAACTTGTGAAGTATCGCGGATGCAATAACAATTCTGGCATAATACTTATCATCGGCAGGAACTACATACCAGGGTGAGTTTTCGGTAGCGGTGTTTTTTATCATGTCCTGATAGACGCTCATGTATTCGTTCCAGTGTGTTCTCTCTTTTACGTCGCCAGCGTTAAATTTCCAATTTTTGTCTGGATCGTCAATTCGGTCTATGAATCTTTTTTTTTGTTCCTCTTTTGATACGTTTAGAAAAAATTTAATTACAATTGTGCCATTGCGCTGCAAGTGTTTTTCGAAATTGCGAATGTCTTCAAAACGTTCTTCCCAAATATTTTTTGTAATTAATTCAGGAGCGATTTTTTCGGCCATTAAAATTGCTTCATGAACTCGTACAACTAAAACCTCTTCATAATAGGAACGATTAAAAATTCCTATTCGACCTCGTTCTGGTAATTGTTTTTGGCAACGCCAAAGAAAATCATGGTCAAGTTCCTCGGCGCTAGGTGCTTTAAAAGAAGTAACTTGGCATCCTTGAGGGTTGATACCCGACATCACATGTTTTATAGCTCCGTCTTTTCCTGCAGCATCCATCGCTTGAAAAATTAATAAAACAGACCACTTATCCTCTGCATATAATATTTCCTGCATTGCTGCAAGAGCTTCTACACCTAGTTCTAGCGTGTCTTTTACCAAATCCTTGTCTTCAGAACCCAAATTAAAGTCGACATGCGTGTTATAATCACTCAAGATAAATTCTTCTCCGTCCGTGACCTGATAATGGTTTGAAAATTTCTTTGCGCGGGAAATCAACTCTTTTTTACTTAATTTTTTTAAATTACCCAGCGTATTTTTTGTTTTGTCCTTGTGTTTTTTATTTGACATCTGTAACTGAGTTTTTAAGTTGATATATTTTTTAGTATCTGTTTAATAAAGATACAATAAAAAATAAAGACAATTTAATAGCGCATTTAAACTACTAGTTATAAAACAGAAAACCCGTCTTGTGTAAGACGGGTTTTTCTAGTGTAGTAAGCACTTTATATAATATAAGAAAACGGAACTGTTTCCTGATATTAACTCTTAATTAAAAGGCAGGTTCCATGCATCGGCAACTCCTTTGTAAAGGATTTTTCCGTTAGCAATGTTCAATCCTTTTGTTAATTCTTCACTGTCAGCACATGCTTTTTCCCATCCTTTGTTTGCCAATTGTATAGCATAAGGTAAAGTAGCATTAGTAAGTGCTAAAGTAGAAGTATAAGGGACTGCGCCTGGCATATTGGCCACGCAGTAATGTACAATATCATCTATAATGAAGGTTGGGTTTTCGTGAGTTGTTGGCGTACACGTCTCGATGCAACCACCTTGATCTACAGCAACATCAACAAGAACAGTTCCAGGACGCATTAATTTTAGCATATCGCGAGTAATTAAGTGAGGTGCTTTTGCTCCTGGTATTAATACTGCTCCAATAATTAAATCAGTGTCTAAAATTGCTTTTCTAATGTTGTAATTGTTAGACATTTGAGTCATAACGTTAGCTGGCATAATATCATCTAAATGACGCAAACGAGGTAAACTCACGTCCATAATAGTTACTTGTGCTCCTAGACCTGCAGCCATTTTTGCAGCTTGAGTACCAACGATTCCGCCACCAAGTACTAATACTTTAGCTGGAGGAACACCTGGAACACCGCCAAGAAGAATTCCTCTTCCTTTTAATGGTTTCTCTAAATATTTTGCACCTTCTTGAATAGACATACGCCCTGCTACTTCTGACATTGGTATTAATAGAGGTAAACTACGATCTGGTTTTTCAACCGTTTCGTAAGCTAAGCAAACTGCTTGACGCTCGATCATTGCATGCGTTAATGGCTCTGAGGAAGCAAAGTGAAAATAGGTAAAAACTAATTGATCTTTTTTTACTAATGGATATTCCGATGCAATTGGTTCTTTTACTTTTATAATCATTTCTGCTATACTATATACTTCTTCAATACTAGATAAAATTACAGCTCCGGCTTCAGTGTATTCTGCATCTGAAAAACCACTTCCTTCTCCTGCAGTTGCTTGAACATAAACAGTATGGCCGTTTTTTTTCATTTCAGTAGCACCTGCTGGAGTAAGAGCTACACGGTTTTCGTTATTCTTGATTTCTTTTGGTACACCGATTATCATAAAATGTTGTATTTAGAGATTGTTTTTTAATCTGACACAAATTTAGTGGATAAAGAAAATTTTTGTCCAATGTAAAATAAAATAAGAAAATTTTATTTTTATTTGCTAATTTTACATAAAAATATTCTTTATTAGTTAATTTTTTTATTTCAAAAAAGAAAATTAATCGGATTATTTTGTGATTTTTTAATTGTTTTAACTCCTTTTTTGTTATGATTTTAGATGAAATTGACAGAAAAATACTTCGCCTCCTTCAGGTAGATGCGCATTTGACTTTAAAAGACATTTCGAATAGAATAAATCTTTCTTTAACGCCTGTTCATGATCGGGTGAAACGTCTTGAAAAAGAGGGTATTATTGAACGTTATGTTTCTATTTTAAGTAAGAAAAAACTAGGCAAAAACCTTACTGTTTATTGTCAAGTGACTTTAGTAAAGCAAACTTTCGATATTTCGGATAGTTTTAATCAAGCGATTTTGAATTTGCCTGAAGTAGTAGAATGTAATTTTGTCTCTGGAAGTTTTGATTATATGCTAAAGATTGTACTAGCGGATATGGAAAGTTATCATAATTTTCATCAAATGAAATTATCAGCTTTGCCCGAAGTTTCGTTGATAAATAGTTTTTTTGTTATTTCGGAAGTGAAGAGTACAACCGTTTTGCCAATTTAATACGTGTTGTTTTTTTAATACAATTTTGCGCTAGAGTAAAAATCAGTATTTTTGCAAACTCTACAGAAGTCCTTAATGTAAACGCATTATAATACTGCGTCTTGAATAATTATCCTAATTCATTTATTTTTAATTTATTAATTTTAGGTAGCTGTTTTTTTTATTTCGTCAAAAAAGCATTTCTATTTTTTTACATTATATATGAAAGTTCTTTTTAACTTATTTGATTTGTCGCAAAAGGTCAATTACAAAACAGAAATTTTGGCTGGACTGACCGTTGCTATGACGATGATTCCAGAATCATTGTCGTTTGCTATTTTGGCTGGTTTTCCACCTTTGGTTGGTTTGTACGCGGCGTTTATAATGGGTTTTGTTACGGCTATTTTTGGAGGTCGTCCTGGATTAATATCGGGTGGAGCAGGAGCAACTGTAATTGTTTTAATAGCTCTAATGAAAACGCACGGAATAGAATATGTTTTTGGCGCTGTTGCTTTAGCGGGTGTTATTCAAATAGTTGTGGGATTGCTAAAACTCGGGAAATTTATTCGATTGGTGCCACAACCTGTAATGTATGGATTCGTTAATGGCTTGGCTGTTGTTATTTTCATGTCGCAGTTAGAACAATTCAAAACCGTGATTAATGGTCAAACGTCATGGATTACAGGTTCTCCTTTTTTAATTATGGCAGGTTTAGTAGCGCTAACTATTGCAATTGTCGTGTTGTTACCCAAGATCACAAAAGTTATTCCCTCTTCGCTAGTTGCTATACTAGTGGTTTTTGGGCTAGTTTTGGTTTTTGATATTGATACCAAACAAGTAGAAGATATTGCTTCAGTAAGTGGTAGTTTGCCTCCATTTCATATTCCTAACTTTCCGCTGAATCTAGAAACTCTGAAAATCATTTTTCCTTTTGGTTTAATAATGGCTGCAGTTGGATTGACAGAAGGACTTTTGACACTAAATCTTGTCGATGAAATTACGGCTACAAAAGGAAATAGTAATAGAGAATGTTTGGCGCAAGGTGGTGCGAATATTTTGAACGGCTTTTTCTCAGGTATGGGTGGGTGTCCTATGATTGCGCAAACTTTAGTCAATCTTTCTGCGGGTTCACGTGCGAGACTTTCGGGAATTGTAGCTTCTTTGACTATATTGTTGATCATTTTAGTAGGTGCCCCGGTAATTGGTAAATTACCAATGGCAGCTTTGACAGGAGTGATGATTATGGTGGCAATTGGAACTTTTGAGTGGACGAGCTTGAGAATTTTTAAGCGAATGCCAAAATCGGATATTTTTGTAATGATTGTGGTTACGTTAATAACTATTCTGCTTCATAATTTAGCCTTAGCGGTTTTAATAGGTGTAATTATTTCGGCATTGGTCTTTGCATGGGATAACGCAAAGCGCATTCGTGCCAAAAAATATACTGATGCAAATGGTGTAAAGCATTATGAAATTTATGGCCCGTTATTTTTTGGTTCTGTGACTGGTTTTTCAGAGAAATTTGATGTGGTCAATGACCCAAACGAAGTTATTATTGATTTTGGCGAAAGTCGAGTAGTAGACATGTCAGCAATTGAAGCGCTTAATGCGATTACACTGCGGTATCATAAAGAAGGTAAAAAAGTACACCTGCGGCATTTAAGCCAAGATTGCATTCTATTACTAAAAAATGCAGAAGCTATTATTGATGTAAATATTATGGAAGATCCAACCTATATATTGGCTGTGAATGAAGTTTAAAATTTCAGTCCAGAATTACACCACTATCTATTTTTTAATTAATAGAATAATTAGTGTGATTCGGGACTGAGAAACACGAGTGTTTCTGCAAAGCAACTACTCTAAATCAATTTAATCTTTTTTATTGATGGTATAAACACCTCCCGCAAAAAGAGCAACTGCTAATCCTAAGTAGATATATCCTTTTTGTTGTCCTGATTCGTTTGAAGCATCAATTTTTAATCCAAAAAAATTAATTTCAGCGGTGCTATTGGCTACTTTGTTAAAACCAATATAACCTACTCCTAAGCTTGCAATTATTAAAATTGCACCAATTATTTTTGTTACGTTCATGTTTTATAGTTTTATATGTTTTTATAAATATAGTAAATTTATTTTTTGATTTTGCCTTTAATAGAATATTTCTGCCTTTTATTGCGTTTTACAGCATTAATTTCGTGAACATTATGAAAAAATTGGTATCTCTAAAGTTCAATTGAATACTGCTTTGCGTGAAGGATAGATGCATGCTACCGAAGTAGCGCTGATAGCCTGACCTTGTTGAGTGAAGGGGCTTTATGATCGTTCCCATAAGTAAGCCCCTTTGCTTAACGAGGGCACGCCCAAAATAGTGAGTGAAAGAAACAAAAAATCCGCCTTGTTATAAAACTTGGCGGATTTCTATTGAATTCAGGTTGAGTTGTTTTTTATTTTCTAAAAACTAAATTAAAATTAAAAGCACAGCTCTCAACCTGTAAGTTGCTAGCTAGTAGTACGTAAAACGTCTTACTTTGGCAATGTATTTTGCAAGGCGTATTACTTGATGGCTGTAGCCGTATTCGTTGTCGTACCAAATGTAAAGCACGATGTTTTTTCCATCTCCAGAAACGATGGTTGCGTTACTGTCGTATATGGCTGGTGCCGATGTACCTACGATGTCTGACGAAACCAACTCGTTGTTTAATGAATATTTTATTTGTTCTACTAGCTCGCCTTCGAGGGCGTATTTTTTCATAATTGCATTGATGGCTTCGATTGAAGTTGCTGTTTTTACTTCAAGATTTAGCACGACCAACGAGCCATTTGGAACGGGAACACGAATAGCATTCGAGGTTAGCTTTCCTTCTAATGACGGTAATGCTTTTGCAACAGCAGATCCTGCACCCGTCTCGGTAATGACCATGTTGAGTGCTGCCGCTCTACCACGACGGTATTTTTTGTGCATATTGTCGACCAAATTTTGATCGTTTGTGTATGCATGAATCGTTTCTAAATGTCCTTTTACAACGCCCAGGGTATCCTCAATCACTTTTAGAATTGGAGTAATGGCATTGGTCGTGCAAGAAGCTGCCGAAAAAATATTTATTTCATCGGGATTGTATTGGCTATGATTGACACCATGTACAATATTTGGAACTCCTTTACCTGGGGCAGTTAGTAAAACCTTCTCAACTCCTGTTGAAGCTAAGTGGCGACTTAATGCTTCTTTTGTTGTAAAAGCACCTGTATTATCGATCACTAACGCTTTGTGAATGCCGTATTTTGTATAATCAATTTCTTCGGGACTATTAGCAGTAATTACATGAACGGTAGTTCCGTTGATGATTAGTGCATGGTTTTCTATATCGGCAAATACAGAGCCGTTAAAATCTCCGTGAATGGAGTCGTAACGCAGTAAGGAAGCTCTTTTTTCTAGACTTGTTGCATCATTTTTATCTCTAGTCACAATAGCTCGCAAACGCATTTGATCTCCTTTACCCGTTTTGGACATTAGTTCTCGTGCTAATAATCGGCCAATGCGACCAAAGCCGTAAAGAATAATATCTTTGGGTTTAATTTCTCCTGTAATTTTTGCTCCTTTTAATTTATCTAAAACAAAATGTCTTGCGTCTGGATATTTTTCATCTTCTAAACGGTACTCAAATGCCAATTTCCCAATATCTAACTTTGCAGGAGGTAAGTCTAAAGTAAGAATGATATTGGCAAGTTCTACTGTATCTGAAACTGAAATGTGCTTGCCTACAAATTTTCCAGCATATTCATGTAAATTAATTATTTCACTTACGTTTCTATCAATTAATTGATTACGAAATAAAACCAATTCGATGGATTTGTCGTACCATAAATCGCTAATCGCTTTGATTAATTGTACTCCTAATTGTCTTCTGTCGGCTTGAAAAGAAATCTCTTTTTCGTATAAATCCATGGTATGTATTTTTGAAAATCTGAAATTAAATTATTGTAATTTTTTAAAATTTGGTGCAAAATTACTTATTTCAATCGATTTCGTAATCGTTTTTGTGTTTTATTTGGCATAAAAAAAAATCGATTCACAAGTGCGAATCGATTTTAGTTTTAGGACTAGCCAAGAATTGTACTACTTTTCACAAACAGTGAAATTGTAGAATAGTATTTAAGTAAAGAATAAGTTATTATTTATGTAATTCGTGGCTAGAAAAACTTTATTTTTTAAATTATGATTTGAAAAACCTCTCCTTTTTTATTAACCATTTCGATTCGGATGCTTTGTTTTTCGTCCTTATTGTTCAATAATTTAGTGACTGTTTCAAGATTAGTTGCTTTTACATTGTCTATTTTCAAAATAATATTTCCTATCAATTCATCTCTGTACTGCATTAAATTTTCGTTATTGATGGCTTTGATTTTCACACCATAATCCAATCGGAATCGGTTTTTGTCACTGATGTCAATGTTTTCTAGTTCAATTCCTTTAAATTCAGTGTTGAAATATTCATTTAAGGTTAAAGTTACAGGAACCATCAAGGTTTTTCCATCTCTTAAATAGGTAACCTCAATCTTGTCATTTGGTCTTTTTGTATTGACGTATCCAGAGAGATCTGCAAATGTTGCTACATTTTGCGTATCAAGTTTAATAATAATATCTCCTTTTTGTAAACGTGCTTTTTCGGCACCAGAGTTTTTGGCTACTTTGCTAATGTAGAATCCTTGCGTTTGCGAAATGCCCAATTCTTTCGAAGCGTTTCCATTCAATTCACCTCCTTCAACTCCTAGAATTCCTCTTTGTACATTGCCAAATTCCATGATATCTTCAATAATTTTTCTAGCATTATTAGATGGAACGGCAAACGAATATCCTACATACGACCCAGTCATCGAGGAAATCATAGTGTTGATACCTATCAATTCACCACGAGTATTTACAAGCGCACCACCACTATTACCTGGATTTACGGCAGCATCTGTTTGTATAAAAGACTGAATTCCTTTTCCGTCAATGCTTCTGGATTTTGCCGAAACTATTCCTGCCGTTACTGTAGAGGTTAAGTTATAAGGGTTTCCTACCGCCAATACCCATTCTCCGACTTTAACAGAGTCGGAATTGGCAAATGTCGTATACGGTAATTTTTCATCGGCATCTATTTTTAGTAAGGCAATATCCATTTTAGAATCGGTTCCTATGAGTTTCGCTTTGTATGATTTTTTATTATTTAACGTGATTTCAATTTCTGTTGCATCTTTTATAACGTGATTGTTCGTAACAATGTAACCATCTTCGGATATAATAACACCCGATCCCGTTCCTACCTGCTCTTGTTGTTGCTGTCCGCCGTAACCATAAAAATATTCCAAAACCGGATTTGAAACTGTTCGTACGGATACATTTTTTACGTGAACTACGGTATGTATTGTTTTGTCTGCGGCGGTTGTAAAATCAATATTTTCCGCATTCAATCCTACTTGCTTCGAATAGGATGGCGAAGCAGTTGTTGTAATTCCATTTTTATTTGATGAAAAATAACCACCATCATCAAATAATAATTTGTATGCCCCTAGCGTTATTGCTCCACTAAACAAGGACACTAAAAATAGTTTTGATATTTGTTTCATGAGTAGATTTTTTTTTAATTTCAATACGAATTTAATCGATATTTTTTTTCATTCAATGCAGTTTAACGCTCTTTAACAATGATTAACAATTCATTATTAGTTTGTACTTTTGTGAGACTAAAAACCGAATTTAATGCAATTAGAATTTTATAAATATCAAGGTGCCGGGAATGATTTTGTGATGATCGATAATCGTTCTGATTTTTTTCCAAAACAAGACATACAATTGATCGCTCATTTATGTGACAGGCGTTTTGGAATAGGAGGGGATGGACTTATTTTATTAGAAAACGATTCGGATACCGATTTTAAAATGGTCTATTACAATTCCGATGGAAATCAAAGTTCTATGTGCGGAAATGGTGGTCGTTGTTTGGTGGCTTTCGCCAAAGAGTTAAAGGTGATTACCAACAAAACTACTTTTATAGCAACCGATGGTTTGCATCATGCATCGTTCGAAGATAATGGGTTAGTTTCTTTGCAAATGATTGATGTTCCTAATATAATTATAAAAGAAGACTATTCATTCTTAAATACAGGTTCTCCGCATCATGTGCAAATGGTAAATGATTTAGAACAGTATAATGTAAAGGAAAACGGAGCTGCAGTTCGATATGGAGATTTGTATGGGAAGGAAGGAAGCAATGTCAATTTCGTTAAAAAAATAGATGAAACTACTTTTAGACTTCGCACTTATGAAAGAGGAGTAGAAGACGAGACACTGGCTTGTGGCACTGGAGCTACCGCAGTTGCACTAGCGATGAATGCCACCGGCCAAACGAGTGCTACAGTGATTAACATAGATGTAGAAGGAGGAAAATTAGTTGTTTCTTTTCATAAAGACCAAAATGGTTTTACAAATGTGTTTTTAAAAGGTCCAGCAGAATTTGTGTTTAAAGGAACGATTGAAGTTTAATGGTTTTTGGAATTTTATACAACTCACGACTCACATCCCATAACTAACAAGGCAAAACCCAAATCCCACAGCTCATAAAATGAAAACATTAAAAGGAAATAACATTTACATTCGGGCTCTTGAGCCTAATGATTTGGAGTTTATTTATGCCATAGAAAATGACCAAAGCATCTGGGAAGTGAGTAATACACACACACCGTATAGTCGGTTTTTGGTTAAACAGTATTTAGAAAATGCCCATCAGGATATTTATGAAGCTAAGCAGCTGCGACTCGCTATTTGCCAAGATGAGGATTTTCCAGCCATTGGATTAATTGATTTATTTGATTTTGATCCAAAGAATAATAGAGCAGGGGTTGGTATCGTAATTCAGGAAAAGGCAAACAGAAATCAAAATATTGGAACAGAGGCACTGGACTTACTTATTCAGTATGCTTTTTATAATTTAAATTTACATCAATTGTACGCAAATATTGGTGTAGAGAATACACCTAGTATTACTCTTTTTACTAAATTTGGTTTTAAAAAAATAGGAGTAAAAAAAGATTGGACTTTTATCAACGGAATATACAAAGACGAAGCGATTTATCAGCTAATTAATAATCAAACAAGCGACAGCGAACTGGCGCAGTAATTTTAAACCTACATAATTTTGAAACTAAAAAAAATAATATCGCTAGCAGCTGTTGTAATCATTACTGGATTGGTCATTTACGGATTTGTTTTGATGAATCAAATATTTAGTGCAAATACGAAATTTGAGGAAAAAGAGATGTATGTTTATGTACCTACCGATTCCAAATACGATGATGTACTCAAAATAATTAGTCCCTATGTCCAAAATCTGAACCATTTTGCAATGGTAGCAGGTAAAACTAGCTATCCTGAAAATGTAAAAGCAGGCCGTTTTTTATTTAAAAAGGGGATGAGTAGTTACGATCTTGTCAAAACGTTGCGAATCAATGATGCCGTAAGTTTAGCATTTAATAATCAAGAACGACTTGAGAATTTTGCCGGTCGCGTGGGTTCACAGATTGAGCCAGATAGTTTAACGTTGCTAAATACGTTTAAAGATTCTATTTTTCTAAAAGAAAATGGATTTACAGAAGACAATGTTTTAACTATGTTTATTCCAAATACCTACGATATTTATTGGAACATATCGGCAGAGAAGTTTCGTGATAAAATGATTAAGGAATACCGCAATTTCTGGAATGCAGAACGTATTGCAAAAGCTGCAGCACAAGGCTTAACACCAATTCAAGCAACAATTTTGGCTTCCATAGTTCATAAAGAGTCCGTAAAAAAAGATGAGAGACCAAGAATTGCAGGCGTTTATTTAAATAGGCTGAAACTAGAAATGCCACTGCAAGCGGATCCGACTGTTATATTTGCAATCAAAAAGAAGTCAGATGATTTTGATCAAGTGATTAAAAGAGTTTTTTATAATGATTTAATAATGCCATCGCCCTATAATACGTATATGAATACGGGCCTTCCTCCAGGGCCAATTGCTATGCCTGATATAACTGCACTTGAAGCCGTTTTAAATCCAGAGAAAAATGATTATATTTATTTTTGCGCGAGTGTAGATCGTTTTGGATACCATGAATTTGCAGCGACTTTACCAGAACATAACGCTAATGCTAAAAAATATTCGAATTGGATAAATAGCCAAGGTGTAAAACGATAGTTTATACATTTTTGTCTAATTGTATAAGGCTTCAAGATTGTTTAACGACAGTCTCGAAGCCTTTTTTTTGAGCTTCAATTTTGTTAGTATGGGTCAAAAAGCGGTAGAAAAGGTATGATTTTATCATTATGATCGATCAAAATCGTTTTTCACGACGTTTTTACTTTTTTTAAGTAAGAATAGTATTTCGTTTATAGTAGCATTTTAGAGGTGATTTTGTCTTTTTTTATTTTGTTTATCAACAGTGGAACTTCCGCATAGCTAGGAACTTAGAGACTTTGATTTTTGAAGTGTTGATAAGTTTAAAGCCTTGATTTTCAGCTTTATTTTTTAAGTGTTATCTTTGCGCATAGAAATTTCTTAACGGGACAGCGTTTTGAAGAAAACCTAAATATGATAAAAAAATGGTATTTTTACGCGAGTTTGATCGTTGTTGTAGCTTTTTTAAGCTCGAGTTTTAGAACATCCAAATTAGAATCCACCCCTTGGTTTTTAATTAACGAAACAGATGATACATCCTACTTATTACCATCTTTAAATGTGAACGCTTATACGAATTCTGAAATTCCTTTTACAGGAAATTTATTTATAGGGTATAAGGAAGCAATCGGCTTCAAAGAATCACAAGGCAAATACAAAAAAATTAATACTCTTGGTTACTTAGGAAAATACCAATTTGGTATAGAAACATTAAAATCTATTGGAGTTCACAATAGTAGTGTTTTTTTAAGTAATCCTAAAATGCAGGAAAAAGCATTTATTGCTCTTTTATCTAAAAATAAATGGGAGCTAAGAAATGTTATTTCAAAGTATGAAGGCACTGTAATGAACGGAATATTAATTACAGAATCTGGAATTTTGGCGGCAGCGCATTTAGCTGGAGTTGGATCTGTTAAAAAGTTTTTCAGATACAATGGGAAAAAGTTCTTTAAAGATGCTTATGGAACTTCATTAAGAACGTATTTGAAAAATTTTGGAGGATATGACACTTCCTTTATTGTAGCAAATAGTTCTGCGAGAGTAATATAATATGCACAAAGAGTCAATTTGAAACTAATTTCAGATTGACTCTTTTTTTTATTGCAATAAAGAAATAATTACTTTTTTTATTTTTAGAAACAAAATTTATATCTATTCTTCAATTAAAATTTCTAAAATTTTTATCGCTGCCTCGCTTATTTTTGTACCCGGTCCAAACACCGCTAGTGCTCCCGCATCAAATAGATATTGATAGTCTTGAGCGGGGATTACTCCTCCCACAACAACCATTATATCTTCGCGGCCGTATTTTTTTAATTCTTCAATAACCTGTGGCACTAGTGTTTTATGGCCTGCTGCTAGTGAAGAAACGCCTAGAATATGTACGTCATTTTCTACTGCTTGTTTGGCAGCTTCGGCTGGAGTTTGAAAAAGTGGACCAATATCTACATCAAAACCTACATCTGCATAACCTGTAGCTACTACTTTGGCACCGCGATCATGACCATCCTGGCCCATTTTTGCAATCATGATTCTAGGTCTACGCCCTTCTTGTTTTGCAAAGGTATCTGCCAGTTGTTTTGCTTTTTCAAAACTCTTGTCGTCTTTTATTTCTTTACTGTACACGCCGCTAAAAGATTTAATTTGTGCTTTATACCTACCGAACGCAATTTCTAATGCATCACTAATTTCGCCTAAAGTACAACGGTTTCTTGCAGCCTCAACTGCCAATTCTAATAAGTTGCCTTTTCCTGTTTGTGCACAAATGGTTAAATCTTTAAGTGATATTTGAACTTTATCTGCGTTTCGTGTCGCTTTTATCTCCGCTAATTGTTCAAGTTGTTGCTTCCGTACCATTTGATTGTCTACATCCAGAATCTGTAATGGATCTTCTTTTTCTAAACGATATTTATTAACACCTACAATGATATCTTGATTACTATCAATCCGAGCCTGTTTGCGGGCAGCTGCTTCCTCAATTCTGATTTTAGGAATTCCAGTTTCAATGGCTTTGGTCATTCCGCCTAATTCTTCAACTTCTTCAATAAGTTTCATCGCTTTTTGGGCAATTTCTTGCGTTAAGCTTTCGATATAGTAACTTCCAGCCCAGGGATCAACTGTTTTAGTTATTTTGGTTTCTTCTTGTAAATAAATCTGAGTATTTCTAGCAATTCTGGCAGAAAAATCAGTTGGTAAAGCTATCGCTTCGTCCAGTGCATTAGTATGTAATGACTGTGTTCCTCCAAATGCTGCTGCTGCTGCTTCTATACAAGTACGAGCTACATTATTAAAAGGATCCTGCTCTGTTAGGCTCCAGCCTGATGTTTGACAATGGGTTCTCAAAGCCAACGATTTATCATCTTTTGGGTTAAACTGCTTAACTAGTTTTGCCCAAATCATTCTGCCTGCGCGCATTTTGGCAATTTCCATAAAATGATTCATCCCAATTGCCCAAAAGAAAGAGAGGCGAGGCGCAAAGTCATCTATTTTCATGCCTGTAGCCAGTCCTGTTCTAATGTATTCTAAACCATCAGCTAGAGTATACGCTAGTTCAATATCTGCGGTCGCTCCAGCTTCTTGCATGTGGTAACCAGAAATAGAAATCGAATTGAATTTAGGCATTTTTTTACTGGTAAATTCAAATATATCGGCTATGATTTTCATGGATGGAGTAGGAGGATAGATATAAGTATTTCGCACCATAAATTCTTTCAGAATATCATTTTGAATGGTTCCTGAAAGCTGCTCTGGTTTTACTCCTTGTTCTTCGGCTGCCACAATGTAAAATGCCATGATAGGCAAAACTGCACCATTCATGGTCATAGAAACTGACATTTCGTCAAGCGGAATCTGATCGAAAAGTATCTTCATATCTTCAACAGAGTCTATTGCAACGCCTGCTTTTCCTACGTCGCCAACCACACGCTCGTGATCTGAATCGTAACCACGATGCGTAGGTAGATCAAAAGCGATAGAAAGTCCTTTTTGTCCTGCGGCAAGGTTTCTTCTATAAAATGCATTACTATCTTGAGCTGTAGAAAATCCTGCATATTGCCTAATAGTCCATGGTCTACGAACATACATCGTTGCGTATGGACCTCGTAAATTTGGCGCAAAGCCAGCTCCAAAATCAAGATGTTCTATAGATTCGAGATCTTTTTTCGAATATTTTTTGTGCAGTTCAATCCCTTCCGCAGTTAGAAAACTTGTTTCTTTTTGAGAAGAACTAGTTTCTAATGTGTTGGAATTTTCAAGCTTAATATGTTGTAAATCTTTTCTTTTCATCTTGTTCACTATTCTATCTATTTTGGTCTTATATAAAATAGATTTTATTTTTGTACTAAATAATAAATACTGAGTTATTGTAAATTGAATATTGGTTTCTGATTACTCATTTTCTAATCTTTCCTGCTCTAATTTTTCTGCCAATCGCTTTTCGATTATTGGAGTAATTAAAGTTTTCCTAGGTTTTATTTTTACAAAAGGAAATAATTCTAAGTCGTGTTTCATTTTGTCATTTTTGTTGGGATACTTGTTTGTTCCCAATAATGTTTCTTTTCCAGAGGCGAATAATTCTTGCTCGGCATCGGCACTTTCCTGAATTTTTCTTTTTATAGTGCCATCATTTAACTGTTTTAAGAAACCACCATTGGCTTCAATGTCTTTGAAGAGAACCAACGCTTTATCTGCGAGTTGGTTCGTTATACTTTCTATATAATAACTACCGTCTGCAGGATTATCAACTTTATCAAAGTAGCTTTCGTTTTTAAGAATCAGCAATTGATTTCTCGCGATGCGATCACCAAATTCATTGTCTTTATGATACAAGGCATCATATGGTAGATTGGCAATAACATCTGCTCCTCCCAGAATTGCACTCATGCACTCGGTCGTTGTGCGAAGCATATTTACATTATAATCGTAGATTGTTTTGTTGCGTTTTGTTGGTGTTACTAGTAAATGAATTTCAGCGTCATGATTGTATTCTTTGGCAATTATTTTGAACAGAATGCGCAGCGCACGAAGTTTTGCAATTTCAAAAAAATAATTGGTTCCTACCGAAACTTCAAATACTATTGGTTGATTTATGGAGGAGATTCGGTTGAAATATTCATTAGCATGAGACAAACTATAGGCGATTTGCTGTACCATATTTGCACCAGCATTCTGATATAACGAACTGTTGATACTTAAAAAGGAAATCATAGTAGCTTCTTTTGAAACCATTTCAAGTGTGTCAAAATTACTTTTTTCTTTGGTGACAAACCAGTTTCCTTCTTTGGCTAATTGTCCTATTGGGTCAAAATTACAGTAGATTTTTGCTTTTTTTTCCTTTGCGAAAGCATTAATAGTTTTAACGAAATCGATTGAAATAAAATTCAAACTAAAGTAAACAGCGACGTTTTCTAAAGATAATGCTTTTAGTAATTTTAAAACATCAATTGAGTCGTTTTCAATTGTAAAGCGAAGGCTCTCTGCGCCACGACTTAAAGATTCTAAAGCTCTCTCGATAGATTTATCGATGTCAAAAACAAAAATATTTTGACAAATTTTAAATTCGGAAGCTTTAGTAGCAATAGTATATTCTTTAGTAAAATCTTCTTTGTCGTAAAATGGTTTTACTTTAATCTCCTCCGGTGAATTCCAGATTAATGTTTCATTATAATCTGCTCCTTTGAGTTCAAATTGAATTTTTTGTTTCCAAAGTTTAGCAGAAACGGGATTGAAATCGTCGAATAAGTTAGTAGCCATTTAGAATTTTAATTTATATTATTTAGGAAGACTATTATTTTTTTGAAACGGTATCGCCTTCAAATTCAATGATGTAAATATCTTCACTATCTTTTTTCATATAGTATTTTTCGCGTGCGTATTTTTCGACTTGCTCCGAGTTTTTTAATTGTCGAATATTCTCTTCGTCCTTTTTTATTTCACCTCGATAATAAGCGGCATTATCTTCAAGCTCATCAATTTGTTTGTTTAGAAATCGATGTTCAAAATAAGAATAATTGTCAAGAAAAACCATCCAAGTTAAGAAAAATAGAAGTACCCAAATGTATTTGTTGCTTAAAAATTTAAACCAGGGTTTTTCTTTGTAGGGGTTTTTCATTGGTATTAATTTAAAAATTCCAACTCAATTGGAAAAAAATATAAATGCTATTTTCAATGCACTAAAATTACAACAAAATTACAAAATACGCTGATTAATTACAGCCCGAACTACATCAATCGCTACGGTATTAAATTTATCATTGGGTATAATAATATCGGCAAATGCTTTAGTAGGTTCTATAAATTGTTGATGCATTGGTTTTAAAGTAGTTTGGTAGCGGTTTAAAACCTCTTCCATATCTCGGCCACGCTCAGAAATATCTCTTTTTAAACGTCTAATTAGTCGTTCATCAGAATCCGCATGAACGTAAATTTTTATATCAAAAAGTTCTCTTAATTCAGGATTTGCAAGGATCAAAATACCTTCTACAATCATCACTTTTCGAGGATGTGTAAAAACGGTATCGTCTGTCCTATTGTGAGTCGCAAATGAATAAACGGGTTGATGTATGTTGTTGCCCGTTTTTAATTCTTTTAAATGTGCTACCAACAATTCGAAATCTATTGCTCTTGGATGGTCAAAATTTAATGCTGCTCTTTCATCAAAAGACATATTGTGATTTTCCTTATAATAGGAATCTTGAGAGATAATTCCAACTTCGGTATCAGGCAAGTTATTCATGATTTGATGTACCACGGTTGTTTTTCCTGATCCCGTTCCTCCTGCAATCCCTAGTATTAACATAAAATCAATGTGTTGTGTTTAGGATGCAAAAATAAGGATTTAATTGGGATTGATTTTTCTTTTTTTAGATAATTAAAAAAGAACTTTAGAGGTAAATATTTTTTGAATTGAAATGATTTTTAATTCCTAAGAATTTATTATGTAGTCAGAAGCTTTCTTTATGTATTTTTAAAGTAAAACATTTTTTCATAAAAAAAACCTTCTTGAAAATCAAGAAGGTTTTGTCGGGGTGGCAGGATTCGAACCTGCGGCCTCCTGCTCCCAAAGCAGGCGCGATAACCGAGCTACGCTACACCCCGTAAATCGAGTGCAAATATAAGGTTTTATTCTGCTCTTCAAACTATTTTAGAGAAATAAATAAAATTTATTTGTGTATTGGTTTTTTGAATTTATTTGGCTGGGAATTTTTTATAATAAAGACTACATTTGTATCTCAAAAAACAGTAAATATGTCAGGTACAATAGAAAAAATAAAATGTCTTATTATAGGTTCTGGTCCAGCGGGTTATACTGCGGCCATTTATGCTGCTAGAGCCAACATGAAACCAATTTTATACCAAGGAATGCAGCCTGGTGGGCAGTTGACTACTACAAATGAAGTTGAAAACTGGCCAGGAAATCCAGAGGGAATCACGGGTCCAGAAATGATGATTCAGTTGCAAGAGCAAGCAAAACGATTTGGTACAGATGTCCGTGATGGTTGGGCTACAAAAGTTGATTTCTCCGGAGAAATTCACAAAGTGTGGATCAACGATTCTATTGAATTGCATTGTGAAACTGTGATTATTTCTACAGGAGCAACTGCTAAATATTTAAATATTGCATCTGAACAGCATTATTTACAAATGGGTGGAGGTGTATCGGCTTGTGCAGTTTGTGATGGATTCTTTTATAGAAATCAAGAAGTTGTGATAGTGGGTGCAGGAGATTCAGCTTGTGAAGAAGCTCATTATTTATCTAAATTATGTTCTAAAGTTACGATGCTTGTACGTAGCGAAAAATTTAGAGCATCAAAAATCATGGAAGAACGTGTTCGTAAAACCGAAAATATTTCGATCTTGATGAATCACGATACCGTTGAAGTAATGGGTGATGGGCAAGTTGTTACTGGTGTAAAATCATTGAATAAAACGAGTGGTGAAATATTTGATATTCCTGTAACAGGTTTTTTCGTCGCCATTGGACATAAACCCAACACAGATATTTTTGCTGACTATTTAAATTTAGATGAAACGGGTTATATTATAAACACGCCAGGAACATCAAGAACAAATGTTAGCGGCGTATTTGTAGCTGGAGATGCTGCAGATAATGTATACCGTCAAGCTATTACAGCCGCTGGTACTGGTTGTATGGCTGCCCTTGACGCTGAGCGTTATTTAGCTGCGAAAGAGTAATTTTTTGTATAAAATAAAAAAGTCCCAATTTTTTAATTGGGACTTTTTTTATACAAAATATTTCTTTTAATTATTTTGGTTTTTTAATTAATTCAGCTTTACCTAGAAATTTACGTATTTCGATTTGCGGTGTTCCTAATATATTAATTTTTGAAGAGTCAGTCGCATCAATTATCAATGTTTTATCGGTTATAAGCGTGCACACTGCATCACGCTCGGTGGTAACCTCTGCATTTTTTGCAGTAAACTTATTTCCCGTAAATATGCTATTATTGTCTAATCTGATAATTGCATTTTTTGAATCTCCTTCAATAACAGCTTCCGATTTTTGGTACATATCAAATGCCAGATCTTTCGTGGCAATTAAAGCTTTTATTTGGGTGTTTTTGCTCAATTTAATAGTAGCTTTTTCAGATTTTAAATTCAATTCTGTCTTTGTCTTATCATCTCCAATTAATTTAAAGTTTGTCGAATTGACATTTAAATACAACTTAGCATAATCCAAAGCACTAAAAGTAATGTCTTCGAGTTGTATTGCTTCGATAGCATTTATAATAGAAACATTCTTGGCAACAACTGATTTTAAATCACTGGTGTACGTAATTCTAACAATTAATTTTTTGAATTTGACTGCTTCTTTGGGTGTGTAAACCCGTAATGTTTTTTCTTTTACGTCAAAAGAAATATTATCGAGCAAATTGTCGTCGGCTTCAATTTTTACTAAATTTATCGGACCTTTTGTTAAATAAACGGTTAGATTGTCTTCCACTTCCAAAGCTGTAAATTCTTCGATTTCTTTTGGTTTTTCGACAACAATTTTAGAACCTTTTATTTTTTCTTTATGCTGGCCAATTGCCACTGTGGTTGTTAGTAGAAATACTGCAAGTAGAGAAGATATTTTCATTTTATTGGTTAGTTTGGGTTTAAATGCAAATATAAAAAAACATCCGCTCTTAATGCCTAAAGAAGCGGATGTTTTAATACTTATATTTAAAAATTTAGTCTGTAATTTTTTTTAGATTATCGTCAGGAATTCGGTCTATTAAATAATTGTAAGGATCAATTCCTGCTTGAAAAGGTTTTTCTTTGGTTTTAAAAATAAAAAGATTATCTTTTTGTGTTATTTTCATTCTTTTGTAAACCAAGCTTTTTCCTAGACCAGACTGGTTTTTAGGTTCAGCAAAAATTGCAATATCTATATAATCGGCAACGGGTATTTGGGTTTCTTTTCCAAGAGCATCAGATTTAAATTTTTCTGAAGTCGTTTTTAAAGTCACTTCATATTCAGAACCCACCTTTTTATATTTAGTTTCTAGCATTCGATTAGAGAATAATGTAATATTTTCGAACATATCAGGTATCAAATACTGTAAACTATCTGGAGTGACTTTGCGTAATTCGTTTACTGCATCAATCGAAGTTGGGAATGGTGAGTTTTTATATCCGTAAGTTTCAACCATACTTTTTAAGGCTTGGTTTACTTTTTTCTCTCCAATCATTTCTTTCAAATAATACATGACTACACTTGCTTTCTGATAATAAATATATTGCTGACCTTCGGTCTTCATTAAAGGCTGTTCTCCTTCTAGCTCATTACTTCTGCCTCTTAAATAACGATCCATTTCATATTTTAAAAACTTTTTCATTTTGTCCTTTCCATATTCTTTTTCCATGACCATTAACGCTGAATACTGTGCAAATCCTTCACTAAACATCGTACTGCCTTGCATATTAGCACCACAAACTTGATGTGCCCAATATTGATGTGCCATTTCGTGCGCTGTAATATAATAAACTTGGTCGATATCCTCTTTTTTCACAGCTCGTAAATCAGTAATAAATCCAATCTCTTCGCTGTAAGGAATTGTCCCAGGGAAAGCTTGTGCAAAACTTTGATATCTAGGAAATTCGATAATTCTACATTGCTTATGATAGTAGGGACCAAAGTTTTTTGTGTAATAGTCTAATGATTTCTCCATACTCTTTAACATATTAGGAACATTATAAGCATGTTGCTTGTCATAATAAACTTCTAAATCGATACCGTTCCATTTTTTACGTGCGACTTCATATTTTGCAGAAATAAAAGAATAGAAGTTCAATGATTTTTTGTCTAATTTATAGTGGAAATATTTTCGCCCATTAGCTTCCCAGGTTTTTAATAATGAACCCGGAGCAATAGCAATTTGGTCTGGCGAGGTACTTATGGTAGTATTCACATCGACCCAATCCGAATCATTCCTGATATAGGTATTGTTTCTTGCTACTAGATCATTCTCGTCTAGTTTTGGCATTTTGTCTCTCTTCATTAATTTTAGCTTAATTCTCTTGTTTTTGTTAGAAAGCTCAATACTGCGATCGTACCCAAAAGAAGGTAAAATGTCCAAATTATTAAAGAAAGTTCCATTCTCTGTCAATTGTGTAAAACTCACTTCGTTTTCAAAGCCTTTGCTCAATTTCCATAAATCAATGTTTATTTTGATAGAATCATTAGGCATTAAAGGTTTCTCCAGCGTATAGATGCGGTATCCTATTCGAGAGTCTCTTAATTTTAACTTTGTTGTAGCAATATTGATTTTTATACTATCGAATTGTTGCGGCATCGTAAAATGAAGCTCGCTGATAGCTGTAGTCGATTTATTTTTTGCCCAAGCTTCTATTTTTGCAGTCATGCTTCGTTGTTCGGTTACCAGATCAATCGTGTAATTGAATTTGTAAAAGCGAGGTTGTGTTAGATTTTCATATTTTTTATACTTTTTCTCATAATCTACTTGTTTGTTTTCCTGTTCATTTGAGGAATCGTAAGTGTTTAGAACTTTAGTATTATAATATACGAAACTACTACAAAGCGTAAATAACAATAAACTAATAGCTATTGCAGTTCTATTTTTGGCTAATTGTACTTTTGCCTTTGCCAAACGGTATTTGAATTGCTGTTCTTTACCACGAATATAAAAGGCGACACTAACGAAGCATAATAGTAAACAAAAAAGTATCCAGTATAAATTAAACCAAATGGAAGAGGATACAAAAGGTCCAAATCCATTCATGTCCGAGTAAATAATATTTGGTATTTCACCAAAATTCAGCATTTTACTACTGATTTCAAGCAATCCCCAAATGAAACTATTAACGATGACGAAAGTTACAAAAGCGAAATAAGCAATATATCGATTGTTGATTAAATAATGGAATAATAGCGAAATCACCGCCATAAAAGTGTAGCTCAATAGGGTGATAATAAGTATTGACTTGAAGTAGACATCCAGTTTATAATCATAATAACCGTAGGCAGTTTGTGCTAGAATTCCAATAATAATTGTTATAAAAGATACAATTGCTATTGCGGTAATGATTGCAACCAATTTAGAAGAGAATAAAATTGTCGTTTGTATTGGTGTAGCATCTTGAATTTCGTTGATTTTGGCATCCCGTTCTTTCCAGACTAAAACGCCAGTATAAAAGGTAATGAAGCCAATCATAAAAATATAAAATGCTCCTTTTATTGTCTCGATTACATCGTATGTTACAGGATACTTTGCGGTACCATAATTTCCTGTAAAAGTCGTTAGTGAGGCAATTAAATTAATGATTCCAATTGTGATTATTATAATAAATGTTGGGTTTTTGATAATTGCTTTGGTCTCAAATTTTACCAAATTCAAAAACGTATTTCCCGAAAACGCATTTGCTTTTGTTGGTTCGAATATGGTATTTGAAATGATTATACGTTTTTCAATTACTTTTGATTTTTTAATTTTCGTGGTCTTTTCCTTTTTTGTGTTAAAAGAGAATTTATAATATACTGCAATTAAAATAATGAAGCTGAAGCCCAACCAGATTAAGCGATTGACCAATAAATCACCATGCAATGTAACCGCATTTGCGTTTTTTTCGGCAACTGTGGCGTATTTGCTCATAATATTAAAGGGGCGTTGTCCAAAAGGATCTAATAAATTGGCCAACCATTCTTTTTGAATATCTCTCGTGTAGCCAGCCGATACAGCATAAAACATTAAAATTAGCATAGCTCCAATAAACGAGATAATATTACTTCTAAATACAATGGCTAAAGCAAATAGTAGCACTCCCAAGATAATCACATTTGGAATGCCGAAAATGATTAATCCTTGTAAATGCCCAGACCAAATAATCTCTCCAAATCTTTCTGCTGGGCACATGTCTAGGAGCGGAGCCAATACGGGCGCAAGTAGAGCGCCAATAGAAATTCCCAAAAATGGAATTACGGATACGATTGCCGTTCCTATAAATTTCCCAAAATAATAATCTCTTTTTTTTATTGGAGAAGAGAATATGAATTGATACATCCCGCTTTGGAAATCCCTATTAGCCGTAGCGTTCATAAAAGCGGTTGTCATCAATAAGCAGACCATCGAAAGCATACCATAAAATTGCTCAATAATAAAAGGAGCATTTTTATGTACGTTGCCAATGCTTCCGCCGATCATAAAGTTTTCTGATCCTATAGCAAAAAAAACAAGTAATGTATTAATGGATAAAAAGATCCATATCATTGGTGTTCGGAACCAATATTTTAATTCGTATCGAATAAATTTCCACATATTTTTTTTATTTAAAAAGCACTCTAAAAGCGTAATTTTTCCAGCAGCAAAAGTTTTACGAATGAATAATTCGACAGCGGAGAATCTTAGTCTAATAATGCTTTAGTGTTTTTTTAGACTAAATCATTTAATTGTGCAAAAAAAACATCTTCAAGATTTTCTTCTGCGGGAATGAATCCATCATTCAAATGGATATCCGAAAAAACATGAATTAAAGGCTGACCTCCAACTAATTTATTCGAAATTACTTTATAGTTTTTTTGGTATTCGGGTAATTCTATTTTAGTTACTTTTTTCTCCCAAACTTTTCCTTTTACTTCTAACAATGCATCATCAGTATTGCCACTAAACAATACTTTTCCTTGATTCATTACTGCCATCTGAGTACAAAGTTCACGAACGTCCTGCACAATATGTGTGGAAAGGATAACAATGGTATTTTCGCCAATTTCACTCAAAATATTATAAAATCGATTTCTTTCGCCAGGATCTAATCCAGCTGTGGGTTCATCTACTATGACTAGTTGTGGATTACCAATTAAGCATTGTGCAATCCCAAAGCGCTGACGCATCCCGCCACTATAACTGCTTACAGCATTTTTTCGGTGTTCCCAAAGGTTGACTTTGGTTAGTAGCTGCTCCACGATTTGTTTACGATCTGATTTTTTGTCAAATCCTTTTAGTAATGCTAAATGGTCTAAAAGTTCTACTGCAGAGGTTCTTGGATAAACGCCAAACTCTTGAGGCAAATAGCCTAAAACTTTACGGACAGCTTCTTTGTTATTCAAGATATCAATGTCTCCGAGCATTATTGAACCACTGTCTACATCTTGTAAAGTGGCCAGTGTTCGCATCAAAGAAGATTTTCCTGCACCGTTTGGCCCTAATAATCCAAACATTCCTTTTTTAATATGTAGAGAAACATCATGTAATGCATGCACACCATTGCTGTATTTCTTGTCTAAATTCTGTATAATTAATTCCATTTATATTTTGTGATTTTTTTAATAGTAATCAATCTTAAGACGTTTTGTGTAGTGGTTTGTTACAAGGCTCTTACGATGTTTGCCTTTTTTTCATGACTTGTACTACTTATTTATTTTGTCAATGTCAGTATATAGCACTAAAAAAAGCATGGTATTGTATTAGTTTTAAGGATTTCGAATAAATTATTACATTGGTTTAGGTACAGTTATCTGCATAAAAAAATCACCCACGATTGATGGATGATTTTTAAAATATTTATGAATTGTAAAGTTATTCTTGACTTACATTTCCCCCAGAACTCTCTCTCTTTTCAATAGATTTTGGAATAGTATTATAGTTTATACTTCCACCACTAGAGGCTCCAGCTTTTAGCAGTACAATAGGATGCACAGTTATAGATGCACCGCTAGAGGATTTGGCAATTATTTCATTCGCAAGTAAATTCCCAGCATCAATATCACTTCCGCTTGACGCATTTGTTTCTAATTGAAGTGCTTTCCCTTTAATTGTTATGTTTCCGGCACTACTAGCTTTGCTTTCAATTTTTTCAAATTCTAAATTTAAATCAATCTCGGCAGCACTTGAAGCTGAAAGTGTAATCTGATCTCCTTGTAACTTGTTTTTGCTCGTAATTGTAGAGGAAGATGAAGCTTCTAGTTCCTCAATAAGTGGCATTTTTACCGTAACTTTTTTAGAAGTAACACTATCAAAGTTATTGAATTTACAAGAAATTATTAACACACCATTCTCAATAGTTGTAGTAATTTCTTTTTGCAAATTATCATCGGCTTCAACACTAATTTCAATATTTTCTGATTGTTCAATAACCAAATCTATAGCATTGCTTACTTCTACACTTTTAAAATCCCCGTCTACCGACCTTTTTTCGACAGTAACATTTCCGCTCCCAGTTATTGACTCGAAATTACCTACAAAATTACAGGATCCGAATAATAATGCTGTTAAAGCAACTATAATAAATTTTGTGATTAATGTGATTACTTTTATCATGACTTTTGGTTTATTTTGATTGGATAATATCACCTGTGTTAATGGTGTGAGTTGGTACTTCTTTTTTGGCAGAACCAAGAATTAAATAATAATTTTTAAAATAAGAAGGTATTCCTTCCGCATTGTGGTCTATGGAATTTCGAACCTCAAAATGAAGATGTGGAAAGAAAGCGCTACCCGACGTTCCGACAGCTGCAATTTTTTGTCCTTTCTTTACTTTATCTCCCACTTTAAATGCTGCAGCACTTTCATTTTTTAAATGTCCGTACATGCTGTAGACCTGTTCATCGTGCTTTATTACAATGTAATTTCCATATAAAGCTAATGGATTTTCTTTTAATGAAGGGATGTCAAAGGTTTTATCGTCTTTTTTATTCGATTCAACTGCTACGATTTCGCCATCAGCAACTGCCAAAACAGCTGTACCAAAGCCGAACCAGTCACTGTTATTTTCTCCTTTTCCACTGAACTTTTTCCCTTCAGAATCAAGGACTACAAAATCATAAGCATATCTCATGAAGTTACTGGTAAATCCTAATTGTTTTATAGGAGCAAACTCATAGTCAAAACGTCTGTGATGCGAATAAAAATCATGTCCATCATAAACAAGTATTTTGTTTTTTAGAGGTAAATTAAAATCTATTTTTTGCTCATACGCTGCAGGAATAACTACTTTTTTAATTTCAATACTATCATTGAATGTAAAAATGTATTCTAATTTATCAGTCATACTATTGACCTCTGGAAACGGATTAAAAAGTGTGCTTATTGAAACACTATTCCATTCAATATTTGGAATAGTGTTTATACTTGGTGCCGTACCATTATTATCCAAGAATTTTTGTTGGATAAGTTTATTTTGCTTGTCAAAAGAAGCTACTTCTATTTTTGTTAATTTAAGACTGTCAGTTGACTGGTTTCTTATAATGAAATCAAAATTTAAACTATAATCTCCATTGATTATCTCTTTCAGCGGATGTTCTGGTTTGTATTCAATTGTAATTTTGCGTTGAGCACTTGTAATCAATGCTGATAGTCCAAAAATAAGTAGTGCAAAAGATCGAAAGGCTTTCATAATTGCTTACTCTGTTTTAATAATTATACCGTCCTTATTGATTTTTAATTCTTTAAATTTCTTTTTAGTTCTAACAGCAGAAGCAGAGTCAGAGTTATTTTGAATAGTTATACCATTTTTGTTAATTGTGATGTCGCCATTCTCAACGTCGTTGTCATAATCATCATTGTTGTCATAGTTATCAGTTTCAATTCCATTACAAGTAATACATCTTATTTTGTTATCTTCTACTCTAAACAGTTCGTTAGTCGTGCTAGGATGCCACAAAAAGAAATTACTATCCGTTTCATCATAATGTGCCATTGAAGAATCTGGTTTTAATAAAGTTCCTTTTGGCAAGAATAAGGTAATTTCAATTTCTTGATCACGGAATTTATTTTTAGAATCCGTAATTAAATAATTATCAAATATTAATTGGTTACCTACAATTTTATAATTGTAACGAATGGCGCTCGATCTTTTCTTAGCTTCGGTCAACGATGTTCCTTGAGCTGATTTTTCAATTTGGATGTAGCCATACTTTTCGTCCGATTTTTTGATTTCGATGTGAACTTGATTCGAATAAATAATATCGTTATTCAAAGAATCTTTTGTAATCATGAAATCATTTCGATCATTGACATCTTTTGCAAAATAATTATTGTGTCGAAATTTAATCAAAAGTGTGTCCGCTGGATTAAGTTGTAGTTTTTCTTTCTGAACCGTTCTACTGTTTACCGCAAAAGCGCTAGCTTGTCTTATACCAATAGAGATTGCGATAGATAAAGCGATTAACCATACCGCGAGTAAAGTATACTTAACAATATTCCCAACAGATTTCATGGTAGGAGATAATAATTTAAAACCTAACAAAGTCATAAAAAATAACGGAATCCCAACGGCTAAGAACATTATTAAACCAAATACCCAAACTGGATAATCGGTAAAGTTTCCTGCTTCTACAAATGTTCTCCAAGGCAAGTTCATCGACATACTAGTTCCTATAGTGAAAACACTTACGAAGAGCAATACTAAAATAGACAAACCTGCCATTATTAAAATAACACCCAACACTCTAGCAAAAATTTTAAAAAGAGTAGTAATAAAATCACCTAATCCGCTTCCTAATCTTTCGGCTCCTGTTTTAACTTGGTTTCCAAACTTATCATAATCTGCATTTTTTATTTTATCAGAAACATTGTCAAATTCTTCGCGAACTTTTCGTTCTATGTTAGAAATGGTAACCGGTTCTCCAGTCATTTCTAATTTTTCGGAGGTTGTT
>JBBSSR010000034.1:0-36842 GCA_038241955.1 Flavobacteriales bacterium | reverse complement strand
TAGTGGTAACGATCAAAAAGTAATTCACACCCGCTCTGGTACCAAAATGATTTTTAATGATGCCGAAGGAAGTGTTTTTATTGAAGATCCTTCTGGCAATACTTGGATGATGGATGGGAAGGGGAATATTAATGTGAATGCTCCAAAAGATATTACGATGAACGCGGGTGGTAGTATTTCTATGACCGCAGGGCAAAATATCTCCTCAAATGCAGGACTTAATATATTGGATGATGCTAAAATAAATCACACTATTACAGCAGGAGGATTAATGTCACAAAATGCAGTTGGTGATTACAATCTAATGGCTGCAAACATATTGGAAATTGCTAGTGGTGAAAGAAAAACTAAAGCAAAAGATCTAAAAGAAAATAGTCAAAACAGACAAATACAATCGCAAGAAAATAATGACATACACTCACAAAACACTTTCAATGAAAATAGTGGTGAAAAATCTAAAATGTATTAATAATGGCTGGAGGAAGTATTACAAGAATTACAGGAGGCACTTTTAGCACCGAGCTTGAAGGGGGTATGGAAATCCATACAGATAAATTTGATATAATTGCAGGGAAAAAAAATACCATAGCAGGAAAAAATGGAACCGTAAAAGACAAGCCCCAAAAGCCAAAAACTGATGATAAACATATAATACGTGGTTGGTGGAGTTCCGATAAAGAGGGAAAAAAGAACATAAAAGAAGCTTTGATTGGCGATATCGTATATTTTCATATTGAAACAAAGAATATTCCAGATCGAGGTGCAGTATTTATGTCTTTATACGATGATGATGTAAAGAGAGCCAAAGAAGAAAAAGATACTAACAAGGGATCTGATAGGATTATTTTAAATAAAAAAAAGGAGGATTTTGTTGAAGTAAAAGCAAATAAAATTGTTAGAGCTATAGATTTAAAAAACTTTTCTCCTTGGGTTGAGCAAGAAGAAGATAAAACTATAGAATTATTTTTTGTTTGTTCTTACAAAGGCGAAAATGTAGAATTACCAGTTTCTTTTGGCGATTATTTGAAGGTGAAAGGAATACCAAAAATCATTTTTGTTAATGGGCATTGGAATAAAATTGCAAACAAAATAGGAATGTCTCCTGGTTCAGGTGGACGACCGTACTGGATATTCTTTACAGGAAAAATCGATGCTTACATAGCAAGTTCTAGGAGCTATTTTAATATAAAAGATTCTAAAGAAATTTTTATTGATGGCTCATCATTATGGGGAGGTAGTGAGGATGGACAAGAAAGGAAAGATAGGGGATATAAATATGCGAAAAAACATTTTGATGAAATAGAAAAGGGATTAGGGGGTCAACAAGTTTTTCTCATATCACATAGTGAAGGAGGAGCTTGTGCAGCTGGTGTTGCTAAATACTTAACAGAAAAAGGAATTTCAGTTGGCGAATCTATTATGCTATCCGCAGATGAAGGAGATGAATTTTCTGTGGAGGGCAATTATCCAGCATATCAATTAGTTGCAGGTTATTTAACAAATGATGTTTTTACAAAGAGAAAAATATTTAATATAGACCCTGTTGTAAAAGATAATAAAATAAATGGCATTACTAAGTATGGAGTATATGTAGCTGATCGCGGGAGTTTTACAACTATACACGGGGCGACAATAGATGGTAATAATTTCGAATTATTAAAGGAACTTAAAAGAGCAATAGTTGAACAAGCATTGAATAGTGAAGGAAAAATAATATACCAATCGAAACCAATTAACGAAATTTGGGCAAAAATGAATAATGAAATTTTGTACAATAAAAAAATCGATTATTATCCAACTAGAAATTCAAATATCTTAGAGTCATACCAACAACGAAAAGACTAATGAAATATAAGAAAATATTAAAAATTATTGCAGTTCTAGTAGTTCTATTTACAATATTTGTTTATCAGAATCCTTTTTATTGGGGTATGAAAGCTTTACCAACTAGAACTAAACAGCCAGACGAAATAGGAATTGAGAAGGACTTTTTAGATAGTGTAAGAGAGACTTGTAAGTGTAATGTTTCGAGATATTATTATAATTACAAAAAGGAGAACCCCACACGTGATTTAAAAGTAACCAAAAAAAATTATAATTATGAACTAACGCTAGCCTCTAGCAGCAAAAATAATTTTTTAAAAAACCCCGATAATTTTTTTTTAATAGCTAAAAAGATTGCCATAATTGAAAATAATTCGTCATTGTTACATATATATATATATATATCAACTATTGACAAAATGGATACTGGCCTAGAAGAAGGTTCTTCAAAGTCTTATAAATATTTATATAATCACAATACAAAGTCAATTTCTTTAGAAAATTTTAAGTAATAAAATTTAGAATTTAAATTTGCAAACATATAGTTTAATAATTTAATAAATTTAATTTTTTAAACTTCTATTTTTTATATAAGTACAAAAGCAAAAGTAATATAAACTCCACCCCGCTCCCGAACGAATCCTTTCGTGTGACTTCGTTAATACCAAACCATTATATCAACAACAATAATCTTACTAAATTAAAATTAGAAATTTAATAATCAAGAAAGACTGAACTATAAAGGTTCATTTAAAATATAGTTGTATTTAGAATATAAAGTTCTCAAAACAATGCTTACAGTATTCGAGTTGCGACTGAGCTACAATCAGAGAACGGTTACCAATGCAGATTTAAGTGCTGGAGCTTATACCACAAACGCACAAAATAAAGCATATATCTATGAAATGGTCACGTTGTAAACCGCAGGCAGTGATGCTAATATTTGTATTATAGCGAAATATCTTATTTCCCATTGGAAGTAGGACAAAAATTCACGATCGAAAATAAAACGGTAGAACACAATTTACTGGTTGTAGAAGCAACACATAACTCTGAAGTGCACGGGAATTACAGTTGTACTTTTAAAGCCATTCCTGCCGATGTGGGCGCTCCTCATTACACCGATGTACATGCTTACGCAAAAGCCGAAAGCCAACCTGCCAAAGTAATCGACAACAACGACCCTGATGGTTTAGGCAGAGTAAAAGTAGAATTTTACTGGGCTGGAGGAAACAAAAAAAGTGACTGGATGCGACTCATACAACCACACGCAGGATCAGGAAAAGGTTTTTACTTTGTTCCTGAAAATGGCGAGGAGGTACTCATAGGTTTTGAAGGCGGCAACGCCGAAAAACCGTATGTTATGGGAACAAACTACAACGGAAGCGAAAGCTCAGGCTACAATACCAGTGGTAATGACCAAAAAGTAATACATACTCGCTCAGGTACCAAAATGATTTTTAACGATGCCGAAGGAAGTGTTTTTATCGAAGATCCTTCTGGAAATACTTGGATGATGGATGGTAAGGGGAATATAAATGTGAATGCGCCTAATACATTTACTGTAAACGCTACGGATATTAATTTAACCGCAAGTAAAAATTTATCAAAAAGTGCTGGAATGAATATTTCTGAAAGTGCAGGAGTTAATAAATCGACTACTGTAGGTGCTATTTTAACTACTACTGTTGGTGGAGATAGCTTGATGAATGTAACAGGTAATCTTACGGAACATATTGAGGGAAATCTAGAATCTCATACAGAAAATGAAAGACAAGAAGTAGCAAAGAAAGCATATAATATGCATAGCTCAGATGATACTGTTTCTGTGAAATCCTCAAAAGAGTTGCAACATCACAGTGGTGAGAAAACTAAAAGTGCTTAATTATGTCAAGAATAAGAACAGTTGGCGGGAGTATATCAAAAACAAGTAAAGGAGCCACAACATTAGAAGTTTTGGATGGTCACTTCATATCTAGTGCTGCCAAGCAAAATAACTGGGATGGCGGAGAGAAAGGCAACACTTATCATGATTATAAAGCTCCTGAGAAAAAGCAAGAGAAAAAAACTGAAAAGGAAACTTTGCAAGAAGGAGTGAAAGAAATAGAACTTTTAACAACTTTAGATGATGGGTCTTCAAATGATTTAAGTGGTGGATTACAAAAGGGGATGATTTTTGGAAAAACGTATCGCTTTAAAGTTAAGAGCTATACTAATGAAACTCCAAAAGATAAGTCTGTTATAAAATGGATGCTAAAATACCACAGTCTAACTGAAAACAAATGGATTACAATACCGCTACCTGCAAAAGGAGATACTGTAAAAATCACAATGGATGAAAAAGACAGTTGTGGTCGTTTTGTTTATATTCGTGCCTACATAAAAGATGCAGAAAAAGAAGCAGAACTCAAAAAATGGAAACACAATAGATTTAGGTGGTTTGATAGAAAAATCATTGAGAATCAAATTACAGAACGTGTTAAAGAGGCATGGAGAATAAAACAAGGAAGCAGTTCTCTTTGTGGTATGGCTGCATTGTTTTATGCAATGCTGAAAAGAGATGCAAAAGCATACGAAAAATTAGCAAAAACACTTTATAGAACAGGAGAATATGACATTGATAAATATGTCATTAAGCCTCACGATAAGGCTTTGAGTATGTATGAAGTTAAACCTACGGATAAAGATTACCTCAATATGGGTATGTTTGAAATTGACTGGATAGTAATGGCTACTACTCGAAGCAAGGAAAGTTTAAATGATCAATTTGTGTATAATGGTTTTGAAAGTGGTAAGACAGACATGTTAAAAGCAGTTAACTGGCCGGATTTGCTGACTCGTATGTGTAAAGAAGTTGCTGGATTTGGAAATGTGCAGTCACATAATTTAGGTTTTAATTCCATTAATAATAAAAAAAGGCTTATTTCTAGTAGGATTCATGATTATTTTTCTGATAGTGATTTAGAAGAGTTACAAGAAATAAATAAATTGCATAAATGGGGAAGAACAATACTTTTGATGATAGATGCTGATATGATTAACGATAATTCAAGTTATAATTCTTTGGTGGATATTGGTAATGACTCCCATTGGGTAGTTTACGAAGGAGGACTTCAGTTTTTTGATTTAAAAGGCAATGCAACAACTGTTTTAAAAGAAGTAGCTTCATTAAGTTTTAAGATCTTTACTTGGGGTAGAAATCCTGTAAATGGAGAATATAAAAGGATTAATGGAAGTATAGATTTTGATAAAGATGTTATTAATTTAAAAAACAAACCTGGAATTAATGTCAGTTCATTTAAAAGTAATTATTATGGATACATTGAAGTTTATTAAATACAAATTTTTATTATTATATATCTTTATACTTTATTCGTGTAATAGTAATAATAGAGAATTTGTTAAGAGTGAAATCAGAATTTGGGATTGGAACAACAATGCAATACCTAAAAAAGCTGTTTTACTTGAGTACAAAAAAAACAATAGTAAATTTTTAATGAGTCATCCAAATTATTTTTTAAAAATCCAGTATGATTCATTGAACAAAAAAAAATATTTATTAATAAAATTTCGATCTAATCAAAGCAAATTATCATTAAAAAATGATTATACAATAATAATAGATGACACTATCCATTACAAAATTTTTAATTTCAAAACTGCACCTAAAAACCAAGGGGGGAATATATTCTTTAAAGTAAACGGTATTCATATTTCAGAAATTGGAGACGATAACATTATTCAATTTAATCAAAATTATCGCTAAATAATTAATTCGAGTCAACTAAAAATTCAACATACAAAATCTGACCATTTCAATGAGCTAATCCATTTAAATGCTCATTTTTTTAAAATAAGATCTTATCCTTTAATTTTTAACTTGGATAGTATCCCAATAACGGTTAAGTCTTTTAAAACAAGATTGGACATAACAAAGAATGCTTACTTTTATTTCCCCGCTGCGCAAAGTCTACTGACTTTGCGTTTTGTGTTATTATAAACTTAATGAATTAACTGCACGTTTTTTTTTCATTATATTCAAAAAAAATAATGTAAAACCAATGGCTTGGGACGTCTAAAAGTAAAATTTTGCTGGGCAGGCGGCAGTACCAAAAGTGACTGGATGCGCCTTATACAACCGCACGCAGGCTCAGGAAAAGGTTTCTATTTCGTTCCTGAAAATGGCGAGGAAGTACTCATAGGTTTTGAACGTGGCAATGCCGAAAGACCCTATGTTATGGGAACAAACTACAACGGTAGCGAAAGTTCAGGATATAACACTAGTGGTAATGACCAAAAAGTAATTCACACCCGTTCTGGTACCAAAATGATTTTTAACGATGCCGAAGGAAGTGTTTTTATCGAAGATCCCTCTGGTAACACTTGGGTACACAGCATGTTATTTTGGTGCAGATTGGATTGCAGACTATATTGATAAAAATTAAAAAATTATGTTTAAAATACTTTACAAATACAATAGCAATTTCTATTTAAATGCAGAAATTTATGAAGATCTATCAAAATCCGAAATTGATATAAATGTCAAGAATTTAACCTTATATTTTATTGAAAAAATAAATCTATCCAATAAATTTAAAATAAAACTTCATAAGGTAACTGAAAGATTAGATTTTATAGAATTTTTCACGGATTACAGAATCGATAAAGATCTTTTGACTTATTTTTTCAATCCTTATAAAGAGTTATTACCTCCTTGGATTGTCTTTCTAAATATATTTGATGGAAGTCCTAGATGGAACCAAGGGATAGAAGAAGATTATTGCATTAAATTTTGGATGCCGTATTGGAAAAATTTGGACGCTTTATCAAAAGATAAATATCTAGATAAATACAACTGCAATATGGATTGGAAAGAGTGGCTATCAAATAGTGAAAATTATTTTAATTAACAATTTCACAATTTTTAACTTAAAATGTTGTGAAAAATTGATGATGCTTTTTTTGATCCAGATGCAGCAAGACACAATCTTAAAGCAGCACCGTCTCCTTTTGGAGATCCTGCCGAAATGCAAACATTTAAGCCAATATTGAAATGACAAAAAAAATTATCGTTACAGTTGTGGTTATCATTTTAGGATATTTTTTAATAGATAGCTATTACATCAAAAATATGCACTGTAAATCTGAGAATGGTTGGTATCAAGTTCATGCATCATGGGGTTCTTCTACTCCTATAGATATAACTGAAAGAGTAAAGAATGGTGAATGCGAATGTATTAACGAATTCCTATTTGTGGAAAAAAAACCTATCCAGTTTACAGAACAACAATTGTCCGAAATAAAGAAAAACTTACCCAATTGGGCTCTTGAAAATTGTAAAAATTTTTCATTGAAGGATAAAATAAATTTGGAAAATGAATTAAACAAAACTTCTAGTCAAAATTTTAAAGAATCTTTAAAATACAGGTATACGTTTTATTTATTTGTTGGAAATGTACCAGTTTATACGATTAAAATAAAAAACATCACCGCTTATTGTCCTAATTATTCATATGTATACAATCTGTATGATGGAAAATATGCACCTAAAAATCATGAAAAAGATCCATTTGGTAAAAAACCAAATTATCCAATTATAGAATGTGAAGTATGGGCAAAAACTAAATTTGGAGATAGAGGCATTTAAAATATGGAAAGATAAGGAAATGGCCTTTACATATAAAAATTTTATATAATTTTTCCCCACTTTGCCCTACTATAAGTTCGAAACTTACAACAGGTCCTCAAAGAAAAAATCACTAATACACTTTACAATAGTACAGATGGCAGTACAATGTATTTTCATCCCAATGGATTAAGAGGAAACCCCCAAAAACATTAGTATATTATAATCTGCACTGGGAAAATTACTGACTAAAATTGTTTTGGGATTTTAAATTTTTATCAAGCTAAACCCACCCAGAAAAACAACTATCATTCTCCGATTAGTTCCACTTCAAATCTCTTCAAACACACCAACGACAAAATCAAATCTTATAAATCTTACGCATTAAGAATTATCTTAGTGACCTGATAAAATTTTGTCTTTAAAATCTGTCCTAAAATGTATTGATTACAAAAAATATACTTTTTTTGTACTATATTTACAACAACTAATTAAGCAATAATCGTTTTCAAGAAAACTACTGTTAGCTTCGGAATCACTTCATTTTTTATTACCTATGAGACAAGAAAGAATTAAAGACAGAGTATTAAAAAGAGCTGCAAGAGCTTGGGGCTTTTCCGACACTGAAATGGAGACTACCTTTGACCCCGTTGTCACTTTACTACTTAACGCCTTGTCTTACGAGCTAGAAAAAGTATCACACGAACTCGAAGATTCTAAAACTCGAGTAGTAGAACGTGTTCTCGAAATTATGTTTCCAGAGGTTACCTCCGGTGCTATGCCAGCTAGAGCCATTCTTCACGCACTTCCTTTAGAGAATAACCTTAACGTTTCTCTAAAAAACCAAATGGCAGTGAGTCGCAGAATGCATAATATATATAATCCTCTAAAACCAATACAAAAAGAGATTTACCTCTCTCCCACCCTCGAAGTGAAATTATCCGCCTGCAATGTAAAATACATAGCTTACGAACGAAATTTATTCGAAATTTCTAATCTTTTCTACAAAGAACAGGTTCATGGATACAAATCGATTTTACCAGCAGGAGAAATCATAGTTGGAATCGAAATCACAAGTCCTGATGTATCTGAAATAGAAGATGTAATGTTGCATATCGATATAAAAAATACGCATCAAAAAGAGATGTTTCAGTATTACCTAAAGCAAATGAAATGCTATCACGATACAGCCGAGATACAGGTAAATGAGGGATACAATGTTCCTATGAATGAGATGAACATTGAATCCATCATCAATAGAAATTACACCCATCTAGCCGAAGTTTCTAGAGAGGTAAATGAGTTTTATTTCGATAATTTCTATACGCTCAAGGGAAAAATAACACACAAAAAAATCGCAGAATATTCTCCTGAGTATAAAGTTTTCGAAGAACTAACCAATGACAACCAAAACAATATTATTTGGATAAAAATGATTTTTCCAGAGTCGTTGGTTCCTCAAATCATTGACAATGTTTCTATTACCACAAACTGTTTTCCAGTAATCAACAAAAAACTACATTCTTTGACAAGAGAATTAAGTGGATTTTTGAGTTACATGGCACTAGATACAGAAGATAGCAATTATCTAGATATCGATACTGTCGTAGATCCATCAGGCAGTCATTACGAAATAAAAGAATTCAACGATGGCATGGTCGACGAAGGAAATGCAGTTTTAAGAACCGGAGGTGTTTCCCGTTTCGATTCAAGAACTGCATCCGAATTATTACAAAATGTACTCGATTTATTAAAAGATGAGAGCTCTTCCTTCTCCGATCTTGGTCAGGATTTCATGAAAAGCGCCCTTACCGAAATCAATCAATTACTAGCCTCAGTAGAACAACAAGCCAAGGAAAGCAGTTTTACACGAAACAATGCTCCTTATTTAATGATCAGACCCAAACACAACACCGAAAAAGGCAAGAATTTCACCGCTCAATATTGGTCAACCTGTGCCGAAGATGGTAATGATATAAAAGCAGGAACTGTACTTGACTCAAAAGATGATTTATTCTTCGTCAGTAAGCAAACCACTTTAATGACCAATACTGTGGGCGGAGTCAACAAACAAAATAATAAAGACCGCATTCTAGCCTACCGTAACGCACTGCTTACTCGAGGCCGGATCGTAACATTTGCAGATATTAAAGCCTTTGCCCACAACCATTTTAAAACCACACTTTCCGAGGTACGAATAGAGAAAGGAACCCGTAAAGAAATCTCAATCAAAGCAGGCTTTAGTAGAACAGTCGATGTACATATCAAAACCAATCCCGACGAGAAAAAACACATTTCTGCAACCGAGTGGGAGTATTTATGCGATAGCTTCATGAAATACTTAACCCAACGCTCTTCCAATGTTTTTCCGTACCGTCTGTTTATCGAAGAATAAGGTTACAAGTATTTGGGCGTGACCACAATATAAAAATGGGCTAATTCACAAGCGTGCTATTAGCCCATTTTCATATTCCGGTCGGGCTATACATGCTACTTCGGTAGCTTATTTCTATCCCTCACGCAACCGTACAACTATATATTTAGTAGAAAATAGTAGCTCTAATTTTCATACAATAAACTAGAACGCGTAAAATCACAATACTATCAGTATTACAAGCCAATAATTCACAATTTCTAAAAAAATCATTTTTAATCTGTGAATCTGTGGCTATTTTTTTGTAAGAATCTAAAGCAAAAAGTACAGTACTCCGTCGTTTTAAACTCTAATGAAAATCAGTAACACAAAAGCTTTTAAAAAAAAAGCAAACACTCAAAGAGGTTTGCCTTTTAATTGAATCTGTAAACATAACTAACTATTAAATAACCAACAAAGATTCTTTTACCCATTTTACTTCACCATTTTCGATCGAAACCGTCATTCTATCTCCTTCTTGTACTTCTCCTGAAATAATTTTTTTTGCCAATGGCCTTCTCAAATGACTGCGTATAATACTTTTTATAGGTCTTGCACCATACTTGGCATTATAACCACTTTCGGCCAAATGCATTTTTACCTCCATCGGAATATCAACCGTAATATTGATTGTCTTAAGTAAATCAACAAACTCTTTTTTAAGATGCACTTCAAATATTTTTAGTGCATTGTTTTTACTAATTGGTGCAAAAGGAACAATTTCTGTAAGCCTTCCTAAAAATTCAGGCCTAAAAAAGCGACCCATAATTTCCATCAAGGAAGTCGATGTTGGTATTTCATTTCTATTAAAAGACTCCACTATGTGGTCCGCACCAATATTCGATGTAAACAATATAATAGCATTCGAGAAATCACCTTCTTTACCCAATCTATCGTGCAATTTCCCTTCATCCATAATCTGAAGAAAAACATCGTAAACAGAAGTGTGCGCTTTTTCAATCTCGTCAAAAAGAACTATCGAATACGGTTTTTGTCTTATTTTGTTAACCAACAATCCACCTTCCTCGTAACCAACGTATCCTGGAGGCGCACCATAAAGCAATGCCGCCGAATGTTCCTCTTTAAACTCGGACATATCGAAACGAATAATCGCATTTTCATCTTGAAAAAGAAACTCCGCCAAACTTTTTGCTAATTCCGTTTTTCCTGTTCCCGTAGGCCCAAGAAAAAAGAAAGACGCAATAGGCTGACCCGCTTTACTCAATCCAGATCGCGATTCTAATATAGATCCCGCCACAGTAGCAATGCAGTGATCCTGACCAATGACACGCTGACTCAACACTTCTTCTATAGAATTCAATTTGGTTTTCTCTTCTTCTTTTAATTTCCCAACAGGAATTCCTGTTTTCTGAGCAATTACAAGAGACAAATCAAAGGCTTCAATGTGTACTCTTTTATCCAATGCTTTCTCTTCAAGCGCTTGTAATAAGGTTTCAATATGCTGAAATAATGGTTTTGATTTCTCAAAAACTTGAATATTCTGCTCGTCAACCACCATTAAGAAAGTAGTTTTTTTAGTCAAATCTTGCAAAAACCAATTCGCTTCTTTCAACAATTGCTCCTCAGATAACTCTTTCTCATTTGCTTTTAGAACCTCTAATTTATCCACCAAAGATTGCTTTTCCTTCAAAAAAGTCTCTCCTGAAGTTTTCAAAACTGACATCGTATGGTCAATCAAATTGATAGCCGATTCGGGCAAACTTTTTTCCTTCAAGTACCTTCTCGACAATCGTATTGATTCCGAAATCGTTTCGTCATCAATATTTATTTTATGGTGTTCTTGATATACTTTTATCGATTCTTTAATCATTCGAAACAACGTATCATCATCCGCTTCTTCTAGTTTCAAAATCTCGAACATACCCGCTAATCCCTGCTCCTTCTCTATTCGTTTTGAATATTCCTCTACAGTTGATGTCGCAATAATGTTCAAACCTTTCGCTAGCTCACCTTTCAACACATTCGAAACTCCAGAGTCGCCACCATTTTTATCGAGCAACGTATGAATCTCTTCAATAATAAGAATCGACTTAGGATATTGTCTTAATTCCTGAATACAATTGCGCAAACGATCTTCTACTTCCCCTTTATAGGAAGCCCCTGCAATTAATGCCGACAAATCTAACTCAAACAATTGCACTTTATGCAATACATCTGGCACTTGATTTTGAATAACATTCAATATCAAATTATCAATAAGAGTTGACTTCCCAATACCTCTATCTCCAATTATAAGCACATTGGGTTTAGAAAAACGACACAATATTTCTTTCATCGTGTTCAGTTCCGCCTCTCTACCGATCGCTATTCTATGTTTTTTATTTTTCTCTGTATTTTTATGAATGCAATATTTTCCTAAAAACCCTTTTTTAACTTCTTGTTTCGCACCGTTTCCTGAATCTTGCGGAACACCTATTTGCTCTTCTAGCAATTCGTTCCTAGATATTGGATAGGTTTTCATTTGGTCAAAATTAAACCCAACTCCAGGAGAGCTCAAAGCAATCATCACCGCAAAAAGAGATATTTCATCTTCATTAAGCAATACTCTAACCAGTTCAGCTTCATTGATAATAGCATCAATAACATCACCTGGCTCAGCATTTAGAACATGAGTAGTTTTAGGCTCATCTTCCATACGAACTTCAGACCATTCATCCAAATAATACACATCTTTGCCCATACTTTCGAGCTTCTTCAAAAGTGAAAAATCCCTATTTAAAAGCGCTTTTAGCAAATGGGAAGCTGCATAAAATTGATTCGAATTATTCTTCGCAATTTTCTTCGCAATCTCAAAAGCATCTATTAATTCCTGACTGAAAATATTTTTTTCTTCTTCCATTTTTAATTTAATCTTTATACCACACGAGCAATTTTTTAACTTTGTACGTAATGGTTAATCCTTTCACACAATTAGTCTTTTTGTCCTTATTCAACCGGAGCGCATCAATTCGAATCTTCTTCCCTTTAATGTTTTCACAAAACTGGTCGAACGTCAAGAGTTCTTTACTATTTTTAACTACCGGCATTTCATAATTTCCACACAAAAACTCTTCAAAATCATCTTTTACTTTACTTCCAGCGGCTACTTTTAACAAAAGAATTTCAAATTGATCTTCAGATATTTTAGGCGCTTTTGCTTCTGCTTTCACAGTGTCTTTTTTAACTTGTGTGCGAGAAGCAACAGGAATATATTGCAACATATCTTCCAATGGATCTTTTTGCACTTTACCTTTAGGCAGCGAAAATTTTTCAGGTCCCTTTTCATATTCGTATGAATCAACATCCAATGGATTTATTTTCTTAATGACCCGAGGATGCACGTAAACTGCGATTCTGGCAACACTGCTGAAATTACCATTAGTAACCAGAGTGATTATTTTTTCACCAGCCTTCGTAAAAGTATAAACTGGATTTTCAGCCGTATCATCTACGCCATTATTTTCACCAAAAGACCATTCCCATGTTTTACCGCCTTCCCTTATAGATCTAAAATAAGTGGGTTGTCCTACAGTAATAATTTTAGCAGCGATAATTTTTGGCATTTCACTCCTGTTTACACTACTATTCTCGGTTATAGTAATCGTTTTGGTATGGATACAAGCACCATTTAATGTTAGCGAAACAATGTATTTTCCAGGTTGTTTATAAATGTGAAAAGTATGTGCTCTAGAGTCTGAATCGGAGCCATCACCAAAGTTCCAACGCCAAGTATTTGCGTTCTCCGTTTTGTCATAAAATTCAACGGATTCATCGCTCTGAAAATGTTCTGACAAGACGTAAAAACGAGCAGTATCACAATCTACTTTATTGAAGAATTGTACTAAAAAATAAATTATAGCTATTAGTAAAAACACTACAAAGAACAAAACAATTTTCAAATCAAACCTTACATCAAAAAAACCTTTTTTCATCCTTAATTTTTCTTTTCGTCACAACACAAATTAATTTATTTTTGCCCAATGTGTATGATTTTAAATACAAACATATACTTTTATTGTATTCAAAAACAAATTATTATAAGAAATATTTGAAGTATAAAAAGAGTAAAAAACCGCCTTCTAATATTAATAAATTACAAATCAACAAGTTAGTTGTTTTAGAATAGTATTTAAAGTGAATTGAAAAATCTCAAAATTAGGAGAGAGACGCTGGTAACTCCTTTCCTACTCTTGGTGTTTCAGGATTAAGTTTTAAATTACAAAAAAAATATTGTTTTTAAATATAAATGTATACATTTGCCTCATACCACGCTTTTTTTAATGGCATTTATATTGCCTTTAAAAATTTTCCAAAAACACAATTTTATCGTTTTGATAGTGCTTTATGTACCTATTAATTAAAGAAATAATTTAAGGATTAAACCTGTTATTTTTTGATAGTAGCACTAGAGTACTTACCCCCTATTTCCATACTTTTTGTATTGGAAAAAAGGAGCATAATACAATTAAAAAAAAGTTCACATTTAAAAAGACAACGTACCGTTTTCTATAAAAATGTGCAGCACAAAATAGATGAACCTACTCATGAAATACAAATTAGCGCTATTACTATTCTGCTTTATCCTGCTTGGTTGCGGAAGCAAGAATTACATTGCTCAGGTTCCTTTTAAATACGATTATTCTGTTGATTTATTAAAGAAACAAAATAAGATGAATGACATTGCCTTAAAAAACGAAGCTGTAGTCAATGACAACAGTGAGAATTTAAGCGATGACCTTTTGGCTATTAAAGAAAAATACTCCATTGTGCTAGGTGTTATCCCAACCAAAATTACCAACTATCCCTTGTACTCGTATATCGACGAATGGATCAACACGCCGTACAAGGAAAAAAGTTTCTCTAAAGAAGGCATTGATTGTTCTTATTTTTTACAATCATTGTACAGTAGTGTTTATAAAGTGACGCTTCCTAAAGATCCTGCTGGAATGTTCCGATCAAAATCATTACAACTATTCACTGGTCGTACTTTCCTTCAGGAGGGCGATTTAGTATTTTTTAGATACGACAAAGACAATCCAATCTCAGATGTTGGAATGTATTTGCATAATGACCGAATACTTGCTTGTACCGATAAAGGGTTGGCGATATACAATTTTAATGACGAATATTTCCAATTAAGATACATCGCATCGGGTAGAATTAATGAAGAGGCAAAGAAAAAGTAATGGAGCTAAATAACGTAATCAGGGAAATAGAGGGAATCGCTCACGATATTCGGGCCGAGATCATTGCCAATGAACTCATTCAGAATAATGTGCTTGCAGATACTAGCATAATGATTGCAAATGAAGGACAGTTCTCTAGAGCCTATCGTCATGATATATTGAGCGCGAGTTGCGTAGATGATAATTACAATAGTCAAGAATACCTCAAATTAAAACTATCTAGAGATAGTATTTACGATACGTTACCCGAAGGTTTCATGCACAGTCCAAGCGACAATGGCACAGAGAAATCGGTAAACCAAATGATTCGAGAACACAAGCATCAGAAAAAAAAGGAAGCCGAATCGCGCAATTTTTTCTCACCATTTGAAAATGAAATATTTCATTACAGAACAAAAATAGAGAACATAGAAAGGGATTTTCTATACAAATTGAATGGAAGTAAACCTTTGGAGTTTTTTTATGAATTCTGGGGACTGTCGAAAGACTTCCCTCCTGTCTTGGTTTCTAAGTTGATTCAATTATTGCCTTACGCCTATAAAATTGTGGGAGATATCGAATTAAGTTGCCAATGCCTATCGAATATTATTCAGGAACCTGTTGCTTTTAAAACATCTGGATCTAAAGAATATACCGATAACAAAGAAGAAATAACACTTGGAGACAATAGATTGGGTATCGATTTGATATGCGGAAACAGTTACATGGACTATTCTTATAATGTTACAATAGAGATTGGGCCAATTACTAACAATTCCTTTGTGAAATTTATCAATGATGGTGAAATAAAAATATTTATCGATTGTTTCTATGAGCATTTCTTCCCCATGGAAGTAGAACTTAAGACGCTTTTGATAATGAATCATGAAATAGAAGCATTTAATTTTAATAAACAACCTGTACTAGGCTACTCAACAAGAATTTAAAAAATGATCAAAAACCATTTAAAAGATCTTATCGACATAAGACTTATTATAATTATCGTAATAATGATAGCCGTCACGGTAGTGCTGACTATGATTTTTAGCGATAAAGTCAAAGAATTCAATACCAAATACAAAAGAAAATTTTACATCTATGCGCTGTCATTCATGTTCATTTATGCGTTAATTGCTTTTTTAGGATTCAACAAATTGTTTTCCAAACTATCAGACGAATTTTTGTTTTACCAAATTTCTACCTTGCTATTTGGTGGGATTCAGGTATTCTTCTATCGTTGGTATTTTGAAGAATTTAATTTAAAATCACTTCCCCTAGAACTGCTTTTTGCACTCATCATTGTACTGTATTCTAGCATCCCTTTTATTTTAATATACACAGCGCTGAGCGGACTCGATTTTGCTTTTTTAATGTGTTCGCAATTCATAGCCTTTTTTATACCCACCTGGGTCAACGGATTATTTGAATACGTTATTGCAATCCCACCAAAAATCTATGTTACTTGGAAACTTCCAGCAGAAAAAAATGCATTTCCTGAAATTGATGATTCCGAGATTAGAGATCTATTGCTTGTAACCTTATTGATAAAAAAGAACGAAAGTGACCAAGAATTTACTTCGATTCGAGCAAAAGGACCAGTTAGAATGGACTTCGGACGTTTGTTTTTTCATACCACCTCAGACTACAACAAGCGATATTCCAAAGATCCCATACAACTTACTTTTGATGGTGAAACCTGCAATTGGGTTTTCTTCTTAAGAACAAAATGGAATGAAAGAGCAAAATATGTCGATGCACGCTATACCTTGGGAATGAACGGAATTACAGAGAACTCGGTCATTATTTGTTATCGAAAAACGAAAGAATTTCAAAAAAAGAAAGAAGACGAAGTATTTGATAATTCAAAGCATTTAAAAGGTGGTAAAAAAAACAATGAAGAAAAAGAAGAAAGTTCTTCAATAAAATAAGTTATTAAAATATGTCAAATTCGTTTAGTTTTTTAGGCAAGGAGCACCTCTTTTACACGATAAAAGAAGGAGACACCTTGTATACCGTAGCGGAAAAACTAAACTTAGATCCTTTGGATGTTAGGTATTATCATAATATCTACGCCGAAATAGATGATTTGATACAAGAAGATTTCCCGAGTCATCTCAAAGTGTTAATTCTGCAAACAGAAAAAGACAGGAAAGAAGCGAAAACAAGAATTGATGAAGCACAGAAGAAGTCCACATTAAGCAGCACCAATTTTAATTTGATATTCCGTCCAGAAGAACTAAAAAAAGAGTTTGAGGTTCGCCATACTATCCAAAAAGAGGATAAAATAGATACCATGAGACAAGAAATGAGTATACAACGGTTATTAAACAAAGAATCTGACTATTTCTATTTTGAGGTTGATACGATATCAAGATTATATTTGAATGGTACTGTAGCAGATGGAATCGCAGTAGAACTGGCTGAAAACACAGCCCAAATACTGTATCCATTACAAATTGTGGTAGATGACACTGGTAAATGGAGAGACATTTACAATTTTGATGCAATACAAAAACGATGGAAGGAAAAAAAAGAAGACTTATTGGGTTATTATGACGGAGCAACAACAGATAAGTACATTGCTATTGTAGACAAAACTCTTGAATCTAAAGAAAGACTTGTTACTAAACTTTCTTCCAATTGGTTTTTAAGATCCTTTTTTAACGGTATTCACATTGACTATACCGAAAAATTAGAAGTAGAGAAACATGTATTCTATCCTTTCTCAACAACCATAATAGAACCTCGCTTTTTAATAAAACAAAAAGTACAGGATACACTAGATGAAAGCAAACGATTAATTGTAGAACAAAAAGGAATCATAGACGATGAAAGGGCAGCAGAAGATTTCGAAAATGGATCTGAACTTCCATCTTATGCCCTTTTTAATGAAAATGTGGTACAGCTAAAAGGTAGTTATGAGGCAAAATATTTTCTAGATCCAAACAATCATAATGTTACGGAGCTAAAATTAGAATGTCATATTGAAACGGAGACTCCTCAAAAAATAACGGTAGAGGTAACTCCTTTACAAGCAACTAAAATTGACACTATTACGCAACCCAGCATATCATTGCTTAATTAAGAAATAAACTATTTTTTAGATTTTAAAAAATAATAAATTATGAGCGAGAAACACATTGTAGTACAAGGAGCCACCGTAAAATGCAAGTTTAGCGTAGAACCTAAGTTAGACAAACTAAAGGTAAAATCGCAAAGTAAGCATTATGCTAATGATAAAGATGCGGAGAAGAAACTAATAGCGACCGACAAAGAAATTGGTCAAACATTAGAGAAAAACACCTTTGGCAAATGCAAATTGCAACCTACAAACACGGACTACTTACCGTGTCAAGCGGTAATTACCAAGTGGAGTGGTTTTTATGATAAAGTCACACTTTCTAATAAAGGTAAGATACTGCTAGAAGATAGCAAAGCCACCTGCCCTATCGGAGGACCTGGTTGTATCACCATCGACAAGCACGGTCAAAAAGCAGAAGCGAGCAAACAGAATTTAAAAAACGCTAGCCCCGAAGTGCAAAACCAAATCAATCCGATGGTAGATATAAAAGAAATTATCGAAATTGAGCATACTGACGAAGGAATACTATATAGTTAAAAAATAATTTTATTGTTTTCTAAAAGCTAAAACATGGCAAAAGGAGTAAAAAAAATAAAGTGGGTAGGTAAAAGTGGTGCACTAAAAGAATATAGTGAAGCCAATTCGATACTTTGTATACAACCAGATCAAGAAGCTCCGTTTCTCGTAGGAGAATGGTACAACGAAACCACAGAAGAACAGAAAAGAAGTAATATTACTTGGCTGTGGATGGATCAGAAAAAAGAAAACATTTTTAAGAAAACAGTAAAAGCAGCAGGAGAACCTTTTGGGGTAAAGCTACCCAAGAAACTATGTGGGACATATGCCTATTACCTAGAAGCCAGCTTATATGGAGTCCATGATACTAGACCTACAGGACTATATGTTTATGGTAAATGTGAAGAAAAAATAATTTCTTCCTCTTGGAGTAAAAAAGAAAACGCAACAGATAAGAGCGAGATAAACTATGGACACAACTTATCCATTTCGTTAGAAGCAGAGGGTTTAAACGGTGACACATTAACATTAGAGTTATACAGTGTAAAAACACCTTTACAATTAATACCTTCTATTACGCCTCCTATGCCAATACACACAGTAAAAGAAAAATGCATAAATGGAAAGCTAAAAGTTAAGATGCCAACCGGACCTTGTTATATGGCAGTCCTTAATGGGATTCAAGAATTAGAGAATTTTTATATAAAGGTACTAGACCTTACAGGAAAATATATTAAGAACTCTAGCGGTAGTGACAAAATTATTTCTTTTACCATAAAAAATAAATGGGTAATACCCACAATTGAAACCCCAACAAACTCCACTACAGCAAGAGTTGGTGCAGTTGAGCAAGATCCTGTAGAAGTAGAAAAGAAACAAGGCTTTCTTAAAGCTTATTTTGCTAAAGAAGAGTTTTCTTTGGAAACTGACGAGGCTGCAGGAGAGCACGAGTACAAATTTCAGAAAGTAAATAACGCTATTAAGAAGGATATAACAGCATCAATTATCAAAAAAAGAGTAGATGCACAAGTAAAAGCAGATAAAAAATATGCAAAACTAGATGATATAAAAAATGTACTCACCGAAGGATCTAACTATGGAATAGATGCTGTGATATCTTTTCCTTTGTGCAAATTAGGTGCTAAATTTATAAAAATCAACTCTGCACCGCTCGAAGAGGAAGTATATGTAGTTGCTGAAACATTTTTGCTTGATGGCAAAGAAGTATCTATTAAAATAAAAGAAAAAGAAGCCCTATTGTATGAGCCGGATATAGATGTAACTGTCTTAGAGGCAAAAGAAGGCGGTAGTGATATTACCGAATTAAAAGCTGTCGTAGAGAATGGAATTGCAAAAGTAAAAATAAAACTTCGCCCGAAAGCAGATGAGGATTTAAAAACTTGGAAAGAAAAATTAGCTGGAATAAAAGACGGAACTCACACTTATACTTTTGGAAGTGACAATCCAACTGGCACAGCAGAAGAAAAGAAGAAAATAGCTAGCATTATCGCTAACAAAATTAAAGCAGCACTTACAGAACAGAAGAAATTCGCAAAAGTAGATGTTATAGAAAAAGCTTTAGAAAATGCATTATATAAAAAAGACGAGCAAATTACATTTGATGTATATAAAATAGTAACAGAAAACCTTTGGTTAGCAGCAGAATGTCAAGGCGATGACAAGAAATATGAAGGGGAATTTTTAAAAAGAGATGGGGAGTATTTTGTGATTGGAACAGGTAAATGTCCTAGATGTGAAGAAGATTTTAAATATGAAGATGTAGTAAAAATATTTCCAGCTGCGTCCAAAAATAAAAGTCTTGCTGAAAATTTAATTACAGAAATTAATAAACTAAAAGTGAAATATGAAATTAACACCTGTATCAGAAAAGCTCATTTAATTACTCAATTTGGATCAGAAACTGGCTTTAATACTTTAGTTGAAGCAATTGATGGATATAACGTTAACACATTAAAAACTTTATTTGGTTATTTCAAAAGACATCCCGATGAAGCTGAAACATATAAAGGCAATTTGTATGAGATTGCTGTTAGAGCATATGGATTGAGAAAAGTAGATAAAGAAGAAGATATAGTTGCCTGTAATTTAGTACCTGGCGACAATTGCAATGATCTAGGAAACGAAAATAAAGAGGATGGATATAAATATATAGGAAGAGGTTTAATACAATTAACTGGAAAGTACAATTATTCATTAATAAATAATGCTTTTAAAAAAGCATTTCCTAATAAAGGTAATTTAATTACAAATCCAGAACTTCTTGAAGAACCTGAATATGCAGCGATGTCAGCTTTTAGTTATTGGATTAACAATAAATTAAATTCAAAAGCTGATTTAGGATTTAATCCTAATAATGTTGATGAACTTACAAAGATTATAAACAAGAATCTTGATCAAAGTCATTACGAAAAGAGAAGGAAATCATTTTTGAAAGCAAAAGATGTTTATCGTTTAACTGAATGTACTTACTCAAAGACTTCTGACACAGAAACAGAAAATATTACAATTCGATTAATTAGAAAATGGGAAACTGAAATTTCAACAATTGGAGAATTCACTATTGACAATACAACTATCACAGGTTTTATTCTTGAAGAAAAAGGACCTGATACAAAAACTTCGGGTCTTGAGCAAAGAATTCCAATAGGGACATATAATATGGTTATGCATAATGGAACAAAATTTAAAAATGTTTTAAAATTATATAATAACGATGTTAGTATTGATAGGGCGATACTCATACATTCTGGAAATTCTGCTGCTGACACAGAAGGTTGTCTCGTAGTAGGAACCACAAGAAGTGAAGATTGGGTATCTTCAAGTAAAGATAAACTTAACGAAATTATGGAGCATGTTAAGGTCGCAGGAATTGAAAACGCAAAAATTATAATAACTGAACAATATGAATAAACATTTAATTCTATTAATGTGGATAATTTTGTCCTCATGCTCGTCAAAATCACAAAGTAATGAAGGATCGATAATCGAATTAAAAAAAGCGTTTTCTGAAAACAACGAAGTGCTTTTTTTAGAAAACTTTCCTAAAAATTATAACCAGTTTGTTAATTACTTTGGTTGGAACGATAGTTTAAACTCATCGTACCCTTTATATAATGTGAGTGAAAAATACATAGACAGATTTTTTAAAATTGTTACACAAGAAAAAAATAAAAAATCATTAAATCTTATTATAGATATCGGAATTGATGGAAAATATCAAGCTGATGGTGTAAATTATTTTAAAAAGAAAACTGAAGAAATATTTATCAAAAATCCAAATTTATGCTGTGAGCTATTAAAGAATAGGAAAATTAAAGATATTGATAGTTTTTGGCATTTCTATCTTGATTCACCACAGCCTAAAATATCAGTTCCCACATACTTTGATAAATTAAAACATAACTGTAATTTAATCTACAACTCTTTAGAAAAGCAATTAAAAATAATTCAAAAAGAAAATTTAGTTTCGGAAGTTACCGATGAAAATAAAGCTAATAAGTTACAAAAAATCGAAGATTTTATTCCTAGTGGATATATGTTATTAGATAGTATATCAGCAGACCTAAATTCTGATAGATTAGTTGATAAAGTATTAATTATAGCCGATAAACAAGAGTTCAAAAATAACGCTTCAAGATTGTTTTTAATATTACTGCAAACCGATTCTGGTGATTATACGCTGAAAATTAAAAATTCAAATGTAATCCCTTGCCTGAAGTGTGCAGGAGGTTCTGGTGGCGAAGACTCATACAGTGATTTATCATTTAAAAAAAATATATTAAGTTTTATTCAACTAAAAATTAATGGATCAAAATTAATAGAAACTAAATATGAATTTCAAAATAAAAATAATGAAATCGTACTACATAAAATAACAATTACAACATCAGATTTATACGAAAATAAAGATATAAATAACAAAAAAATCATTGATAACATTGACATAAATATCAAAGATTTTAATTATCATAATTTTGAAAACAATTCCTCATCGATAACAAGGATTAATGATTCGGATGGTTTTACGAATTTAAGAAAAGCAAAAAGCACAACTTCAACTATAATAGAAAAAATAAAAACTGGTGAAACAGTTGAAGTAATTGAACAATCTGACGACTGGTATTTAATAAAAACAAAAGCAGGCAATCAAGGATACGTTTATAAAACAAAAATAGTATCTGAATAAATTTAAATAAGTTTCAAATCAGTTAATATTCATTCACAAAAAAATTAATAATTTATCAATAAAATATTTTAAAAAAAAGTTCATTGACATATTGAAATACAAAAAGACAAAAACTTAAAAAACAAGAATATTGCTCAAGGGCAAACTTTAGATCATCGCTAGAGCGAAATTTTCTAGCGGTGAACTTAGGTTTGTTAAAAAATAAAATTCACTCAAAGAGGAAGTTTATGTAGTTGCTGAAACATTTTTGCTAGATGGCAAGGGTGTGTAGATTGAATAAAAGAAAATTATGCACTTATATACTAGATATTGCTGAGCAAGAAGAAGCAAGAACAGAATCTAAATTTTGGAAACAATGAGAAGTATTTATTTAACATTACAATTAGTTTTTTTTGGTTTATTATTAAGTTGCAATAACACCAGAGCAAAAGAACCTGAAGCACTCAAAATAATAAAAAATACAGAAACTAAAGAATTTTTTAGTTTAGTAAAACCAATCAACAATCCTGAAGAACCATTATATAAAACTATTTATAATAATTGTTCCATTTCGATAAATTCAAATACTTCTTATCAAGAACTAATCTTTAAGAAAGAAAATTTAGAAGTTTCAAAAGTGTTGAGATTTTATTATGAAAACCCTGAAATTGTATTCCATCTCTATAAGTCTAATTTTGATAATATTATCATACTGATTGAAGGACGCGATTATTATAGCAGTAATTTGGGAGTGTATTACATGGATGGCAAATCAAATGAAATAATTGAAATTGATGACACATTAACTTATAAGCAAGATGACCCTGAGAGTAAAGGATTTAAATTACCTAAAGTAGAAATATTAAAAAATGTAGATATTCTAAAATGTAGATTCTATTTAGGAGGTAAATTTTTGTATAATAAAGACTATGATATAAAAAAATCTATAAAAGAAAAAAACAATTCTTCTCAAAAAAATATAGAAACTCAAAATATTAATAAATACATAAATAATAAAGATTATTTCATTAAAACATTTGATATTAATAAAGATGGAATTGATGATAAAATAATCAGCCATAATCGTTACAAAGGCGATGAATTGCTATTGTTTCTAGGCGACAATGTTAATCATTTCAATTTTGCACTTAAAACCGTAAATTTTTCAGCAGATGGAGGGAATCAAATTTCAGATATTACGGAAACTGAACAAGGATTTAATATAATTACTTTATTTCCTGATAGAGGGCAATATGAAGAAAATTATCAAATAATATTTAAAAACAATACATTCATCTTAAATACATTAGAAACATTTTCAACCTCATGGCAAGATGGCTATAAAGAAACTTGTATTACAAGAAACGTAGACTTTAATTTCTATAAGCCAATAATGGAACTATCAAACATTTTATCTAAAGCAGATAAAAATTGTAAAAAAACTAAACTGTGAAAACCATATAACGAAAAGGTTAAAGCAAGAACTATTTAATATTACAAACATAAAAAGTGCATCATGAAGAATATATTATTGGCTATTATATTGATAAGCAATTTATCCTGTTAGAAAAATTTAGAAAACTCTTTGGAGGCAAAATCAGTAAATAACTCGAAATCGAGTAAGAACTCGGGCACAATAAAGCAAAGCTTTAATCTAAAGTCAGAAATTATTCCAGAGGATAAAAAATTATCAATTACTACAAATTGTAGAACATCAATAATTGAAATGGGCATAATTGAAGTATGTACATTCACAAACACCAACATTGAAAAAATTTACAAGGATATTATTATAAATAATGAAATCGAAGAATCTGAATATTTATTAAAAATTATTCCTAAGAAAAACCAGATTATTGAAGTCGATAATAATGGACTAATGAATATAGAATATAAAATAAATTCGAATAAACTTGAAATTGAGTTTGACTATGACGGTGGGGTCAATACCATCACAATAGAACAGCTAAAAGAAAATGTAAAAAGAACCATTAGTCACAGCGCTGACTAGTAGAATTAAAAACAAAACAATTGCATAAAACAACAATACTATAACAAACAAAATCATTATTAACAATTACTAATACTATAAAACATGGTTGAAAAGCTGAATCATTTTCCAGTCAATTGGATTGATGGAATGAAGATTAACAAAAGTCATTTTTTGGCGATGCAAGAGAATGTTGCAGAGTTAGTAAATGACGCAATAGGAATTCACACTACCCCAATGAGCTACGGTTTGTTGAATTTGGGTAATCAAAATAAAGAAGCAATAAAAATCACTTTAGGAATAGACAACCACAAACTTTTGCGCGTGCGAGTGGAGGAATGTCATGCGATAACACCAAATGGTTCCCGTATTGAAATTAGCCGAAACTTTACAGACACACTCGATTTACAAATACCGTATGCCGAAGATACGTATCAGATAAAAGAAGGGGAACAACATGCATTATTAGCGTGCATTTCTGTAAACACAATGAAAAGAATTCCGTTTGGAGAACCAGATCCAGAGGAGGTTCCTCCGCGTTATCCGAGTACCCAACCCGAATACAAACTTCACTTGATTAACGCAGATGAATTTCGTTCAGGAATAGGATTTGGTGGATTTTACCTTGCAATAGGCAAAATTATGATTGGTGAGGTTACTACTTTAGACGAAGAATACATTCCTGCCTCAATGATGGTTTCCAGCCACCCAAAACTGATTGACATGCAAGCAAGCATTGCTCATACTTTTGGTCAACTTGAAATATATTCGGTACAAATTTCCCAAAAAATTAATAGAAACGAGCAAACTAGCGTTTTGGCTAACATGATGATGGGATTATCAGATTTTACTTCTAATTATTTAGGACAAGCACTCACTCAATTCCGTTGGTTCTCTTTGCACGAGCATCCAGCAGCTATGTTTAGTAGCGTGGTATCTTTAGCTCGAATAATGAAAAACTTTATCGATTCGAAATCAGGTTCTGGTAAAGAAGAACTCTTGAATTACTTTGCCGATTGGTGTGATCTGACTCAAGGTGATTTTGAGACCTTATTTACATCATTGATAAATACCAATTACGATCATGTTCACATCAATAAAACAGCGACGTCTTGTCTTTATTTCCTCGATAAAATCGAAAAGCTTTTCGAAACGCTGAACCGTTTGGATTACATTGGTAAGAAAAAAGAAAATATCGAATTATTTGTTGCCGAAACGGACAAAAACGATAGCATTGTAAACACCAGTAAACGACACAATTTCTTTGTAGAAAAATAAAATTTAAAAAATAAAATGGAAGTATTAAACCAAAAAGAACGTCAAAAAGCCTTTATTGCCTTTTTAATTGTTTTTGTTCTGACCATCACTGTAATATTAATTGCAGCGTCTTTCAATTTCTATATGCCAAAGGCAGAAAATAAAGTTTTGAAATCCGACAATGAAAGGCTTAAAAAAGAAATAGAATACCAAACGAATTTTGCTATTAAAATTGACAGCGTGAGAACTGTTATTGATTCTATTAATGCACCAAAACAAGACAATGATTTCCAACAGCGATTGGCGAATGTAATTTTGGCTGATGTTTATCAAAAATTACCTAAAGATTCCATTAACAACAAAAAAATGTACAACAACATCATCTTGGCGTACAAACAAATTATCGATTACAAGAAAGAAATTAGAAGTCTTACTCACAATGCACATCTTATAGACAGTTTAAACCAATCGGCTAAAACCTATAAAGAGGAACTAGAAAAAGTGCGTAGAGACCTGGACGTTTGCCGTCAAATTTATCAGAATCAGTAAATAAGCAAATTAGTTTAATAAAAACAACCAACAACGATATCCATTGAAACCAGACGAAAGAACCTATGCGATCCAAAACGGAGACACTTTACAAAAAGTAGCTCAGCAATTGGGTATGACACCTCAGGAACTCCGAAGGTTTCATAATATTTATTGCGAAATTCCAGATTTAATTGAAGCAGATTTTCCACAGCATTTAAAAATAGTATTATTGTCACCAGACAAAAATGATACTTCGACCAACAATGTAACAGAAAAAAAGCCAAAAAAAGTTTCTTTTATAAAAGGATACTGCTTGCCTTTTTTACCTGCAAATATTAAAAAAAATTACGATGTAGTATATGTTTTAGAAGATGGGGAAGAAAAAGACACACTCCGTTTTGAGTCAAGTGTAAAATGGTTGGGAGCTGATCCAAAAGGATTTCACTTTTTTGAAATCGATAGATTGTCAAAAATATCCATTAACAATGCGGAACCCGACACTATAATGGAGGAGCTGGCAGTTAAAACCGCCGAAGTTTTATATCCCTTACAAATTATTGTCGACGATACAGGAAAATGGATCGATATTCACAATTACAAGGAAATCGTAGACCGCTGGGAAACCACAAAAAGCGAGGTTCTAGACTATTATGAAGGTGAAGTAGCTGACATATATGTAGAACACACCGAAAATTCATTAACAACTAGAAAAGTCTTGATGGCTTCATTCCGTTCTGATTTGTTTTTAAGAACACTATTCAATGGCATCCATGTAGACTATACGGCAGAGCATACTTTTACAAATACCAATACTTTTCCTTTAGTAAAAGACGAGTAAGCTTCCTTTATGGTGGAACAAAAAGTAAGTCCTTTTCTAGACGAAAACAATTTGATCAAAATTGAACAAATAGGTGATTATATAGATACTAACTACGATAGTAATTTTGGATTTGATCCGTGGGAAGGAAAGTATAACGCTAACTATTTTTTGAATCCAAACTCATATTGCATTGAGAAAATAGAATTAGAATGTGTTATAAATTATGACAGCCCTATAAAAGCGACTGTAAATATTGCAGAACTTAAAGTAAAAGAGGTTGTAAAAACGAAAGATCAAAATGAAACAGTATAGAATTAAAAGTAAAAAAAAATATTTTTAATTATTTCAAGTGTATTTTAAGTGAAACCAAAACACAAAATTAAAACCTATGAGCGAGAAACATATTGTAGTACAAGGAGCAACTGTAAAATGTAAATTTAGTGTAGAGCCAAAGTTAGACAAGCTAAAGGTGAAAACACATAGTAAGCATTATGCTAATGACAAAGATGCCTCAAAAAAACTTATAGCGACTGATAAAGAAATTGGGCAAACACTAGAAAAAAATACTTTTGGCAAATGTAAATTGCAACCTACCAACAGCGATTACTTACCCTGTCAGGCAGTAATTACAAAATGGAGTGGCATGTATGACAAAGTTACTCTCTCTAACAAAGGGAAGATACTTCTAGAAAGCAGTAAAGCGACCTGTCCTATTGGTGGTCCAGATTGCATAGAAATTGACAAACACGGTCAAAAAGCAGAACCTGGTAAACAAAATGCCAAAAAAGCGAAACCACAAGTAAACAACCAGCTAAATCCGCTAGTTAATACCGAAAAGTTGAAAGAGAGTTTAGAAGAGAGTGATTCTATTTGTAAATAAAGTATAATAGTATGTCAGAACTTAAAATTATTGGAAATCCCGATCCTATTGTAGGTAAGGAAGAATTTTATGCGGTAAATAGTAATATGTTTAATGTATTGCCTTTTCAAAATGCACCAACAACAGGTACCAACTACTTTGATTTACCTGTAAAGTGGGAAGTCTACATCTTAGAAAATGGAACATGGCGAAAAACAAAAGAGAATGACAAAACAGGCAACAAGGTGTCCTATACTTTTATGCAAAAGAGTCTACAAAGGAAAGGCATACGTATCTTGGCAAAAAAAGGAGACCAAACCGCTCGGCTCGATATAAAAGCACATCCCGCAAATGCGCCTAAAATTAATAGTATAGAGTTATTAGACAAAAGCGGAAAAAAGCCTTCTAAACCACTTTCTTACGGTCAGACCTTAAAAGCACGTATTCATTGTTTGCACATGGACAATCATAAAGTGTATGCTTCCCTTTGGGAGGAAGCGGCTGCAAAAGGGGAAAAGAATGCTAGCAAAGAAAAGAATATAATAATAACGCTTTCTAGTACGGTAAAAAAAGGAGTGGCAGATATAGATTTTGTATTAAGACCCAGTGCTGGAAATATAGCAAAATTAAAAAGTAAAAACGAAATTCATGAATATTTTGTTACGTCTGCTTTTGATCCTAGTAATTTGTCCAGCAATAAGGTAGATGTAAATGTGCTTGAAACTCCCATAGCCCCTTTTAGAGGAAAAGCTCCCGTAAACCAGAACAAAGCAAAAACGACAGTACCAACTAAGGTTGCGACAGGCAAAAGCGAGATCACTAAAGTACATATTACAGATACTGCAGGACATGACATTACAGGAGTTTTTAAAGACAAACAAATTAAGGTTTGGATAGACTCTATAGGGTTGATAGGAAAAGAAATTCGTTTGAAATTATATGATAAGGATTATGTTGCCGATGATTTATTAGCAAATGCAAAAATCACAATTAAAAGCAATATATTTTCAGCAAGTATATTTCTTGATAGAATACCGCTTAGTTCAGGAGGCGATACTGGTGAAGGAGACCAACAAGAGCTTTTTGCTGATATTGAAGTACTACAATCTGGAAAACATTCAATAAGTAAGGAGGTAAACGTTGATTCTAAAGTTTTTAAACCCGATCCAGTCGAGGAGAACAATACTGTTTCAAAGATTTGGGATAGAATGTTTGGTAGTACTTCGCCTAACGTTACGAATACAGATGAAGAGCAAAAAGAAGAAGGAGTTTGTCCAAATTGTGACAAAGACATAACCTTAGCGGAGATTAAAAAAATATGTGTAGATGGTAAGGATAAATGCTTAATTACCGATGACGCAATGATTATTGCTGCTCTACCCCATTTGAATAAATATCGTAAAAAAGTAAAAATAAATACTTGTGTTAGAAAAGCACACTTTTTAGCACAGATTGCACAAGAAAGTAACTTTCAGTCCTTACAGGAAAATTTTAATTGGTATTGGCAACCTTTGATTGGTACATTTAAATCATATTTTATACAGTTTAGAACACAAGCAGAAAAAGAAACTGAAGCCAAAAGGTTGGGTAGAGCAAATAAAGCAAGCAAACCAGAATTAACATTAGATCAGCAAATAAAACTCGCCAATGCGATTTATGGAAGTACTCACCCTAACGGAAGATTGCACACAGATGCCAATGATGGTTGGAGATATAGTGGGAAAGGGTTTAAACAAATTACTTGGAAAAGCAACTATGATGCTTTGCAAAAATATTTTAATGCCAATATGAAGATTGATAACGAAGCTGATGTTGTCTGGGTTGACGGGGACAACCCTTATAAATTGAAAAATGATGCAAAGGATGCTATGACTTCTGCATTAGCATATTGGAGTATGAATGGTATAAATCGTGTTGCGGATTCAAATACTAAAAAGGCTGTAGAAAAAGTAACGTTAAAAATAAATACTGCTTCGAAGGGACTTAAAGAAAGAAAAAAATTCTATGTAAAAGCAGTTAAAGCACTAGATGTAAACAAATGCAAGATAGGTAAAGAAATTACAATTGAGGATGGCACAGTAATTATTGTTTCAGGATCTGACACAAAAATCGAAAAAGATCCTGGGAGAGCTAATTTATCTTGGGTTATGTATAAAACATCTGTTTATACAGACATGAAGCTCGAAACCTATAAAAAATTACTAAAAGCTGATGAACTACCTAAACCTGATTTTATTACTTACCTCAGTAGAGATACACATCAATTTAAAAGTTCTGATGGTACAGAAATATATAAACATTCTGATAAAAGATTCGGACAATATAACGAAATACCAGTTGGAGAATACTATTTAAAATTAGCTACAAGAGGACAAAAATATTTAGTTTATGTTGTTGATTCAAAAAGTAAAAGTGCTTCTGCAGAAGATGGTATTGCAGGAGTTGATGGTGATAGAGGTGGTGTTGCAATTCATCAATATTCTCCACGATTTTCCGTAGGTTGTTTTACATTTAATTGTGGAAAATCAACTTCTAAAGTCGAAGAATTTTTGGCGGAAATTCCAGATCTAAAGGACAGTGACAAAGACGTCAGATTTATTATTGAAAAAAGAGAAGTTAGTGAATCAGAATGGGCAGATATTAAATATGGAACTACAAAATGGACTGGAATTTAAATACTATATAGATGACAAACAAAATAATAATTTTACTATTTTGCACATTAACTTTAGTTTCGTGTAAGGAAAAAACAAAAGAAAAAAGAAATAAAGATATGAATAATTTACAACAAGCACCATATAATATTGATGATATTGGAGACGGAAACAAGTTCAATTATGATACGTTATCGATAGATTATATTAAAGAAAAAAAGAAGATTTTATTAACTCAAGATTTCAAATTTCCCGATAATGATTTGTTTAATAAAAGAGTTTTAGAAGTTTTTAAAATTAATCTTCCAAAATACAGTAATGATATTGTGAGATTACGAAATTCGATGTTTCCAGAAATTGCTATTAGAACTGACAGATGTATCATATTCGACGACCCAGATAATAATACTCAAAGTCAAGAATTATTCCATTATAATTCTTTCGTATTTTATGACAATAAGGAGTCATTAGCTTGGCTTAAAGTTAATGGAAAACAGTTACTAGAAGATTTAGTAGTTGCTTATGGATATACTGGTAACGATGAACTAAATAGTACGATTTTTAAAAACTATAATTATTTAAACTCTGTTTCATTTGAAGTGCTAATTTTTGATAGGGGAGAAAAATTAAAAATCAGGGAAAATGTACTTGATCAAATTATAAAATACAGTTATGGCGGACCAACTACCGAATTATCTTACGCAAAAGAAGGTGATGGTTTTATTGAGTCATACACAATTATAGAAAATATTGATAAAAATAAAAATGACTACGACAATCCCGATAAAATCAAAGCAATCTTATTCGAAAAGCAACTTCAAGTTGGGATTACAGGATTTTTAGATAATTACTTAGAAGATAATCCTGACTATAAAGATAAATTAAAAAAAGAAAATTTTTATAATTTTGAAAGACTACAGGAATATATAATGATTATCTATCAAAATAAGGATGATCAAAATGATGTCACAACATATTTTATTAAGGATTCTGATGGTTATACTAATTTAAGAAAGGAGAAGACTACAAGCTCTACTATAATAGAAAAAGTAAAAAGCGGCGAAACAGTAGAATTGATAGAGCGATCTGGCGACTGGTATTTTGTACGGACAAAAGCTGGCAATAAAGGGTATGTTTTTAAAACAAAAATAGTATCTAAATAAATTTCAAACTGTTCTAACCATATTATATCTGGATCTATAAAGAATAATTATTTTCCATTCCTAAAGAATTCTAAAAACACAAAAAAGCTCCTTGAAATATTGAAATACAAAAAAACATAACATAAAAATCTTATAATGTAGCAAATTATAGAACGCCAATAGAAATTACTCTACAGATGTTCTAAAGTTTGTTCACATTTTTTCTAAAAATGTTGCTTTAATAGGAAAAGAAATTCTTTTGAAATTATATGATAAGGATTATGTTGCCGATGATTTATTAGCAAATGCAAAAATCACAATTAAAAGCAATATATTTTCAGCAAGTATATTTCTTGATAGAATACCGCTTGGTTCAGGAGGTGATACTGGTGAAGGAGACCAACAAGAGCTTTTTGCTGATATTGAAGTACTACAATCTGGAAAACATTCAATAAGTAAGGAGGTAAACGTTGATTCTAAAGTTTTTAAACCAGATCCTGTAGAGGAGAACAATACTGTTTCGAAGATTTGGGATATGATTATAGGTAAACTACCTGATATGAGTTTCGAAAACAAAAATGAAAGTTGCGGCGAAAAGTATTGTATTAAAAATGGGGATCCTAAAAGTGAATTAATAAGAGAGATTAATATTCGATTAGCAGGTTTCGGAGGTAATGTTCCTACTGATGAGTTTACGGATCAAACCGAGAAGATGATAAAACAGTTTCAACGAGATTACATGAAAGTTCCTGAAACTGGAAAAATTTGTGGTAATGTATTAAGGGCTATTGATGAGTTTTCTAATAAATTTGATGTTTCTGAAACCGTTTGGTCTGATTTAGATTGTAGTTGTACTACAAAAAACACCAATACAACTAGTAAATTAAGAGTGATTAATGAGCTCAACAACTGTAAAGGATGGGGAGATGGAACTGGTAAGGGAACTTACAAAACAGGAAATGCCGAAAAAGATCATAAATATGAGTATCCCGGTATTCATAGGTCACTACTATTTGGTTTCAAAGCTACTTTATTTTATTTAAGTACACACCCAACTTATAAGTTCAGGCAAATAAGCTCTGGCTATAGATGTAGGTTTAAGAATTACCGCACCACAAATCATCAAGGAAAAGCTATAGATATTCAGTTTAAAGATACAGGTAACATTTCAGGAGCTCTACAAGCAAATATTCCAAAGTTAAAGACAATAAGAGACGATATTTTTTATAAATATTTAAACTCTAAAACGAGCTGGATCGATGGCACTAATAATTTCTGTTTAGAGCCTATTGCCCTTCTTTACAGACCCAATGGCAAAATAAATGATAACTACACATATAGTTGGATACATTTTGACGTAAGAGAATTTGAACCAATATATTTGGAAGATAAATATTTTTGTAAAAATAAAAGCGGACTAAATGGGCAAAGTATTATTCAACTTGCAAAATTATCTGGTTTTGAAAAAACTTGTAATTGTTTATCAAATAAAGGAGGTGAAAACAAAGAATCTACAAAGTCACCTTTTACAGGTAATTGTGAAGATAAATTTAAAAAAGTAGCTCCAATTATTTTACGTTATGAAGGAGGTTATGTCAATGATCCTGACGATTCGGGAGGAGAGACAAATAAAGGAATAACAATAGGAACTTTTCAACAATATGCTAGAGAAGATCTAGGTCTTGAACCATCTTCTGAAAATTTGAAAAAAATAACAGATGATCAAGCAACCACTATTTACAGAAAACGTTATTGGGAACCGAAAGGATTTTGCAAAATAGAAGATGACAAAGTTAGTTTAATGATTTATGATTGGACTGTAACGTCAGGAGGAGGCGCTACAAAAAAAGTTCAAGAATTATTGATAAATGAGTTTGATCAAAAAATAACAGCTGATGGTGGAATTGGTCCAAAAACTATCGAAGCTATTAACAATGTTGAAGATCAAAATAAATTGCTTAAAAGAATTGCAGAAATTAGAAAAGAATTTTACAAAGATCTAGCAATTAAAAATGGTATTCCTACTAAGAATTATAAATTTTTAGATGGATGGCATAATAGGGTAAATGATTGTCTGAATTTAAAACTTTAATAATATGATTAAGATATTTAACACTTCCATTTTGGTTATTTTATTTACTTGTACTGCAAATAAAACTGCTGTAAATAGCAACAAAAATAATATAGTACATTTCAAGATTGAGAATAGTATAATTACCGATTTTAATGGCACTTGGAATTATGAATTCAATTCCGAAGAAAATGAATTACTTAATAAAACTTTTGAATTGAAATTGATGACGACTAAAGATAATATTACAGGTCAGTATTGTGCTGTAGCGAAAGGAGGACGCAAAATTGATTGCAATGACAAGATAGTTTATAATATAAAAGGCAAAATAAAAAACCACGTAGCTTATGTAGATTTTAAAGGATTTTTCGATTTGAAATCTAAAGGTAAAGCTAAACTCTATTTTAACAGAGAAAATCTCATATGGGAAATAATTAGTGTTGAAGGAGAAGTTTTTGCACCTAAAAAAGCTACTTTAAAACTTGCAAAATCAGAGTAAGAAAAAATTCAATGTATATATATTTTAAAAACATGTGAAAGTTTAAGGTTTAAAATTATTAAAAAAAATAAAGGTTATAAATATTGCCTCTTAGATCCAAAAAAAATCAATAAATAGAAAGGATTGGTGAAAATTCCAAAAAATAAAAAAATTACGTATTTAACTTTTGGAAAAATAAAAGGAAAAGATAATGCAAATAATATACAGATTCAAGCTGATTTAGGTTGATTTTCGGATGATTATTCCAAAGGATTAGATGTTAGATTAATCAAATATGTAAATTATGATTTATAAAAGTGCGTTAATAGCGTTAATTTTTATAACGTTTTTCAGTTGTAAAAATAATGAACAGAAAATTTTAAAAACTAATGCTACGTCTGAGCGTAGTGATTCAATAGTTATTATTAAAAAACAAAACAAAAGTGATTTAAAATTAATTTTAGGAAAATGGACATGGCAATCTGAGGATAAATCACAACAATTCACTTTAGATATTATAAAATTTTCAAATGATTCCGTATTTGCAAAGTATTGTGCCGTATATAATAATGGAAACAAATTAGATTGCGACTTGGATGAAACAATTAATAATATAAAAGGAATAGTAGAAAATGATAAAAAATTAAAAGTTAAATTTTATAGTTTTTTTAATGCAAAAAATGGTTTAGCGGAAATTACAATTATAGATGATACTAAGATAAAGTGGAAAATAACAAAAGAACCTACTGGTGAATTTTACGCACCAAGTGATTGTACACTTAGACCTAAAAAAAGTATAAAAGTAACAAATGACAAAATCATAAATTTACCATTTGATTTTGAAAAGTTAAAAAACTGTACTCAAAATTGTAGCAAAATTTATCCCCATTATACCTCAGGAGAATTACCGAAAATTGCAACAATTTCATATGAATTAACACAGTATGAGCCCGAAGTAATTTATCTTTTGAATAATGGTAGTCAGAAATTTCAAACTTATATCATCCAGTATTCGGGTGATGCAATTTCTCAAACTTTAATTAATGTAAAAAATAACTATATCATCTCAAGTCAAGATATCGGTTATGAATTGGGCGCTGAAGATAAAAGTTATCAGTCATTTATAATTGATGAAAAATTAAATATTGATATTATCGATATTAATTATAAAACTAAATTTAAAAAAGTTATAAATAGTTTTATCATTAATTCAGAAGGCAAAATTATAAAAATAAAATAGTCAAAAAGAAAAAACTTTCTTACATTAATATACATAAAGTACAAAAATAAATGCATCAGTTTTCAATTCTAATCATCAGAAAGACTAAATAGATATAAGACATAAACAAATTAAATTTTATACTGAAAACACTTTACAAAGAAGTAGTGTATAAATGCAGATAAGAACATAAAACATTCTAATTAAAAAGCTCCTTGACATATTGAAATACAAAAAAACAATAAATTTTTACTATATAAAAATACTTATAAGACAAACTGTGGATCATCGCTAGAGATTAAGTTTCTAGCGATGCTTCTAGGTTTGATTGAGTAAATAGAGTTCCCTGCAAGAGGATACACATAGTTATCAAAACATTTTTATCGGATGGAAAAGCAGTACGAAGTAAATAAAAAAAGAAGCTGTTTTGGATGAAGTAGTTGCAAACTGAATGTTAATGACATTGAAACTCCCATAGCTCCTTTTAGAGGAAAAGCTCCAGTAAATCAAAACAAAGCAAAAACTCCATTACCAACTAAAACTGTGACAGGCAAAAGCGAGATCACTAAAGTACATATTACAGATACTGCAGGACATGACATTACAGGGGTTTTTAAAGACAAACAAATTAAAGTTTGGATAGAATCTGTTGGGTTAATAGGCAAAGAGATACGTTTAAAATTGTATGATAAGGATTATGTTACCGATGATTTATTAGCAAATGCAAAAATCACAATTAGAAGCAATATATTTTCAGCAAGTATATTTCTCGATAGAATACCGCTTAGTTCAGGAGGAGATACTGGTGAAGGAGACCAACAAGAGCTTTTTGCTGATATTGAAGCACTACAATCTGGAAAACATTCAATAAGTAAGGAGGTAAACGTTGATTCTAAAGTTTTTAAACCAGATCCTGTAGAGGAGAATAATACTGTTTCGAAGATTTGGGATATGATTATAGGGAAACTACCTGATATGAGTTTCGAAAATAAAAATGAAAGTTGTGGCG
>JBBSSR010000033.1:0-36927 GCA_038241955.1 Flavobacteriales bacterium | reverse complement strand
CAATCCAATCGAACTTTTTTTTTCAGTTGAAAAAGACTATTTTTGAAATGAAAATAAACGTTCTTTTGATAGATTGAGTAGGGATTTTGAGTAAAACCAAGCGTTCGCGCAAGGCGAATATTGAGCAGGAATCTACCGTTACGCCTTTCAAGGACAGGAGCTCGACAAAGAAACTGGAATGGAAGCTTTTCAGCTTAGGCTTTGGGATGGTAGACTGGGGAGATGGCTTTCGCCTGACCCGATGGGGCAATATTCTTCGCCTTATCTTGGAATGGGTAATAATCCGATTGGGATGATTGACCCAGATGGGGGACTTGCTGGGCCTGGTGACCCTCCACAAAGTTGGTTTGGCAGAGTGTTTAGTTCTATTGGAAGTGCTTTTTCTGGAAATTCAGAGGTTACTTATAATGAAGGCCAATTAAAAGAGGTAGTTATTCAAGGAAGAGGTACGTCAAGTATTACAGGGACATTTGGACCTGCACTGCCTAACTCTGCTATTGCACCCAGTAGAGAAAATGATTATTGGTGGAATAAAATGGCATATGATGGATCAAGGGTTGTTGATTATAAAGGCTTCCGAATTGGTGTAAATGACAAAGGTTTTGCCGTAGAAAATTTAGGACCTATACCTTTGGGCGGAGCAGGTGCGCTTGGTTATATTTCTGGTGGAGCTGGAGCAAAAGGATTTGTTTCAATTTATACTGGAATTAGAAACGAAGCTAAATATATTGGACAGACGGTAAATATTTTCACTCGCTATTCAAATAAAATCAGAATAGCAATGGGGCTTGAAGTTAAGCTTCAAGTCCCAGCAAGATTAGCAAATGCAGTAGAACAACAACTTATTTCCGTTCATGGTTTAGAAAAATATGGAAATGGTTTGGCTAATAACAAAAGATTACAGATGTCCTTAGCAAACCAAATAAAGAATAAGACTTTAATGAATGAAGCAATGATTTACTTAGATACTCATTTTCCACAATGGATGACATGGTAAAATTTTAAATTTTAAATTATGAAAAAACAAAAAATAGTTAGCGGAACAATTGTAGGAATTAAATTAAATCATAATCTTGGTTACATTTTTGCTAAAATTGTTGATCTAACAGAATATTCTGAAATTGATTTGTCGAAAACTTTTCACTTTGTTATTTACCCATATAATTATATTGAGCAAAAGATTAGTAATTTTGATATTAATCTTTTTACAGATGCTAAACCTTTGACAGGAAGCTTATTTGTTATGGATATAGAGGCTGCCATTAAAAAAGGCATTTGGCAAAACATGGGTATTTCTTTACTCTCTAATTATGAGAAAAATGTTCCAGCTTTTAGAAACTTTAACTCTACTATATTAGCAGTACATAAATATGAAAAAGATGCAAATTCATGGAGATATTTTGAAAAGGGAACTCCCTACCAATGGATTACGGCAGAATATAGTAGTATTAAACATTTAGAAAACTCAACATGTTTATCTCATGATTTAATAGAGAAAAGGCTTTCAATGGAAATATTACATCGCAATGGTAAAAAGATAGAAGATTTTTATAAATTAGAAAAATGGGAAGATTTATGTGTTTATTATAATATGCTTTACACAACTCCATTTAACGAGATTCAAGACGACATAAAAGGAAAAGTAGTTAAATAATAGAAATGTTTTTTTTTCTGAAAAAATTTTTATCATGGTAATCCCAGCTCTTCGAAGAGTCAATAAATTTGTAGAGAACGCTACGCAAATGTCTCTGACTTTGCGTTTTTTAAAAGTTCTTGAAAAACTCTAGATATGATAAAAGTCTCCTGACTTTTTCCGTGATAGTTTTATAGAAATAGACTTTATCCCTTTATTCTTACAATAAAATAACAATAACAAAAAAGCAATTCGTAAAGGGGTTGCTTTTTTGCATTATAAAGGAGCGTAAGCAGAACGAGCTTTAGCATCTCTAATGAGAGCGTTAAGTGTATTTAGAATATCCTTCGTATCCTCTTCTTTCAAAAGCTGTATGGCAGTAATAGTATCAATTAAAGACTTATCGAGTTCTACATCGGACAAACCCGATCGCTCGGAAATGTGATAAGTTTCTAGCTCGTGATAGCGAGGAATTGCATTCCGTGCCCACATAGAAACTCAAGCTCTTCGAATATTACATAAATTTGTTTGGAACGATACGCAATCCCGAAAGCTTTCGGGACTGACTTTGCGTTTGTTAAAACTTCTTGAAAAACTCTAGATATGATAAAAGTCTCCTGACTTTTTCCGTTATGGTTTTATAGAAATAGGTTTTATTCTTACAATAAAATAACAAAACAAAAAAGCAATTCGTAACTGGGTTGTTTTTTTTGTTTTTAAGAAAGTTATTTTTAAGAATAGGCTTTTTTAGCTTTTTGGTATCTAATTACAGTGTCTATCAAATTAAAGAGCATCTCTTGAGCAGTTCTACCGAATTTTTGAATATCCTCTTTTCTTTGCATTGCTTTTTTATAAAAACTTGCATTACTACCTTCTCCTACCAAAAAATCTAAACTCTCTTCAAAAGCATCGGCAACCCGATGGCTCCGATTTATAGACAAAATATAGCACAGGTATTTACCTATTCCCTTATTCAAAGTAAGGCATAAATAGACAACTCGACAGTTGGAATTGCATTCCCATCTCTACGAATTGTTTCTCAAAATATGGCTGCTACGCAATTTCAAAAGATTTAGTGACAGACTTTGTACTTTTTATGAAAAATTGATAAATTTTAATAGGTTTTAAAAGTTCGTTAATTTTTAACGTGTATACCTCAACAATAGCTTACCTAACGATCACTCCTCCATTTTTTTTAATTGTAATTAAGTAAACTTTCCTGAAAATGTAACCTTTGAACAATTAAAAAACATAGCAGAGTAAATTAAGAATTCTGTACTAGAAAATCGTATAAAAAAATAGTCTGCTACTCGCGGTGAAAATTTAATTTATTTTAACATATTTTGCTGAAAAAAGTCATTTAATTCTTAGTAAATCCAATTTTTTATTTATTTTTACTACAAAAATAATACTAATGTATAAATATTGTAATTATTTATTTTGTAGGGTCTTTTCTTTAAGGATATCAGTCACAAAAATATAAAATTTAATCTATAAAATAGTGTATACATATCTTGATTTGGATGTTGTTGGCGAGGCAAAACCTAAATTTGGAATAGGAAGTTTAGCGATAAATTTGAGATTTTTGCGAAAGAAAATTAACGTGTAAAAAAAAATTCTAAAAGCCTGCAATACTTTAAAGTAAATTAAAATAAATTTCTATTATGAAAAAAACATTACTAATAATCACATTTATTTTTGTGTCAATATTCACTAACGCTCAAATCTCTAGTAATTTTATAGTTAATGGAGATCTGGATAAATTTTATCCAATAACATTTCTAGATGGTGGCTGGGGTTATAATATTCCTACTAAATTATTTTTAGGTAGAAGTAACGTTCATGCTGATTCAGAATGGCGAGGATCATTAATTTCTGAATTCGCTTTTCATGTTAGTGCATGGGGTAATGGCTCGAATTTTATTGATGCTGATATTAAACCATCTTTAGTTGGACAAAATTTTATAGCTGCGTGGCGGGATGCGACAATGAACGGCAACTGTCACTGCATAATTATTTGGCTTCGAGGAGGAGGAACTACATACTATTATCAATCTAATTACGTAGTAAACCCAACTGTGTATGATGGCATCCAAAACGCACTACCCTATAATGAAAGTAATGGACCAGTTCACAATTTCAAAACTGCTGTTGAAGACTACGCAACTACTGCAGGTATTTACCAAAACAGAAATACCTATTTTGCAGCAAATGTTGGAATAGGCACCACGTCCCCAGACGAAAAACTTACTGTGAAAGGTAGAATTCATACTCAAGAAGTTCGTGTTGACTTACAGGGCTCACTTGTACCGGATTATGTTTTTGCAAAAGAGTATAGTCTAAAAACATTGAAAGATGTCAAAGATTTTATTGACAAAAATAACCATTTACCCGAAATCCCTTCTGCGCAAGAAATAGAAAAAAATGGTTTGATGCTTGCGGAAATGAATATGAGTTTATTGAAAAAAATTGAGGAGCTTACTTTGTATGCGATTACGCAAAATAAAATAATTTTAGAACAAAATAAGCGTCTTGATAGATTAGAAGAATTGAATATTAAATAATTAATAAAAAGACATAAAAGATAAAGAGTTACATGTTATGAAGAAAAAAATCGTTTTAATCATTAGTTTAGTTTTTATTACTGCTCTACAGGCTCAAAATTATGATCATATTTTAAATTATTCACTTAATGGAACTCCTAGTAACGGCGTTAAAATAAAAACAAATATTCCTTTCATCCCAAGTAGTCAGATGCCTACGATAATCATTAACGGATTTAATTATGGAACTTCTGAGACTATTAATTTGAGTATAGTTTACTATGTTTATTCAGGAGGTGCTAATTTTAATGACGTGGCTAACTATTATTTTCATGGTCCTAAAATGTCTTCTGCAGGAAGCTACACTCCTAAAGTTTTTTTGTCTAATGAAAACGGTAGAGTAGTTATATTTATTGATGATAAAACCTATTATCAAAGGGTTACAATAAGTGCATATGCACAGGGAATGTCAGAAGACAGTAATTGGTTTCAAGGTTGGGTTGCTGTTGATGAAGGTGTTGCAGGAAACAAGACAGTTGAAATTCCTTATCAAAATAGATTTAAAGGTAATGTGTATCTACCAAACAATGGTATTTGGAATGAAAATGGGAACGTAGGGATTGGAACAACAATTCCCTCCTCAAAATTAACCGTAGCAGGGACTATAGCTTCTCGGGAAGTGAAAGTAACAGTCGATGCAGGTGCCGACTTTGTTTTTGAAAAGGACTACAAATTACCTTCATTAGATTCGGTTGCTACTTTTATTAAAGAAAATAAACATTTACCTGAAATTGCTTCTGCGGAACAAATGAAAAAAGACGGTATTAATTTATCTGAGATGAATATAAAGTTGTTGCAGAAGATTGAAGAAATGACGCTTTATATGATAGATCAAAATAAAGATATCACAGAATTGAAAAAAGAAATAACGAAATTAAAAAATAAATAAAATGAAAAAAAATGTAATATTATCAATGTTATTTTTATTGATAGGAGCTAGTATTTATTCTAAAACAATTAGTATTTCAGACAATAGCCATAAATATTTGTTAAATGAATATGAAACAACCATCATTTTTCCTGCTAGTTATTTAGTTGGTGACTATATTGAATTTGTAAAAGTAAATCCATTTGATGCAGGAGCTTCAGGATACTATCAGGTCTCTATCAGCTATACAAGAGGAAATGTCGCAGCAGCAGCAACACATGTTGCGTCAATATCACACTCAGGTCCCAGTATTTGGAGAGAAACTGGCCGTAGTAATAACAATCCATACGTGGGTACAGGTAGCAATTTTACTATTGATTGTAATACAGAATACGCAAATCCCCGTTTTAGAATTAGAGCAGTAAATACTTTAGGTGTTAACACTGATATTGCTGTACATATTAAAGTAAATTCTATTAATTATAACGGATCGTATAGTGCGTTAAACGTATTAGGGAATGATCTAAATGTTACTAAGTTTTTACCCATGACAAATGATTGGGATCTTTATGTGGGTAATGCTTTTTTAAGTGATGGCGCTGTACTTGCAATTAAAGCCTTACAAAATGGAAACGTCGGTATCGGTACGACAAACCCAACATCAAAACTTACTGTCGCAGGCACTATAGCTTCACGTGAGGTAAAGGTCACTGTTGATGCGGGTGCTGATTTTGTTTTTGAAAATGATTATAATTTACCTTCATTAGACTCGGTTGCTAATTTTATTAAAGAAAACAAACATTTACCCGAAATTGCCTCTGCAGAACAAATGAAAATAGATGGCATTAATTTATCTGAGATGAATATAAAGTTATTGCAGAAAATAGAAGAAATGACACTTTATATGATTGAAATGAAAAGGGAGAATTTAGAGATCAAAAAAGAAAATGAGAGCATAAAAGAATCTGTAATTCAAATACAAAATAAATTAAAATAAAGTACAATGAAAAAATTAATCTACATATCACTTTTTACAATTTTTTCCGTTAACATTTTTCAGGGACAAGTTTCAAGTTCAGTAGCAATTAGCGATACTCGAGCCATAAATGATTCTCCCAGTTTTTTTCAACATGGCATTCGCGATGATTTTAAAGAAAGAAATGCTGTTGGAGCTCCTGGAGAAGGAACCTATTCGACTGTTGTAACAATAGGGCATTGGGATGATTGGAATAATTCGGGAGATAAAAATCATCAATTAAATTTTAATAATGGCGGAATGTTTTATAGAAATGCATATCCTTTGGATTCACACTGGGGAAGTTGGCGTCAATTAATTATTGAAGATGAACAGGGCAACGTTGGTATTGGTACGACAAACCCAACTTCAAAACTTACAGTAGCAGGGACTATAGCTTCCCGAGAAGTAAAAGTAACCGTCGATGCTGGTGCCGACTTTGTTTTTGAAAATGATTACATATTACCTTCATTGGATTCGGTTGCTAACTTTATTAAAGAAAATAAACATTTACCTGAAATTGCTTCTGCAGAACAAATGAAAAAAGAGGGTATAAATTTATCTGAGATGAATATAAAGCTGTTGCAGAAGATTGAAGAAATGACGCTTTATATGATTGAAATGAAAAAGGAAATTCAAACCTTAAAAAAAGGAAATAATAGAAGAAAATAACAGTATTACTTATACGATAAAATATGAAAATCACCTTACTATTTATAATTTTCACTATTCAAATTAATATCGCGCAAAACACTTTCCCACTTAATGGGAATGTTGGTGTAGGCATAATAAATCCTGAGGCAAATTTAGATGTTGTAGGAAATGGTAGATTTTCTACTGGTATTCTAACTTCAGCAGAGAATAGCTTTGAAAAAGTTTTTTCTAGTGCCGTAGATTTTGAAAATACAATTGCAAACTCTGCTGTTGATATAAGACTTGGAAATTTATCGTTTTGGGGATATATTGAAATTGAAATAACTGGCACATGGAGTCATCAAAGTACAGGAGGTAAATTAACTAAAATTTACGCAGTAGGTACTAATCCCAATAATAATATTTATATAAACGAATCAAGAGTTTCTGATGCCATGGGTACCATACCGGATAATATTTCTTTAGGAAATTTTTCATGGGATTCAGCTAATGATTGTTTTAAAATTCCAATTTCACACACAGTTTCGACCCACAATAATTACACTATAAAAATTAAAATGTTTACTCATGGTGGTGGTGCAAAGGCAGTATACAGTAATATGTCTATAGGACCAAATTATAGTTTACCAGCTCTTCCACGTAATTATGTTTATTTTAATAACAAATTAGGTGTTGGAACTGCTAATCCAGATGAACTGCTAACAGTAAAAGGAAAAATTCACGCAGAAGAAATTCGAATAGATTTGTCTGTTCCTGTACCAGACTACGTTTTTGCTAATGATTATAAATTAAAAACATTAGACGAGGTCGCAGCTTATATTCAGAAAAACAAGCATTTACCTGAAGTTCCATCAGCGCAGGAAATTAAAAAAGAGGGTCTAATGCTAGCAGAAATGAATATGATTTTACTAAAAAAAATGGAGGAAATGACACTTTATATGATCGAAATGAAAAAGGAAAATGATGAAATAAAAAAAAGTATTACTGAACTAAAACAACATATTAAAATTAATTAAATGAAAAAAATTATTCTTCTTTTAATTGCATTTATTACTATAAACAATACCTATTCCCAAATTAATACAGTCCAAAATGGACTTAAAACAACCGTTATTGGTCCTTTTTCTGCCGATGCAACTCAAGCGAAGAGATTTGAAATTGCAAATGTTGGTTATAATTCTCACCATTGGCAGACTGGTGGAATTATTATTATTGAACTTTATAACGAATTTTACGGAATCGGATATGAAAAATATGTTGTTGAAAATGGTTTTCTCCAGGGCGCGAATTCTGGTGTATCTTCGCTAAAATTAATCGAATCCTCTGGTATTTATCATAATGGTATAATAAACTTAGCGCCACCTGAGGATTTAGAAACAAGTTATGGTGATTTCAAAAATAAACAACTATCTATTTTTCTTGATGTTAAATATTATTCAACTTATCGAGTTAAAATTACCTATTTACAACAAAAGGTTGACACCCTAACAACTTTTAATCAAATTAAAATAAATCAAAATCCTGCTGGTGTCAACATTGCAGATTTTACAGCATCCACAGAACTGAATACGAATTTATTTACAACTGGTGGCTTAAGAGTAAGTGGTGAAGGCAACCATTACATTATAAATGGTAATGTTGGAATAGGAACAACAAATCCAACTTCAAAACTTACTGTAGCTGGTGATATAAATTCAAGAGAGGTTAGAGTCACAGTAAACGCAGGTGCCGACTTTGTTTTTGAAAAAGACTATGATTTACCTTCATTAGATTCGGTTGCAAATTATATCAAAGAAAATAAACATTTACCTGAAATTGCCTCAGCTGAAGAAATGAAAAAAGACGGTATTAATTTATCTGAGATGAATATAAAGCTGTTACAGAAGATTGAAGAACTTACTTTATATTTGATTGCAAAGGAAAAAGCAATTAACATACAACGAGAAATTATCAAAACTCAAGATAAACGCTTAAATGATGTAGAAAAAAATTATAATGAATTAAAAAAAAATGTAGTAGAATTAAAAAATAACCTAAAATAAAATGAAAAATAGTTTTGTAAACGTAATTATTATATTTTTTTTTGTTTTAAGTGCAGATGCCCAAACCTTTAATCTAGGTAATTCAATCAATAACAATGGCTGGTTCAAGCTTGGTCAACTTCACTTGCCCCAGCAGGGAGCAGATGCTGAGATTAAGATAATTTCTGGCGGAGGTTATAATGCCGAATTTTCTCAACAAGGAGAATGTTTTATCCATTTTAGAACTAGCAATGGATCCTCAAATAATCAAGAATTTTATGGTTCGGGTACGTTTTATAATATTGGAAGATCCAAAATTTTATCAAACATAAGAATTGTCCAAGTAGATTTATCGACTTGGGATTTTTATGCTGTTTTGCCGAATTACACAGGAAATTATGCTACTCTTTCATTGATATCAAGTGCTGGACAGTGGGATTCAGGATTTATTAAAATGGTTCCGCCAATTGGAAAAGTATTTATTGACCTTCAAGAGGAAATGATCTTAAATAGTCCAACTACTTTTACCCAAAACGTAGGGATAGGAACCATAGTTCCAGACGAAAAACTTACTGTAAAAGGTAAAATTCATGCTCAAGAAATTCGCATTGATTTACAAGGTTCACTTGTGCCAGACTATGTCTTCGCAAAAGAGTATAGTTTAAAAACATTGCAAGAAGTCGAAAATTTTATTAACATAAATAATCATTTACCCGAAATTCCCTCTGCACAAGAAATAGAAAAAAATGGTTTGATGCTTGCGGAAATGAATATGAGTTTATTAAAGAAAATCGAGGAGCTTACTCTCTATACTATTCAACAGAATAAAAATATGATCATACTACAGAATAAAATAGAAGCTTTAGAATCAAAAGAAAACAACCAGTAAAATGAAAAAATATTTAAGTATAATTATAAGTGTATTTATTTTATCTAGTGCAATTAATTTGCAATCACAGAATTTAAATCCAACATCATATATATCTCTTCCGGGTTCATCTGATACTTTTAAAGCTGGATATACTTTTTCTTATGTAACTTCTGGAACCCCTTGGAGTGGTGCTCTTATTAGTTACGGTGGTTTTCCAATTAATAATTATGACACGCAAATTAGCTCAGATTACGGTCCTAACGGAGGAAATCATATTTCCTACAGGACAAAAAATGGTGATACTAATTCATGGAACAATTGGAATGAACTAGCAACGCGAGGGACAAATAAGTTTATAGGTGATCAGTATATTTCAGGTAATGTTGGTATTGGAATTGTGATTCCAGAAACGTTATTAAATGTAAATGTGGGCTCAGGAGGTTTAAATGGCATTGCAGGAATAAGAGTTGGTGGATTGAGTAATTATTCACGTTTAGAATTTGGTATTGATGGGGATTATGACGGAATGATAAGAAGTTTTGGAAACAATATTAACTACTATGCTGGTCATTGGAAAACAAAAGGTGCCATTGCAAGTGAAAATCATAGTCATAATTGGTTTACATCAAAAAATGGATCATCTGACTGGTCATCTGTTAAAATGACATTAAATCAGGATGGTAATTTAGGTATCGGCACAACAAACCCAACTTCAAAACTTACCGTAGCGGGTGATATAAATTCTAGAGAAGTTAGGGTCACTGTAAACGCAGGTGCTGATTTTGTTTTTGAAAAAGATTATAATTTACCTTCATTAGATTCGGTTTCTACTTTTATAAAAGAAAATAAACATTTACCTGAAATAACTTCTGCAGAACAAATGAAAATTGATGGCATTAATTTATCTGAGATGAATATAAAGCTGTTACAGAAGATTGAAGAAATCACACTTTATTTGATTGAAATGAAAAAAGAGAATGAAGAAATCAAAAAGTCACAAATTATATTAGAATCGCGAATGAATTTAAATGAAGGTAAAAATTAATCAAATAGAAATTTAGAAATCATTAAAAGTAACCCAAAAGTGAAAACACATTTTTACCTTATTTCAATAGTAATGACGTGCATTACTTCATTAAATGCTCAAATATATACGCAAAGTGGAGTTATATCAGGATCATCAACCACTAATAATGTCGGAATTGGCACCAATGCTCCAGCGGAAAGAGTGACTATTGCTGGAAGTCACAATGACTCCAGAATTTTATTACACTCTTTAGGAGGAAGTGTGGATGTAAGACAGGCTGATTTAGTTCTATGGGCAAGTGAGCCTGAGATAAGTTATTCAGGTGTTGGAATAAGTAATAATGCACTAGTTTCTACTGGTGTAGGGATGCATCTTCTAAATCCTGCAAGGGGAGGATCCTATATTAGATTGCTGGATAATGCAATGATGTTTAATATTATGTCGTCTTCAGGAATTAACAAGCAGGCTTTGATTATTAACTCAGATGGCAACGTCGGCATCGGAACAACCAACCCAACGTCAAAACTAACTGTAGCGGGTGATATAAATTCTAGAGAAGTTAGAGTCACTGTAAACGCTGGAGCCGACTTTGTTTTTGAAAAAGACTATGATTTACCTTCACTAGACTCTGTTTCTAATTTTATCAAAGAAAATAAACATTTACCCGAAATTGCTTCTGCTGAAGAAATGAAAAAAGACGGTATAAATTTGTCTGAGATGAACATCAAGCTGTTACAAAAAATTGAAGAGTTGACTATTTATGTTATTCAGCAACAAGAAGATATTGAGATTCTTAAAAAAAATATTAAAATTAAAGACTAAAAAATGAAGAAAATTTTCTTGGGTTTTATGTTAATTACAGCAATTAATGTTTTTTCTCAAATAAATTCCCCTAATAATGGTAATTTATTTTACTATAATGGTGCTGCTGATGTTACATTTAAATATCTACCAAGAGGTACTGGAGGGCGTGCCTTTGTTCATGCTGATGGAAATGTTTTGGCATTAAATTTTGAAAGTGACTTTACTGGTGGAACACGTATTGGTAATGATGTATATTTTAAAGACGGAGGGAACTCCTATATATATTCAGGTAATTTTGGTATTGGAACAACCAATCCAAAATCAAAACTAACAATTAAATCAGGAGGAACAGGCGTTAGTATTCACCCAGGAGGTCCGCCATATTTTGGAACAATAGCTTTTAATAGAGAATCATTTAATGGAGAAATTTTCGATCCTAATGGCCAAGCATTTCAAATAAATAATGGTGGGACAGACAAGCATCTCCACTTTCAAATATATAATGGAGATGTGTCGCAACTTACAAACAATGCTTTAGTAATTAATGGAATAAACGGTAATGTAGGTATTGGGACTTCAAATATAACTTCAAAACTTACGGTCGCTGGTACTATAGCTTCACGTGAGGTAAAGGTCACTGTTGATGCGGGTGCTGATTTTGTTTTTGAAAATGATTACAAATTACCTTCATTAGATTCGGTTGCTAATTTTATTAAAGAAAACAAACATTTACCCGAAATAGCATCTGCGGAACGAATGAAAATAGATGGCATTAATTTATCTGAAATAAACATCAAGCTGTTACAAAAAATTGAGGAATTGACCTTATATTCAATTCAGCAGAATGAGGAATTGCAAGCGCTAAGAAAAGATAATAAAGTAATTAAAGCACTATTAGAAAAGCTTTCTAAAAATAAAAATCAATTAGAATAATAACGGAAACTCATGAAAAAAACTTTTTTTATCTTATTAATAATTTTATTTTTTACAAATAAATTACATGCACAAACTTCTACTTCATTAATAATTAATGATACTCGGGCAGTTAACGATCCTCCCAATTCTTTTAGGTATGAAATTAGAGCCGATTTTAAAGCTATGAGTGCTATTGGCGTTCCAGGTCAAGGATACTATTCAACTACTTTAACTGTATCACCATGAACAAAAATTGATAATAGTGCCAAAAAGAATCATCAATTAAATTTCAATGATGGTGGACTCTTTTATAGAAATGCATTTCCTTTAGATCCACAATGGGGTAATTGGAGGAAAATAATAATAGAAAGCGAAAATGGTAATGTTGGAATAGGAACAACAAACCCAAAATCAAAACTTACTGTATCAGCGCATATTAATTCCCGAGAAGTAAAAGTAGCAGTCGATGCAGGTGCCGATTTTGTTTTTGAGAATGACTACAAATTACCTTCATTAGAGTCTGTAGCTAATTTTATCAAAGAAAACAAACATTTACCTGAAATTGCTTCTGCAGAGCAAATGAAAAAAGACGGTATAAATTTATCTGAAATGAATATCAAATTATTGCAGAAGATTGAAGAGTTGACACTATATATGATTGAGATAAAAAAAGAGAATTTGCAGATCAAAAAAGAAAATGAGAGCATAAAAAAATCTGTGATAGAAGTACAAAATAAAATAAAATTTAATTAAAATGAAACAAATAGTATACATAGCACTTTTTACAATTTTTTCTATTAACGTTTTTCAGGGACAAGTTTCAAATTCAGTAACAATTAACGATACTAGAGCTACAAATGATTCTCCAAATTTCTTTCAACATGGAATTCGTGCTGATTTTAAACAAAGGATTTCAGTTGGAGCTCCCGGAGAAGGATTCTATTCAACTGTTGTAACAGTTGCACAGTGGGACGATTCGAATAATTCGGGGGATAAAAACCATCAATTAAATTTTAACAATGGTGGACTATTTTACAGAAATGCATATCCTTTGGATTCACAGTGGGGAAGTTGGCGTAAACTAATAATCGAAGATGAACATGGCAACGTTGGTATCGGTACAACAAACCCCACTTCAAAACTTACAGTAGCAGGGACTATAGCCTCCCGAGAGGTAAAAGTCACCGTTGATGCGGGTGCCGATTTTGTTTTTGAAAATGATTACATATTACCTTCATTGGATTCGGTTGCTAATTTTATCAAAGTAAATAAACATTTACCTGAAATTGCCTCTGCAAAAGAAATGAAAGAAAACGGTATGAATTTATCTGAAATGAATATAAAGTTATTGCAGAAAATTGAAGAACTAACGCTTTATGTGATACAACAGCAAAAAAAAGTAGATGAACACAATCTAGTCATGGAGTTACAGAAAAAAAACATGAAAACATTAGATAATACTGTTCTTGATCAACAAAAACGCATCGAATCATTGGCCGAAAGACTGAGTATATTAGAGAGAAAATAACATATCATTTTATGAAAATAGTATTCAAAAGTTTTATAGCTATCTTATTGATTACAGGTATAAATTCGTTTGCGCAAAACCTAATGTCCTCTAATTCTACTAGTGAAGGAGGCGCAATAGAATTGATAAATCCATTAAAAACTGCAAATAATACTGCTAATAAATGGATATTTTATAACATGACTGGGACGTATGGTAATAGCTTACAATTCTGGAGTTATGGTAACAATGGTTTTTATGGTTCAAGATTTACTATTTTAGACAATGGTAATGTAGGAATTGGTATAAATACTCCCAATGAAAAGTTAGTACTTAACGGAGATGGTGCTAGATTGAAAATTCAAACCGGTAGTAATCCCTCAACCTATTATACCTATTTAGAATCAAATTATGATTCTGGTAATACTTTTAATATTGTTGATGGTGGAATTTATAAATTTGGTTCGAAAGCCATGGGATTAATTAGCGGAGACACCTATATGAGTAGTTATTATGGGTTGGCATTTATTACAGAAACAACATCAGCTGCAAGAGAAAATATAAGAATGTACATTAATCAAGTTGGTAATGTTGGCATCGGCACTATAACTCCAAACAACAAACTCGATGTAAATGGAACGATTCATTCTAAAGAAGTAAAGGTTGATATCACAGGCTGGCCCGACTTTGTTTTTGAAAAACACTATACAGGGATATCCTCACTTAATCCTAATTATAAATTACCAACGCTTGCGTCAATTGAGGACTATGTCATAGCCAACCATCATTTGCCCGAAGTACCCTCTGCCACAGAAGTTGCAGAAAAGGGACTTAAATTGGGAGAGATGAATGGAATTTTGCTGCAAAAAATTGAGGAATTAACACTCTATGCAATCGACCAAGAAAAGAAGTTAATCGACCAAGAAAATAAAACAGACAAACTAACTAAAATCATCGAAGTTCAAAATAATAAAAGTGAACAATTACAGAGAGACTTGATACTATTAAAAGAATCATTTATTTCTTTAAAAAAATAAATCATAATTATTAAAAACATGACAAAAACAATTTTAATTTTTCTGCTATCATTAAATGGTATTTGTTCAATTAAAGCACAGTCTAACACGTCTCCACTACCAACTGGCGAAACAAAAATTGGAGGACATTTATATGCTGGCGCTGGAAACGAAATATGGAGCAGCGCTAGTAATTTATATTTTAATTATCAATGAAATGCTAGCACCACCTATTTTTGGAATTTAGGAGGGTCTACAGGCAAGCCTATAATGAGTTTGTTAAATAATGGCAACGTTGGTATCGGCACATCAAATCCAACTTCAAATCTTACCGCCGCTGGTACTATAGCTTCCCGTGAAGTAAAAGTAACAGTCGATGCAGGTGCTGATTTTGTTTTTGAAAACGACTACAAATTACCTTCTTTAGATTCTGTTGCCAGCTTTATTAAAGAAAACAAGCATTTACCAGAAATTGCTTCCGCAGAAGAAATGAAAAAAGACGGTATTAATTTGTCTGAAATGAATATTAAGTTATTGCAAAAAATGGAGGAAATGACGCTTTACATCATTTATATAAATAAAAAATTAGAAAAGCAAAACACCCAAATTCAACTACAAAATAAAGAACTAGAACTTCTAAAAAAAGAAAAATAATAATTTAAAAATTAACCTTTATAAACTATGATTACAAAAAGACATTTAATACACATAACTTTTTTTCTTCTCACTTTTAATCTTTTTGCACAAACAGATACTGACCAAAACGGACTAAAATCAACAGTAATAGGAGCTTTAAGTGCCAATGCCATTCAGGCAAAAAGATATGAAATAGCAAATATTGGATATAATTCCCATCATTGGCAATATGGTGGAATCATAATTATTGAACTTTTTAATATTTCTTATGGCACTGGCTATGAGAAATATATAATTGAAAATGGTTATGGACAAGGAGCTAATTATGGAAGCCCAGCTCTTAAATTGATAGAGTCTTATGGAGTTTACCATAACGGAAAAATATTTTTAGGAACACCTGTAGACTTAAGTTCAACTTTGGGTGATTATGTAAATAAACAGTTACCAATATTATTAGACGTTAGAGATTATACAACTTATAAAATAAAAATCACATATTTACAGCAAAAAGTAAATTTATTGACTGATTATAATCAAATTAAAATTAATCAAAATCCTGTTGGAGTTGATATCCCAGATTTCGAAGTTTCTAATATATTGAATACACATATTATTACAACTGGTAATTTAAAAATTAGTGGTAATGGTAATCATTATATACAAAATGGAAACGTAGGTATAGGCACCACAAACCCAACAGCAAAACTTACGGTAGCGGGAGATATTAATTCCCGAGAAGTAAAAGTAACAGTCGATGCAGGTGCCGATTTTGTTTTTGCGAATGACTACAAATTACCACCATTAGATTCTGTAGCAAATTATATTAAAGAACATAAACATTTACCCGAAATTGCTTCTGCCGAACAAATGAAAAAAGACGGTATGAATTTATCTGAAATGAATATTAAATTGTTGCAGAAAATAGAGGAAATGACGCTTTATATTATTGAAATGCAGACGAAATACATAAATATAATGGCAAATCAATTTAAATTAGAAGAAAGACTCAAAACAATTGAAAACAAATAATGAATTTATTAAAAATGAAAAAATTACTCATTCTACTATTAGTATTTACTGTTTCGGCAATATCATCACAAGCTCAAGTATATACTCCGGCAGCAACAATACAAGGTACCTCTAATAGTAACTTTCTCGGCATAGGTACAAATAATCCTGTTGCAAGTATAGAAATTAACGCTCCTTTCATAGAGGGGTTAGAAACAGTATTAAAAGTAAGAGTTAGCGATGCTGATCAAGATTATTTTAGTGTAATTAATTGTACTGGGGCAACAGGACAATTCATTCCTTGTTTATACGGATATCATATCTCAGACAATAGGCCTGCTCTTTATTTGATAGGAGATATAGAATCATTTAATGATAGCGGGATAGAACCAGTCACAGTATTTGACTCGAGATTAACCAACTCAACAGTGATTACAAGGCCTCTATTTTCATGGGAAACTTATGGCAATAGAAAAATGACCCTAAACGCAAATGGAAGTCTAGGTGTTGGAACTACTATAACAGGGCCTCATAAACTTGCTGTTGAAGGCTCAATAGGAGCTAGAGAAATCAAGGTACAGTTCAACGGCTGGTCTGATTTTGTTTTTGATAAAAACTATGAATTACCTACACTAGAAGAAGTAGAAAAATATATTAAAATGAATGGCCATTTAAGTGAAATTCCAAGTGAAAAAGAAGTTATCGAAAATGGTATTAATTTGGGTGAGATGAATAAAAAATTATTACAAAAAATTGAAGAGTTAACACTTTATATGATTGAGCAGAATCAAAAAATTAAACAACAAGTAATTGAAATCAGCGAGAACAAAGCTGATATTGAAAAAATTTTGTGCAACGTGCAGAAAGGATAAATAACTAATTAGAATAGATTTTTAATAATTAAAAATGATAGATCATTTTTAATTTAGGATTCACAGTATTATTTATAAATGTAATGATCGCTCAGCAACAATTTTCTTTTTTGTAGATTAATGAATAACCACGTCGAATAAAAAATAATTTATCATTAAACCTTTTAAAATAATAAAGATATAAAAAACAGAAATAGTTGTAAACTACAGCCATTCTTTATCTAATATAGGTTATGGAGGATTCAAAAACTAATTTTGCATAAAATTACAATAGAAGTTACATCAAAAAACATCAAATTATTTTAAGCAATAATTGCACAGAATTTAATGAGCGTCATCACATCCTATAAATTAAAAATTATAGTTACTAAGTTTTTTCATCAGATATATTAAAGTATTTTTTAAAAAAAATCTTATTAATTTTTATGAAATTAGTAAAAAAAAAAGTAAGTTAGCACCTTTGTAAATTGACTTACAAAACACATAAAGTAGTATTTTAATGAGTAATAGTTTAACGAGTAGCAATAAATAAAACAAATTATGCAATGATAGTTTTATTATTAATAAAATTTGCCATTAGTACAACTAAACACAATATATCTTTAAACAATTTAGGGAACAATACAGCCAAGAAGTTTGCACCAATCTAAAATAATGACAAAAGTTTTAGAAACATTGATCATTCTTTAGGCAGGTTCTCTCATCGCATTTTTCGTTATGAAATCTTTCTTAATGATTTAGATCATTAAGTTAATAGGGTAAATATCTAACAGTTTAAAATAAAATGAATTCAAATCAAAAAAACTAAAAAACAAAAAAAATAATTTCATGAAAAACTATTATTACCTCTTATTTTTTCTCATTTTTTTCTCAAACCAAGCTACTTCACAAATTCGTCGTCCAAGTAATGTAAATCCTAATGAACCTACTCAACAAGTACCAGTTGAGAGAGGACCAATCGATCAAGGTCCTGTTGACCAAGGACCTGTTGGTGGAGATCCTATTGGTGGAGGACCAGTTGGTGGAGGACCGGTTGGCGAAGGCTCTAATTCTAATAATTCGACACAATTAAGCAATTTATTATATAACGAAATTTTTACAGCAAAGATTTCAACTCCAAACACAGCTAGTTTTGCACCGGTTACTTTCTCAAATGTATCTGAATTTACGGGTTCTGCTAATATTAATATTCCAATATATCAAATACAAGTTGGAAATATTAATATTCCAATAGAATTAAACTACTCTTGCTCAGGTATTAAAGTAGATGAAACAGCATCTAATGTGGGACAAAATTGGTCTTTAAATGCTGGAGGAATAGTTACAAAAGTAATTAAAGGTATGGAAGACTTTAAAGTAGGAATAGAAGGTAATTTACCGTATGATGTAAATAATCATAAATTAAGGTTCTTTAAACTTGGTACATCAGCTGCATATGGAATGCAACTGAAAGAAGTAGGATGGCTCATGCAAAATGAAAATATTTCTTTAAATAAATATTATGATCTTCCGTCTTCGAGTATGGATAAAATTTTTACAATTAAGGAAATGGAATTCATAACTACCAAAAAAGATCTATCTCCTGACTTGTTTTATGCTAACGCTCCTGGTCTAAATACATCATTTACACATCGTAGAGACGGTTCTGTGATGGAAATTGCTTTTCAAGGAAACAAAATTGCAACCACAATAGGTCAAACATCAGTAATTCCTTTTTTTAATGAATTTAGAGATGATACTAAATTTCAAGGTGATTTAAAATTTTTTGATGGCGGTCCACCTAGAAAAATTCAAGCAATCAGTAAAATAGAGATAACTAATATAAACGGGACCCAATACCTATTTGATCAATTAGATGTTAATCAATATGTTAATAGAGGTATTTCTGATGAATATATAATTTCACCTTCAAGTAAAGACATCACATCTCAAGAAGTAATGGCCTATAAAGTGAGTAAGGTAAAAGACTTTTACGGAAATGAAGTTTCGTTTGAGTACGAAAAGTATTCAATTAACTATCCAGAGTACCAAAAAACATCTAGTTTTTATGTAAATAGTAGTTCTGGTAATCAGTTGATTCAAGATCTTACTTCAACTGAAATTCGATATCCTAGTTTAAATAGAATAAGTAAAATAATTTATGCAGAAGGAACTGTAACTTTTAAATATGAAGAGTCAAGAAAAGACATTCCAGGCGATTTTGCTTTATCAAAAATTATTATAAATGATATTAATAATAACGTTATCAAAACAATAGTATTAGAATATGATTATATGATTTCTAACAACAACTGCAATGCACCAACCTGCAAAAGATTACGTCTTTTATCTGTGCAAGAAAAAGGAAAAAATACCGCTGTTAAACCTCCACATCGTTTCTATTATAACGATGAAGTACAATTACCTGAAAGAGGTTCTAACATAACAGATTATTTAGGATATGCAAACGGTCCCGTATCAAGTCAATATAATAATGTTAGTTCAGTATCGTGCGGAATGTGCCTCATGCCTCCACCAACCTTATATTATACTCCAAATAATAAAGAATTGTCTATTTCTCCATTTCCAATTTTTACACAAAGTTTTATTACACAAGGAAGATCGATGAAACCTGACTTTAATTATACAAAAGCAGGGGTTATAAATAAAATAAAATATCCAACAGGAGGAACTGAGGAATTCGAATATGATTTAAATGATTTTTATTCGTCACCAAGTGGGACTAATGTGAAATCTGGTGGTTTAAGGGTATTCCTGCACAAGTTAATAGATACGAAAGGAGCTATACAAGTAACAAAGTATAATTATGTTGATGCAAGGAATAATTCATCTGGAATCCTGAATAATTTGCCAACACTCGGAATAGCCCACGTGTACAGTGAAACATTAGCAAAAAATTTTCTAGGCCTATCAAGTTATGCTTTGAATGAAGGGCTTATACTTCATACTTTTACAAATTCAAGATCAGATTTTGATGTGGTAGAGGGATCAAATGTAGGCTATGCAAGAGTACTACTTAAAGAAAATGCAGATAACGGTTACCTAGAAAAAATATTTTCAACGAGAGAAGATTTTCCTATAGAGAATCCGTTATTTACTTATCCGCCTTATGATAAAAGTAAAATTGAGTTTGGCTTCAACAATGGCTGGAGACTCCCAACTTCTAATAATACGCAACTATTAATTGGAAAATTAAAATACATTAGAAAATATGACAAGACCAATAATTTGATTGAAGAAACTAAAATTAGTCATCAATATGATATTTTTAATCAGATTACAGACAAAATTGGGATCAGTAGAAAAGAAGTGTTTCCAAGCGAAGTTGGATCGCCAGAACCCATAGAACCAGATTTTGCATTTTATCCTTCTGTTTATTCTAGTAGGAACTTAGTAAACGAAACCAAAACAACTACCAAATACGAACAAAATAAAATAGTAAATATAACTTCAACTAATTTCGATACTAATTATTCAGTTCCATTATCAGTCGAAAGCATTACAAATGAATCAGGAACAGTAACATCTTTAATCAAAAAAACGAGCTATTCATTCAATTCCTCCAATCCTTTGATGACTAATTTAGTTGACAGTAACCGCATTACAGAACCTGTAACTGTGAAAAGTATCAAAAAAACTGGCGAACTTTCGGACCAACTTTCTAGTCAAGAAGTACTCTACACAAATTTTACTATAGCTAATAAAAATCTAGTATTACCTAGAGCAGTTCAAGCTCTAAAAGGAACTCAAACCACTTCAAATCCATTTGAAGAAAGAATTCAATTTCATAATTACGATAAATTTGGCCACCCAACGGAGACTTCGAAAAATGATGATATGCATACAGTATCACTTTGGGGATATAACTATACCAAACCCATTGCAAAAATAGAAAATGCAACTTATGCTCAAGTGATGAGCGCATTGGGTAAGAACAATTCCGAAACACTTGAATATTTACAAAATTATAGCGAAGAATCATTAAAAATTGAAATTCAAAAAATTAGAACTAATTTAAATAATGCGATGGTTACCTCCTATTTATATAAGCCGCTAGTAGGTCTTGCATCGATAGTGGATCCAAAAGGGACATCAATTTCCTATGAATATGATGATTTAAATCGCCTTAAAAAAATTAAAGATGAGGAGCAGAACATTATAGAAGAATATTGCTATGGTTACAGTGGTCTTATAAATGACTGCCAAGATAATAAACTTAGTCCATCATATCCGACTGATCCAGAGGAAAATTATATTTCTGATTTGGATTTACAGATAAAAATTGGTAATTTCAAATCGTACCGAATTCCAGTTGCTTGTGGTCGAGGAGTGAATTGGGAAGATAAATTGCCAGATGGAGCTCCATATAAAGGTAGAGGGATATTAAGTCTTCATGATAAATTATATTTCCCTAACCCTTCTCAAATTGGAGTAGATTATTCGCCAGGTTATTTCCCATTGCCAACTGAATATCTAACATTAAACTTACAATATCCTAGAGAGGAATATACCTGTAACTACTTTGCAGAAAGATCAGGAAATACTTTTGAACTTTTGGGATTAAATAATCCTAAATTCTCACCTCATAGTGGAAATGCCGAAATTAAATGGTGGATGGAAATTGACGGACGAAAGATAGAAATTCCAAAAATTCAAGAATACACAAATGTATTTTTTATACCAAAATGTCTTGAAGGAACTTATGCGAGAATAATTTGTTCCATAAAAACAACTTCTAGATCCAATGGTGAAGATTCAACATTAAGAACGATTAACTATATCGCAAAAAGCGATCTGATAAAACTTAAAAGTGGCCTTGATGAATACGATGATGTACCTGCGTTATATAAATTAGCAGCCTCCGAATTATACTCAGGTGAGGTATGTGGCAATTTAGTAAATTCTGGTATTGGCAATAGTTCAGAAAATACAACAGTGGATCCGGGATACTGGGCAGATCTTCCATGGACAATAGATAACGGTGTGGTGCCCGATATTGATTTTAAAATAAGTATAGAAAAATTTAAAATGTACGACATTCCTGTTCCTGCATTTCTAAATGAGACTTTTTCTTGGCAAACAAACATGCGCCCAAGTTTACATCCTTTATTTTATTTTCCAAGACCAACTTCTGGTTACCATGGCGAACAGCCTTACAGTGAGATACATGCATTCGAAACTTTTATAGTATTCCCTTATGTAAAGAGTTATTATAGCAATTTTTATGTAAAGAGAGGTGGATATCGATTTGACATTAATGAAATAAAAAGAAAAATAGGAAATAGTTCAGATTATCAGTATCAATGGTCTTTAAAATTAGCGGATACCGGACAAGAATTACCTCTTATTAGAACGTTAGAGTCTAAAGAATTGTTCTTTATTCCTCCAGCTTTAAATGGGAAAAAAGGTAAATTAATCTGCAGAGGTACTATATTTTTTGGTCTTGCGGGACCTCCTATATATTTTGAAAGTGAAAATATAACTTTTCAAGAAGGATTATCAAACGAGGACAATCTTGGCTATCAAGTTGAGTTTTTAGATGACAGAGGGCTATAATTTATACACTTTAAAAACTAACGGATAAAAAGATGATTTTAAAAATAAAACAATATTCTCTGCAAATAATTTTGGTGCTATCCAGCCTTTATGCTGGAGCTCAGTCTCGTTTAACTATTACAAAAGGGTCAATAAATAATCCGTATATAGTAACAGGAAACGTAAGTCTTATTGCTACACAAAGTATTATTCTTAGTCCAACTACTTGGATTAAATCGGGAAGTACTTTTTCGGCTAAAATAAAAACTGTTGATTACATTCCTGTTGTACTTAGCAATGATAACTTTGTTTACACGCGTACTTATCAGAAAGCATTGACTTCGAGTGCAGATGTTACAAGCAATTTAGATGTTGTGCAAAATGTAACTTATTTTGATGGATTGGGTAGAGCAATACAAAATATTGCCATAAAAGGATCTCCAAATAAAAAAGATATTATAACACCAATGGTGTATGATAATGTGGGACGACAAGTAAAATCATATCTTCCCTACACGGACAGTAATGAGTCTGTTGGAAACTACCGAAATACTCCAGATGTACTTGCAGCTTTAAATAATTATTACAAAATAAATTATCCAGCTGATATTAATAGTCTACTCCCGAATCCCTTTTCTGAAAAAAAATTCGAAGAATCTCCATTAAATCGTATAGTGAAAGAATCTGCGCCTGGTAAAGATTGGGCAATGGGCAGTGAGCATGAGATAAAAATAGAGTATCAAACTAATACTGATGTAGATGCTGTAAAATATTTTATAATCGCAGTTGAATTAAACCAAGATGGTATTTATTTTCCAACAGTTTCTTTAGAAGGAAATTATGCCGTAGGTCAATTATATAAAACAATAACCAAAGATGAAAACTGGGTTAGTGGTAAAAAAAATAATACAACGGAAGAATTTAAGAATAAAGAGGGACAAGTTATTTTAAAAAGAACTTATGCCGATTACAACAATTTATCACAATTGGAAGTCAAACATGATACATATTATCTATACGACTCCTTCGGCAATTTAAGTTTTGTTTTACCTCCAAAAGCTGAGGGAAGTTTTAGTGAAACGGTCTTAAAAGAGTTTTGTTATCAATACAAATACGACAACCGCAACCGATTAGTAGAGAAAAAGCTACCTGGTAAAGATTGGGAATATGTAGTATATGATAAATTAGATCGTCCTATTCTAACGCAAGATGCAAATTTAAGATTACTAAATAAGTGGTTATTCACCAAATACGATGCGTTTAGTAGACCTGTTTATACAGGGGATTATGTTAATGTAGTTCAAACAACTCGAAAATTAGTCCAAGATTTAGCCAATGGTAGTGTATTATTCGAAAATAAAATTGCTACTACTAATACTATAAATGGGACTCACATAAATTACACTAATGATGCTTTTCCAAAAGAGGGTATTGATCTCTTTACCATTAATTACTATGACAATTATCTTAATATAGATTTAGATGGGGGCATTGCTGTGGATTCTTATTCTATAACTCCGGTAACAAATGTAAAAGGATTGCCAACGGCTTCAAAGGTTAGAATTCTAGGAACCTCATTATGGACAACGGAGGTTACTTATTATGATACTAAAGGTAGAGGAATTTATACATTCAGTAAAAATAACTTTCTTGCTACTGTAAATACGACTAAAAACAAATTTGATTTTGTAAAAGTAGTAGAGACAACCTCTACTCATAAAAAAGGAGTAGCAGCGGAAATTGTTATTGTCGATAGTTTTACTTATGATCACGTAGGGAGAATTTTAGATCACAAGCAAAAAATCAATAGCCAAACCCAAGAAACGATTGCTGCTAACACTTATGATAATTTAGGACAATTAATAAACAAAGCTGTCGGTGGTTCCACTTCACCGTTACAAAATGTAAACTATGCCTATAATATTCGTGGATGGCTTAAAAACATTAACGATGTAAATAATTTAGGAAACGATTTATTTGCTTTCCAAATAAATTACAATGACATAGTAGATGCTAATAAAAAACTATTCAATGGTAACATTAGTCAAACAATGTCGACAACGGCAGCACCAGACGCACTCATCAAAAGCTACGTTTATACTTATGATGCACTCAACAGATTGATAGGATCTAAGGATTATTTTGCGCACCCGTTCGATGAAAATTTAACCTACGATAAAAATGGGAATATAACGAATTTGACTAGAACAGGTTTTACGGATGCCAACGCTACTATGTTCGGACTAATGGATAATCTAACTTACCAATATACAGGTAATAGCTTGACAGCTGTAGAAGATGCATCAGGAAGCTCAGAAGGCTTTAAAAACGGCAGCAGTACACCAACAGAATATACCTATGATAAGAATGGTAATATGAAAACCGATGATAATAAAGGAATAAAAAACATAACCTATAATTATCTGAATTTACCAACTCAAATTACTTTCGATAGCGGCGCAATCACTTATACCTACGATGCAACTGGGACAAAGCAACGCAAAGTGGCAGCAGGCGTTACTACCGACTATGTTAATGGTTTTCAATATCAAAATGACATTTTGCAATTTTTCCCTATTGCAGAAGGATATGTAAGTAAAAATGCAGCAAATTTTAGCTATATTTACCAATACACAGACCATTTGGGAAATATTCGCTTAAGTTACAGCGATAAGGACAATGATGGATCAGTAAATAGAACAGAAATTGTAGAAGAAAACGATTATTATGCATTTGGACTAAAGCAAAAAGTTCCTGGTGCACTCGTGCTTAACAGTAATTACAAGTATAAATACAACGGTAAAGAACTTCAAGACGAGCTGGGGCTTAACATGTACGACTATGGAGCAAGAAATTATGACCCTGCTTTAGGAAGATGGATGAATATTGACCCGCTGGCGGAGAAGTATCCAGGTTTAAGTCCGTATGTTTATTGCTTGAATAATCCTGTTATTCATACTGATCCTACAGGTCGTTCCGTTAATGGAGAATTTGAAAAAGATAAAAATGGAAAGTGGCAAAAAACATCTACAAAAGGAGACGAAATTGGAGTAGATTTTTATCACACAGATAAAATGGATAAAGACCTAAATCAACTTACGGCTATTACAGATAGAAAAGGGAATTGGAATGTCATGAAAAATGGTAGAGAAACACTTTCTGGGACAAAAAGAGGTAATGATGTTGATTGGAAGGATATATATAGTGAATGGAGTAATGGAACTGGCCCTCAAAGAAGTGTCTTTGAAGGTTCTCATTCAAGTATAAAAGATTTGCAGTTTTTTTATAAACTTGGGGGAGCTTTTAGTGATTTTGTTGCTTCAGGAGAACCTAGAGCAAGGGCTGAAATTGATTTCACTCCTATCATTGATAACGTATTAGCTTCATATAATAATATGCAATTACAAATGATGGGGTCGTTTAACGCAAGTTTTTATACCCTTGGAGATAAAGTATTGAATGTAGTACAAGATTCCAAATCGAGAACATCTTTTTATTATCATTTACCGATTATTAATAACTACGAAAGAGGTCAAAAAAGAATCTGGAATTTAAAAGGTTATCAAACTGTTGATGATAGGGAATCTAATACATATCAAACTTATATTTTTTTAAGAGGTAAAAAATAATTTAATTATTGACTAAAATGTACAAAGACAAGAAACCGAAATTTATAAGAACATTTTTTTTTATTTTTTTATTAGGGGTGATTAGTTTATATATAATTAGTAATTTTTTTACACAAAATATGATAATCGGCAAATATGTCAATAGAAATTTTGAAAATAGATTTATTTCTGAAAACCCACATGTAAAAGATACGCTCGTAATTTTAACTAATAATCAATTTACCAGTAAGTTCTACGGACAAGGGAATTATAAGTTGTTTTATGATTTATATGGAACTCATATTAAATTAATTTATAAGGATGAGATAGGAAGAACTAGTTTCACTACTTCTATTGATCGATTGATGTTTCTAGGTAATCCAAAAATTAATTTATTTAAAGATTTAAATCAATTCTATGAGAAAATAGATTAAAGGAGACGGCCCGCCCTGCCCCGTGCTGGCGCAAGCGTCTCGCTTGTGCCCAAGCTGGCGCGAGCAGAAATAAGTTCAACGGCTAGCGCGATGCCTCTGGCTCGTGTCCGATCGCTCGGATATGTAGACAAACGTTAGCCCGTTCTTCGAAGAGTGCATAAATTTGTTGTGACCGCTTCGCAAATGTCTCTGACTTTGCGCTTTTTTAAAAGTTCATAAAAACCTTAAAGGTTCTAAAGGTCTCCTGACTTTTGAGGTAGTGTAGAACAAAAAAACCGAGCAATTGCTCGGTTTTTTTATGCTATTAAATTTAAAAAACTTACTCTTTCATCAAGTTAGTCAGATTGTCTTTCATCCTTTTTTTTGGAATCGCCAAATCAATAATTTTAAAAAGGGCTTCCTTTTCTTCGATATCAAGTGTGTCAATTAATTTTATTTTTTTAAGGATAGAAATATTTACATTCATATCATCACTGGGATTTTTAATAAGGTCAATAATTTCTATTTTTAGAACTCTAGCGATTTTTTCAATGGTCGGGATAGTGGGAACTGTTTTTCCGCTTTCAATAATAGAATATTGAGCCTGTGCAACATCAATAGCTAAAGCTACTTGTTTTTGAGAAAGATTTTTAAGCTTACGAAATCTTTTAATATTTGCGGGAATACCTGATCGCTCAGACTTATGAATAAATAAACGTTTGCGCAAGTATTTAGCCCGATCGCTCAGACTTGTAGACAAAAGTTAGCACAGGTATTTACCTGTGTCCACAAACAAAGTCAGGTATAAAAAGATAGTAAAACCGAGCGAAATTCTTCCTTTTATAATCGTTTTAACCTGATAGCTCAGACTTATGAACAAACGTTTGCGCAAGTATTTACCAATCTCTTCGACGAGTATTGATACTCCACAAGTACCTTTGACTTTGAGGTTTTACAAAATTATTGTAATCCCTAAAGGTTATAAATGTCTCCTGAATTCGTGAGTTTTTAACATCTCTGCTTTTTAATCCTAACACTTATCACTTAACTACTATTGTAAATACCATCCACTTTAAGCTACAAATATTAATTATCTTATTATAAATCATTGTTGTCCGATAAAAAAGAAGCCAAATTAATGGCTTCTTAAAAATAATCGTAATTTAGATTTGCAAAATTCAAATAACGATGGGCAAAAATAAGTATTTTTCTACGAAATCTGTTTTCGGACAGTTGATTTCTTTAATAGATGATTCAATGATTACAAAAGCTGTTAAAAAACATAATTCAGATAAGTATGTCAAGCGTTTCAAAAGTCAAGATCATTTATTTAGTATGGTTTTTTGTTGTTTAGAAAAGTGTAATTCTTTACGAGAGGTTGCAGGTGGAATACTTGGTATATCTGGCAAAGAAGAGTCTGTTCGTATTAATCATCTTCCAAAGAAAAGCACTTTGGCTGATGCAAACCAAAATAGAAATGTGGATTTTTTTGAAGAAATTTATAACAACTTGCTCAAGAAATATAGCTTTGTTTTGTCGGACAGTCGAGTTGAAATAGCCTTAGGAAAAAAGATTAAGATCGTTGATAGCACCACAATAAGCCTATTTAAAGACATCTTAAAATGCGTTGGAAGAAAGTCTTCTACTGGAAAAAGTAAAGGCGGAATCAAATCACATAGTGTGATAAATGCCGATGAAAAAGTCCCGAATTTAGTTTGGTTTACCTCTGCTAGAACACATGATCATAAGTTTTTAGAAAAACTAAAATGCGATGAACATACTTTTTATATATTTGATAAAGGATACAATGATTATAAAGCTTTTGCACATTTTACCGATCAAAGCACAGGATTTGTAACCCGAATAAAAGACAATGCAAAGTACGAAGTGATACAAAAAAACGGCATTCCAGAGAACATTTATAGTGGTATTTTAATGGACGAAATCATTGAGATTGAAGTTAATAAAGGAACAGAGAAAAACAAATTAAAATTGAGAAAAATAAAATACTATGACAGAGAACACAAAAGAAGCTTTGAATTTATTAGTAATTTGTTTGAATTTAGAGCAGACACAATAGCTGCACTTTATAAAATAAGGTGGCAAATAGAATTGTTGTTCAAACAAATAAAACAAAATTTTCCGCTAAAATACTTCTTAGGAGATAATGAAAATGCCATTAAAATTCAGATTTATTGTGTATTAACTGTAAATCTCTTATTAGGTGTTATAAAGAAAAGTCTCAAGAGGCAATGGTCTTTCTCTAATTTAGTAAGTTTTTGTAGAATTCATTTATTCAACTATATTCATGTAACAAAATTTTTGGAAAGTCCAGAAAACCAATGGGGACTGGATGAGGAAAATAATGGCCAATTAGGGTTGTTTGATGATTATTTGGCCACTGGATAAAATTAGATAAATGAAACTTAAAATTATAGATTTTCATTTATCGCATTCTCAAGAAAGTACTCAAAAACAAGCTAAGGTAGGATGAAGTCTCGTTAAGTACCGATATTGCTAGAAAAATTAACCTTCCGAAAATTTATATCGGACAACAATGATTATAAATATTTATAGAATTTATTTCAAATAGTAAATTTGCTGGCAGTTTAAACTTAATAGTTGAGAGAATTAATCTAAATGATGTGGTTTTATTTTAAATATGTATATTATTTTAAAGAAATTCTTTTAAAGAAAATATTTTAATTAGTTTTACTACAAATTTATAATTAATGAGACCTTCTTTCTACCTATTACTATCCGTGTTTTTTTTTGCATGCCAATCCACAAAAATAAAGAACGATACCTACAAAGTATCTGATACTGCTCCTGAGTTGGGTAGCATTGGGTTGTCAAAATTAAGTACAAAAGCAAATAATGAATTTGCGGTAAGGACTTTACCTAAACTAGAAAATAATATTCGTATAGCCATTGAGGTGATTCCTTTTCATAAGAAATTATATAAAATTTATAAAGCTAAGGCAAGATACAACCAAGATTTGTCGAATGTAGCATATGTAGATAGTATACCTAAAAAGCCAGAATTAGTAACTATTAAAATATTAGATGTACTTCAATTTGTTAATGAATTGAATGCTGATTATAATAAAGGTGCTGTTAGATATATAAAAGACACCCAAAACTCGGAGGTGGTTACTAGTTTGGCTTTCTGTTTTTCTGTTGAAGATATAAACAAAATAAAGCAAGCAGATGCATTTTATTTAAGCAATTATCAAGACAATAGACATGCTATTTTGCTGTATAAGTTAGGAAAAAAAACAGATACTTTATTTATTAGCTCCTTAAACATCGTTGCTTATCGTTTGAGTAAGTTTTGTTGGGGAGTTTCAGAAAGAGGGGAATGGTATATTGCAGATATCATTGATGAAAAAGAATCATGTAAAGGAATTACTCAAAAAAAAATAACGACTAAGGAAAAACAAAAAAGTTTGTTCGATATGTTTTAAGTTGAGCAATAACCTCGTAAAACAATTTCCATACAGTTAAACCTAAAAAAAATAGTATTTCCATAATGAAAAATTCTAATCTCACTCCCTTATTTTTATGGTCAATTTTTTTCATGTTCTTTTCTTGTGAAAGTATTATTATGGAAACGGATATTACTGATCAAAAAGTAGTTTTGGTTGCTCCATATGATCAAGCCCAATTTTCATCTACCAGTATAACATTTACTTGGGAACATGTTGCTGATGCTACAAAATACCATCTGCAGATTGCAAAACCTAATTTTGTAAATCCATTGCAAATAGTGCTGGACACAACTATCACAGGTACTTCTTTTACACATCAACTAGCAATTTCAGATTATGAGTGGCGTGTTGAAGCTGTTAATAGCGCTTATAAAACACCTTATGTTACTCAATCTTTTAAAGTTGTTAGTAATGAGGATTTTCACAATAACTCAATCGTCTTAAATTCTCCTGCAAATAATTTAATTACAAATGTAAGTAGCCAGGAATTAAAATGGACGCCAATTATTGGTGCTACTGATTATGATGTTCAAATTTTAGACAATAATAATGCAGTAATTGTAGAACAAAATACAACAACTTCTAGTTTTAAATACTCTTTTCCTGAGGGCAATAATTTTTGGAAAGTGAGAGCAAGTAACGGAACTTCTGAAACCTTGTATAGTACAAGATCTATTTTGGTAGATGTTACAAAGCCAAATACTCCTGAATTGTCAAGTCCGATTCATGAGAGCATTACAACAGAGAATGATGTTGATTTTAAGTGGAATAGAACAGCAATTTTAGGAAGCATCGAAAAAGATAGTATCTACATATATACCGATATTGCTTTAACTAATCTGCTTTTCAAAAATGAAGTGAGTAATTCATTTACTAAAAATTTAGATTCGGGCACTTATTATTGGATTATCAAAGCCTTTGATTCGGCAGGGAATAAAAGTGATCAGAGTAGTGTTTTTAATTTTAAAATAAATTAAAAAACAACTTTACAGGGTTTGAATTATGGTAGTTAAATCGAATGAAAAATGAAAAATAAAAAAAGTATATATATACTGTTGCCTCTTGTGTTGTTGATTTGGGGGATTGTAGTATTTCAAGTTTTTTCCTTTTCAACACCAGATAAAGCAATACTAAATAAAGCAGCCGATTTTGATATTAAACCGTTTAAAATAAAAAAAAGAGTTCCTTTTTATATTGATGTTAATTATAGGGATCCATTTTTAGGAAAGGTATATGGAGCTCCAAAAGCCACAGATTCTGGCAAAATGCATAAAGCTGTAAAAAAACAGTCTAAACCAGTAGCAAATATTGTTTGGCCATCAATACAATATAAAGGAATGTTTTCTGACTCCAAGAATAAGAATAAAAAATTTATGTTAGTAATTGCAGGTAAAAATTACTTTATGAAAGAAGGTGATATTCAAGAAGAGATTTTATTAAAAAATGGGGACAAAGAGTCTATATATGTTGTATATAAAGGAAATCTTAATTTGATACTGTTGGATAATTGAAATTAAATTGGTTGTTTAGGGTAAAAGCGGGCGCTTTGCAGTTTACAATTTTTGTTGCTGTACTCATCGCGTTGTTGCTTGGCGCATTAATTTTGTATGCCTATACTTTTGTTTATATGAAAGAGCAATCTAAAGGAGCAATTGAGAATATTCAGCTTTCAAATATCGGAATTTCCCATTTATTAGAAAAACAAGATAATAATGCGGATACCTTAAAGCTCGATTTTTCAAATAATGAAAATCAAAGTATTAAAATACATTTGTCCTCTTGGGGAGTATTTGAAAAGGCATTTGTAAGAAGTCATTTTAGAAAAAAAGTATTTGTAAAAGTTGCTATTCTCGGTTCACTTATAAATACTGAGGAAGACCCCACACTTATATTACAAGATACTCATAACCCGCTAACGGTCGTTGGAAAAACAAGGATTAAAGGAAACACATTTCTACCCGAACAAAGTGTAAAATCGGGTTACATAGCAGGTAATAGCTATTACGGGAAACAGTTGATTTACGGTTCCATAAAAAAAAGTGATCTTACTTTGCCTAAAGTCAATGCTACTATTTTAAAAGCAATACCTTTCTATTTACAAGAATATAAACCTTTAAAACAGAATGAGTATATCAATCTAGATTCTAAGCATAAAATAGCCGTTTCTTTTAAAGAAAATACAAAGGGAAGTTATTCTAAAAGCCCTATTGTTTTAGAAGAAAATACCATTAGAGGTAATGTTATTATCAAATCCGATACACTCATTCGAATAAAAAATACCGCTTTTTTGAAAGATATAATATTAGTTGCACCTATTGTCGAAATAGAGGATGGTGTTATTGGTAATTTTCAAGTGATAGCTTCAAATAAAATCACTGTAGGTAAAAAGTGTACATTAAATTATCCATCTGCTTTAGTTCTATATCAGGACAATAAAGATAAACTAGAAGTGGTGTCTAATAGTATCCTTGAAAATAAAATATTTATCGATGAGGGTACCGTCATTAAAGGAAGTGTATTGTATTTTCAGACTAAAGAAACATCTGATTTTCAGACTCAAATTGTTTTGGAAAAAGATGCTCGAATTAAAGGACAAGTATTTTGTAATGGAAATTTTGAATTAAAAGGAATAGTTTCGGGTACGGTTTGTACAAAGTTATTTATAGCAAATCAAGCAGGCTCTATTTTTATTAATCATGTGTATAATGGAGAGATTGAAAATGAAAATATTCCGAATTTTTTTGGTGGAATAATTCTCGAAAATGAACATAAAGTAGTTATGAAATGGTTGTATTAAAAAAAGTTAAATCTGCAACGTTAATAGAAGCTTTAGTAGCGACTGTCCTTATTGTAATCATTTTTGTTATTGCAAGTTTAGTCTTGAACAATTTAGTTTTGAATACTTTTTCAAGAAATACACACCCCGTAGAAACTCGATTGAATGAATTGGAATATGAAATTCAAAATAGTAAACTTCAGTTGCCTTATGAGGAAACTTATAAGGATTGGGATATTTCTATTAAAGTAGAAACGAAGAGCTCGGTAGACGAACTTCTAATTGTGGCTAATAAATTAAAAAGCAATAAAGAAATAATAAGACAACGCAGTTATGAAAAAAAATAAACTTAAATCATTCACACTATCTGAGTTGTTGGTGGTGATGATTATAACTGCAATTGTAGTAGGTATGGCTTTTAGTGTATTGAGATTAGTTCAAAAACAAATTCATATTATCGAAGTGAATTTTGAGAAGAGTACTAATTTGGTGTTATTTGAGCAAAAATTGTGGCAAGATTTTAATGAGTTAAATGAAGTAGCATACAATGAAAATGACAGGAGTTTATATATGAAAACGGATATGGATTCTGTTTTATATTCTTTTCAGGACAATTATATTTTAAGAAATACAGATACTTTAAAGTTAAAGTTAAAAATTAATAAATTATTCTTTGAAGGAAATGAAGTGAAAAATGGAAATGTTGATGCTTTATTCATTTCTGGAGATACAGAATTACCTGAGTATGAAATATTTGTTTCAAAGAAAAATGATCTAACCCTTAGCATGAACCAAGAAGATGGCCTTTAAACTGGAAAACATTCAAAATAAAGCGGTAATTGTCAAAAATAATGGCAATAGTATTGAAAATTTGCTTAAAAAAGAAATTAGCTTTTTTGGACAACAATTTAATAATAAAAAGAAACAGGCTTTTTATCAAGAACTTGCAGTTTTGCTCAAAGCAGGAATTACCTTTAAAGAAGGTTTAACATTGATTGTTGATTCGTTGAAGAAAAAAGCAGATAAAGAATTAATGCAATCCATTTTGAATGATGTGGTAAATGGAAAGTCTTTTTCGGAGGCATTAATGACTTCAAAATCCTTTTCGGAATATGAGTTTTATTCGATACAAATAGGGGAAGAAACGGGAACAACCGCGCAGGTGTGTCAGGAATTGGGGGTATTTTACGAACGAAAAAACGAACAAAAGAGAATTATTATTGCAGCATTGACGTATCCATCTATTGTATTGAGTACAGCAGTTTTAGTCGTAGTTTTTATGTTAAGTTATGTCGTTCCTATGTTTGAGGGAATTTTTAAACAAAATAACATGGAACTTCCTGTGCTTACAAAAATGATTGTAAAATTGTCTGGAATTGTAAAAGATTATGGAATTTATGGATTTTTTCTTTTTGTTGGTTTTTTAGTAGCATCACGGATTTTTAAAGACAATATAAAATACCGTACAATGTCGCATTATTTTATACAAAGAGTTCCAGTTTTAGGAACATTTATTACCAAAGTTTATTTGGCTCAATTTACACAAGCCATTGCTTTGTTAACTACAGCAAAAGTGCCTTTGTTGAACAGTATACAAATGGTAAAAAAAATGATTCATTTTGTACCACTACAAGATGCGCTTGAAAAAGTTGAACATAGTATTTTAAAAGGAAATAGTTTAAGTGTAAGTCTGAAAGAAAACCCTTTATTCGACAATAGAATTATTTCCTTGGTAAAAGTAGCTGAGGAGACAAACCAAACTGAATATGTATTCAAGCAACTTAGTGCGCAGTACAATCAAGAAGTAGTGCAACAATCTAAAATTATGACTACTGTCCTTGAACCTTTTATTATACTCTTTGTGGGTATTTTAGTGGCTGTTTTACTGGTGGCCATGTACTTACCAATGTTTCAATTGAGTAGTGCGATTGGTTAATTATTTCACTTTAAATCGTATTGCAAATTAAAAAAGCAAAATAAGAAAAATATTTCTATTTTTATTTTAATATTAAGTTTAATTGTGTTAACATTGTGTTATAAATTTATTTAACACAAATTTACCTCGTTAATTTTTTGTCAAAAAATTTTTAACTTTAGTAAGGCATCAAAAATAGTTGGAGAATGGTACAAAAAAGAGCCACCCGCTAGTATTTAGAATAATATTCAAACTAGCTTACTAAATGAGTGTCTTTTTGTAAAATCTTTCAAAAAAAAACTTAAATATTTTTTTAAATAAAAAAATTAGTTATATCGTTTTATTTACAATAAAACAGAGAATTGAATATAAAAAAATCAACCAACACAACTACAAAATCTAATTTCTAGTAAATCTATAAACTAAAAGACAAACCTTTATGAAATATTTTCAACTTCCTTTTTTTTTGTTGTTTTTAACTGTTAATTTTGCTTTGGCGCAAGAATTACCCAATATAATTCCACCATCTCCAACAGCTTTTGAACTTACAAAATACGGAAATGTTGAACTTAATGAATCAAGTGGAGAAATAGCAACATCAATTTATTTGTATAACTACACAGCAGGCAGGCTTAGTCTCCCAATAAGTATGTCTTACGCGGGAGCAGGTGTTAAGGTAGATCAACTTTGCAGCTGGACAGGTATTAACTGGAACCTAAGAGCAGGAGGTCTTATCTCAAGAACAGTGAAAGATCGAACTGATGAGAATTCTAACCGTAAATTTTATACCCAGACACAGCTAAATGATTTATCAACTACTAACTCTGGGATAGCAATTTTATCTTTAATGAATGAATCTCATGATGATACAGAGGCTGATGTTTTTAATTTTAATTTTGCAGGTTATTCAGGAAGTTTTTATTTAGACGAGAATTTACAGCCAAAACTAGCTACCTACAATCAAGAATTAAAAATTGAATTTGTAACAAGTCCAATAAGAGATGTCGATAGTCAGCAAATTCTAATTACAGATCCCAATGGAGTCAAATATTATTTTGGAGGAATTGGCGCTACAGAAAGAACCCGATTGGATTTAAGTGGTACAAGCGCTAATACTTTACAAAATCCTATTACAGCTTATTATTTAGCAAAAATAGTAAATCCACTATTCGACGAAATAAATTTGACTTATCTACAAGAATTAAGTGACTATAACGTAAAGATTGGCACGACTGAATCATATACAAAAACTTATATGGATGATCCTTCGCTGCCTCCTTCAGTAGAATCCTACTCTGGATTAACTATTTCTAGAACTAAAACGTATAACGGAAAATATTTGTCCAAAATTACCAGTAACCGATCTAATGAAGAAATTCATTTTTTATCTACAGAATACGACGGTAATGAACATTATCATCGAATTTTAAATACTATTAAAATTACCGAAAACAAAGGCAATAATGTTTATGTTGATTTCAAAAATTATTCGCTGCAGTATCTTTTTAAAAATGGAGCAGCCAACTCGGAGGGCACTGAAAAACATCATATATTTTGATTAGTGTCATTTTTGGAGACTAAAAAAAAACGCTTATAACTGGATTTTAAAGATCCGTTATAAGCGTTTTAGTTTTTAAAACTGTTTTTTATTATAGGCTGTGTAAGTCTATTTTTGACTTATACCATGTCCTTTTATTTATTAGGCACTTACATTCTAATTTCTATATTAATTTGAGTAT
>JBBSSR010000032.1:0-37998 GCA_038241955.1 Flavobacteriales bacterium | reverse complement strand
GAGGAGTACTTTTTTCTTCAAAGAATAGATGCATTTTCTCTTGTTCTATTTTGGTGTTGACCAAATCAAAGTGTTCTACAATTAATTCAGGAAGGATAAGTTTTAAAAGTTCTATGTAATTCTCCAAAGCTTGTTTTTTTAGTCAGCTAATTTAGTAAATCTTTGATTCCTCCCCAACTTTTAGGATTGATCCATTTTTTTTCAAAATATTTTAATAAAAAAAAGACTCTTTAAAAAATAAAGAGCCTTTTTGGAACTGTATGTATTGTAATTTTACATTGTAAATGGGAATGCTATATCGCTTTGTGTATAGGTTGCTTTGTTGTCGCATTCACCAGTACCGTAATCAATAACTCCGTTTAGCAATATGCTTTGTACCGTTAGTTTTCCTTTTGAAATATAATCGCAATTGTAATTTTTGACTAATGCTTCTAAAACTGTCAATGTTAGTGTGTCACCATTTTGTTTACTAACGGTATGTGTACCATCAGTCATTTCGTAGGTGTTGTCTTCTAAAGATAGTGCTGTCGCAACTCCTGCAGTTTGCTTGATGGTGTGAGAACCTGAGTTTGTATACACACAAGTTGCGGTTGTAAATATCCCTTCAGTTACTGTTCTTGTCCATTGTGGAGTATTTGCGTTTACAGTTGTGTTTGTGTACACAATCTTTCCTTCGGCTTTATTACCATTTACATAGTAATTTATTCTTTCAACAGTCATGGTGCTGCCAGTTTCCGTAATATTATTAGAAAAAGTAATTTTTAATTTTCCTTTCCGAGTGATGTTGTTTGTAGTGCAACCTACTCCAAAATCTACGTAATATGTTTTGGGGAAAGTTGTTGTTACGGGATCCATCGTTACAGTGGAGCATGAAGTTGGAACTGCTTTCTTTGTCTTTCTAGAAGTTAAATTATCAAATGAAACTTGATTTCCTGTTTGCACGTCTAACTCATTGATTAAGTCAATGGAGGCGGAGGCTACAACTGCACTATTATTGTCTGTTGCTGGTGGTGTTGTAACATCCTCTTTTGTACATGATATAAATGCAAACAATGTAAGGGCAAAACTTGCTACTAAATACGAGCTATTTTTCATAAAAATTAAATTTTTGAGGTTAAATTATTGTAATTGGGTGAGTAAATATATGGTTTTAAATAACTTATGTCATACCTAAGACTGTTAAATAATTCCAAACCATTTTTTTTAAAATACAAATATTATTTTTTGATAACAGATTTATTTGCTATTAATAACGTTTTAAAAAATATTATGGTATTTGAGAGGTTGTGCTTAAAATTAATTTGTTATGAAATGATTGGAAACACTTGGTAGCTCTGCTAGATCAAGTTCTAAATCCGTTGCTCTATTATCCGCAGATACTCCAACTGTACAGGAACCATAGCTATAAAAATGAAGTTGGGTCAAGTATTTTTTGATTTTCACTAGTTTAAAAGGTTTTTCACCAAAGCTATTATGCAAAGTATCTATTTTTTAATGCAAAAGAAATTTTTTTAAACTGCAGACTTTAATAGCCGATTTTTGATTTAAATAAAAAAAACCCTACAAATTAAATTTGCAGGGTTACTAAAATTACTGCATATCTCTAAGATACGCTCTCTTTTTTACTATTTTATTAGCTCAAAACTTCTTTTCACGAAAGCTGTTAACGCTTCTCCTTTTAATAAATTTTGAGATAATTTAGCCAAATCTAATGCTTGCTTTACCAAGTTTTCTTGGGCTGATTTGTCTGTATTGTTTAAAATGCTTGTAGCCAAATCTGAGTTTGTATTTACTACCAAGTTATACATTTCTGGCATATTACCCATTCCGAACATTCCGCCGCCGCCAGATTGACTCATTTCTTTCATTCTACGCATAAATTCAGGTTGCGTGATAATAAATGGAGCAGCTTCACTATCCATGGCTTCTAGTTGTACTGAGTATGTTTGTTTAGGAACAATATTTTCTAAAACGGTTTTGAGGCTTTCTTTTTCTTCATCAGATAATTTAGAAATAGTAGTTTCTTCTTTCTTTATTAGATTATCAATATGGTCAGAATCGACACGTACGAACTGCATTCCGCTGTTATCCCCTTCAATTTTTTGAATTAAATGCGAAATAATTGGGGAATCTAATAATAAAACTTCATATCCTTTGTTTTTAGCAATTTCGATATAAGAATGCTGCGCTTCTTTATTCCCAGCGTATAAAACAATTAGTTTTCCGTCTTTATCGGTTTGTTTTTCTTTTAAATTTTCTTTTAACTCTTCTAGAGTGAAGTATTTGCCATCTACGGTTGGGTACAAAACAAAAGCTCCCGCTTTTTCATAGAATTTATCTTCAGAAAGCATTCCGTACTCAAGAACGATTTTGATATCGTTCCATTTTGATTCAAAGTCAGCTCTATTTTCTGTAAATAAAGCTTTTAATTTATCTGCTACTTTACGTGTAATGTAATTTGAAATTTTCTTAACGGCGCCATCCGCTTGTAATCCTGAACGAGAAACGTTTAACGGAATGTCTGGCGAATCAACAACACCGCGAAGCATCATCAAAAATTCAGGTACAATTCCTTCTACATTATCAGTTACGTATACTTGATTTTGGTACAGTTGAATTTTATCTTTCTGAATTTGCATATCAGAACCCAATTTTGGGAAATATAAAATACCAGTTAAGTTAAAAGGATAATCTACATTTAAGTGAATATGAAACAATGGCTCTTCGAATTGCATTGGATATACTTCACGGTAGAAATCTTTATAGTCAGCATCTGATAATTCAGTTGGCTGTTTTGTCCAAGCTGGATTAGGATTATTGATAATATTGTCTACTTCTACTTCTGTAAAAGTATTTTCTTTGTCTTCGCTCTCAACAAACTCACCTTTTTTTTGCTCAATTTTTTCTTTCTTTGTTCCAAATTTAATTGGAATAGGCATGAATTTATTGTACTTATTCAACAATCCGTTGATTTTTGAATCTTCAAGAAATTCAAGTGAATCTTCGGCGATATGCAAAATAATTTCAGTCCCACGAGTTGTTTTGTCAGCTGGCTCTAATGTAAATTCTGGACTTCCGTCGCAAGTCCAATGAGCTGCTGGCTCATCTTTATATGATTTAGTGAAGATCTCTACTTTTTCGGCTACCATAAAAGCCGAATAGAAACCCAAACCAAAATGTCCGATAATACCTGAATCTTTGGCAGAATCTTTGTATTTGTCTAAGAATTCTTCAGCTCCAGAAAAGGCCACCTGATTGATGTATTTTTCAACTTCATCAGCTGTCATTCCTAATCCTTGGTCAATAATGTGGATCTTTTTTCCTTCTTTGTCAATTTTAACTTCAATAATTGGAGAGCCGTATTCAACCTTTGCTTCGCCAATACTGGTAAGGTGTTTTAATTTTAAAGTTGCATCGGTTCCGTTCGAAATTAATTCACGTAAAAAAATTTCGTGATCACTATAAAGGAATTTCTTGATTAAGGGAAATATGTTCTCAACTGAAACATTAATTTTACCTGTTGTCATATTTTAAGTTTTTAAAGGGTTTTACAATCTGTTTATTTAGCTTTCAAATAGAATACCAAATAAGGCTAGAATGACAAATTGTCGTAAGCTAAAATTTTGAAAAGAAAAAAAATAATTTTGAAACTTAATAGCTGATTACAGCTCTATCTTTGCTCCAATATTAATTCTTAAATTTTTTAGAACTATGAGAAAAATTCTTTTAGTATGCATTATGGCCACGATGGCTTTTGCATGTAAGTCGGGACAAGTGAATTCACCTTCCCAAACGCCAGTATCAAATGCACCAACAACAAAATTAGACAGAAAAACTCAAGTTGGGATAAAAGGAGATTGGCAAATAGCAAGTGTTTCTTATCCAGGTTCTGACGTTATAAAAGTGAACTCATTTAATGTTGCCGATTCGAAATGTTTTATTGGAAGTACATGGAAATTTATTTCAAATAATAATAAAGGGACTATGACATTAAACAGTCCAAATTGTACAGCTTTCACATCTGCAATTACTTGGTACGTCAATAAAGAAGGGCAATTTGTTCTAAAAATATTAGATGAAGGATTAAAGGCTAGAAAAGTAACTACAGGTTTCGTTCTTACTGTAGCTAATCAATCTGAAAGTTCTTTTCAATTGATAGATAAAATAAATGTCGGGAACAATCCAACGGACGTTGTTTACCAATTTCAAAAAATTAATTAATATAAAATTGACAAAGATGAAAAAAATATCAATACTTGGTTTAACTGGTTTATTTATGATGAGTATTCTTTTTACGGGCTGTGAGGCAGTAAAAAATACTAATAGTACTCAAAGAGGAGCAGGAATAGGCGTTATAGCTGGTGGAGTTCTAGGAGCTGTGTTAGGAAATAATTTAGGTAAAGGCGGAAATGCTGCCTTAGGAGCTGCCATTGGTGCTGCTGTAGGTGGGGGAACTGGAGCTTTAATTGGTAACAAAATGGACAAGCAAAAACGAGAAATTGACGAAGCTTTACCTGGTGCTGCTGTAGAAAGAGTAGGAGAGGGAATCCACTTAACTTTAAATGAAAATGCAGTTCGTTTTGATCTTAATAAAGCGAGTTTGACTGCCCAGGCGAAAACTAACTTAGATAAATTAGTTCCAGTGTTTAATTCGTATGCAGATACAAATATTGAGATTTTTGGTTACACAGACAATACAGGAAAAGCAGATTATAATTTAACACTTTCGCAAAAAAGAGCAGAATCTGTTAAAGCGTATTTAATTACCAAAGGGTTAGCAACTAGCCGTTTTAAAACATCCGGTTATGGAATTGCTGATCCAATTGCGTCTAATGAGACTAAAGAAGGACAAAGCCAAAATCGTCGTGTAGAATTTGCAATTACTGCAAATGCTAAAATGATTCAGGATGCAGAAAAAGGACAATAAATAAAAAATTTATTTTAATACTAAGAAAGCTGTTTCATCACGAAACAGCTTTTTTTTTGGATATAAATTAATTTTCAACAGCTTCTTTTTGCTAAAGAAACTATCTTTGTTTTTTTAAATTTTCAATGTCAACAAATGCTTCAGATTCAAAATATTTCTTTCGGTTATACGGAAAAAACAATCATACATAACATAGATTTTACAGTTGCCAAAGGACAAAATATTGCTGTTCTAGGTGAAAGTGGTTGTGGTAAGAGCACACTTTTAAAACTAATTTACGGAATGTATGATTTAGATGAGGGACATATTTTTTATAATGAAAAAGAAATTCTAGGACCCAAATACAATTTGATTCCTGGAATGCCTTTTATGAAATATTTAGCTCAAGATTTTGATTTGATGGCGTATGAAACTGTCTCGGAGAATGTTGGTAAATTTTTATCTAATGGTTTTTTGCCATTGAAAAAACTTCGTATTCAAGAACTTTTAGAAATGGTCGAAATGACTGAATTTGCCAATGTAAAAGCGAAGTTCTTAAGTGGTGGTCAGCAGCAAAGAGTTGCTTTGGCTAGAGTTTTAGCAGTAGAGCCAGAAGTGCTTTTACTTGACGAACCGTTTAGTCATATTGACAATTTTAGAAAAAATGCACTTCGCCGTAACTTGTTTGCCTATCTAAAGAAAAAAGAAATCACTTGTTTTATAGCAACACACGATAGTGTCGATGCGCTTTCTTTTTCGGATGAGACTTTGGTTTTATACGAAGGAAAAATAATTGAAAAAGGACCATCGGCGGATGTTTATAATTATCCTTTAAATAAATATGTTGCCTCACTTTTTGGCGAAGTAAATGAGTTTAAGCTTTCTCAACTAATGCATGTTGAAGGAAAGGACGAGGATATATTATTGTATCCACACCAGCTAAAAATCGATGAAAACGGATCTTTAAAAGTAATTGTAAAACAATCATTTTTTAAAGGAAGTAGGTATTTAATCAAAGCGGTTTTCGATAGAAGAGTCATTTTCTTTGAACATGAAACTGCTTTAGAATTGAATCAAGAAGTACTATTGAAAATTACGTAGCAAAATAATATATACGAATTTATTTTATACGGAAGTATACTAATAAAAAAAGACAGCCCTTAGGCTGTCTTTTTTTTGTTAGATACAACTATAGAGTATGGCTTTAATTTTTTAAATATTTTTCTAGGAATTGATCTTGTTCCCATAGTAAATGCAAAATATTTTCTTTTGCCACATAAGAGTGCGCTTCTTTCGGTAATATTACCATTCTTACTGGTCCTCCTAGTCCTTTTATGGCTTGAAAATAACGTTCTGTTTGCAAGGTAAAAGTACCGGGATTATTATCTGCTTCACCGTGAACTAAAAGTAAAGGAGTTTTCATTTTTTCGGCATTCATAAAAGGAGACATGGTGTTGTACACTTCTGGTACTTCCCAGTAGTTGCGTTGCTCACTTTGAAAACCAAAAGGTGTTAACGTCCTATTGTATGCGCCACTTCTAGCGATACCACAGGCAAATAAATTAGAATGTGTCAATAAATTCGCTGTCATAAATGCACCATAGGAATGCCCGCCAATAGCTACTTTTTTGGTATTGATGTATCCTAACGCATTCACTGCATTTATTGCTGCTTCGGCATCATCAACTAATTGTGTAATAAAAGTATCATTAGGTTCAGTTGTTCCTTCGCCAATAATAGGGAATGATGCATCATCAAGGACAATATACCCTTTGGTTACCCAATATACAAAAGAACCATAGTATGGAAACGTAAATTCATTTGGATTTTGGTTGCTTTGACCAGCGCTACTTTTGTCTTTATATTCTGCTGGATAGGCCCAAATTAATAACGGTAACTTCTCTTTTTTTACTTTATCATACCCTTCTGGTAAATATAAAGTTCCAGATAATTCTACACCATCTTTTCGTTTGTATTTTATTACTTCTTTGCTAACGTTTTTGATGCTTTCAAATGGATTTTTGAAATCTGTGATTGGAGTTAGATTATTTTTTTTGTTAATGTTCCTAAAATAGTAATTAGGATATTCATTTTTTGACTGTAACTGAACTAATACTTTTCCAGTTTTAAAATCTGCAATTTCTAATATATCTTCCTTTTTATCTGTGTAAAGCGAAGAATATAATCGTTTTGATTTTAATGTTTTTAAATTAAATTCATCGATAAATGGAAATTGTCCGTCTTTGGTAAATCCATTACCAATAAGAAATGTATTACCGTTTTCAATAGCTAAAACTTGTTTGTTGTATTGATTTTTTCTAGTTTCAAAATTACCTGGATCCGCATAAATATCTTGAGAATTTCTATCCGTAATTACTTTTGGTTGTTGACTAGAATCGGATGGATTTACCAGATAGGTTTTGGTATTTCTAGTATCATACCATTCATCCATAACGATGGCAATCGTTTCATTTCCCCATATAACATTATCAAAACGTTGCGGAGTTTTTGTCATTGAAGTAGGATTTGCAGTAAATGGTGCTTCCCACAAGAAAAGCTCATCTCTAAAATCGACTTTGTTTGATGGATCTCCCGCATCTAAAGCAGTTACGTAGAAAAGTGTGGCAGGTTTGTCGTTTCTCCAATTCATATACCTTTTTCCGTTTCGTACGGCCATGAATCCTTTGGGCATAATTTCATTTAGCGGAAGATCATTAACTACTTTTATTTCTAAACCATTTTTGTCGTAGACAATTGTTTTTTGAGGAAAACGGCTTAATGGAACAATATAAGAAAATGGTTTTTCTATGGTAGTAATCATTATAAAGTTCCCGTCTGGCGAAATTTTTTCTCCTGCGAACATGGCTGCATTTTTGTATAAAGTAGCTTTCCCGTCTAAGGTAACTTTATACAGTTCAGACGTAATGATGTTCTCAAAATTTATTTCATCATTTTTGTTTTTCAACATATCAGGATACGTTCTGTTTTGAGATTTTGTGCCAGCAGAATTGGAGGTTATTGGTCCTGTTGGTAAATCCTTTTTTGAATCTAATAGTGCCTTTCTGTCTTTTGGTAACATTTTCACCAAAATAGTTTCATTATCATTCAACCAGCTAAAAGGAGTGCCAAGATTTGCATTTAGGTTTGCTTCGGTTAGTTTAGTGGCTTTTGCGGAAGCGACGTCAAGAACCCATAATTCAACTCCAGTACTTACGGTGTTGGTAAACACTATTTTTTTTTCATTAGGAGACCAAGCTAAATTACTAATGCGAGGATTGGTTGGTAAATTACTAACCTGTATTTCGTTTTTGTCGGCTATTTTTCGTAGCTTTAAATTGTTGATGTAGGTTACAGTGCTCGAAATATTTGTTATCGGATTGATTCGTAAACCTCCCAAACGGAGTTCTTCCTGATTTAAATCGTCTAATGTTTTATAAGTAGCTCTATAACTTAAGAGCATGTATTCTTTTTGCGTATCCATAGAAACCGATGGTGCTCTTTGATAATCCGCAAGATCCAAAATCGATTTTGATGGTACTTGATAGTTTAAATTTTCTTGCGCCATAGCCGATAAGCTTATGCCTAGAAAGAGAAGGAAAGTAAGTTTTAATTTCATGAATTTAAAAATTTTGTTAGTTAGTTAGATATAGTAGGTCGTAAGGATTCGATTTTGTTACAATCAATCAAGTTCGTTAATTTTTTAGACCTTATCATGAAAGAAATAAAATTCCTTTTTCCCTTATTTTAAACAAAAAATGAGGTAGTCTTACTAATAATTGGGAGATAGAATAAGGCTGTCAAAAAGCTATTAATTGATTATTGCTAAAAAAAGAGTAATTTGCTATCAAATATTTTAAAAGATATTTAATTTTGTACCCTAGATTTTAATAAAATAATAAATTATGTACCACTCAAAAATAACAGGTTTAGGTTATTATGTTCCAGACAATATAGTCACTAATGATGATTTGTCAAAACTTATTGACACTAATGACGAATGGATTCAAGAGCGAACAGGAATTCAGGAGCGTAGACATATCATTCGCGGACAAGATACTACAACTTCTATGGGGGTTAAAGCTGCCAAAGTTGCGATGGAGCGATCTGGAGTTGTCGCTTCAGCTATTGATTTTGTCGTTTTTGCCACACTGAGTCCAGATTATTATTTTCCAGGACCAGGAGTTTTGGTACAAAGAGATTTAGGATTAAGAACTGTTGGTGCATTAGATGTAAGAAATCAATGTTCTGGATTTTTATACGCACTTTCTGTTGCAGATCAGTATATTAAAACGGGAATGTATAAAAACATTCTTGTAATTGGTTCCGAAGTGCATTCTACCGGTTTAGACATGACTACACGTGGTCGTGGTGTCTCTGTCATTTTTGGTGATGGAGCAGGAGCTGCTATTTTGAGTAGAGAAGAGGATTTGACCAAAGGAATTTTGTCAACTCACTTGCACTCAGAAGGGCAATATGCCGAAGAATTATCTTTGATCGCTCCAGGGATGGGAGCACGTTGGGTAACAGATATTATTGCAGACAATGATCCAAATGACGAAAGTTATTATCCTTATATGAATGGGCAATTTGTATTTAAGAATGCAGTAGTTCGTTTTGCCGAAGTAATTAATGAAGGATTAGAGGCCAATAATTTACAGGTTTCGGATATTGATATGTTGATTCCGCATCAAGCCAATTTGAGAATTTCTCAGTTTATACAGAAGAAATTTTCGTTGAATGATGATCAAGTGTATAACAATATTCAAAAATATGGTAATACAACAGCCGCATCTATTCCTATTGCATTAACTGAAGCTTGGGAAAAAGGAAAAATAAAATCAGGTGACACAGTAGTTTTGGCTGCTTTTGGTAGCGGATTTACTTGGGCAAGCGCTATTATAAAATGGTAATTTTATAATGTTACATCCTTAATTACTTGTAAAAAGAAACCCCGAAGTTGGCAAACTACGGGGTTTCTTCTTTCAAACAACTAAAAATTATTTTCTTTACATTAAATAAAAAAGTAATTTCAAGTGATACAAGTTTTGATATAAGACAACCATTTTATTTTTTTGTTACACTTTTTTGAAAATAATAATACTATATTTTATTTAAATCTAGAATCCTCATTTTTCACTTTCTGTAATTGCCGAATAAGCAGTATATTTGCACACTTTAAAAACAAGTATACATGTCATTATCTACTATTCTTACACCTTCTATAGAAAAAGCTATTCAAATATTATTTGAAATAAAAATTGATAAAATTGAGTTTCAAACCACCAGAAAAGAGTTTGAGGGTGACATTACAATGGTCATTTTTCCATTATTGAAATTAGTAAAAAGCAATCCTGTTGAATTGGGAAATAAGATAGGCACTTATCTTGTAGAAAATGTTCCTGAAGTAGCACGATTTAATGTGGTTTCTGGTTTTTTGAACATCGTTATTGCGGATAGCTATTATATCAATTTCTTCAACAGAATTAAAAGTGCGGAGAAATTTGGATTTGTAACACCTTTGGCAAATGAGAGCGCCGTAATGGTAGAATACTCTTCGCCAAACACGAATAAACCGTTGCATTTAGGACATGTTAGAAACAATCTTCTAGGATATTCAGTAGCCGAAATTATAAAAGCTTCAGGAAAAAAAGTATACAAAACCCAAATTATAAACGATAGAGGAATCCACATTTGCAAGTCGATGTTGGCTTGGCAAAAATTTGGAAACGGAGAAACTCCAGAATCTACAGGTTTAAAAGGAGATAAATTAGTTGGGAATTATTATGTAGCTTTTGAACAAGAATTTCAAAAAGAATATTCTGAATGGATTCATAGTGAGGATGGTCAAATTGAATTTGATGTTTTTAAAAAGACACCAATTTGGCAAAAATTGTTTCCCGATGAAAATGTTAAATATGAAATTAGTGCAACAGAAATAGAAAAAGTTGATAATAAAGAAGAGTTTTTCTCTGAAGCTTCTGAAATAAAAGAGTTTAAATCTTATTTTAAAGATAATTATTTCAATAAAAAGAGCAAAATAGGAAAAGAAGTCAAAGAAATGCTTCAAAAATGGGAAGCAGGTGATGCAGAAGTAATAGCACTGTGGAAAACCATGAACCAATGGGTTTATGATGGTTTTACCATAAGTTATAAAAATCTAGGCGTAAACTTTGATAGCTTTTATTATGAAAGCAATACCTATTTATTAGGAAAAGATGTCGTTCAAGTAGGTCTTGAAAAAGGAATTTTCGAAAAAGATCCCGATGGTTCTGTTTGGATTGATTTGACCGATGAAGGTTTAGATCGTAAGATTGTGTTACGTTCTGATGGAACAGCGGTTTATATGACACAAGATATAGGCACTGCGATTCAACGTGTAAAAGACATGCCAGATGTTGGCGGAATGGTTTACACCGTTGGTAACGAGCAGGATTATCATTTTAAAGTTTTGTTTCTAATATTGAAAAAATTAGGTTTCGATTGGGCTTCTAATCTTTTTCATCTGTCTTACGGAATGGTAGATTTACCTTCTGGAAAAATGAAAAGCCGTGAAGGAACCGTTGTTGATGCCGATGATTTGATGAAAGAAATGACCGATACGGCTCAGAAAATTGCAGAAGATTTAGGAAAACTTGACACTTATTCTGAGGATGAAAAGTCGAAATTATACACTACAATTGGTTTAGGAGCGCTTAAGTATTATATTTTAAAAGTAGATCCTAAAAAACGAATCTTATTTAATCCAGAGGAATCTGTTGATTTTGCAGGAAATACGGGGCCGTTTATACAATATACCTACGCTAGAATTCAATCCATATTAAGAAAAGCCGATTTTGATCTTAGTAGTACCTCAAGTATAACCGAGTTGCACGAAAAAGAAAAAGAATTGATAAAACAACTAGAATTGTTTCCTGAAGTGATTCAGAATGCTGCGCAGAATCATAGTCCTGCATTAATAGCCAACTATACGTATGAGCTAGTACGCGAATACAATTCTTTTTATCAGGCCGTTTCTATATTAGGAGAATCTGATTTGAATAAAAAAATATTCAGAGTGCAATTGTCTAAAAAAGTGGCTGATGTTATTGCTGATTCGTTCAGCTTGTTGGGTATAAATGTTCCAGAGAGAATGTAGTTTTATAAAGTGAAAGTGTTTCTTTTTTAAAAATTTATAAAGAGATTAATTCGGATATATTCGAGTTAATCTTTTTTTTATGGAGAAAAATATCTCTCATTGAAATAAGCTATATTTGATCGCAATAAAAAATAGATACAAGTAACTGCATCCCTTTCAAAAAAGAATAATTATGTATGAGTCAATAGAAAAATATTTATTTGATCCTACAATAGGAAAAATTTCTACTATAGTTATTGGAGTTGCCATCATATGGATTTTAGTGCGAGTGATTCAAAGCAATTTATTGTCGAAAATTAAAGGAAATGACAATCAGTATCGTGCTAAAAAATTTAGCAATTTTGCAGGTTATTTATTAACAATTGTTCTGATTACTGTGGTTTTTAGCGATAAACTTGGTGGCTTGACAGTAGCTTTGGGCGTAGCAGGCGCTGGAATTGCATTTGCGTTGCAAGAAGTAATTGCTTCTTTTGCAGGTTGGTTAGCCATTATGTTTGGTGATTTTTACAAATCTGGTGATCGGGTTCAGCTGGGAGGTATTAAAGGAGATGTCATGGATATTGGCGTTTTGCGAACTACAATTATGGAAACAGGACAATGGGTAGATGGTGATTTGTATAATGGACGCATCGTTTTGATTGCAAACAATTATGTTTTTAAAGAACCTGTTTTTAACTATTCTGGAGACTTTCCTTTTTTATGGGACGAAATTAAAATTCCTGTGCAATACGGGAGTGATTATGATAAGGCCACAGAGTTACTATTAGAAATAGGGAAAAAAGTGGCTGGCGATTTGACGGAACAATCTAGAGAGAGATGGCATAATATGCAAAATAAATTCCGTCTAGAAGATGCCCAAACCGATTCTATGGTTTCACTAGTTGCAAATGATAATTGGGTCGAGTTTACACTGCGGTATGTAGTGGGATATAAAAAAAGGCGGGCTACAAAAACGGAATTATTTACTCAAATATTGAAAGCTTTCGAGGCAAAAGATAGCGGTATAAAATTTGCATCGGCAACATTTCAAGTTGTAGGAGTGCCTGATTTTAATGTGAATATTAAAAAATAGTAGGCTAATTTGTGCTGATTTGGAATTTAAGCAGAAAATTTTCGAATTAAATCTCATTATTTTTTAAACTCTAGAAAGAATAATGATAATTTAAATAAGTTGGTATGCCTTAAAGTAGGAAGTCATTCTAACTGAAAATACAGAGATTTAATGATTCTGGATAAATTAATTTTAATTTTTTGTCTTTATTTTAAAAACAATCGCTTTTTATTTCTAATACTATTTAAACTTCAATATCAAATCATTAAATTTGCGCCTTAATTAAAGAGAAATACAACTATGTTCGATAATTTAAGCGATAAACTAGACAAAGCCTTTCATATATTAAAAGGACACGGAAAAATAACAGAAGTAAACGTTGCCGAAACTTTGAAAGAAGTTCGTCGTGCTTTACTCGATGCCGATGTCAACTTTAAAATTGCCAAAGATTTTACAACCAAAGTAAAGGAAAAAGCAATTGGTCAGGATGTATTAACTACATTACAACCAGGACAATTATTGGTAAAGTTAGTCAAAGATGAGCTTACTGAATTAATGGGTGGTGATGTTGCAGGAATCAATCTTTCTGGAAATCCATCAGTAATATTAATGTCAGGGCTACAAGGGTCAGGAAAAACTACTTTTTCTGGTAAATTGGCAAATTATCTTCAAACCAAAAAGAATAAAAAACCGCTGTTAGTAGCTTGTGATATTTATCGCCCTGCTGCAATTCAACAATTGTATGTAGTAGGAGATTCGATAGGTGTTGAAGTTTACTCTGAGCCTGAAAATAAAAATCCAGTTGAAATTGCGCAAAATGCAATTAAACATGCCAAAGCAAATGGATTCAATGTCGTGATTGTCGATACTGCTGGTCGTCTAGCTGTCGATAAAGAAATGATGGATGAAATTGCCAAAGTGCATAAAGCCATTCAACCACAAGAAACCTTATTTGTCGTGGATGCCATGACAGGTCAAGATGCTGTAAATACGGCAAAAGCCTTCAATGACATCTTGAATTTTGATGGGGTTATTTTAACCAAATTAGATGGTGATACTCGTGGTGGAGCTGCAATTTCTATTAAAACAGTTGTAAACAAACCAATTAAGTTTGTTGGTACAGGCGAGAAAATGGATGCGATTGACGTTTTCTATCCAACTCGTATGGCAGAACGTATCCTTGGTATGGGAGATGTTGTGTCTTTGGTAGAGAGAGCGCAAGAGCAATATGATGAAGACGAAGCAAGAAAAATCCAAAAGAAAATTGCTAAGAACGAATTTGGTTTTGATGATTTCTTATCACAAATCCAACAAGTAAAGAAAATGGGTAATATGAAAGACTTGGTAGGAATGATTCCAGGAGCATCTAAAGCCATGAAAGATATTGAAATAGAAGATGATGCTTTTAAACATATTGAAGCTATTATTCACTCAATGACTCCAGAGGAAAGAAGCAAGCCCGCCGTAATTGATGTTAAAAGAAAAGTTAGAATTTCTAAAGGATCAGGTACAAAAATTGAACAAGTGAATCAGTTGATGAAGCAGTTTGAGCAAATGAGTAAAATGATGAAAATGATGCAAGGACCAGGTGGAAAAAACCTTATGAAAATGATGGGCGGAATGAAAGGCGGTATGCCAGGAATGAAATAATTAAAAAATAGTTAAAGGTTTAAAGTTTCAAATTATTTGGAATTTTAGACCTTAATTTTTTAAACTAAACATAGAATAATTATATAAAGTAAGTTTCATGCTTTTAACAGAAACTTTAAAATTTAAAACATTTAACTTTTTAAAAGATGCAGTTACTAGACGGAAAGAAAACATCAGAAGATATTAAAAGGGAGATTGCTGCCGTAGTTCAAAAGATGAAAGCAGATGGTCAGAAAGTGCCTCACCTGGCTGCCGTAATTGTTGGGACTGATGGAGCAAGTTTGACGTATGTGGGAAGTAAAGTACGTTCGTGTGAGCAAATTGGTTTCGAGTCTACTTTGGTGAGTTTACCAGCCGATATTACCGAAAAGGTCTTGCTTTCTAAAATTAAGGAATTGAATGCAGATGATAATCTTGATGGTTATATCGTTCAATTGCCGTTGCCCCAACACATTGATGAACAGAAAATACTAATGGCTATTGATCCAGATAAAGATGTAGATGGTTTTCATCCAACAAATTTTGGTAAAATGGCTTTAGAAATGGATACTTTTTTACCTGCTACGCCTTACGGAATAATGGAGTTGTTAGAACGCTATAAAGTAGAAACAGCTGGAAAACATACAGTAATTATAGGCCGTAGCCACATTGTTGGAAGACCAATGAGTATTTTAATGAGTCGTAAAGGAAATCCAGGTGATTCAACAGTTACTTTAACCCACAGCAGAACTAAAAATATTGAAGAATTTACAAAGCAAGCAGATATTATTATCACCGCTTTGGGAGTTCCTAACTATCTTAAAGCCGATATGGTAAAAGAGGGTGTTGTAGTTATAGATGTTGGTATTACGCGTGTTGTGGATGCCTCAAATCCAAAAGGATATAAAATTACTGGCGATGTAGATTTTGATGGTGTAAGTAAAAAGGCGTCTTTCATAACTCCAGTGCCAGGTGGAGTAGGACCGATGACAATTGCCATGCTATTGAAAAATACTCTTTTGGCTCGCGAAATGAGAATGAAAAAATAAGGTATATTAAAACTCTGTCAATTTAAACCTCAAACGAAAGTTTGAGGTTTTTTATTTTCTTAAGAATTTCATAATTATTTCTGCTTTTTGCATTTTTAAAAATATAAAAAGAATACTTTTGCCACACTTAAAAAAACAACCATCAAATGGACGATTATTATTCGGGAAAATTGAAAATATAAAGCACTTGAAAAAGTTTCAAGATGCTGTAATAACCTATAGAATTTTGAAATGAGAGCTTTTTACAAAAACAATAACGGATTAATCGAGTCTGATGTGTGGACTCCTAACTGCTGGATTAATATTGAATGTCCAACCAAAGCAGAAAAAAAATACCTACTTGAAGAATTACAAATACCTGAATCATTCTATAATGATATTGAGGATATTGATGAAAGACCTCGTATTGAAATTGAGAATAAGTGGACTCTTATTATCATGCGTATTCCAGTAAAAAGTAATGACATTAAATTGCCTTTTAATACAATTCCTGTGGGCATAATTTTTAAAGACGAGGTTTGTGTTACGATTAGTTTTCATAAAACGGAAATGCTAACCGATTTTGTTACGTATTCACAACGAAAAAAAATTGATGTTAAAGATAATTTCGATTTGGTTTTAAAATTGTTGCTGTCCTCTAGTGTTTGGTATTTAAAATATTTAAAACAAGTAAATCAGAAAATTAAGTTGGCTGAGGACAATTTAGAAAAATCGATTAAAAACGAGTCACTACAGGCCTTGTTTCAGATAGAAAAGTGCTTGGTTTTCTTCATGACTTCTTTAAAAGGAAATGATATTTTATTGCACCGAATCAAAAATATAAAATCACAAAGAGAATTTTTTGATCCTGAATTGCTAGAAGATGCAGAGATTGAATTGCGTCAAGCGCAAGAAACTACTAATATTTATAGTGATATCTTGACAGGAATGATGGATGCTTATGCTTCTGTAATTTCTAATAATATGAATGATATAATGAAACAGATGACCTCTATCTCCATCATCTTAATGATTCCTACAGTAATTGCTAGTTTCTACGGTATGAATGTGCCAAATAGTTTGCAGGGAAATGTATTCGGGTTGTGGATTATTATACTAGTATCGGTTATGTTATCTGCTTTAGGGGTGTTTTTATTCAAGAGAAAAAGATGGTTTTGATATAATGCAAAAGCCGTATCAAATTGAAACGGCTTTTTTATTTTAATAATCTCCTCTTCCTTTAAATCTAGGATCATCTCGTTTTATAAATTCGGTCCTTCTTTTTTGAGGGGTGGTTGTAGGCAAACTTGCTTCTTCCGTTTTGCTAGATGGCTCAATAAGTTCATTGAGTTCTTTTATTTCGGCATCAGTCAAATCACGATAACGCCCGACTGGGATGTCTAATGAAATATTTATAATTCGGATGCGTTTTAGGGCTGTAACTTCATACCCCAAATACTCTGCCATTCTACGAATTTGACGATTTAGACCTTGAGTTAAGATAATTTTGAAAATGTATTTGCTAATTTGTTCTACTTTACATTTTTTAGTGATTGTATCTAAAATGGGTATGCCATTTCCCATTCGCTCAATAAAACGATCGGTTATGGGTTTATTTACTGTTACGGTGTACTCTTTTTCGTGATTGTTTCTAGCACGCAGTATTTTGTTGACAATATCACCATCATTGGTCATAAAGATCAAGCCTTCACTTGCTTTGTCTAATCGCCCAATTGGGAAAATACGTTTGGGATAATTAATATAATCTACAATATTATTGCGAACCTCAAGATTTGTGGTGCATTCTATGCCAGCAGGTTTGTAAAAAGCAAGGTATACTGGTTTTTCGTTTTTCTCCCGAATCAATTTTCCGTCTATGCGCACTTCATCATCTGGGGAAACTTTTGTTCCTAGTTCGGGTACAATTCCATTGATCGTCACGCGACCTTCTTCGATGATTTTGTCGGCCTCACGGCGAGAGCAGTATCCAGTTTCTCCGATGAATTTATTGAGGCGTTTTAGATTTTCTTCCATAGTGCAAAAGTAATCATTTTTTAGACTTCTGAGTTTTTTAGATTATTGGAAAATGTTTGGTTGCTTCCTGAAACTAAAATAATATAACCTTTTAGCCCCGATAGTAGTGAAAATCCTCCCGTTTTGCTTGGGAGATTGCAACGAATAGCGGGAAACCATGTGCGCAAATAAGCCTATTTTTCCGCTTCGAATAAAAATTGATATATTTCTTTATACAATGCATCATCGTGCATGGAGTGTCCTAAACCTGTGGTTTCTACAAATCGGCCTTTTTTCCAGTTATCTGCAATTTTTTGACCTTCTTGGAATGATACTACCGTGTCTGCGGTATCGTGAGCAATAATTCCTTCGATTGTAATTTCTTTAGCCAATGTGGCGCCAGAGAAATGGTCCAATTCGATTTTGAAATTTTTTAAATAATGTTTTTCTAAATGATCAAACATTTTTGGATTTAAGCTCAACATTTGAATGTAATTATCAAGCAGTGTTTTTAAATCGGATGGTGCGCCAAGGACGATCATTTTTTGAATGCTAGTTTCGGGATGTAAATATTGATGATAAATACACGCTGCTCCGCCAATAGAATGACCAATAATAATCGAGGGCTGGTATTTTTGTACTGCTTTATTTATGAACTCTGCATATAGAGGAACATTGAATTCACTACCGCTACTTTGTCCGTGAGCGGGTGCATCTATGGCTATAATGGTGCTGCCTGATTGTTGTAGGTACGGAATTAATTTTTCCCAACGACCCGAGTTACTTTCCCATCCGTGAACTAAGAGAATCCTGGTACTGTTGCCTTTCCAGGTATAGGTTTCAAAATGATGTTCGTTGTGCTGAATGGTTTCGGCTTGGGTATCCTGCAATATAGAAGGCAAGTTTTGTTTTCCTAGTTTACCAGTTTTGGGTTCGCTAAAAAGAGTATAGGAAAGGCGCAATGCTTTTTTGGGATGTAAAATAAGCAATAGATTGATGTATCGACCAACCGATTTAACGACAAGAAAACGAATGCTTTTTTTGAGGCTCAAAATAGTGAGGTATAAAAAAAGCCTCGAGATTCGAGGCTTAGTTATTTATTTAGAATTTAGAAAACAATTGGTCCATTTTCTCTCTTTCTTCTTCGGCCAAAACACTGTCGACTAAGATTCTTCCAGAGTGTTCATCGATTAAGATTTTCTTCCTAGAAGCAATTTCTACTTGTGTTTGTGGTGGGATAGTGAAAAATGATCCTGCAGAAGCTCCTCTTTCTATAGAAACAACAGCCAATCCATTACGTACACTACTTCTAATTCTTTTGTATGCTACCAATAAACGGTCTTCTATTAGTGCTTCATATTCTGCTGATTTCTCAGATAAGAAGATTTCTTCTTTTTGAGTTTCGGCCATGATTGCATCCAATTCTGATTTTTTATGTTTCAAGTGAGACGATTTAGATTCTAATCTCTCTTTTGATGTAGCAATTACTTCTTTTTTATGCTCAATAGAAGCTTTCATTTCTTTGATTTGCTTTTCAGCTAATTGAACTTCAAGTTCTTGAAATTCTACTTCTTTTGTCAAAGAGTTGAATTCGCGGTTGTTGCGAACGCTTTCTTGTTGTTTTGTGTATTTTTTGACAGCTTCTTTGTGCTCATCAATTGCATTCTTTTTTTCTTTGATCAGATTTTCGATCACTTCAAGATCACTTTTTAATTTCTCTGAACGAGTGCTTAAACCAGCAACTTCATCTTCTAAATCTTCCACTTCTAAAGGAAGTTCTCCTCTAACGTTTCTAATTTCGTCAATTCTAGAGTCAATAAGCTGTAAATCGTAAATTGCTCTTAACTTGTCCTCAACACTTAATTCTTTCGTATTCGCCATATTCTATAAGTACTTAACTGGATTTGTATTTTCTTCCGATAAAATGATTGCAAAATTAGGGATTTTTTTCGTAAGATAATCAACAATATACTCTTTTGTATAGCGTTCGCTTTCAAAATGTCCAATATCGGCTAATAAAAGTTGATTTTCGGCCTCGTAATACTGATGGTATTTCAAATCGGCAGTCAAAAACACATCGGCTCCAGCCTGAATTGCGTTTTTTATAGCAAAACTTCCTGAACCTCCTAAGACGGCTACTTTTTTTATTTTCTTTCCTGTAAAGGCAGAATGACGAATGCCTCCCGATTTCATTTTGGTTTTAGCATGCAATAAAAATTCTTTTTCATCCATCGGTTCTTCTAATTCTCCAATCATTCCCAAGCCAATATGATTGAACGTATTTTGCATATCATAGATTTCAGTAGCAACTTCTTCGTAGATATGATTTTCTCTCAATGCTTTTATGATCCCTGCTTCTAAATGTTTGGCATACACAACTTCAATTTTTGACTCGGTACCTGTAGACAAAACGCCTCTTTCGCCAATAGTAGGGATACTTTTCTCATTTCCTTGGTAGGTAAAAGTGCCTTCGGAATTAAAACTACATTTGTCATAATTACCAATGCTTCCCGCTCCAGCGCTAAAAAGAGCATTTCGAACCTTTTCGGCATTATCGCGAATTGTATACGTAACTAATTTACGGATGTGGTTTTGCTTAGAAATTAAAATTTGAGTGTTTACAAGACCTAAAGCATCACAAAATATTTTGTTAACGCCTTCGGGATGATTATCAAGCGCTGTGTGAACGGCATATATGGCAATATCATTTTTTATGGCTTTTAGAATTGCTCGCTCTACATAATCTTTACCCGTAATTTTTTTTATGCTAGAAAATAAAATGGGATGGAAACAAACGACTAAATTGCATTTTTTAGTTATTGCTTCGTCTATAACATTTTCTAAAGCATCGTGGCAAACTAAAATGCCTGTCGCTTTATTGTTTTCGTTTCCTATAATTAAACCTACGTTATCAAAATCTTCGGCATATGCCAACGGTGCCATTTCTTCAAGTATGGAAAGGATTTCTTTGATTGTACTCATTTTTTAAATCTTTTTCGGGTATTTATTATTTTTGCACTTTATAAATAAGTAACGCGATTATGTTGAATTAATTTGAAAAAGTTACTATTAGTTTACTTTTAATAATTTCAATCCAAAGATAAAATATTATACATTCGTACAATGAATTTATTGCGAAAAATATTGTATCCATTTTCTATTTTGTATGGCTTTATTACTAGTATCAGAAATTTTCTTTTTGATATTGGTGTTTTAAAATCATATTCTTTTGATTTACCCATTATTGCAGTTGGAAATCTAGGCGTGGGCGGAACGGGTAAAACGCCACAAATTGAATATTTAATTCGATTGCTTTCCGACACCAATAAAGTAGCTACATTAAGTCGTGGATATAAAAGACATTCGAAAGGTTTTGTTTTAGCCAATGCAACTTCTGATGCTATGCAATTGGGAGACGAACCGTTTCAATTTTATCAAAAATTCAGAAATATTCAAGTTGCGGTTGATGCCAATAGAAAAGAAGGAATTGAACAATTACTTTCGCTTTCGAATAAACCAGATGTTATTTTGCTAGATGATGGGTTTCAGCATCGCAAAGTGAAGGCAGGATTTTATATTTTGCTCACTTCGTATGATGATTTGTATTCGAATGATTACATGTTGCCCACGGGAAACTTGCGAGAGAGTAGAAGTGGGGCGAAAAGAGCGAATGTAGTTATTGTTACCAAGTGTCCGCCGAGCCTTTCTCTTGAAGAGCAAAATAAAATTAAAGAGCAACTAAAATTAGATGAAAATCAAAGTTTGTTCTTTACCTTTATAGAATATGAAGATGCTGTCTGTAATGAAAATAAAATTTTGAAGGTAAGTGAAGTTAAAAAAACCGAAAAAATTCTTTTAGCAGGAATTGCAAAGCCGCAATCTTTTTTTGATTTTTTGAAACAGGAAAAGGACGAATGTTTAGCGTTTCCTGACCATCACCATTTTAGCGAAAACGAAATCGCAGCGATTAAGAAAAAAGCAGAAAATAAAATTATTATTACAACAGAAAAAGATTATGTGCGATTAAAGGATAGCCTGCTTAAGGAGCAACTCTTTTATCTACCCATTAAAAGTTCATTTATTTCAGAGAAAAATAATTTCGATACAATCATTTTAAATTATGTGGGACAAAGTACAAGAAACCGTTAGTTATATAAAAAGTAAAATCAATAGTGCGCCCGAGTATGGTGTAATTTTAGGATCCGGATTGGGTGGTTTTACAAATGATATCGAGATAGAATTCTCGTTGCCTTATACGGAGATTCCTAATTTTCCGGTATCAACTGTTGAAGGACATACTGGTGCTTTAATCTTTGGTAAAATTGGTGCTAAAAATGTAGTTGCAATGCAAGGTCGCTTTCATTTCTATGAAGGTTATTCTATGAAAGAAGTAACTTTTCCCGTACGCGTTATGAAATATTTAGGAGTAGAGAAATTGATAGTTTCTAATGCTTCTGGAGGGGTAAATTCTAGTTATAACGTGGGTTCTCTGGTGCTAATAAAGGATCATATTAACTTTATGCCAGAACATCCTTTACATGGTAAAAATGATGAGCGTTTTGGACCAAGGTTTGTAAATATGAGTGAACCTTATTCTAAAAGCATGATTACTAAGGCCAAAGAAGTTGCGCTTGAGTTGAATATTAAAGTACATGAAGGTGTTTATTTAGGATTGCAAGGGCCTACTTTCGAAACGTTATCAGAATATAAGATGGTTAAGATCATGGGTGGTGATTGTGTGGGAATGTCTACGGTTCCTGAAGTAATTGTTGCACGTCACATGGATTTAGAGACTTTTGGAATTTCAATTATTACTGATATGGGTAATGAAGAAAGTATTCATACTATTTCACATAGTGAAGTTTTAGAAGCAGCCAAAAAGGCGGAGCCTAATATGAGAAATTTAATAAAAGAGTTAATCTTGAGATATTAATTCATTAAGGTTTTGAGCGACAACGGCGTAAAAATCTTCTGGCACAAAAGGTTTTGTAATAACATCATTCATTCCATAGGAGAGTAACATTTCTCTATTTTCATTTAACGATATGGCTGTTAGTGCTATAATTGGTATTTTAGTGTCGAATTCTCTAATTTGTTGCGTAGCGATAGTTCCATTAATCCCAGTTAAGTGAACATCCATTAAGATTAAGTCAAATTTACTGTCTTTTACCATCTCTATTGCTTGTTCGCCATTGTCAATTATAGTGCAGATTATTCCTTTATTTAGGAGCATTTTTTCTGTGATCATTTGATTGATCTTATTGTCTTCAACTAATAATATTTTTTTATTTGTAAATATTTCTGGATCGTAATTGAGAATTTTGGATTTGAGTTCTATGGGTTTCGAATCGACTTTAAATTGCAACTCGAATGAAAAGCTAGAGCCTTTACCAAGAACACTTTGAAGCTTTATCCGTCCTCCAAGAATTCGAACTAATTTTTTTACAATAGTTAATCCTAGACCAGTTCCACCAAATTTTCGGTTGATTTCTATAGAACCTTGAGAAAAGCTTTCAAAAATGGTTTGTAATTTATCTGCCGCGATTCCGATTCCTGTATCAACTACTTCAAAATATATAGTAGCATTGTCATTTTGCAAAGATCTAAGTTTTGCAATTACACTAACAGTGCCATTTGATGTAAATTTAAGGGCATTATTTATTAAATTTATAAATATTTGTGACAATTTTGTTGGGTCACCAACCATATTGTGAGGAATGCTATCTTCTATTTTAAGTACGAAGTTATTATTGTTGATTGTGGCTATTTCTCTTAAAGATCGCTGTATGTCTTGTAATAATTCTTTGAGATTAAAATTGATTTTTTCTATTTCTATTTTTTTAGAGTCAATTTTATTTATTTCAAGAATGTCGTTTATAAAAGTTGTTAGATAGTCTCCCGAAAACTTTAGAGATGATAAATAATGAAGTTGTGATTTTTTTGGATTTTCTTCTAATAATAAATGTGTAATTCCAGTAATTGCATTAAGAGGTGTCCGGAGCTCATGACTTACAGTTGATAAAAATTCAGATCTGGCTTTCGATGCTTGTTCTGCTCTATTTTTTGCGATGATTAGTTCGTTATTCTTTTCTCGTAATATGGCATTGTTTTGATTACGGATTATATTGTTTTTATAAAGCGATAAACTAAGTAATGATAATATCGAAATTAAAGCGATCGCTAGAATTGTTATTAGTTTTGAAAATTTATCTGACTTTTCTTTTTCTCTAATTTCTTTTTCAAGCTGTTTTGCTTCTTGTAACCGTTGATTTTCTTTGAAGCTTTCATAATCATTAACACCTAATTTTTCATCATTAGTGAGGTTGATGCTTTCTTTTAAATTCAGATGTAATTTTAAAAAAGTATACGCATTATTCTTATCTAACATTTTATCATACGTTTTGCTCAGGCTTAGCAAAATATTAGATTTTTGATTTAGATTTTTTGAAATTTTATTTAATTCTAATGCTTTGTTGAAGTAATTTAGAGCCAAATTATACCTTTTATTAGAAAATTCGATAAGACCAGTTTGGTATATCGATTCCGTTTTAGTGTTTAAAATCACGTTGTTATCTGGTCGTACTACAATAGACTTAAAAATGCTCAAAGCCAAACCATTTTTCCCTCTTATTTTGTTCAAAATTCCTCTCTGAAGATTGATTAGTTGTGCGTCGTCATTGATTCGTAATTCTTTTTGTATTCTTTCTGCTCTGTTCAGGCAAAGTTCAGCAAGGTTGTATTTTTTTCTTTCGATGTAAGCCAAAGCAAGATAGTAATTAGCATTAGCTTGGTTTATGGTGCTTTTATTTACCTTAAATAGAGAAATACTGCTATTGAAAAGTACAATAGCATCATTGTATTTTTTTAAATCAAAATAAATTTTACCTAATTTATAGGTTTGATTGGCTTGTTCTGCTACTTTGAAATTAGATTCACAATAATCAATAGATTTTTGGGTGTAGTATAGCGCTTCTTTATACTTATTTATCTTTATATTTTTTTCAGCTAAATTATTGTAATAGGAGAGACTATCTCTTTTTTGAGAATACAATAAGGAATTGAAAAAAATAATAAAAAATAAGAAGTATTTCATTGCGAAAGAATCTTTTTTTATTGCTTTGTTAGAAGAATTAAATCAATGATACGGGATGAATACCCAATTTCATTATCATACCAGCCAACTACTTTTACCATCTTATCTATTACCGAAGTAAGCTGAGAGTCAAATATACATGAATTTTTATTGCCAATTACATCTACTGACACAATTGGATCTTCAGTATATTCTAATATTCCTTTGAGGCTTGTTTGCGAAGCAAGTTTGAAAGCAGCATTTATCTCTTCAATGCTAACTATTCTTTTTACATTAAAAGTAATATCAGTTAGTGATCCATCTGGAACGGGAACTCTTATTCCGCAACCTCCAATTTTCCCATCTAATTTAGGAAAAATCTTTGTCAAAGCCTTTGCAGCGCCTGTTGTTGTGGGAACAATTGACTGACTAGCTCCTCTTGCTCTTCTTAAATCTTTATGTGGTTGGTCGTGTAAACTCTGATCGGTAGTAAAGGAATGAATCGTTGTGATGTAGGCTTGATCAATTCCACAGAGTTCATCTATAACCTTCATCATTGGTGCAGCATTATTTGTAGTGCAACTAGCATTAGAAATAATAACTTCGGAACCATCAAGGATAGATTCGTTAACACCTAAAACAACGGTTTTTATCGAATCTACTTCTGAAGGAGCTGATAGAATCACTTTTTTTGCACCAGCAGTAATATGAGCATTAAGCGCTTCATACGTTTTATATTTTCCAGTACATTCGATTACAAAATCAATATTCTCACGCTTCCAATTTAGCTTTGCTATCTCTTTTTTATGAAAAAATAAAAAATGCTTTCCGTTTACTATAATTCCTTTTTCGTCGCTGCTTACCGCAAAAGGTAAAACGCCATGGATACTATCGTATTTTAGTAAATGAGCCATTGTTTTTTTATCAGCAATATCATTTACCGCAACTACTTCAATAGTGGGATGATCGAGAAGAAGACGAAATAAATTGCGGCCTATTCTTCCAAAACCATTAATAGCTATTCTTGTCATAAGTTTAAAGTCTAAAGTCATACGTTTAAAGTCACAACTTCGGGTCTTTCGACTTTCTGACTTTCAAACATTCGACTATAATATATGTTTTTGTGCTTTATAAGAAGAACGAACCAAAGGTCCGCTTTCTACATGGCGGAAACCCAATTCCAGACCATATTTTTCATAAATTGCAAATTGATCTGGAGTGATAAATTCTTTTACGGGTAAATGTTTTTTGCTAGGTTGTAAATATTGACCAATTGTTACTACATCTACATTTACAGCTCTTAAATCACGCATAGTTTGAAAAACTTCGTCTTCTTTTTCGCCAAGACCAAGCATAATACCTGACTTAGTTCTATTAATACCTTTCTCTTTTAAGTAGCGAAGCACTTCAAGACTCCGGTCGTATTTCGCCTGAATACGTACTTCGCGTGTTAATCTACGAACCGTTTCAACATTATGAGAAACTACTTCAGGATTGGCTTCTACAATTCGATCAATGTTTCTTTCAATTCCTTGAAAATCAGGAATCAATGTTTCGAGTGTAGTAGTTGGATTCATTCTTCGGATGGCTTTGATGGTTTCGATCCAAATAATAGAACCACCATCTTTTAAATCATCTCTATCCACACTAGTAATTACCGCGTGTTTTATATTCATGATTTTTATAGAACGAGCTACTTTTTCAGGTTCATCCCAATCTACCGTTTCGGGTCTTCCTGTTTTTACACCACAAAAGCCACAAGAACGAGTACATATATTTCCTAAAATCATGAACGTTGCAGTTCCTTCGCCCCAGCATTCACCCATGTTAGGGCAGCTCCCGGAAGTACAAATAGTGTTCAAACTATATTTATCTACTAATCCACGAAGCTCCGTATATTTTTGTCCAATTGGTAGTTTTACTTTTAGCCATTTTGGTTTAGCTAGAATTGGTTCGGTTGCGCCTACGGTTACAACAGCTAATGTATTATCTAAGACAGTTTCCATATTTCAATTTTCTGATTGCAAAGGTAAGGAAACTACTTTAATCGTTTAATTCCAATTCTCTATATTTTAAATTTACTTGTATATAAAGTAGTATTGAAGTATTTTACTATATAGTTTATAATATTTAGTATCAATCTAAGATTGTTGTTTAAGACTTGTATTATATTTGTACTTTAAAATAAATATCAAAAAAAATGAAAACAAAATCACTACTATTAGGAGCTTTAGTTGCATTCTTTGGTTATTCAACAGCTAATGCGCAAATCAATTTTGGAGAAAAAGCTTTAGGTGCTGTTCAGAAAGGAATTGCTGGATTTACTTTTAGCGATGCAGATGCGGCTGCGCTATCTAAAGAAGCAGTTGTTAAAATGGATGCAGAAAATAAGGTTGCAGGACCTACTGATCCCTATGCAATTCGATTGAATAGAGTCTTTGGTAAGTATACGCAAGGAGATGGTTATACCTTAAATTACAAGGTATATCTAACAAAAGACATAAATGCTTTTGCTACTGCAGATGGAAGTGTGCGTGTGTTTTCAGGATTGATGGATGTTATGGACGATAATGAGTTGCTAGCAGTGATAGGTCATGAAATTGGCCATGTTGCGAATCATGATTCTAGAGATGCGATGAAAGCACTTTATCAGAAAGAGGCATTAATAGATGCTGCGGCGTCACAGTCAAGTAAAATAGCTACTCTTACAGATAGCCAATTAGCAAAAATTGGTAGTGCAATGATCGATAGTAAACACAGTCGCAAGCAAGAATCAGAAGCAGATTTATTTGCATATGATTTCTTGAAGAAAAATGGTTATAATGTAAACGCTGAAGAATCGGCATTCCGAATATTAGCCAAAATGAGTGAAGGAACGGAGAAGTCTTTTATTGATCAAATGATGAGCTCTCATCCAGATTCTAAAGAAAGAGCAGATGATGCAAAAGCAAGAGCAGAAAAAGATGGTTTGTACAAGCCTTATGTGCAAAAAATGCCTGTCACTAAAGTAACTACAACAAAAAAGACGGCTAAAAAAACAACTACTAAAACAACCAAAAAGAAAAAGTAGAAATTTATTTTTGAGTTATAGATATAAAAAAGGAAAGCAGAATTTGTAAAATTCTTCTTTCCTTTTTTTACAAGCTATTTTGCCTATAAACTAATTCGTTTGTATAGTAATCGGTAAATTATAGGCAGTTCGAACTGCCTTTCCATCTAGCATGCCAGGAGACCATTTTGTTTTTAGAGATTTTAAAACTCGAATTGCTTCTTTACCTAATCCGTACCCTGGATCTCTTAAGACTTTTATATCGGTCATACTTCCATCTTTTTCAACAACAAAAGAAACATGAACTTTTATAGCTCTTTCTAGTTCTATTTCAGGTTTTTCAAAATTGGTTCCCACATAATTATAAAACTTGTTGATTCCTCCAGGGAATTCTGGTAATTTATCTAGTGCTACAGCAGATACTATTGTGCTTTCGGTAATGCCAGGACTTGAAATAACAGTGCTTGCTCCCGTTGAAGCGCCACTCGATCCTGTGCCAACAGCACCTGTATTTATGGTAGAGGTACTATTTACTATTGCAGCATTTGTCGCAAGTTCTGGGACATCAACAGTAGCTTCTACAAGTAGAGGGTTGCTAAGTTGTTTTTGTGTAATTGCAGTTTGTGCAATAGGAGCTTTAGGGTGCACTACGATCGGTTTCTCAACAATAGGATCTTGTTTGGGTTTTATAATAGTTTCAAGATTTACTGTGACGGCCGGTAGCAATTGTGGTACGATTGGAATTATCCTGTTCTCGGTACTGAAATGACTGTAAAGAACGGGTAGACTAATTGCCGCTGTCAGAAACAACAGGCCTGTAAAAAAGGCAAATACTGTTGTTTTATTGTTTTCTTGGCGTAAAAGATACGCTCCGTACTCTTTGTTTCTGTTTTCAAAAACAAGGTCAGTCCAGCTGGTTTCGTAAATGCTTAGTTTAGACATAATGTATGGATTTAAAGGTTAGGTAAAATCAAATCATAAGCGTAGATGCTAAAGTAAATAATAAGAAATACAACAATTTTACAATGTAGATAATTTAATAAAAATGTTAAATATTTATTGGTATACGTAAATATATAAATTTTTATTTAAACTAAACTAAAATATTTAACAATTTTACCTTTGTTAATATAATTTTAAATACGTATTATAAAGTGGTGGGAAGCTTCGCTTTTTAATGTGCGTCAACTACACTGTAGGAAGGATCTATCGTCTATTTTTGATGATTTCAGAAAGTAACTTTTTAGCTCGAAGTAATTTAATTTTTACATTACTTAAAGGCTCATCTATTTTATTAGAGATTTCTTGGTAGCTCATCTCCTGAAAGTATCGCAACTGAATTACCTCTTGGTAGTGCGGTTTTAGCTCTTTTATAAATTGCAGCAGTTGGGATAAATTTTGTTCAGTGATCAATACATCTTCTGCAGATGGAGTGGTATCTGCAATATTATAAGCTTGCTGATCAGTTGTTTCTATAAAAAGACTCGATTTATTTTTTCGTATTAAATCAATATGCACATTTTTGGCAATAGAAATAAGCCAAGTATTAAACTGATATTCGGAGTTGTAGGTCGCGATTTTATCAAAAGCTTTAGAAAATGTTTCTATAGTGATATCTTCGGCATTGGTCTCATTTTCAGTACGTTTAAGTGTAAAACCATATACTTCATTCCAATAATAATCCAACAGAAAAGTAAAGGCAGTCTGATCTCCCTTTTTTGCTTTTTCTATTTGTTTATTTATTTCCAAGTGGGTGGTTTTGAAAAAATATTGGTAAAGTAGATATTAATTTGTGTGAATATAAGTATAAATTCGATAATAGGAAACCAGTACATTACATCTTTTTCTTTTAACTTTTCGGCAGCATATCCAACTACAATCCATGCAAATAAATATCTAAAACCAATTAGACTTACTACTACTATCCATTGAAATTGAAAAGCTAACAAAATAATAGGAACTATTATAAACAATAACTGAGAACTGAAGAAAAGGACTAACTGTACTTTATCAAAACTTTTGTAGTGTTTTGCTGTTGCAACATGTCTTCTTTTTTGTGTAAACCAGTCGTTGAATGTCTTTTTTGGACGGGAATAAGTAAAGCTTTCAGGAGTGTAGCTGATTGTAGTGTTTTTTGAATTCGATGCTTGATTAATAAATAAATCATCATCACCCGAACGAATTTGTATGTGGTCAATAAAACCATTTACGGTAAAGAACTCTTCTTTTTTATAGGCTAAGTTCCGACCAACTCCCATATACGGATGTCCTGCTTTTGCCCATGAAAAATATTGTAATGCCGTCATTAATGTTTCGAAACGAATTATTTTATTCAAAAAAGATTTTGCTATTTTTTCATAGGCGCCATATCCTAATACAATTGTTTTTTCGGTAGAAAATTGAGAACTCATCGCTGTTATCCATTGTTTAGAAGTAGGATAACAATCGGCATCTGTAAATAACAAATGTTCTTTTTTAGCGGCTTTAATTCCTAAGGTTAATGCGTATTTTTTATTGCCCCAAAAAGCTTCATTGTTTTTTACTTTTACCAATTTAACATTTGGATATTTTTTTTCAAATTCCTCAAAAAGATCCAAAGTAGTGTCGCTTGAGGCGTCGTCGATCAAAACAATTTCAAAGTCGGGATAATCTTGCTCAGCAAGTAATGGAAAGTATTTTGCAACATTCTCCTCTTCGTTTTTGGCACAAACAATTACTGAAATGGGTATGCTGGAACCATTTACTACCTGAGTTTTGGCAAATGAAAATTTACCAAAGATGAACAAGTAATAAAAAAGTTGAATCACAACGATTGCGATAAAAAAGTATAAAGTAATGTTTAGCATTTTTGGATTTTTAAAAACAATGTGCAAATGTAATTACCAATTGTTAAATATCGTTATAAAAAATGTAATTACTTTCTATAATTAGCCATTTCTTTTGCTACTGTCAATGATTGAGGGTTTTCTGTCTTTTCTAGTTCGGAAATAATATTAGAATAGTTTTTGTCATCTCTGTTTTGTGACATTTTAGTTTGAGCGTGAATCTCTTCTATTTTAATTTCAAAAGCTACAATTCCCCTAGCTTCCATCATTGTTTTCTTAGATAAATCTGCTACTCGAACGGGACATTTTGAGTTCTGCTCATACTTGTCTACTAATTTAGCTAACAAATCTATTACGGCGTCTCCTTCAATAATTTTTATTTTACCATAAACATGAACTGCCGAATAATTCCAAGTCGGAACATTTTCATGATCATACCAAGAGGAAGAAATGTAAGCATGCGGTCCAGTAAATACAGCAAGAATCTGATCATTTGATTCAAAGGCTGTCCACTGTGGATTTTCTTTTGAAATGTGGCCCATCAAAACTTCTTCTCCTTCGTTATTAAGTTCTAATTCTAAAGGAATGTGTGTTGCCCACAATTTTCCATTGGTTTGATTAATGAGAAGTCCAAAGGCATTTGCATTTAAAAATTGCCGAATCGACTCTTTATCTTCGTTTTTATATAAATCTGGAATGTACATCTTTATTAGTTTTGGGTTTAGTACAGCTGTAATCTGAATGCTAAGATCTGCAATCTATATTATATTCACTTCTGCTTCGATATGAATGCCAAAAGTTTCAAAAACGGTCTCTTGCACTTTCTTAGACACCTCTAGAATTTCCTGCCCTGTTGCGTTTCCGTAATTGACTAATACCAATGCTTGGTTTTTATGAATCCCCGCATCTCCAAAACGTTTTCCTTTTAATCCTGACTGCTCAATCAACCAACCTGCAGGCACTTTGACTTCGGTTTCTGAAATATCGAAGAATCGCATTTCTGGAAACTTTTGATGTATCTTTTCAAAATCTGTTTTTAGAAGAATTGGATTTTTGAAAAAACTACCACTGTTTCCTAATTCGGCAGGATCAGGTAATTTACTTTTTCTAATAGCAATTACCGCATTACTAACATCTTTTAAGGTGGGATTTGCAATGTTGTTATTGGCTAGTTCTCCAGTAATATCGCCGTATGAAGTGTTTATTTTATGGTGTTGTTTTGTGAGTTTAAAAATAACGCTTGTAATAATATATTGATCTTTTACGTCATTTTTGAAAATACTTTCACGATATCCAAAATTACATTCTTCTTTCGTAAACGTTTTTATTTCCTGATTTTCAATATTCATTGCCTCACAAGAGACAAAGGTGTCTTTGATTTCGGTTCCGTACGCACCAATGTTTTGCACGGGCGTTGTACCCACATTTCCTGGAATAAGGGACATATTTTCTAATCCGCCAAAATTTTGGTTGATTGTCCAAAGTACAAATTGGTGCCAGTTTTCACCAGCTTGACTTTCGACCCAAACAAAATCACTATCTTCCTTAATTATTTTTTTTCCTTTTAAATCAATATGAATCACCAATGCCTCAATATTTTTGGTCAAAAGCATGTTGCTTCCTCCGCCAAGAATAAATTTTTTTTTCGATTGGTTTTGCTTCAAAATGTTTTTCAAATCAGCCACGCTGTGAACGGCGACAAATTCTTCGGCTTTGGCTTCAATGCCAAAAGTATTGTAGTTTTTTAAGGAAAAATTATTTGAAATAACCATAAAGAGTAGTAATTAATAATGTTTGACTTTACATTTATTCCGAATCTAAAGCTCTGTCTATAAATTTATTTAAAGGTTTCAGCGCAATCATTTTCTCAGCCATTTTTGCAACAAAATCTTTTTGCATAACCAATTTCGAGTCAAATTTGAATGTTGCAGTATAACTTTTTAACTTTAAAAATTCTAGCGCCGGATTGTCTTTCTCGTAACCTCTTGGAGGATTTTTCAGCGTAGTACGTTCGTCCCTATTTAAATTTTGATAAATTGATTTGAATGTTTTGTTATCTAGAATTGCAGTTAAATCATCATAGAAAAAGTTAATCTCTTTTCTGATTTTTTGAAGTTGGTCGGGCTGCGGACAATACAATCCACCACCCACAAAACAAGTTCCGTTTTCGATATGAAGGTAATAGCCAGAAGCTTCTGCATTCTTGGCTCCAGCCGACATCCAAACTCCCAAATGTGTTTTGTAAGGTGATTTGTCTTTAGAAAATCGAACGTCGCGATTAATTCTAAAAGTACAGTTCTTAACTTCTAACATTTCGAGTGAAGAATCCAAAGGTTTCATCACATCAAGAAAATCAGTTATTAATTGATGGTAGTCTTTTTTTACAGCTTCATACCGTTTTTTGTTTTCCAGAAACCAATCCCTATTGTTGTTTGCTTTTAAATCTTCTAAAAATTGAAGCGTGTCTTTTGAAAGCATTATTATAGTTGTTTTTTTAGAAACTCTTCGGTAACAAATCCTGATTTTTGCCATTTCAGTACTTTGTTATCATATACTAATAGAGTAGGAAGTTCACTGATTTTCATTTCTTGCATAATGGTTTTATTTTCGTCAGCATTCAGGCGGATGACAACTACTTTGTCGGTCATTTCTTTTTGCATTTTCAGGATATAAGGCTCCATTTTTTTGCAAGGTGCACACCATGGGGCATAAAAATTAATCAGTACCTTTTTGTCGGAATTTAATAATTCAGCAAATTCTTTAGCATTGATACCTATAATTTTAGTATCAGGTTTTGATAGTCCTGCAGCTTCCCATTTTAACATTCCGCCATCAAGATTGTATATATTTGTAAAACCCAATTCTGCTAATTTATTAGACGCTTTAATACTTCGTCCCCCACTTTTGCAATACACAAAAACTGGTTTTGTTTTGTCGTATTTGTCTGTTCTTAAAACAAAACTATCGCTAAGCCAATTTACATTGTCGGAGTTTTCGATATGGCCAGTTGCATATTCTTCGGGTGTGCGAACATCAAGAATTTGAGCGTTTGGAGTTTCGTTTATTTTTTTTGAAAATGCCGTAACATCAATTGTTTCAACTCCAGTTTGTGAATTGCAAGAGAATGTTAAAAAGGATATAATGACTAGATAAAGTGTATTTAATTTCATCGAAATGTTTGTTTTTAAATTTGTGTAAAAATAAGCAATTTTTATGTTTTGAATCTGGAACTACTCTTAAATAAAAGTTACAAACTGAAAATAGTATAACTCTGTAGTGTCGATTTTACGATGGCTTCGGTACGTTCGGGATGTGTGTCCGATATGAACAATTGCCCAAAAGTGTCGTTATTGACCATTTCTATAATTTTTGAAACACGAATTTCGTCTAATTTATCGAAGATATCATCAAAAAGCAAAAGGGGTTTTACGCCACTTTGTTTTTTTAGGAATTCAAATTGAGCTAGTTTCAGCGCTATTAAAAATGATTTTTGTTGGCCCTGTGAACCAAACTTCTTAATAGGATAACTATCGATTTCAAAAGAGAGATCGTCTTTGTGAATACCAACGCTGGTGTATTGCAACATACGGTCTTTATTGATGTTTTGTTGTAGTAAAGTAAGTAAGTCATTTTCGAATAAATGACTTTCATAATTGATTTGAACCGATTCTTCTGAACCTGTTATGTTGTGATGATGAAAGTTGAAAATCGGAATAAACTCGGCAATAAAAGCTTTTCTTTTTTCGAAAATAGATTGACCAAAGTTCGTTAATTGCTCATTGTAAATAGACAAAGTATCGTTGTCATACGTATGATTCAGTGCAAAATACTTTAACAAAGCATTTCGTTGGTTCATTACTTTTTGATACTGAATGAGTTGTTGCAAATAGTTGGAATCCAATTGCGAAATCACACTGTCCATGAATTTTCTGCGGGTTTCGCTTCCTTCTATTATTAAATCGCTATCGGCTGGCGAAATAATTACCAAAGGAATAAAACCAATATGGTCGGAGAATTTATCGTAGGCTTTTCCGTTGCGTTTTAGGACTTTTTTTTGCCCTTTTTTTAGACTGCAAACGATTTGCTCCGTTCTTTCGTTTTTTTCAAATTCAGCATCGATTACAAAAAACTCTTCACCGTGTTTTATGTTTTGAACGGCAAGCGGATTGAAATAACTTTTTCCGTATGACAAATGGTAAATGGCATCTAAAACATTCGTTTTTCCGATGCCGTTTTTGCCTACAAAACAATTAATTTTGCTATCAAATGCGAAATTGGCTTCGGAGAAATTTTTGTAATTGAATAACGATATTTTTTTTAAATACATCTGAAGATCTTGCTGTAATTGTTGACTTTACAACCATTTTGAGTGCTATTGTAAAGAGGGTGCAAATTATCGAAAAATATCGATATAAAGGAGCACTTTCTTTAGGATTAAAAGAACTTTTCGATTAATACTAAGTTGATACTAATAAGGTAGGTTCATTTCATGTTTCTGCTGACGATCGATTGCACTTGTAAAGGCTATTCAATGTCAATATATTTTAATTATTAGCTTGTCAGCCATTCCCAGTCTCTTAGTTGTTGTGTGCAGCTTTTATTTCTTGATAGATGCGTTCGGTAAAAGAGGTATTACTATTCATTTCTTTTCCATACTTAATAATTGCACCTGCAAATAGCTCTAATTCATTTTCTTTCTTTCCTGAATTTACATCAAGTTGTAATGAAGTAGGGGTTTTTTGAGGAAATGTTGATGCTTTTTCAAATGTCTTTAAAATAATATCGTCATGTAAATAAATTTCTTTTTTATCTGCAATTGATTTTATTTCATTCATTATTTTTGTAGCCTCTTCTTTTTGCAATTCAATTGAGCAAACGGCATCTATAGATGAATTATGTTTTGCAGTTACTAAACCAAAACTAGCAATGAAAATAAATTTAGTCCAAATATCAACTAAAGAATTGTCTTTAAACTCAAAATTTATGTTGCTCCTTTCTATTAAATCTATAATCCAATCAATATTTTCGGAAGTGTGTTCTGGATCTTTACCAAAGATTAATTTTCCAGCTTTTCCTTTATGTTCAACAATTCCTTTTTCTTTTATATGTGAAGCAACATAAACACAAGAAGGTAAAATGGTGTTATTTGGTACTATTTTACGAATTCGGTCATAAATATCAGCACCATTCATCATTGGTAATAGAACGGTCTTTTTGGTAATTATGTTAGATAGTTGATTACAAACATTCTCTAAATCATATTCTTTAACACAAATAAAAATCAAATCAGGATTCTGAATTTCTGAAATATTCTGAAAAATGGCATCAGGACTTGTCACACTATTTTTATGTTCAGGGGAAAGTAACGTAAGCCCTTTTTCTTTAACCGTTTGGTATGTTTCAGCTCTAGCTATAAACGATATTTGATGTAGTTTATTTGTTTCGTTACTTTGACATATTTTAAAACCAAAATAACCGCCAACACCACCAAGACCTATAATAACAATGTGTTTTTTATTCATTTTTTTATTTTTTTACAAAGATGAATACTCGCAAACGAATAAGCCCTTGACAAATGACAAGAAATTACATTTTATTAATTTCTTTCCTAATTCTACTCAATGTACTATCTGTAATACCTAAATAAGAAGCTATAATTTTAAGCGGAACGTTCTGAAAAAAATGGGGTTGTTGTTTTAAAAGATTTAAATATCTTGTTTCAGCTTTTTGACTTGCCATTTCAATTAGTCTGTCATTTAGTTTATAATAATTTATGACAAATAGTAGCCTACTAAATTCTCTAAATTCTGAGATGTTATGAAAATTAGCCTGTACATTCTCTAAATTTGTTTCCCAAAAAGAACAGTCTGTTAATGTTTGATAAATTTCTTTTGTTGGTTGTTTTTTAAAAAACGATAAAAAATCATTTACAAAACAAGGCGCTGCATAAATATTTGTTGTTACCTCTTCGTTATCTTCATTTATAATATATGAGCGCATGTATCCTTTTTCTAAAAAATAGGTTTTTGTGCTAATTGTATCTCTGTCAAGTAAAATGGTATTCTTGGTTAATGTGCAATCGCAAAATGGTTCAGTAATTTTTTCAACAATTTCTTTTTGGATAGGAAACAAAGAATGGAAATAATTATTAAGTGTTGATTTGTCCATTAGTCTATTGGAGCTTGGTGAATAATTTGAGGAATTACCCTAATTTTTAGTCCTGTTATAACACATAATGGAAAATTACCTGATAGAATCCAGCTGTTATTTAGATACAATCCGAATTTTCGGATTACTCAATTTCAATATATTCTGATTTTCCTTTTTCGTTTCCGTTTGTAAGCCATTCCCAATTTAGACTTAATTTTATTTTTCCTGTATCTGTCTTAGAAATTTTCGCAATTGCCTTTCCTGCTTTCAAAATATTGTATGTTGTCAAACATTGATACAGCATATTTAATTCATCACCTTTCATGTCAGCAATTATTTTCCCATATTTTATAGTTCCACCATAATAGTTGGCGGTTATAAGATTGTTGTCTTGGCTGTATTCAAAAATAGTTTCTGAGTTTACTTGTCCGCTTTCTGAGTTTTCAATTAGGGCAAATTTCTTGTTGTTAAAGTCGTAGTTATCCATTTTTCTAATTACTATAAACCTTTGGATTATACAATTCCATATAAATTTCAGGTTTTGGTAAGTTCGTAAAGCCATATTTTGAATACAACCATTCAGCAGTTGATGTTAATAAAATCCAACGTCTAAGTCCTTGCAAATTGGGATGCGTCATTACACTTTCCATTAGTTTTTTGGAAAGTCCTTTTCCGCGGTATTTTTCTAAAACGTAAATATCTCCCAAATAAGCAATTGTCGAAAAGTCTGATATTACTCTGGCAAAACCGATTTGTGTATTGTTATGGAAAAGTCCAAAATTCAATGAATTTTCAATCGAGGTTTTGACATTATCCAAGGGAATATTGTCACTCCAACCGGACTCTTTTGATAAAAAATCGTGAATGGCAACAATGTCCATTTTGTTTTTATCAGTTGTGATTGAAAATTCTCCAAATGTTTGTTCAATAGGTTTCATTTTTCTTGGTTTTCTGCGTATTCGTTTACAAATTAATCTTACCTAGGAACTTTTAAATTTATTAAAAATTTTCACTTTTATAACTTATAATAGCATTGGCTATTGCTTTTGCAATATCATTCTGTCCATCTTCAGATTCTAGTGTGCTCAGATCCGTTTGGTTAGAGATAAAACCAATCTCGATTAAAACGCCAGGCATTGT
>JBBSSR010000031.1:0-39103 GCA_038241955.1 Flavobacteriales bacterium | reverse complement strand
TACAAATGCTTCTGCGGAATCCTTTAATGCTAAAATAAAAGCCTTCAGAAATCAATTTAGAGGAGTCAGAAAAGTTGATTTCTTCCTATTTAGATTAACTAAGTTATTTGCTTAATCCCCAAGTTTTGTTCTTGATCCAACATACTGCTTCGTAAAGGAAGTATCAATGCTTACAGGATTGGTAACAGTAAATTTTTCTACTTCTTCTTTTTCTTCTTTTTTAGTTGTACAGCTTGTTAGGCACAACAAGGCAAATAAGCCCGTGAACACGATTGCTTTCTTCATGATGTAAAAATGGTAATTAGGGATTGAAAAGTGTGGAATATAGAAATTCCTTAAGTCAAGTAATGACCATCATTTACTAAGGTGAAATGTATAGTATCCAACATGAAAATTGTATGACAAACCAACATTGATATACAAAGACTATGTAAAAATATTGGACATAAATAAATCACACCTAAAGTAATGATGTGAAATAAAATCAAATTCTTAAAACTCCTAGTCTAAGATAAATAGGATTAGAATAGCTAAAAGGAGAAGCTATAACTGTATTATGTTTTTTAGAAACTTTAAAAATTAGTGCACTCGAAAATTGTAAGTACCAATTGCCTAAAACATTTTGTTTAGCTGCTAAAAATTTACCTGTGTTTCCATCTTGAAGATCATCGCTACTATGGAACTCATCATCTAGATCGGCATCTTCAATTATAGAATTTCCTGAATCTTGATTGGAAACTTTTACGCTGTGTTTTTTTTCTAAAGTATGAGAAGCAGTAATTGGTCCCTTATGCGTATTTGCATAAAGATGTTGTCCGCCGCATAGCAGAAGAAAACACAAAGACATTAAATTTACTATTGCTCTCATTTTGACGCCAAAAGTAATAAAATATTAAAATAAAAAAACATTTTTTTAAACAGCAATCAATCACTTACACTGCGAAAACGTTTTAATTGGTTGATAGAGAACATTAATTTATACTTCGTTAACAATAATTTCTTATTAAATTAATCTTACAAAGACTACAAAAAAAATTAATTTTGAAATCTCAAATAAAGTAACCTATTTTTGACCACAGAACAAGTGTCAAAATTAGTGTATTTGTCATGACTTTGTGGAAGAAAACAAAACCTACTTTCAAATAAAAAAGCAGAAACAAATATGAATTTTTTTCTGCTTATTACTTCCTGTTACAACGTATCTCTTAAAGAAGTGAAATTTCTGATTCTAAAGCAATTGGCGCAGCAAGACAACTATCAGGAATAGCAAACGCACTTACCAAAGAAACGGCGTCAGGCCTAATTTCCCAGCAAAGTTGATTAACTAATTTACGAACTGCTTTTGTTTTTACAGCTTCCATGTAACCATCTTCTAGAAACCAACCTTTATTTTTTTCAATCTGCGAAAGCGCATACAGCTGGCTTAACTTCAACATTATTTTTTTAATCTTTTTGTCAGTAATAGACTTGATGGCTGTTTGAAACTGTTGTAGCACTATACGTTCTATATATGCTTGTGAAACATCGCCCATTTGGTGCTGAACAATATTATAAGCATCATACGGTTCTAGACCACTTTCAATCAGTTTTTTTAATCTTTTGGCCAAGGAGGCTAATGTGGTTTTTTCTCGGTGTACAAATGCTTGCAAAAGAAATTTATCATCGAGTAAATGGCTGTCATCTGTTTTTCGTGTTACAATTGGGTTCTTCTCAGAAATAGCTGATTTTGCATTATCATACACATAATTTATAATTCCTAAAGCACCCATTTCCCCAAAAGATTTTCGAAATTCTGATAAGCGATTTTTTGAAACCAATTGCATCAATACGGTATTGTCTCCTTCAAAAGTGGTATATATTTCAGTGTCATTTTTTAGAGCGTCAATTCGGTTTTCCGACATATATCCTTTTCCACCGCAGGCTTCACGACATTCCTGCAAAATATCTCTCGTACTCCACGTAGAATATGCTTTCATACCTGCAGCAAGGGCTTCTATTTCTTGCATTTCAGATTCCTTTCTGTTCAAAAAGCGCTGGGTCAAATATTGCAAGGCAAAATGAATTGCATACGTTTTTGCTAGCAAAGGAATCAACCTTCGCTGCTGCATGCGATAGTTTAAAATTGGAATTTCTGAGCCACCTTCTGGTCCAAATTGTCTACGCGTGTCGCTGTATTTAATTGTTATGGCCAAACCTGATTTGGCTGCAGCCAATGCTGACCTCGGAATCCCGATCCTTCCTCCAACCAAAGTACCAAGCATTGTAAAAAATCGTCGGTTGTCACTTGGAATCGGACTTTCAAATTCACCTTTTTCACTAATAGAGGCAAATCGATCCAACATATTTTCTTTTGGAATGACTACATTTTCAAAGCTAATTGTACCGTTGTCTACCCCATTGAGACCCATTTTAAGTCCACAATCACCAATGATAATACCTTTTAGAACCTTACCATTAGGATCACGCAACGGAACAATAAATGCATTCACCCCATAATCCGTTTCGCCAATAATTAATTTCGCAAAAACGGTAGCCATTTGGCCGTGTTGTGCCGCATTGCCTATGTATTCTTTCTGTGCGTATTTATTAGGTGTATTGATCGTAAATGTACTATTGGTGTGATTGTAGGTTGCGGTTGTTTCAAGTCCTTTCACGTTAGACCCATGGTGTGTCTCCGTCATTGCAAAACATCCTGGTAGTTTTAAGGAACCAATATCTTTTAAATATTTACTATAATGCTTTTCCGTTCCAAGCGAAAGAATACTCGCTCCCCATAGCCCAAACTGCACGCCAAACTTAATTACTAAACTCAGATCATGATAACTTAAGGTTTCCATAACTGCAAAATAATCGGCTATATTTTCTCCTCCACCGTATTGTTTTGGATAGGCCATATTGCCCAAATTTTCTTTTGCTAGAATTTTACACCACTTATATACTTTGTTGCGATAAACATAAGTATCGGTCGAAGTTTCATATGCAAATTCAGGTTTACTAATTATCGCTTTTACTCTGTTTATAATTGTAGCTTGCTCACCATCTAGAATCTCCGTCAATTTAGCTATGTCAAATCGGCTTTCAGTATGATACTTTGAGGTAAAACTACTTGCTTTGCTTTTAAAATTTCCTATTGCTTCTTGACCAATCATTCCGAGGTCATTTTCAAGCTTTAAAAATATTGTTCGTAGCTCTCTAACGACAGTGTCATCATTTGAGAGCGACACCGAAACATCAAAGATAGATTTTATTGTAGAATCTACTTGAATCACTTTTTCAATTTGTAACTTCCAATCCGAAAGAAGTTTTCGAGAGGGTGGATTTGAAATATCAACTTTTAAAAGAAGTTCTTTTTGCTCTTTTTTCGAAAGCCAATCTTGCGAACTAATAAATTCCTGCAAAGTCAAGAACTCCTTCTGAGTTAAGAGATCATCTGACCAAACTAAATATAGAAGCGGTATAAATGCATTGACTTTTGAATTTTTCATAAACTAAAATTTTGATCAAGTTAAGTAGATTTAAACAATAAAAGGAATTAATTAATACATAATTAAGAAATTTTCACCGCTAAAGGCGGCATAACGTTGGGATCTTTAATATGTAAAAAGGAATACTAAAAGGAATTGATTTAGCACTAGAAATTCGTTTCTTTGTCAAAATTGATAATTAAATTATAAAATCAAACCTACTTCATGCCAGAATACTTTCTAGATGTCGAATACAATAACCATAACTATGGAGTTGATGAAGTGAACTATCAGGAATTTGAATGTTGTACCTTTACTAACTGTACGTTTTCGGATTGTAATTTTATGGATGTTACTTTTATCGATTGTGTTTTTAATGATTGTCTTTTTAATGAAGCAAAAATCAATCACGTGGCTTTAAGAACGGTAACCTTCAATCGATGTGAAATTAAGGAAGTCAATTTTTCGATGTGTAACAAATTGATTTTTGAAGTACGATTCAACAACTGCATCCTTGATTTTTCTAAATTTTATACCTTAAAGATAAAAGGAACTCCATTTATTAATTGCAGTTTGATTGCAGTAGATTTTATGGCAACCGATTTGACCGAAGTCCTGTTTGAAAATTGTGATTTGTACCGCGCTGAATTTGCCAAAGCAATAGCCAATAAGGCTAATTTCAAAACAAGTTATAATTATACAATTGACCCAAAAACAACAAAAATAAAGCGTGCTGTCTTTTCGTTGCAGGGTCTTAAAGGATTGTTATTTAAACATGAAATTATAATACAGTAGCAATTTATTAAAAGCAAAATTTGGACAAATTTGTGTCTAATTACTAAGTTCAATATGGTTCCCTTCGGTATGTAAAATGTGTTTTGCTCTTTCTATTTCTTCAGTAGCGCCATTAACAATTACAATAAATTTTCCTTGTTTAGTATGTTCTTGAAGTTTAATCAATTCTTCATCATTTACTCCTGTAGACGATAATAGTGTAACAAAACCTCCAGCAAGTATTCCTAAATCAAATCCTGCTATAATTCCTACTAATGCTCCTGCTCCATACAAAAAACCGAAACCAGGAATAGCAAAAACACCTATGCCAGTTAGCAACCCAACTAATGTTCCAGCTCCCATACCTACAATTGCTGGTGTTTTTTCTATAGTGTCCTCCGATTTAATGTGAATGTGGTCATCGATTACTTCTGCTTTACCTATGAGCGAGACATTTTTCATCGGAAAGTTTTCGTTACTTAACTGTTTTATAGCATTTACAGCTTGGTCGTGTGTGTCAAAAATAGCAATTTGTGATTTCATAATAATAGTTTTTAAAATTAGTAATGTTTTAACTACTCTAAAATTACGATTTAAAGCTGTAATTAAGTACTTTTTTAACATAACCAAAACAAAATAATACTTTCAACACCAACTAACTATCTTATTATTAAACAGAAAAACCGAAGTCCTGGGGAATTCAGTTTTTCTATTTAATTAAATTTTAATATCTCTTCTATTTATATACAAGCTTACAAAAACTTTTGCATGGTGTAATCTTCCATCAAATAACTATTTCCAATATCAATATTTTCTTCACCTGTAATTATAAAACCTAATTTTTGATAAAATTGTAATGCTTTATTAAATCGATTTACATTTAATGTGATTGCAGTAGAATTATTATCCTCAGCACTATTTTCAATAAAATCCATTAAAAACCTACCTACTCCTTTTCCTTGAGTTTCCGGCATAATATAAATTTTATGAAGACGAGTAATCATTTCTTTTTTATAATTATGCTCAACAGCTATGAATCCTACTACAGAAGTTCCATCATAAGCAATATAAAACAATTGTTCTTTTTTTGAAATAAGTTGTTGGAGCGCTATTTCGGAGTAAATTAAATCGATCATATAATCCAATTGCTTTTTTGACAAAATGGTGCCATAAGCGATTGGCCAAGTTGTATTGACAATGTCCTGAATTATATTGACATCAGCACTTGTAGCTTCATGGATTGTAATCATTTTATCCTTTGAATTTTATTTTGGAAAAAATATAGAAAATTTGGTGCCAATATTCACTTTGGACGTAACCATAATACAACCATTGTGATTTTCTACAATTTTTTTACAAATGGCTAGACCAATTCCTGTTCCGCTATATTTAGATTCCGTTTGTAAACGTTTAAACAATAAAAAGATCTTGTCGGCGTATTCTTGCTTAAATCCAATTCCGTTATCTATAATAATAACTTTATGATATTCATCACTAGTATAGGCTACATCATCACAAGTTTCAGTTTCAAATTCCGTTTCAGATTTAATAACAATTTTAGGAACGATATCTTCCTTGCTATATTTTAGAGAATTCGAAATAAAATTCACAAATAACTGTTCCATCTGGAATCCTATGCCGTTTATTTCTGGCAACAGTTTAACTTCAATTTCCGCTTTTCGCTCTTCTATATTAACCGACAGTTCATTAATACATTGTTCTAATACTTCGTTCAAATTTATTTTTTCAAAAACTTTATCACCCTTAGCAACTCTAGAATAATCGAGTAAATCAATTAATAATATTTGCATTTTATTGGCGGAAGCTCGAATTTTTGTGAAATAATCTTTTCCTTTTTGAGTCAGTAATTCTAGCTCATTCTCCTCTAATCGAGACACAAACATTTGAATTTTTCGAAGCGGTTCTTGAAGATCATGACTTACTATATTATTAAAAGCTTCAAGCTCGCCATTGATTTCTTTTAATTGTTTATTGTTCTCTTCAATCTCAAGTGTCTTTTTATAACGGGCAGTGATATCATAATTTACTCCTATCTTAACCATATTACCAGCACTATTTTTAGTAAAGCTACCAACAGTCATAATGTATTTTATACTTCCATCTGGCAAAATATAACGCAACATTGTAGAAGTTGGTTTGTGATCAATTAAGGATTGATTATGAATTTGCAATGCCATTTCATGGTCGTCTGGATGCAAAAATTCACTTGCAGTTTCTAAACTGGGCTCAAATGCATCCGGTTTTAAGCCCATTAGGCCATAATAATTATCCGAAAAAGAATATTTTTTAGTGTCTAAATTAAATTTCCAATGACCAAATCCAGCAATTTTTTCTGCATTCTTGAAGGAAAGATTGGTGAATTTTAATTCATCATTCGTTTTCTTAAGTTCGTTAATATCAATATTTATTTTATTAAATGACAATAACAATATTGCTAACGATAAGGTAACCAATAAAAAAGCACTTATAATTGAATCATTGAGCTCAAATTGATGGTTAATGTTATACCCTTTTATTTTATCAATTTCCGCATTAATTTTTTTATAAACAAAAGCATGCATATTCTCTGTAGATACACTGCTTTCTAAGAGTTTTACATAGAGCTCAGGACTGTTTTTATTCTTACTTTTTTGTATTAATAATATGTCTCTAAAAAGTTTAAACCGATTATCTATCAAAATATTTAAACTATCAACATCTTTTACTTTTGTAGTATTACTAGCTGCAATTTTTCTTAAATTTTGAATAGAAACCTCTATTTCTCCTCTATTTAAAAAGCGATCTTGAATATAGTCCTCATTTTTTGTAATAATGTAATTACGCAAACTCATTTCATAAGTGCCCATTATGGATATGAGTTTTTCCAGCTCATACTGCGTATTATTTGCATTAGCAATCAGTGCCACTGAGTTGTCCAGCTTTTGCATTTGCGTGTAAAAAACCTTCGCAATATAACCTATCACGAGTATTGCTACGATTAATGCAATCTTAAATATTTGGGTGTTTTTATATAAACCTAAAAATTTCATTCGCAGTTTTTTATATGCTAAAGAAGAAAGTTTCTTTATTTAAACCTGAAAGATGAAATTGCCAGTTCATATTAAAAACTCCCTTTATTACTTTTTTTAATTCTGAGAAATCATTGGGTTTCTTAATATAAATATTAGCCCCTTCAATAAATGTATTTTCAATATCTTCATCAGAAGATGATGTAGAATATATAGCGATAGAAACATCTCTAAAACGATCGTTAGCTCTAATTTCTTTCAGGCAATCTAATCCGTTTTTATATGGCATATTTAAATCTAGAAATAAAATATGAGGCAAAATTGCATCCTCCTCATATAAATATTCCATCAAGTCTCTACCATCGTTAAATAGTTTTAACTTATTTTTCATTTTTATATCTTCTATAGCTTCGCTAAAAAAAGTACGATCATCTTCATCGTCATCTGCTAAGAAAATTTGCAATGGAGTTTGTATAATAGTCATATATATATTCTTTGGATATTAATTTTAGTTGCTTGTTAATTGCCTTCTCTTTTCTATAATTCTTTTAAACATACTTGGAGTTAAACCCGTCACTTTCTTGAACTGACTGGATAAATGAGCAACACTACTGTAATTTAATTCGTATGAAATCTCAGTCATGTTTAATTTTTCTTCAATAATTAATTTTTTGACTTTTTCAATTTTTTGAATGATTATAAAATTTTCAATTGTGGTATAAGTATACTCCGAAAATATACTTGCTAAATGCCCATAACTTAAATTAAACTTATCCGAAAGATAAAACGAGATATTAGTGTTGGGATATTTCTCTTTTTCGAAAACAATTTCTACAATAGTCTCTTTAATTTGCTGAAAAAGATGGTTTTTTTGATCATCAATTACGTTAATAGCATACCTGCTAAGATTCGTTTTTAGCGTTTCTAAAGATTCTTTCGATACGGTATTACTTATTTCAAAACCTCCAAGGGGCAGTAATTTATATTTAATATTTAATAATTCTAATTGTTCTTGTAAAATGACTCTACAAGCAATATTAACATCATAATTTATGTAGAATCTCATCCTAATTATCTATTATAGTTTCAATGTAAAAATATAAAAATTTATCATAACCAACTAATGCACTATAGAAATATAATTTGAGAATAATAATTCTAATTAAAACATCTTTAAAACATTAATTATAAGCAATGTAGAAAATTTATTAAAAAATTTACCCGTGAATTGTTTCGTTTTTCCCGTAATTGGATATAATAGATTCTTCAAACAACAACCATTCTCTCCAGCGCTTTTCTACATCTATTCCTTTTCCGTATTTTCTTGCATAGGTAATAAAGGTTGTGTAGTGTCCTGCTTCACTTTCCATTAAATCTCTATAAAAGCCAGACAACTCTTCGTCCTGAATATTCTCAGAGAGGACTTTGAAACGCTCACAACTTCGAGCTTCAATCATGGCCGAAAATAATAACCGTTCTACTAAGCCAGAAACTCGGCTTCCGTCGCCACTTTTTTTCATATATAAATACAATTCATTCACATAATCATCCTTTCGCTCGCGGCCTAATTTTAATCCCCTTTTGATAATTATATTATGAACTTGCTCAAAATGATCGATTTCTTCTTTGGCTAGAGCCAATAAATCTCTGACCAAATCTTGATGCTCCGAATTATTTGTAATAATTGTAATGGCGTTCGTTGCTGCTTTTTGCTCGCACCAAGCATGATCCGTCAAAATTTCTTCGATGTTTTTTTCTACAATATTTACCCATTTAGGATCTGTTGGCAATTGTAATCGTAATACGCCCATTTTTTTTAAGTTTAAATGTTGTTTTAAGAATTTGTTTAAAAGTTTAAAGCTCGTTTAATTTTGTTTAAAGTGCTATTAAAATGAAAAAAGTTTAAAGTTTAAATTCATTGTGACAACTTTATGTTTACACAAACCTTCAAACTTTAAACCTTTAAATTATCAGTTATAAACATTTAAACTAATGAACAGCTTAAAACCTTTAACCCTTTTGCTTTTTATTAGAAAACGAAGATCGCTCTTTCGCTCATCATTTCGTTTACTTCTTCTCCTACTGCTTCGATTACACTTTCGTTGGTAGGATCTACTAAAACTCTATCAATTAAGTCAACAATAGTTTCCATATCTTCTTCTACAAGACCTCGAGTTGTAATAGCTGCAGTTCCTACACGAATACCAGATGTTACAAATGGTGATTTATCATCAAATGGAACCATATTTTTATTTACAGTAATCTCTGCTTTTACCAATGCATTCTCCGCTTCTTTTCCAGAAATTCCTTTGTTTCTAAGGTCAATCAACATCATATGATTGTCTGTTCCTCCAGAAATAATATTGTATCCTCTTTTTACAAAAGCGTCCGCCATTGCGTTTGCATTTTTTTGCAATTGCATAGCATACGTGAAAAATTCATCTTTTAGAGCTTCACCAAAAGCAACCGCTTTTGCTGCAATAATATGCATTAAAGGGCCTCCTTGATTTCCAGGGAAAACGGCAAGATCTAATAAAGCCGACATCATTCTGATTTCACCTTTTGGAGTGGTCAATCCCCAAGGGTTTTCAAAATCTTTACCCATTAATATCAAACCACCACGAGGACCACGTAATGTTTTGTGAGTTGTAGTTGTTACAATATGACAATGAGGAATTGGGTCATTCATCAAGCCTTTGGCGATAAGCCCAGCAGGATGAGAAATATCGGCCATCAAGATCGCGCCAACGCTATCAGCAATTACTCTAAAACGCTCAAAATCCATATCACGAGAATAAGCCGAAGCTCCTGCGATAATTAATTTCGGCTGTTCTTTAGTAGCAATTTCTTGAATTTTATCATAATTCAATCGACCTGTTTCCTGATCTACTCCGTAAAATACAGGATTGTATAAACGTCCTGAAAAGTTTACAGGCGAACCATGAGTTAAATGTCCTCCGTGCGACAAATCGAAACCTAGAATTTTATCTCCTGGTTTCAAACAAGCGAAAAATACTGCTGTATTTGCTTGCGACCCAGAATGTGGTTGTACGTTTGCATAAGCAGCACCAAATAATTCTTTTGCTCTATCTATAGCAATTTGTTCTACTACATCAACCACTTCACAGCCTCCGTAGTATCTTTTGCCAGGGTATCCCTCGGCATATTTGTTCGTTAGTACTGAACCAGCTGCTTCTAATACTTCATCACTTACGAAGTTTTCAGAAGCTATAAGTTCTAATCCGTGTATTTGTCTGTCTTGCTCTTCCAGAATGAGGTCAAAAATTTGTTCGTCGCGTTGCATTTCTTTGATTTTAGTTAATTTGACGCAAAAATACAAAAAAACGTTTGTTTAACTGTTAGATTATAATATATTTGACAAGTAATTTTCAACAAGCAATTAACAATTTCATGCCAATAAAAGCTAACGATCCCAGCAGAAAATCCTGGTTAAAAGTCCTGCCAGACAGCGACTTTCCCATTCAGAATATACCCTTTGGAGTTTTTCTAACCAAAGAGAACATCGTCACGGTAGGCAGTAGAATTGGTGATTATGCGATAGATTTAGGAGCATTACAACAATTAAATTATTTTGAAGGTATAGAATTGACAGATGACATGTTTATGCAGGATACGCTGAACGATTTTATATCTGATGGTAAAAAAACATGGCGTCTAGTTCGAAACCGAATTGCAGAAATATTTGATGAGACAAACCCTGAGCTCAGAGATTCTAAACATAGAGATATTGTTATTTTTGAAATGGAAGATGTAGAAATGCAACTTCCCGTTTTAATTGGTGATTATACTGATTTTTACTCTAGCAAAGAGCATGCTACTAATGTAGGTAAAATGTTCCGTGACCCAGAAAATGCATTATTACCAAACTGGCTTCATATCCCAGTTGGATATCATGGTAGAAGTTCTACTATAATTCCTTCTGGAATTCCTGTACATAGGCCCATGGGACAAACACTTCCGAATGGCGAAACAAGCCCTGTTTTTGGAGCTTCCCGTTTGATTGATTTTGAATTAGAGACTGCCTTTATTACTACGGATGTTAATATTATGGGAGAAAATATTCCCATAAGCGAAGCCGAAGACTATATATTTGGTATGGTTTTATTGAATGACTGGAGTGCTCGCGATATTCAAAAGTGGGAGTACGTACCCCTTGGACCATTCTTAGCTAAAAGTTTCGCATCAACCATTTCACCATGGATTGTTACTATGGATGCGCTAGAACCTTTTAGAACCAAAGGTCCAAAACAAGAACCAACTCCGCTTCCTTATTTACAACAAAAAGGAAAACACTCGTTCGACATTAATCTTGAAGTGGCAATTGCTCCCGAGAATGCAGCGCCTACTGTTATTTCAAGATCTAATTTCAAATATCTGTACTGGACAATGAGCCAGCAGCTGGCGCATCATACTTCAAACGGTTGTCGTGTAAACTCAGGAGACATGATGGGTTCTGGAACAATCTCGGGACCAACCCAAGAGAGTTTTGGTTCAATGCTTGAATTAACATGGGGTGGAAAAAATCCAATAAAGTTAAATGATGGAACGGAACGTAAATTTATAAATGATGGAGACACTGTAATCATGAAAGGCTTTTGCACTAACGGACCAGTTAGAATTGGTTTCGGAGAAGCCTCTAGCAAATTACTCCCACCATTTGTTCGAAGATAAAATAAATCACACTTAAACCGACAACATAACAGTTGTCGGTTTTTTTTTGCTTAATTTTAACATAACATATAAACAAAATAAGGTTGTAAAAAAACAAACTGTAATGCAGCCAATTCAAAGCTAAAAAATGAGAAAAATTCCTTTTATAATTATATTTTTTGTTTTACTAAACTCTTGTGGAGTAAAGCAAACTCAGAATAATTTAGCCTCTGGCAACTATGATACCGCTATTGATATTGCCATTTCTAATTTGCGTTCTAATAAAGATAAAAAAGGAAAACAAGACTACATTTATTTATTAGAAGAGGCTTTCGCCAAAGCAAAAGATCGAGATTTAAGCACTGTCAGTTTTTTAAACAAAGACAAACAACCGAGCAATCTGGAAAAAATATACAATACCTATTTAGCGCTAAAAGACCGTCAAGAGAAAATTAAACCATTACTACCGCTAAAATTAATCGCACAAGAACGAAATGCTATTTTCCCGTTCGATAATTATGACAATGAAATCATTAATAGCGAAAACGCTCTATGTAATTACTTATATACGAATGCAAAAGCTTTGATGCTTACCAAAAATAAAATGAACTACCGAAGGGTACACGATGATTTAATCTACTTAGACAGAATACATCATAATTATAAAGATGTTGCTAATCTTCTAGATGAAGCTCAATTTAGAGGAACAGACTATGTAATCGTATATACTAAAAATGAAACCAACATGATTATTCCCGAGGAACTCCAAAATGATTTGTTGGATTTCAAAAGCTATACTTTGAATGATAAATGGACAGCTTATCATAGTGTTAAAGAACCAAACGTTTATTATGATTATGTAATGATTATTAGTTTCAGATCTATTTTAATTTCTCCTGAACAAATAAAAGAACGGGAATTTATAAAAGAACGACAAATAGTAGACGGACAAAAAAAACAATTTGACGCCAGTGGAAAAGTTGTTTTAGACAGGCAAGGGAAACCTATAATGATTGACAACGTAATTAACGCTAAGATAAAAGTTAATGAAATACGACAGTTTAAATCCTGTCAAATTACCGCAAAAGTCGATTATGTAGATAATACAACCAAAAAATCATTAGAATCCTTCCCAATTTCAAGCGAGTTTGTTTTTGAAAATATTTACGCAACTTACAAGGGAGATTCTCGCGCTGCCGATGATAATTACAGTTCTAATTTCTACAATAAAGCGATGCCTTTTCCTTCCAGCGAGCAAATGGTTTATGATACAGCTGAAAATTTAAAAAGCAAAATCAATATTGTTATCAATAGCAATAGATTTCTGAAATAAAAAATAATTTTTTTATTAAAAAACGGAAACAAACTATTATTATTAGATTAAAATTATTTTACATTATAAAGATGTGCTCTTCTTAAAGAATTCAAAAAAAATCTTGTAATGGTATCGAATATTTTTAATACCACTAAAAGAAAACAAAATTACTATCTTATTTTTTTTCCGAAAAAGAAAAATTATGATTAAATAAAACCATTTTTGACCTACTATTTCTTTTTTATTACAAAATCATTATTATTTGTTAAAAATTTGACTTTTGCAAAAATTTTACATTATGATCTAAAAATTATATGTAAATTTGCACCAATGAAAAATACAGAAACATATAAAACAATTATCTCTCGGATAATCACACCAATTACTTCTCCCGAAGTACGGACGCTATAATTATAGCTTCTAAAGTGTAATCGTTTTATAATATTCATTTCTTATTTTTTATCATTTTGAAAATACATCCATTTATCGCTGGATCAATACATCCCCTAACCAACAGCAACAAAATTTTATCTGTCTGTAATTCAGTAATTTGGAATACTATTAATTGCGTTATATTTTTACTTAACGCAATGCAATCACAACATTTTACGATTGATTACGGTATGTTATTTAACCTAAAATACAACTCTTAAAATGAATATTTCTATTGTAATCACGAAAGAAGAACATTATAAGTACGCGCAGGAAATATGCGATACCATAGAATCATCTGCTCTTTTGAGAGGTACTGGAATTGCAAAAAGAACTCCTGAGTACATCCAAAAAAAGATGGAAAAAGGAGATGCCGTTATCGCACTTAACAACGGAATTTTTGCAGGTTTTTGCTATATTGAAAGCTGGCAACATGGGCAGTACGTAGCGCACTCTGGTTTAATAGTTCATCCCGATTATAGAAATTTAGGTTTGGCTAAAAAGATTAAAACGAAAGTATTTGACTATTCGCTAAATAAATATCCAGGAGCCAAAGTTTTTGGAATCACAACCGGATTGGCAGTAATGAAAATCAATTCTGACTTAGGTTACAAACCTGTTCCTTATTCTGAACTTACAAGCGATCCAACTTTTTGGGCGGGTTGCCAAACATGCACGAATTTTGAAATATTAAAAAGTAAAGATTACAAAATGTGTTTGTGTACAGGCATGCTTTATGATCCAAATGAAAAACCAAAAGACCCACCCAAACATCCTTTTAATATTCGGATCTGGAACCGGTTGAAACAAATTAAACAAGCACTGTTCTTGACAAAATTATTTTAGAGAAAAAAAAAACTAACATAAAGATTATAGCTAATAGGCTAAAAATATAGAATCGGAGAGTCACAAACTCCAATAAAAAAATAAAAATGGGAAGTAAAAAAGTAGTATTAGCATATAGCGGAGGATTAGACACATCGTACTGTCTTAAATATTTAAAAAATGAAAAAGGATACGAAGTACACACCGTATTAATAAATACAGGTGGTTTTGACGAAACCGAATTAAAAGCAATCGAAGGCCGAGCTTATGAATTAGGAAGTGCCAAACATGCCAATCTTACTATTGTAGATAAATATTACGATAAAGCAATAAAATATTTAATTTACGGAAATGTATTAAAAAACAACACCTATCCATTATCCGTAAGTGCCGAGCGTGTTTTTCAAGCGATAGAAGCCATAAAATATGCAAAATCTGTAGGTGCCGAAGCAATTGCACATGGAAGTACGGGCGCAGGAAATGACCAAATTCGTTTTGATTTAATTTTTCAAACTATCGCTCCCGAAATCGAAATCATCACTCCTATTCGTGACTTGAAATTATCAAGACAAGAAGAAGTTGATTATTTAGCAAAAAACGGCGTGCATTATTCTTGGGAAAAAGCACAATATTCAATCAACAAGGGACTTTGGGGAACAAGTGTTGGCGGAAAGGAGACGCTGACTTCAGGAAAACCTCTGCCAAACGAAGCGTACCCTTCTCAATTAACAAAAGAAGGCGAAGAGAAAGTAACTTTAGAATTCAAAGGCGGCCAATTGGTTGCTGTAAATGGCACTGCAGACAAACCTTCGAATAACATTGTTGTTTTAGAAAAATTGGCGAGTGCATATGCCATTGGTAGAGATACACACGTTGGCGATACGATTATCGGTATTAAAGGAAGAGTTGGTTTTGAAGCAGCTGCTCCATTAATTATCATTAAAGCACATCATTTATTAGAGAAACATACGCTTGGTAAATGGCAGCAATATTGGAAAGAACAATTAGGAAACTGGTACGGAATGTTATTTCACGAAGGTCAGTTTTTAGATCCTGTAATGAGAAATATCGAAGCTTTCCTTGAAGATACACAAAAAACGGTAAACGGAACGGTAACCGTTTCTTTGAAACCGTACCACTTTTCATTAGATGGCATCGAATCTAAAAATGATTTGATGAACACTAGTTTTGGGCAATATGGAGAGATGAATAATGCCTGGACATCAGATGATGCAAAAGGATTTATTAAAATTTTGGGTAATGCTCAAAATATATTTTCATCTGTAAACAATGAAACTTACGAATAGTTTTCATTAAAAGGAAATTGAAGTTTTTTTTAATAAAAACTAAACACAATTTTAAACCATTAAGAAATTAAGCTTCATTAAGCTAAATGTATCTTAATTTCTTAATGGTTTAAAATAAAAATGTTTTAAAAATAAAAGATTATGATCAATATTGGAATAATTGGAGGATCAGGATATACTGCGGGCGAATTAATTAGAATTCTAATGTTTCACCCCAACGCTAAATTAGATTTTGTGTATAGCACCACAAATGCTGGTAAACCACTTGCTGTGGCGCATCATGATTTGCTTGGTGATATTGAAATGAATTTTACCGATAAGGTGAATCCTGATGTAAACGTGGTTTTTTTATGCCTCGGTCACGGAAAATCAATTTCGTTTTTAAAAGATAATAAATTCGCGAGCCATACTAAAATTATTGACTTAGGAAATGATTTCAGACTAACAAAGGATGCCAATTTCGAGGGAAAAGAATTTATTTATGGACTACCTGAATTGAACAAAATTGCAATTAAAAAGGCAAAATATATTGCCAATCCTGGTTGTTTTGCTACTGCGATTCAATTGGCTTTATTGCCATTGGCGAAAGCAAAATTATTAAATGGAGATATACACATCAATGCTACAACTGGAAGTACAGGTGCAGGAGTTAGTCTTTCTGAAACTTCTCATTTTAGCTGGAGAAACAATAATATGTCTCATTATAAAGCTTTTGAACACCAACATCTTGGAGAAATTTCGGAAAGCTTACATCAATTGCAAGTTTCATATTCAGATGAGTTGATTTTTGTGCCGAATAGAGGCGATTTTCCAAGAGGAATTTTTGCTACTTTGTACACCAACGTCGAAGGATCTTTAGAAGATTTACTAGCTAAATATGAAGATTATTATAAAAACGAACCATTTGTAACCGTTACTACTACGAACATTAATATGAAACAAGTAGTGCAAACGAACAAATGTATTATCAGTTTAATGAAAAAAGGAAACCGGATTTTGATTACATCAATTATTGATAATTTAACCAAAGGCGCTTCTGGACAAGCCATTCAAAACATGAATTTACTATTTGGATTGGATGAAACTACTGGATTGCATTTGAAACCATGTGGATTTTAATCCCCCTAACCCGCTAAGGGGGAATTAAGTAACATATAAATAAAACAGAATATATATATAAAATATTTATAAAATAATTTACTGATTTAAAAGCAACACCCCCCGTTGTCATTTATCCCCCCTCCTTCGGAGGGGGCTAGGGGGAGGAACAAAATGAACTTATTCGACGTTTACCCATTATATCCTATTACTCCCGTAAAAGCGCTAGATTGCACAATTACAGATGATAAAGGAATTGAATATTTAGATTTATACTCTGGTCACGGAGTCATTTCTATCGGACATACGCAACCTGATTATGTTGCGAAAGTAAAAGCACAATTGGATAATTTGAGTTTTTACTCGAATGCGATTCAGAATCCACTGCAAGTAGAATTGGCAGAAAAATTAGGTAAAGCTTCTGGTTTGACTGATTTTAGCTTGTTCCTTTGTAGTTCGGGTGCGGAAGCCAATGAAAATGCATTGAAAGTTGCCTCATTTCATACAGGAAAATCAAGAGTAATTGCTTTTGACAATTCTTTTCATGGAAGAACCTCGGCGGCCGTTGCAGTTACGGATAACAAGAAAATTGTTGCTCCAATTAATGCGCAACAAGTTGTTACTTTCTTACCGCTGAATCAAATTGATTTGGTGGAAGCAGAATTAAAAAAAGGAGATGTTTGCGCGATAATCATTGAACCAATTCAAGGTGTTGGTGGTTTAGACCAAGGAACCACAGATTTTTTTCAAGCATTAGAGAAATCGTGCAAAGCCCATGATGTGATTTTAATTTTAGACGAAGTACAATCGGGTTATGGAAGAAGCGGGAAGTTTTTTGCCTTTCAACACCACGGAATCAATGCAGATATTGTAACAACTGCCAAAGGAATGGGGAATGGTTTCCCGATTGGTGGGGTTTTGATTTCGCCTAAATTCCAAGCGAGTTACGGTTTATTAGGTACAACTTTTGGAGGAAGTCATTTGGCTTGTGCGGCTGGAATTGCCGTTTTGGATGTGATGGAAAAGCAAAACTTAATTGCTAATACTAATAAAGTTTCAGATTATTTTATGGAAGCAATTAAAGTGATTCCTGAAATTATAAAAGTAAAGGGAAGAGGATTGATGCTTGGAGTTGAATTTGACTTTGATGTAAGTGCTTTGAGAAAGAAAATGATTATCGAAAAACATATTTTTACAGGTGGAGCCAACAATAAAAAATTATTGAGAATTCTTCCTCCTTTAACGATTACGACTGAAGCTATTGATACTTTTATCGTGGCGTTGCAGGAATCTTTAGCTGAATTGAAAAAATAATTAAAATGAAACATATAAGTCATATAAGTTAATTCAAAAGGGAAAAATGGATTATATAATTTTAAAGATTGAATAGTTCAAAAAAGCACAATCTTAAATAACTTACATGAGTATGTTTTAATTTACTTAACCAACTAGCTTAAAAAAAAACTTATATGACTTATATGTTTATTTAACTGCTTTTATAACCAAAAAACCAATGAATAAAATACTTCCCATCGAAAAAAGAAATGCTGTTTTGACCACGATGGCAACTTTGTTAGAGCAAGAAAGAGAAGCGTTAAAAACTATTAACCAACAAGAGTTAGCCAATTATTCGGGTGAAGATTTGGCTATGGCAAAGCGTTTGTTGGTGGATGATGGTAAAGTAGATGCGATGATTCTTTCGTTGCAACAATTAGCGAGTCAAGAAGATCCTGTTGGTCGGGTTCGCTTTGATTTCACGCACGAAAACGGAATGAAAATTAGCAATAAAACGGCTGCTTTTGGAACTATTTTAATCATATACGAATCACGTCCGGATGTAACGGTGGAAGCAGGAGGAATCGCTTTTAAATCAGGAAATAAAATCCTGTTGAAAGGTGGGAAAGAATCGTTGTTATCAAATCAAAAGATTGTGAGTCTTTGGCATCAAGCTTTAGAAAGCAATCATGTTTCGACAGAATGGGTAGAATATTTGAACTATGATAGGGTTCAAACTCAGGCTTTCTTGGAAAAACCAACTCAAAAAGTCGACTTAATTGTACCTCGTGGTGGTGAAAAATTAATACAATTTACAAAAAAACACGCTACTTGCCCTGTAATTGTAAGTGGTCGCGGAAACAATTTTGTCTACGTAAATGCTGATGCTGATTTAGAGAAAGCAATGGCAATTATAATCAACGGAAAAACGTCTAATATCTCCGTTTGCAATGCTTTAGATAAAGTTCTAATTGATACTGATTTACCAAATTGGGAAATTTTCGCAAAACAATTGATTACTGAATTGCAATTGTTCAACGTACTTGTTTTAGGTGATGAAGCTATTTCAAATGTTGCAGGAGTTGATAAAATTGAAAGTGATTTGATTTGGCACGAAGAGTTTTTAAATTATAAAATCGTAATTGGAACTATCAGCGGGAACAAAGAAGCGATTGCGAAAATTAACAAATATTGTGGTGGTCATTCTGCTTCTATCATCACTAAAAGTGAAGAATTAGCACAAGAATTCATGGAGAATGTAGATGCATCTTCGGTATATCACAATGCTTCGACCCGTTTTACTGATGGCGGCCAATTTGGGTTAGGAGGAGAATTAGCCATTAGTACCGATAAATTACACCAGCGGGGACCAATTGGTTTGCAACATTTGGTAACCAATAAATGGTATATTTATGGAGATGGACAGATAAGATAGTAGGCAGATTGCAGTGCTCAGATTGCAGTTAGCAGATTTCAGATAGCTTTGCGTACATTGCGTTTGTAAAGATTAAAATAAAAACCTTGCGCCCTTTGCGGTAAAAAACCATGGCTAAAAAAAGAATTTTATTAAAAATAGGAAGCAACACCTTAACCAAAGAAACCAATCACATTTCAAGAGGAAAGATTGAGGATATTGGAATGCAAATCGCTTCGTTAAATGATGAATACGAGTTTATCATTGTTAGCTCTGGAGCAATTGCTGCAGCCAAACAATTTGTAAAATTGGATAATAATGACAAAGATGTTTTTGTAAAACAAGCTTTAGCATCGATTGGTCAGCCACACTTGATGCGGATATATCATGAAAATTTTAGTGATTTAGGGTTGCATATTTCGCAATGTCTTCTCTCCTACTCGGATTTTGAAAAAGAGCAATCAAAAGTAAACATCGTAAACACTATCAATGTACTAGTCAAAAACAATTATATCCCTATTATCAACGAAAATGATACTGTTGCCACAGATGAAATTAAATTTGGAGATAATGATAAGCTAGCGGCATTAACTGCCGTGCTCTTAAAGGCTGATATTCTGATTATTGCAACTAATACTAACGGGATTTATACCAAATCGTCAATAAGCGATGATCAGCCCGAAACAATAAGACTCGTGACCGATTTATCACTGTTGCAAAAGGAAATTGGGGACTCAAAATCATCTCACGGAACGGGTGGCATGCAGTCTAAAATTGACTCCGCAGCTATTGCCAAAGCAGCTAATATCGAAACTTGGATTGTCAATGGGCTCGAGGATAATTTTATGTTGAAAGCTTTAAGGAACGAAATAGCTTTTACGAAGATTGTGTAATCCCCCGAACCCCCAAGGGGGAGTTGAGCTATAAATATTAATTACAAATTTAAATCTCCTATGCCTGTTTGGGCTCCCTTTCCTTCGGAGAGGGCTGCGTAGAGGAATAAACTATAAAAAATGAACTTTACATCTATACAAGACATTGATTCACTCGAAAAATGGGTGAAACAAGCATTAAAAATTAAAAAAGATCCGCTTAAAAATAAAAAATTAGGCAAAAACAAAACGTTAGTGATGTTGTTTTTTAATTCTAGTTTGAGAACTCGTTTGAGTACTCAAAAAGCAGCTATAAGTTTAGGAATGAATGTTATGGTGATGAATTTTGGTAGCGAAGGTTGGACACTTGAATTTGAGGACGGGACAGTCATGAATCAAGGCGCTTCAGAACATATTAAAGAAGCAGCGGCAGTAGTTTCTCAATATGGTGACATTATTGCTATCAGAGCGTTTGCAGAATTGGTTGACAAACAAAAAGACAATGCCGAAACCGTAATTTCAGGTTTCTTGAAATACGCTACTGTGCCTATTGTAAATATGGAAAGTGCTACGGGACATCCGTTGCAATCCCTTGCAGACGCTATTACAATGGCAGAACACAAAACCAAACACAGACCCAAAGTGGTTTTAAGTTGGGCACCACATCCTAGAGCTTTGCCTCAAGCTGTAGCTAATTCATTTGTAGAAATGATGCAAAAACAAGAAGAAATGGATTTTGTAATTACACATCCAAAAGGATACGAACTGAATCCTGAGATTACCAAAGATTCTAAAATCGAACACGATCAAAACAAAGCTTTCGAAAATGCCGATTTTATCTATACCAAAAACTGGAGTAATTATAACGAATATGGACAAATTACTAACACAGACTCAAGCTGGATGGTTACTACCGAAAAAATGGCATTAACCAACAATGCTAAATTTATGCACTGTTTGCCCGTTAGAAGAAATGTAATTGTAGCAGACGACGTAATTGATAGCGAAAATTCTATTGTTATTGAACAAGCGAATAATAGAACGTACTCGGCACAATTAGTCTTGCAGAAAATATTGAAAGAAGTTACTAAGTAAAAAAAAGCTACTAAGTGGCTAAGTTTGTAGCTTAATAACTTAGAACCTTATGAACTTAGAAACTTAAAAAAAAAAGAAATGAAAAAATTATCTATCATAAAAATCGGTGGAAACATCATTGATAATCCAACAGAATTGTCCGAATTTTTGGTTGATTTCTCTAAGATTGAAGGCTATAAAATTCTAGTTCACGGTGGTGGAAAATCGGCTACTAAAATGGCAAAAAGCATTGGATTAGTGCCTCAAATGATTGATGGTCGTCGCATTACTGACCAACCAATGTTGGATGTGGTTGTGATGATTTATGCAGGTGAAATCAACAAAAATATTGTAGCACAATTACAAGCCAATAACACCAATGCTATGGGGTTTTCGGGAGCTGATGGGAATTTGATTCAATCGACAAAAAGAAACCATCCAACAATTGATTATGGTTTTGTTGGTGATGTGCAAAAAGTAAATATACCTTTGTTAGAAATTTTAATTTCTAATGGAATTGTTCCTGTGTTTTGTGCCATAACACACGATAAAAAAGGACAGTTATTAAATACCAATGCAGATACAATTGCTAGTGAATTAGCAATCGCTGTATCCGAATTTTTTGAAGTAACTTTGAATTATTGCTTCGAAAAAGCAGGAGTTTTATCGGATGTAGAAGATCAAGATTCGGTAATTCAACAAATGAATTCAGAGCTTTACACAAAATTAAAAGACCACGGTTCGATTCATTCCGGTATGATTCCTAAATTAGACAATTGTTTCAATAGCTTGTCTAAAGGAGTTCAGAAAATAAGAATTGGCCATCACAGCATGTTACAAAATGAAGATGTAATTTGCACAACAATTCAATTATAGAAAACACTTTTTTGAACCATATAAGAAATATAAGTACATATAAGTTTGTGATATTTGCAAGCAATCACTTAAATAACCTTAAATGTCTTATATGGTAAATTATAAAATTAATTTGTTTAGATGAAAAACATAGCAACTCTTACACAAGAAGCCATTGCGTTACTAAAATCGCTGATTCAGACTCCTTCTTTTTCGAGCGAAGAAGATAAAACCGCACTTTTAATCGAAAATTGGTTTACTCAAAACAACATCCCTTTCAAAAGAGAAAACAATAACATTTGGGCTTTCAATAAAAACTTTGATAAAACCAAACCCACACTTTTATTGAATTCGCATCACGATACTGTAAAACCCAATCAAGGGTATAAAAATGACCCTTTTGAAGCAATTGAAAAGGACGGAAAATTATTTGGTCTAGGCAGTAACGATGCTGGCGGATGTTTAGTTTCCTTGCTTGCTACGTTTACTTATTTTTATACTACTGAAAACCTACCTTATAATATTGTTATCGTAGCTTCCGCAGAAGAAGAAAGTAGTGGAAAAAAAGGATTAAACAGTGTATTAAAACTTTTACCCAAATTGGATTGTGCCATAGTTGGCGAACCTACTTTAATGCAATTGGCTGTTGCCGAAAAAGGATTATTAATATTAGATGTTATTGTAAAAGGTACCGCAAGTCATGCCGCACACATCAATCTCGATAATCCACTTTACAATGCAATGCCTGTAATTGAATGGTTCAAAACCTTTCAATTCGATAAAATTTCAGAAGTTTTAGGTCCTGTAAAAATGACCGTAACACAAATAGATGCAGGAAAACAACACAATGTAGTTCCTGCCGAATGTCATTTGGTTGTCGATATCCGAGTGAACGATTGCTACAACAACATCGAAATTTTAGAAACAGTTAGAGCAAATGTAAAAGCAGAAGTTACACCACGCTCGATGCATTTAAACGCTTCGTCAATTCCTATTTCTCATGGATTAGTTCAAGCAGGAATCGCTTTGGGAAGAACTACTTATGGCTCTCCCACCCTTTCCGACCAATCCGTTTTGAGTTGTCAATCTGTAAAGCTTGGACCCGGAGAAACACTACGTTCACATTCCGCTGACGAGTTTATTTATCTAAATGAAATCGAAGAAGGAGTTGAATTGTATATCAAAATATTGACGGATTTTTTCAGGAGCTAATCCTGCCATCCATTGTATCTTTACTTGCCTAAAGAAGGCAAGCAAAGGATGCCACTACTGTCGGGGCTACGGCTTTAGAGTTACAGTAAAAAATTAATTTTCATCTAAAAGAATTTAAAACTTACATCACCATAAATGAAACAGCTAACATCTATAGTCACATTACTAATTTCTTTTGTAGGCTTTGGACAACAAATGACGTATACTGAGTGGCAATCCGAAGCTACAACAAATATCCGTCTCCAACCAAAATATGGTAATGCACAAAAAACTGAAGCACAAATAAAAGCAGATAATGAGCTTATTTCAGACTATTTTGCAAAAACTGGGACTCGATATAAAGGTTCAGAACTATTGGTCAAACTTGGTTTTGATTATCTATACAAAGGAGATTTAAAAACCGCAATGTATCGCTTCAATCAAGCTTGGCTTCTTGATCCAAAAAACGAAAATGTTTTTTGGGGTTTTGGAGCAATTTATTTTACTTTTCAAGATTTTGCTACTGCTTTACAACAATATGATGAAGGCCTTCTTTTAAACCCTCAAAATTCAAATATTATTACTGATCAGGCATCAATATATTTGGCAAATTATCAAGTAAAAAATGGTGCTGATGACTTAGCTATAGCAATAAATCTATTCGAAAAATCATTAAAAATAGATTCTAAAAATCAAAATACATTATTTAAACTTTCTGCCTGTTACTATTTAAAAAATGACTGTAAAAATGCTTTAAAATATTATAATGAATGTAAAAAACTTGGTGGAAAACCAATAACAATAGAATATACGAATGCAATAAATCAATTGTGCAAAAAATAAAAAGTTCGCAACTCTGAGAAACCTTTGGATATCTTTGCGAAACAAAAAAACAAAACTATGCAAAAACCAATATTACTTTATCAAACTAGTCATAGGAACATTAATATTGAAGTTACTTATATTGATGAAAGTTTTTGGTTAACACAAAAAGCTATTGCAGAATTATTTGGAGTTGAAATTTCAACTACAAATTATCACTTAAAAGAAATTTATAAAAATTCTGAATTAGAAAAAATTCGAACTATTCGAAAAATTCGAATAGTTCAAAAAGAAGGAAATCGTGACGTAGGCCGTGAAATAGATTTCTACAATCTAGATGTAATAATCGCCGTTGGTTATCGAGTAAACTCAAAACAAGCTACTCAATTTAGAATTTGGGCAACCAAAACCTTAAAAGAATTCATCATTAAAGGATTTGTTTTAAACGATGAAATGCTAAAAAACGGCAATTCGTTTGGCAAAGATTATTTCGAAGAATTATTAGGCAAAATTAGAGAAATACGATCATCAGAAAGACGCTTTTATCAAAAGATAACCGATATCTACGCTCTTGCTGCCGATTATGACAAAAGTGCTTTAGAAACTAAAACCTTTTTTGCTTCGGTACAAAACAAGTTACATTGGGCAATTACAGGAAAAACGGCAGCCGAAATAATTTATAGCGAAGCTGATGCAACTAAATTATATATGGGTTTAACCACTTGGAAAGATGCTCCTGATGGTAAAATTCAAAAAATGGATGTAGTAGTTGCAAAAAACTATTTGAGTGAAAACCATATTCAAGAATTAAACCGTATTGTATCTGCTTATTTAGATTTGGCCGAAAACAATGCAAAACGACAATTATTAATCAATATGGCCGATTGGAGTACGTTCTTGAATAATTTTTTGCAGCTTTCAAACTATCCAATTTTGTTAGACAAGGGAAAAATTACGCAATTAGAAGCCAAAATAAAAGCAGAATCCGAGTTTGATAAATTCAGAATAATTCAAGACCAAAATTATCTGTCTGATTTTGATCAAGAAATTTTAAGAATAAATAAAAAATAAACTTTACGGATCTCTGAGTAACCTCCGAGCCTCTTAGCGAAACAAAAAAATACAATTATGAAACTTTGGGAAAAAGGAATACCAACTGACAAACAAATAGAGCATTTCACCGTTGGAAACGACCGTGAATTAGATTTGGTTTTGGCCAAATACGATGCTTTAGGTTCTATCGCTCATGCCAAGATGTTGGGTCAAATTGGCTTATTATCGAATGCTGAAACAGACTCTTTGGTTTTGGCTTTAGAAGATATTATAGTTGATGTAGAAAAAGGAAACTTCGAAATTGAAGATAGTTTTGAAGATGTTCACTCTAAAATCGAATATTTACTTACTATAAAATTAGGCGATGCCGGAAAGAAAATCCACACGGCTCGTTCTCGTAATGACCAAGTTCTTGTTGATGTTAATTTATACCTTAAAGATGTTGTGAAAGAATTGAAAGAGCAAGTAAAAACCTTATTTGATTTACTGATGGAATCGGCAGAGAAATACCAAAATGTATTGTTGCCTGGTTATACGCATTTGCAAATAGCTATGCCTTCCTCGTTTGGAATGTGGTTTTCGGCATACGCAGAAACCTTGATTGATGATATCACCATGTTAAACGCAGCTTTAAAAATTGTAGACCAAAATCCACTAGGTTCTGCTGCGGGTTATGGAAGCTCCTTCCCTATCAACAGAACTTTTACAACCAAGGAATTGGGTTTCGAAACCTTAAAATACAATTCGGTTGCGGCACAAATGAGTCGTGGCAAATCGGAGAAAACAGTTGCCTTTGCTATGAGTAGTGTCGCAGCAACTTTGGCTAAATTTTCAATGGATGTTTGTTTGTACATGAGTCAGAACTTTGATTTCATTGGCTTACCTGCTCATTTAACAACAGGTTCGAGCATTATGCCGCACAAGAAAAATCCTGATGTTTTCGAGTTAATTCGCGGAAAATGCAATAAGATTCAAGCTTTGCCTTATGAAATTACTTTAATCACCAATAACCTTCCAAGTGGTTATCACAGAGATTTACAATTGTTAAAAGAAGGATTGTTTCCTGCTATTCAAAACTTGAAAGCTTGCTTGGATATTGCAATTTTTTCTATCAAAGATATTAAAGTGAAAGAAGGAATATTAAATGATAAAAAATACGATTACTTGTTTACCGTAGATACTTTAAACGAAATGGTGGTAGCTGGAATGCCTTTTAGAGATGCTTATAAAGCAGTTGCTGAACAACTTGAAAATGGAAATTACAAATCCCCAAAAGAAACCAAACACACTCACGAAGGAAGTATAAATAATTTGTGTTTGAATGAGATAAAAGAGAAAATGAAAAATGCTTTTTAGCTAGAAATAATACGTAAAAGTCACAAATTAATTTATAGCGAAATTATTCCTTACTGATTCTCAATATTTTAAATATATATAAAAAAAAAAGGATCAAATAAAAACTATCTTTTAATAATTTAAAATCATATTTATTAAAAATTATTATATAATTTCGTTGAAGTTTTTAAAAAAGTTCATTATGAAATTAAATCACAAAATTATTTTATTTTTAAGCTGTAGCTTACTAGCTCTTAACAGTTGTTCAAAAGACGATTCACCATCTGATGTAGCTCCAGTAGACAACAGTGCAACTATTAAAACCTTCACTGATGTTACATTCTCTTTAGATCCAGCAGAAGGATTTAATGCGACACGATTTTTCTCTACAGAGTTAGGAAAGTCTTATAAAAAAGCGGCAATTGATGCTGCAATTTTACCGAAGATAGATATTGTTTTTACTAGTGGCAGCTCTTCTCTAAACTACTTTACTAGTCCAAGCAATTCTGAATATGGAATTAAAAATGGAACAACAACGATGTATATCAATTACCAAAAAGATGATTTGACAGTTGAGCAATTTAATAAAATAGATAAAAGTTCTGATTTTGATGCTGTCAAAATAGCTGCTGACGATAACAATTCATTCACAGATAGCAATGTTCCTCATATTGTATTATTTAAAAATGCAGCTGGTAAAAAAGGAGCAATTTACGTTAAATCGGTTCATAGAATTGGTGGCGATCCAAGAATTGTCGTGGATATAAAAATCCAAAAATAATATTTTTGATTGAATTAAATTATTGAAACCAATTTTTCTGCTTAGAAAAATTGGTTTTTTTTTATATTCTTCTTAACAAACTAATTTTTTAAAATGTATCTTAAAAATAGTTATTTTTTTACAAATGAGGAAAAAGTCAATCACAATTAAAAATTATTTATATACGAAGATAGTGTAATTAGAGTAAAGTAAGTAACTGCAAAAATACCATTTCATAAAGTGTAATGTACTAAAGATTTTAGGTTTTTTTTGTTATTCTAAGTAAAATGTTTTCAAAATAATAACTCAAAAATAGTGTTTTTTAAAATTGAACTTACGGTTAATTACTACTAAAAAATTCTATATATTTGAAACTATCTTAAATAAATAATATGGCGAATTTCGAAGAACAAGCAACACAAACGCTTTTTGAACAAAATCACATTACAAAAGAACAATTTGAAGCCGTCAGTAGCTATCGTCGTCTCCATTTGTTTTCGGTTCATAACGAACTGAAGTTTTTACTCTATCTTTCGATGCTGATGTTTACATCGGGAATTGGAATCTTGATTTACCAAAACATAGACACTATCGGGCACACAGCCTTACTAGGATTATTATTAATTGTGACTTTGACTTGTTTTTATTTTTGTTTTAAAAATCATCCAGGTTTCAACAAAGAGGAAGCTCCTTTTCCTAATCCGCTTTATGATTATTTGGTGGTTACTGCCGTTATTTTGAGCTGTACCTTTGTAGGATACTTGCAATTTCAATATGAAGCTTTTGGGACTCATTATGGATTAGCAACTTTAGTTCCCACAATTATTAGTATCTTTTGCGCCTATTATTTTGATAATAAAAGCGTATTGGCAATTGGAATTACGGGAATGGCGGCTTATTTAGGGCTATCGGTAGATCCGAAGCGTTATTTTCAAAACGAGATGTTTAATAATCAAACTTTGAGCTACATTGGTTTGGCTTTTGGTTTAGTTTTACTGCTTTGGTCTTTGTATGCAAACAAAATCAACGTAAAGAAACACTTCAGTCTTGTGTATCTTACTTTTTCGTTACATCTAGTAGGGATTGCTTGTTTGGTGACTTTATGCGATGATTTATGGTTACCTGCTGGCTTGGTTTTAGGAATTGCTGCTTATTATTTTTATAATTTAAGTTTCCAAATTCAATCTACTTCTTTGTTTATTTTCACGATTTTATACGGTTATATTGGTGTAAACATCTTTCTTGTAAGGATATTGGAGGCTATTAATTTTGATGACTTTTACGAAGTCTTTATTTTCCTAATCCCTTTTTATTTTATTGGATCCATTATTGGATTTATAAAACTAATTAAACACTTCAACAAAAATACAACTGATGATAGCATACGATAAAACACTTTTAGACAACGTTTACTTAGATGAAGAAGCGCATCGCTTGAAAGATTCTGGCTTCATTACTACAGAACAGTACAAAACGTTCAGCATTAGATTACCGAAGCTTAAGAGTCAGAACAATATTTTTATTAGAATAGGATTTTTTATTCTGGGTAGTTTCCTTTACTCTTCCATTTGCGGTTTTCTCTCCCTTATTGCAATTGGCGCTATGGAAAGATCGTATTTGTTTTTTCTGTATTTATTTGCACTAATTGGTTTTGGAACAAAAGAATTTATGTCTAAAAATCTAAAACATTTTGGGTTTGGTTTAGACGACGCTTTTATTTTAGGCGGAATTGGTTGTTTAATGACTGCAGTAGGATTAACATTTGAGCATAATTATTCGACAAACTTTCTAGCAGTACTTATCGTGATGGCAATTGCATCAAGTGTTGCGTATTTGCGCTATTTAAATCTGTCATTGGCACTTTTTGCTTGTATTGGGATCACAGGAAGTATTGCTTACGCGGTATTCGATTATCTTATAATTGGTAAAGCTATATTGCCTTTTGTACTATTACTTCTTTCTGGTTGTTGCTATTTTATTGCTACAAAAACTCTCGATAAGTTATCTTCTCCTTATTATTATAACGGACTTAAAGTAGTAAAAACATTCTGTCTTATTGTATTTTATCTTGCGGGGAATTATTTTGTAGTACGAGAACTAAACGCAACCCTTTCGGAAGAATATTATGCTGAGGGAATGAGTCCAGAAATTCCGTTTGCGATTCTCTTTTGGATATTTACCTTTGCGATTCCTTTAGTGTACTTGTTTTTTTCTTTAAAAAATAAAGATCGAATGATGCTCTGGATTGGTTCTCTAGCTCTTTTCTTTAGCTTTTTTACATTCAGAACTTACTATCACGTCTTGCCACCAGAAGTAGCTTTAACCATAGGCGGACTCGTACTATTTGCACTTACTTATTTTGCTATAAAGAAAACGAAGTTCAATGAAACTGGAATCACTTTTAAAGTCGATCGTTTTAGCGACCCTAATGCTTTTTCAAATTTGCAAACGCTAGTTGTGGCATCACAATTCGGACTCAAACCAGAAACAGAAGTGGTCGATTCTCCAATGGAATATGGTGATGGAGGATTTAGTGGTGGTGGTTCTGGCGGAGAATTTTAGAATACTTCCTCAAATTATTATTTAAACATATAAGTCATATACGTTTATTTAATACTGTCTCAAACACTCAGAGAAAGCTTAAATTTACAGGACTTATAGGTTTAAAAAAATAGTTGTACTAAATCTTTGCTTTCAATGCAACTGCATCAATAGCATCATGAGAAACATCATAAACCGATTTCCCATTCTTAATTAGTATTAATTGTGGAGACTGGTGATGCACATTAAAACGAGTCGCTATTTCATTCGAAATGTCACGGTGCGCAATTAAATCTAAAAAATAAGTATCTACTGCATTGGCTGAGTCAAATTTATTTTCAAATTGCTTCAATGCAAATCTGCTCACGCTGCAACGCGTGCTGTGTTTAAAAATGGCAACGGGCTTATCATTCGATGCTGTAACAATCTCATTTAGCTGTGCTAAGTCTGTTAACGGAATCCAATTAATGGTACTTGTGCTCTCTTTACTTTCGTCGGAATTTCCAAATAGGGAATTAAATATACTCATTGTGTCTAATTTTATGTCGTTTTGTCTTTATAAAGTGATGAAAATAATTGGTAAAACGTCAAATTGTCCGTAAATTTATAGTGGACTATGATTTGATACCTATTTTACAAAGTTAGTTATTTAAGATATAAAAAAATATAAAACCTTCGATCATGAACATTAATAAATTTACCATTAAGTCGCAAGAAGCTATTCAGCTTTCTCAGCAGTTGGTTCAGAATTTGGGTCAACAACAAATAGAAAACGAACACATTTTTAAAGCTATTTTTGAGGTAGATGAAAATGTGGCTCCGTTTATTCTGAAAAAACTGAACGTCAATGTGCCTTTGTTTCTTCAAATTTTAGATAGCACGATTCAGAGTTTCCCAAAAGTTAGTGGAGGCGAAATTCAGCTTTCGAGGATTGCCAACACTACTTTGAACGAAGCCGAAAACATTGCCAAAAAAATGAATGATGAATACGTTTCGGTAGAGCATTTAATTCTAGCTATTTTCGATTCTAAAAGCAAAGTTGCACAGATTTTAAAAGATCAAGGCGTAACAGGAAAAGCACTGAAAGTGGCTATTGAAGAATTACGCAAAGGCGAAAGAGTAACCTCTGCTTCTGCCGAAGAGAATTATAATTCTCTCAACAAATATGCAAAAAACCTAAACGAACTTGCCAAAAGTGGAAAACTGGATCCTGTAATTGGTCGTGACGAAGAAATTCGTAGGGTTTTGCAAATCTTGACGCGTCGTACTAAAAATAATCCAATGTTAGTAGGTGAGCCAGGTGTTGGTAAAACTGCTATTGCCGAAGGACTAGCGCACCGAATTGTTGATGGTGACGTTCCTGATAATCTAAAAGACAAAATTGTATTTTCTCTAGATATGGGTGCCTTAATTGCGGGAGCTAAGTACAAAGGGGAATTCGAAGAACGTTTGAAATCAGTAGTGAAAGAAGTTACCGCTGCCGAAGGTGATATCGTTTTGTTTATTGATGAAATTCATACTTTAGTGGGCGCAGGCGGTGGCGAAGGCGCTATGGATGCTGCTAATATTCTAAAACCAGCCTTGGCGCGTGGCGAACTACGTGCAATTGGCGCAACGACTTTAGACGAATATCAAAAATATTTCGAAAAAGACAAAGCACTCGAACGACGTTTCCAGAAAATAATCATTGATGAACCTGATACTGAAAGTGCTATTTCTATCCTTCGTGGAATAAAAGAAAAATATGAAACGCATCATAAAGTACAAATAAAAGACGATGCTATTATTGCAGCTGTCGAATTATCGCAACGTTATATTACAAACCGTTTTCTTCCAGACAAAGCAATTGATTTGATGGATGAAGCGGCTTCTAAAATTCGAATGGAGATCAATTCAAAGCCTGAAGAATTAGATGTTTTGGATCGAAAAATTATGCAGTTAGAAATTGAAATCGAAGCGATAAAACGCGAGAAAGACGAAAGTAAACTAAAAATCCTAGGACTGGATTTAGCAAACATTAAAGAAGAACGAAACGAAATTTTTGCCAAATGGAAATCGGAGAAAGATGTAGTAGATAACATTCAAGCTATCAAAACAGAGATCGAAGACTTTAAATCCGAAGCCGAGCGTGCAGAACGTGATGGTGATTATGGAAAAGTAGCAGAAATTCGCTATGGGAAAATTAAGGAGGCGCAAGAGCGATTAGATGTTCTACACAAAGAACTACTGTCAAACCAAGCTGGTGGAAGCTCCTTAATAAAAGAAGAAGTAACTCGAGAAGACATTGCCGAGGTAGTAGCCAAATGGACTGGAATTCCCGTGATGAAAATGCTACAAGGAGAAAGAGAAAAACTGCTGCATCTAGAAGAGGAATTGCACCGCAGAGTAGTTGGTCAGGAAGAAGCTATCGAAGCTGTGAGTGATGCCGTACGAAGAAGTCGTGCCGGGTTGCAGGATATGAAAAAACCAGTTGGAACGTTTCTTTTCCTTGGAACTACGGGAGTTGGTAAAACCGAATTAGCAAAAGCTTTGGCGGAATATTTATTCGATGATGAAAATGCTATGACAAGAATTGATATGAGCGAATATCAAGAACGTCATAGTGTGAGCCGCTTAGTTGGCGCGCCTCCGGGATATGTTGGTTATGATGAAGGCGGGCAATTGACCGAAGCCGTGCGTAGAAAACCATATTCTGTGATTTTGTTGGATGAGATTGAAAAAGCACATCCTGATACCTTCAATATTTTGCTACAGGTTTTGGATGAAGGACGTTTAACGGATAACAAAGGACGTTTGGCTGATTTTAAAAACACGATTATCATTATGACTTCGAATATGGGAAGCCAAATTATTCAGGAGAAATTCGAAAATCTAAAAGGGAGTGTTGAAGCTGCCACCGAGGCTGCGAAAGTGGAAGTTTTAGCGCTATTAAAACAAACGGTTCGTCCCGAATTCATTAATCGTATTGACGAAATTGTGATGTTTACACCATTGACAAGTGCCAATATTTCAAGAATTGTAGGTCTGCAATTGAAATCCGTAACGAAAATGCTAGCACTGCAAGGCATTACGATGGATGCCACTCCAGAAGCAATTGCTTATTTATCGCAAAAAGGGTATGATCCACAATTTGGAGCAAGACCCGTAAAGCGAGTAATACAAAGAGAAGTTTTAAATAAATTATCTAAAGAAATCCTGGCTGACACCATCAAAACAGATAGTATTATATTATTGGATTCTTTTGATGGAGAATTAGTTTTTAGAAATCAAAGTGAGTTGGTGCATTAAGCAAAAATTATACATTTAAAAAGTTTTGACAAAGTCCAAAGCTGTGATAAAGTAATGTAAAGCACTAGTCGAGAGATTGGTGCTTTTTTTTAAAACGAAAGCGCTACTAAAAGAATTAAAAAGCAATCACCTTCCTATTTATTAAACAAGTAGATAAAGTGATAAATACCAATACGATTTTTACTGCTTATTTATTTGTAATTCAGAGACAAACAAGTTATTCTGAAATAGAAATAGCTTTTAAGTAAACTGAATATCAAATCATTAAGTCTAAAATAAAAATTAAACCAAATATCGCAAAACATTCTATTACTATTTGCTAAAGATGACTTTACTTCTACTATCTTTGAACCAAATTTAGCGATAATGAGTGAAAATTTGCTTCCTACAGATGAAAATAATATTCTTCAAATTGAGGATCAAGATAATTATGCTGAAGAATTAATTATCGCCAATAAACAACTTGCCTTACAAGTTATTGAGCGTGAAAAACGGGCTGCCGAATTGATTATTGCCAATGAAGAGCTTGCCTTCCAAAACATTGAAAAAGAAAAGCGCGCAGCGGAACTTATTGTGGCGAATGCAGAATTATCTTATCAAAATCAGGAGAAGGAAAAACGTGCAGCAGAATTTGTAATCGCCAATATAGAGTTAGCGTTACAGGTTAGTGAGAAAGAAAAGCGCGCGAATGAGCTAGTAATTGCCAATAAAGAACTTGCTTTCCAGAACATTGAAAAAGAAAAGCGTGCAGCGGAACTGGTTGTTGCCAATATAGAATTAGCGTATCAAAATCAGGAAAAGGAAGATCGAGCAGCTGAACTAATAATTGCTAATAATGAATTAGCGCTGCAAGTTATTGAAAAAGAAAAACGAGCCGCTGAATTGATCATTGCCAATAAAGAATTGGCCTATCAAAATGAGGAAAAAGAAAAGCGTGCAGCTGAGTTAATAATTGCTAATAAAGAACTAGCAGTTCAAGTGATCAAAAAAGAGGAACGGGCTGCAGAATTGGTAATTGCAAATAAAGAGCTTGCGTTTCAAAATAAAGAAAAGGAGAATCGAGCTGCAGAACTGGCTATCGCTATTACCGAATTGGCGTACCAGAACCAAGAAAAAGAAGACCGAGCAGCAGAAGTAATTATTGCTAATAAAGAATTGGCAGTGCAGGTTATTGAGAAAGAGAAACGGGCTGCAGAATTGATTATTGCGAATAAAGAATTAGCATTTCAAAACATTGAAAAAGAAAAACGTGCTGCAGAATTAGTAATTGCAAATAAAGAACTCGCTTATCAAAATGAAGAAAAGGAAAAGCGAGCTGCAGAATTACTGATTATTAACAAAGAGTTACAGTCTTTTGCCTACATTTCAAGTCACGATTTACAAGAACCTTTGCGAAAAATTCAAGCTTTCTCAGCTCGAATACTAGATGAAGAGTACAATAACTTATCTACTAAAGGTAGATATTATGTAGAACGTACCAATCTTTCAGCGTTACACATGCAAACATTAATAAATGATTTACTAGCCTATTCTCGGACAAATGTTACTGAACGAAAATTTGAAATCAGTAATCTTAATAAAATTGTGCAAGAAGTAATGGCATCTCTTAAAGAAGAATTGCAGGAAAAACAAGCTACCATAGAGGTTCATCAACTTAATGAGGTTCCTATTATTCCTTTTCAATTTCGACAACTATTACAAAACCTAATTAGCAATTCACTTAAATTTTGCAATCCAGAGGTTAAACCACATATTATAATACAGAGTAATTTTATTAAGTATAATCATTTAAACAAGGATAATTATGAACTAAAAATGGACCATTACCATATTAGTGTGACTGATAACGGAATCGGATTTGATCCTGAATTCAAGCATAAAATATTTGAAATTTTCCAACGCTTAAATACTAAAAGTGCCTATGACGGGACTGGTATTGGACTAACAATCGCTAGAAAGATAGTTGAGAATCATCATGGAATTATTACAGCAACTAGCCAAATAAACCAAGGCACTACCTTTAATATTTACATTCCAGCTGCCTAATAATATTAACTAGCAGCAGAAACTATCTTCAAGACACTTCATTTAATATATTAAGGTTCTCAGCAATTTAAACCTTTTTATTAGGCCAAGCATTCCCATATTCATCCCGAAATTAGACAAAATATATCCTACATGGGAATCTTGTAACTTTTTCAAAAAGTATTATAAAACAATTTCAGAGTATTAATATGACCTTTACATAGTTGCAATTATGCTACAATCTAATGTCAAATTTTATGAATAGTACTCTAAATCCAAAAAGTATAATTTCAGAAGAAAATAGTCATTCTTCGATGCAGTCATCCCAATTGATGCAGTTATTTAAAAATGAACTGAAAGATATATTTTGGGCTGAAAGAGCTTTGACAAATGCTATTCCTAAAATGATTAAAAATGCATCTGCTCTCGAGCTAATTGTGGCTTTAAACAGTCATCTTGAAGAAACAGACGAACATGTAGCACGATTACTAGAAGTTTTTGAGATTGTTGGCGAGGAGCCCTACGCTAAAAAGTGCGATGCGATGGAGGATTTAATCGAAGAAAGTATCGAAATAATGAAATCCTATGATAGGGGATCCATGAGAGACGCGGGAATTATTTTGGCAGCGCAAAAAGTAGAACATTATGAAATTGCAACCTATAGATCTCTTTGTCAATTTGCTCAAATTCTTGGATTAGACAAAGCAGTTGCATTATTAGGTGCAACTCTTCAAGAAGAAAAAATGGCAGATGAAAAACTAGTTAAAATTGCTATTACAGCCATTAACGTCGAATTAGTACAGGAACTAATTTAAACCAATACAAACATAAACCAAAGCATTATGAATAATATATTTAGAGGACTTTTAGCAGGATACGGTGCAAAAAAACTAGGCGGAGGATGCTTCGGTACTATTTTAGTTTTTGTAATTTTATATATGCTTTTAGGTCAATGCAGTTAAAATAGTGAAAAATTAAATAAACATTCAATATCAAATTAAAAACAACAACAATTAAAAACAAACATTATGAGTACAGGTAAAGTATTATTAGGAGCAACAGCGGGTCTTGCAGTAGGAGCAATTTTAGGAATTTTATTTGCACCAGAAAAAGGTTCAGTAACGCGTCAGCAAATTATGGACAGAGGAAGTGATTGTGCAGATGATTTAAAGTCAAAATACAATCAACTTGCTGACACGATGAAAGAAAAATTGCAACATGCGAAAGAAAGTGCAAAAGATTTCGCTGAAACAGGAAAAGCAAGATTTGACGAATTGAAAAAAGATGTAAAAAGCGACATTAACGATGCTACATCAAAATATTAATTCTAAATAAAATATTATGACTGACAATTCAACTCCAATCGCGACGCTTTTTGAACGAGCAGAAGATTATTCGAAAACAACTATAAAATTGTTTCAGCTAAATGCCGTAGACAAGACGGCGGAAATAGTTTCATCACTATTTTCATTACTTATTGTTGTTATGACAGTTGTTTTGTCAGTCGTAATTATAAGCATTGGCGCAGCGTTTTATATAGGAGATCTTTTAGGTGAGACTTTTTACGGATTTTTTATAATTGGTGCTTTTTACATGCTACTAGCTATCCTCTTTCACGTGTTCCGCGAGAAATTGCTAAAATATCCTGTTAGCAATTCTATTATTAAACAATTGATGAAACAAAAAAGTATATGAAAAAGATAAACGAGACCGATTCATTAAATGAATTGATACTTCTTCAAGAACAGAAATATGATACGGATTTAGCGCTACTAAAAGAGCAATTTCATGTTGCATATGAAAGTGTAAAACCCATTAACTTCATCAAAAGTTTATTACATGAAGTTACTACCTCTCCTGAAATAAAAAGTGACATTGCTACTGATATTATTGGTCTAGGAACAGGATTTATTTCGAAAAAACTTTTGGTACATGATTCTGATAGCACTTTTAAAAAGGTCATAGGAACAGTTTTGCAATTTGCAGTAGCAAATGTAGTAGCGAAAAATACGAATACCATTAAAAACATTGGTATCAATCTTTATAACGAAGTGGTGCATAAAATTAAAAACTGAAGTAGTTAGTCCGGAAAAACGAAAGTAGATTTAGTATATAATTAGGTATTTTTGATCATTGTATTTTCATTAAAATTAATACTTTTGCAGCAAATCATTTTTTTTTAAAAATGAAAAATAAAAGTGTACTCAAAATGTATTAAGTACACCTTTTTAAGTAGCAATTATTAATTAAGATTCGGAGATGATAGTTATATAACGCTAGATCTCCTTGTTTAAAAAATTTTCGAATGGCATCAGGTTTTTTCGCATTATTAGATGATATCGCAGCAATCATGGACGATGTTGCAGTAATGAGTAAAGTAGCAGCAAAAAAAACTGCTGGTATTTTAGGTGATGATTTGGCTGTTAATGCCGAAAAAGCTTCTGGCTTTGCATCTTCAAGAGAAATTCCCGTGCTGTGGGCAATTGCGAAAGGATCCTTCTTTAATAAATTAATCATATTACCTATTGCGTTTTTACTGAGTGCTTTCCTCCCTATGGCTATTATTATAATATTACTGCTGGGTGGTCTTTTTTTGGCGTATGAAGGTGCCGAAAAAATATATGAATTTGTATTTCCTCACCATCATTCTAAAGCAACAATTACATACCAAACATTTACAGAAGAAGAAATTCTTTCTCTCGAAAAAGATAAAGTCAAATCGGCCATACTAACTGATTTTATCTTATCCGTCGAGATTGTAATTATTGCACTAGGAACTGTTCTAGAGAAACCACTGTTATCTCAGGTAGTTGTAGTTTCTATAATTGCAGTACTTGCTACTATAGGCGTTTACGGCATTGTAGCTGTAATTGTAAGAATGGATGAATTTGGCTATAAATTAATCGGGTTAAGTACTCGAGAAAATAGCATCTCTAAAACTATTGGAAACATTCTTGTAAAAGCACTCCCTTTAGTTATTAAAAGTTTATCTGTAATTGGTACTATAGCCTTGCTACTTGTAGCTGGAGGAATTTTTATCCACAATATAGATTTTTTACATCACTTTCTACCTCAAATACCCTCTATTGTAAAAGAATTTATTCTAGGACTTGTAATTGGTCTAGTAGTTTTAGGAATAGTAAACGGAATTAAAAAGATATTAGGTAAATAATAAGTTTTAGTAAAGTTAAAAGTTTGAAAATTACTAAAACAAATATAAAAAAGCACTAGTCAAAAAAGAGGGCACTGAAAAAGTCTCTCTTTTCAAAAAATCATAAAAAAATCGCTTAAATAAAGGTTTGTTTTTATGTAGTTTGTTTTTTAAACTCTAATTTGATTTTCTGACATCATAAAGACTTAAAATAATAAAAAAGAGCATAAACAGTAGTGTTTATGCTCTTTTTTGGTTTTTCTCGTTTTTTACTTTTAATGGACTTTTTCAGTGCCCTCTCAAAAAACTGGTGTTTTTTTTTAAAATTAAAATATCCACCAAAAATCAGTTGTATATCATTAAACCTTTACATCGCAGAAGAGAATAAATTGGGATCAAGAACAAAACTTGGGGATTAAGCAAATAACTTAGTTAATCTAAATAGGAAGAAATCAACTTTTCTGACTCCTCTAAATTGATTTCTGAAGGCTTTTATTTTAGCATTAAAGGATTCCGCAGAAGCATTTGTACT
>JBBSSR010000030.1:0-39273 GCA_038241955.1 Flavobacteriales bacterium | reverse complement strand
AATTTTATCTCTTTCATCTTTAAAATGATTTCTACAAGACTCTTCACTTTCGAAATTTGCGGTAAAATTGAATAGATTCATAATGATTTTTTTATAAAGATAAAGCAAATCTCTTAATTATGAGTGATTGCGGAGAATCATTAAATTTTTTATTGAATTTTTACTTTCAACTCAGTAATTTTCATCTAATCAAACAAATCCGAAGATAAATAACGATCCCCCCGATCACAAATGATAGCAACAATCATCCCTGATTCTAATTGATTGGCAATTTTTATAGCTACCGCCACAGATCCTCCGCTACTCATTCCAGCAAAAATACCTTCTTCTTGAGCCAATCGCTTGGTCATTTCTCGGGCTTCTTTCTCACTAACGTCAATTGTCTTGTCTACTTTTGAGGCATCATAAATTTTAGGTAAATATTCTTTTGGCCATTTTCTAATCCCAGGAATTTGGGATCCATCACTGGGTTGTGCACCAATAATTTGAATATTTGGATTCTTTTCTTTCAAGTAAGTAGAAGTGCCGATTATCGTTCCTGTCGTTCCCATCGCCGCTACGAAGTGTGTTACAGTTCCATCAGTGTCATTCCAGATTTCTGGTCCAGTCGTCTTGTAGTGTGCTTTCCAATTGTCATCATTTGCAAACTGATTCAGCATGATATAACCACCTTCGGCAACTTTTTTATCGGCGTAATCACGCGAGCCAATAATCCCAGTACTTGCAGGAGTCAGGGTTACTTTAGCACCATAAGCTCGCATAGTTTGCGTGCGTTCTACAGTCGAGTTTTCAGGTAAAACTAGTTCGATTTCAATTCCAAATAATTGTGCAATCATCGCTAAAGCAATTCCCGTATTCCCACTTGTTGCCTCAATTAACTTGTCCCCTTTTTTGATGTCCCCTCTTTCAACAGCGGCCGAAATCATTTGGTAAGCAGCACGATCTTTTACGCTTCCACCAGGATTATTTCCTTCGAGTTTTAGTAATAGTTTTACATTTTTGTTTTTTATTAAACAGGTGCTTTCTACTAATGGCGTATTCCCAATTAATTCTACTAATTTATAAGCTTTCATTTTAGTGTTTCTCTTTTATTTTAACGTCAGTTGTAGTTGTATTCAAAACAATGGAATCTGCTGGAATGGATTTAGTCACCCATGAATTTCCACCAACAATGCTATTCTCACCAATGATAGTATTTCCTCCTAGTATGGTAGCATTGGCATAAATACAAACATTTTTTTTTACTGTGGGATGTCTTTTTGCATTTTTCATTTCCTTGCTCACACTCAATGCACCTAGTGTTACCCCTTGGTATATTTTAACATATTTCTCAATAACTGTGGTTTCGCCTATCACGATTCCTGTCGCGTGATCAATAAAAAAGGGAGAGGCAATCGATGCTCCAGCATGAATGTCAGTTCCTGTGATGCGGTGGGCATATTCACTCATTAATCTGGAAAAAAGTAATAGATCTAAAAGGTATAATTCATGACTCAATCTGTAAATAGCAATAGCATAAAAGCCGGGATAGGCTAAATATACTTCTTCAATGCCATTTGATGCGGGGTCATTTTCTAATATGTAAGCGGCATCTTTATTTAAGTTTTCTAGAACACTAGGGAGTTTTTCTAAAAAATGATCCCACGCACTTTCGCATGTATTTTGCGATTTTTTGCAAGCAATTACCGCTATTTCTTTAAATTGTTTTTCAAGTAATTCGATGCTTTCAGTTAGAGGAGCATTAGAGTCAAATAAAGTGTAAAATAATTTTTCGGTAAAAGCTTCCGTTTTTGTCTTTATACTGTAATTTATAGAAAAGTGACTCTTTAGAGCACTGATGTTTTGGACAATCAGATCTTTGGTCATGATTATGAAATTGAATTGTTTTTTATGAAAGTATAAAAGTAAGGTGTTTTTTAGAAAAAGTAACTACTATTCGCTAAAGAATTGGGTTTATTAGTACTGAAATAGGATGATTTAAAACGATATAACATAATGATTATTTTTTGAGTATTATATCACATTATTTGTTATTCGTGATTGATTGCTCGAAAATGATTTTCATTATTTTATATCCTTCTTGATTAGGATGCACGCCATCATTAGAATATAGGGATCGCAACTCTTTCTTTTTACCTACCATGTAGGTGTAATAATCAATATACAGTATACTACTTTCTGTGGTATACTGTTGAATCATAGCATTCAGTGTTTCAATTTTATCTGCAGGCGCTATTCCGCTTCGCCAAGGATATTGATTGGCCGGTAGGAGGGAGCACAATATGACTTTTACAGCATTTGTTTTTGCCATTTCACACATAGATATGAGATTTTCAAGAATAATTTCGAGAGTTGTAGGACCTGTATTTCCTGCTATGTCATTCGTTCCTGCCAAAATTACTACTACTGTAGGGTTTAGTTCGATCACATCAGGTTTAAACCGTAGGATCATTTGCGAGGTCGTTTGGCCATTGATGCCTCTATTAATGTATTTGTTATTTTCAAAGAAATTGAGGTCGCACGTTTTCCATGCAGCCGTAATAGAATCACCAAAAAAAACTATTCTGTTTTCTTCGAAAGGTTTGGTTATAAGTAGTGCATTTTCTTCTTTGAACCTTCTCAAATAGGCCCAGTCGACATCCTTAATTTCTTTATCCATAATGATTTAAGTTAAAAGCAGTTTGTGTGGCAATTTATTCAAATTTAGAAATAATCTTAAAAGTAATTGCCACAACTTCACACATTAAAAATGATTTTTTTTATAGTGAGTGAAGTTGTGGCTAATGCGGTAAGAATGTCTCTGTGTCTCTGCAAACAGAAAGTTCGTATTTTTTTGTGTGAAGGATAGGAGCGGCATCTCCCGATTTAGAAAAACAAGGCTTTTTTGCCGTAGTTTTTGTTAATTGGGAATACAGTGGATAGCCTGACCTTGTTGCTACCTAAATTTTAATTCTTGCTAAAAATAGGTTGCAACAAGGACATACCCAAATAAAAAAAACCGACTTGCTTTTCACAAATCGGTTATTTATTTAGAATGCTTTTTTTTTAGTCAAATAAGCCTTCAATACTCAAATAGCGTTCTCCTGTATCGTAGCAGAAGGTAAGTACTTTTGCTCCAGTTGGGATCTCTTTTAGTTTTTTTGCAACAGCAGCTAATGAAGCTCCAGAAGAAACTCCGATAAGAATGCCTTCTTCTTTGGCCGCTCTTTTGGTATATTCATATGCTTCCTCTTTGCTTATTTGTATGGTTCCATCGAGAATTTCAGTATGTAAAGTGGTTGGTATAAAACCAGCTCCTAAACCTTGCAACGGATGAGAACCAGGCGCACCACCGCTTATTACAGCCGATGCTTCTGGTTCTACAGCGAACACTTTTATTTTTGGGAAATGTTGTTTTAAGATTTCGGCACAGCCTGTGATATGTCCGCCACTTCCCACTCCTGTAATTAGATAATCCAATCCGTCAGGAAAAGCACTTATGATTTCTTGCGCGGTAGTTGTTTTGTGAATATCAATATTTGCTTGGTTTTCAAATTGCAATGGAGACCAAGAATTTGGAATTTGGGAGATTAGTTCTGTTGCTTTTTCTAGGGCTCCTTTCATTCCTAGTTCGCGAGGCGTGAGTACAAATTCGGCTCCATAAATGCTCATTAATCGACGTCTCTCTACAGACATAGAGTCGGGCATAACTAAGATTAATTTATAGCCTTTTACAGCTGCAACCATGGCTAAACCTATTCCAGTGTTTCCAGATGTAGCTTCTATTATGGTACTTCCATTTTTTATTAGTCCTTTTTGTTCTGCATCTTCGATCATCGACAAAGCTATTCTATCTTTTATGCTAGCGCCAGGATTTGTTTTCTCTAGTTTTACCCACACATTTGCGGTGGGTCCAAATAGTTTATTGATTTTTACATGAGGTGTATTGCCAATAGTTTCAAGTATGTTGTTGTGTAGCATTTTAATTTAGTTTTTTGTAAAGATAAAATAGAAATTGTTATGTGCAAGCTTAGATTTTAGAAACAGAAAAGTAGTAGGTAATTATAGTTTAAAGAAAAACCCCAACTTGATGAACTCAAATAGGGGTTTCTAAATTATATTACTTGGTGGAAATTACAAATGAATTACTTCCCCATAAGCATCAGCAACAGCTTCCATTACCGCTTCACTCATTGTTGGGTGCGGGTGAATTGATTTAAGGATTTCGTGTCCTGTAGTTTCTAGTTTACGAGCTACAACGGCTTCTGCAATCATATCAGTAACACCAGCACCAATCATGTGACAACCTAACCATTCGCCATATTTTGCATCAAAAATTACTTTTACAAAACCGTCTGGAGTTCCAGCTGCTTTTGCTTTTCCTGAAGCTGAGAATGGGAATTTACCAATTTTTAATTCGTATCCTTTTTCTTTTGCTTGTTTTTCAGTCAGTCCTACAGAAGCAATTTCTGGAGTTGCATACGTACAACCAGGAACGTTTCCGTAATCGATAGGATCAACGTGCAATCCTGCAATTCTCTCCACACAATTGATTCCTTCGGCAGAAGCTACGTGCGCTAATGCCTGACCTGGAGTGATATCTCCAATTGCGTAATATCCTGGGATATTAGTTGCATTGAAAGCGTTTACTATGATTTTATCTTTATCAGTAGCAATACCGACTTCTTCTAAGCCAATATTTTCGATGTTCGTTTTGATACCAACAGCTGATAACAAAATATCCGCTTCTAGAACTTCTTCACCTTTTGCCGTTTTAACGAATGCTTTTACTCCAGCTCCAGTAGTGTCAATACGCTCAACAGAAGAGTTAGTCATTATTTTGATACCTGCTTTTTTCAAAGAACGCTCCATTTGTTTAGAGATATCTTCATCTTCTACAGGAACTATATTTGGCATAAATTCTACAATAGTCACATCCGTTCCCATTGAGTTATAGAAATGGGCGAACTCCACTCCAATTGCTCCAGAACCAACGATGATCATTGATTTTGGTTGTGATGGCATTGTCATTGCTTGACGGTATCCAATAACTTTTACACCATCTTGTGGTAAATTTGGTAACTCACGAGAGCGAGCTCCAGTAGCAATAATAATGTGATCAGCACTGTATTCTGTTACTTTATTGTCTTTATCAGTAACATCCAATTTTTTTCCAGCTTTTAGCTTTCCAAAACCTTCAATTACGTCAATTTTGTTTTTTTTCATCAAGAATTGAACGCCTTTGCTCATTCCGTCTGCAACACTACGACTACGTTGTACAACAGCAGAAAAATCTTTATCGAATTCTTTTACAGTTAGTCCGTAATCTGAAGCATGTTTTAAATAATCAAAAACTTGAGCTGATTTTAGTAATGCTTTTGTTGGAATACATCCCCAGTTTAAACATACACCACCAAGGTTTTCTTTTTCTACAACTGCTACTTTAAAACCTAATTGTGAGGCCCTAATTGCAGTAACATATCCTCCAGGTCCACTTCCTAAAACTATAATATCGTATTTCATTTTATTATTTTTTAATATTGAATACCAAAAATGAGGGTTGTAATTGTGAAACTCATTTTCCTCTTTTTTCTATTTATTTGAGATTGCGAATTTAAGGATTTATTTTAAAAGAGGATTAAAAATTTTACAGAATCAGCACTGTAAAAAGCATATTTCACAGGATTTTGTAGAAAAGTGGATTTTCTTTGACTTGGATTACTTCTTACTTCTAATCGCTTAATGAATACTCATTAGGATAAATATGTAAGACGCTAAAAAACAGTAGCAAATTAACAGATAGTAATTGCTGATTTTGGAAATAAGAATCTAATATTTCGATTTTTAGATTGGGTAACTAAGACTATATTAAACCTTAATATGCCCCCAATTTTCGCCACTTGCAATGCGTCTAATTTGCATTTCACTAACTCCAAATTGTTTAGCGATCATTTTAAGACGTGTTTTTTGCTCAGGTCTTGCTAACATTTTTTTAATTAGCATTACTTTAGTCGTTGTTAATTTTTTACCATCGGCTTGTAAATTATGTGCGACTAGATTTTTTTGGGACTGAATCACATGTGGACTCTTTTGACTATGAGCTAGCATTTCGGCTCTAGTCGCCCATCTCAAATTCTTTATATCATCATTATTTCTAACATAATCCAAATGAAGTACATATGTTTGTTCCTCAGATTGTTTAGGAATAAAATATTGTGCAACTAACTTGTAAAAAAAGAAATAGCGATGGCAAAGTTTACCTTCTTTTCTAACTTTATAACGAAAGATTGCATAACCATCTGTTATACTTCCTTTTAACAAACGTCCGTTTTGGATTTCATCAGAAAAACTAACTAATCGTCCTTTGTTCGAAATGGCATATCGAAGTTGCATGCTAGGATCAACTTCTATCTCTTTGAATTCTTCGTTAGGATATACTCTAATTTGTGGCATTTGCGTTTGAATTTGGATGTTCAAAAGTAGTCAAATTTACATTCAAAGCTAGATTTCCTCCTTTATTTAAGAATTTTTTTAGAATTGTGTTGAATTAGTTACAATTCGAAAACTTATAATTTTAGTTTTTCGATCTTAATTAGCCACTGAAAATTGTGAATCATAGAGGTTCTTGTAATATCCATCGGTCTTAGTTACTAGTTCTTGATGTGTTCCTTGTTCAACAATTAAACCTTTGTCCATAACTACAATTTTATCAGCATTTACAATCGTAGCCAAACGGTGTGCAATAACAATAGATGTTCTTCCTGTAGTAACGGTCTCCGTAGCACGTTGAATTAGTTCTTCGGAATAGGTGTCTATAGAGGAAGTTGCCTCGTCAAGAATAAGAATACTCGGATTACTCACGTACGATCTTAGAAAAGCAATAAGTTGTCTTTGTCCAGAGGATAACATGACACCACGTTCCTTAACATCAAAATCATAATTATCCGGCAGGCTCATAATGAAATCATGAACGCCTATTTTTTTGGCTGCAGTCACAACCTGATCTCTTGTAATTTCAGAATTATTAAGTGTAATATTGTTGTAAATGGTATCGGCAAAAAGAAAAACATCCTGCAGCACTACCGCTATTTGCTTGCGTAGTGACCCCAAAGTATACTCCTCTATATTATGATTGTCTATTAAAATGGAACCGCTGTTGATCTCATAAAAACGATTCAGTAAATTAATAATAGTCGATTTTCCTGCACCTGTCGAACCCACAATCGCAATAGTTTGTCCAGCTTTTACTTCTAGATCAATTCCTTTAATGACTTCTTCATCCGGAATATAAGAAAATCGAACACCTTCAAAGCGGATGTCTCCCTTAAAAATTGGTGCTTCAATAATTCCAGTATCTTGTATTTGATCTTGCGTATCTAGAATTTCAAAAACACGATTAGCAGCAATCATACCCAGTTGCATCTCATTAAATTTATCTGCAATTTGTCGCAATGGGTTAAACAACATTGCAATGAACATGGTGTAGGAGAACAAATCTCCAAAAGTCGTTGAATTATCGCCTCCTATTATGTGAAATCCTCCGTATAGTACAATGAATCCAAGTGTTAGCGACGAAATAATGTCGGCAATAGGAAAGAAAATGGAGTTGTATAAAATCGTTTTTATCCATGCTTTCTTATGTTTGTCATTGATGATTTTAAATTTTTCTGCCTCAATAGACTCGCGATGAAATAGTTGTACAATTTTCATACCCGTTACTCTTTCCTGAACAAAGGAGTTCATGTTAGCAATTTGAGTCCGCACTTCTTCAAATGCAACCTGCATCTTTCGTTGAAAAATTCGTGTAATAAAAACTAAAATTGGCATAGCAACAATAACAATCCATGTCAGTTTCCAGTTCATATAAAACATAAAGATAAGCACGACAAACATTTTCATCAAGTCGCTTATAATCATAAATAATCCTTGACTAAAAATTCGAGCAATTGCTTCAATATCCGATACGGATCGAGTTACTAGCTGACCAACAGGAACGAGGTCAAAATATTTCATTCGAAAACTCAAAATATGTTGAAACAGTTTTACACGAATATCTTTCACAATATCTTGCCCAAGCCAGTTTGCCCAAAACACAAAGTAAAATTGAGAGAAAACTTCGAGCAGTAAAACGAATCCCATAAGAGTAACATAGAGCAAAAGTCCATATTGATCTCTCGTCTGTATGTAACCATCAACCGTTTGTTTTAGCAAATAGGGACGAAGTGCTGCAAAAACAGATAATGATATGGCAAAAATAATCACTCCGTTAAATCGCCAACGGTACGGTTTGGTATATTTTAGTATTCTCTTGAATAATCGGGTATCAAATGCTTTTGCTTTCATAGTAGTATTTGAAAAAGCAAAAAAATTTAAAAAAAAGAAAATAACGAAAAAAAGGAAGTCCTAATTTTTGAAAAATTTTGAATTTTAAATTTTTTTAGCTTTTTTATATTTTTTGATTCTTAAATATAATCGTATTCTATTTTGGTTAAATATAAACCATGAGCCGGAACCGAAAAACCAGCTTTGTCTCTATTCTTGCTTTTTATAATGTTTTCAAAATCATCTAAAGTGATTTTATGCAACCCAATATTAATGAGTGTCCCTACAATTGACCGAACCATATTTCTTAAAAATCGATTGGCCGATATGGTAAAAATTAATGTGTCCTTTTCTTCTTTCCAATGGGCTTCAAATATACTACAATCAAAGGTATTTACATCGGTATTGACTTTAGAAAAACACTGAAAATCGGTATGATTTAATAATGATTTGGCAGCTTGATTCATCAAATCTACATTTAGTTTTTGATGAAAGTACCAGCTTTGTTCTTGAAGAAAAGGATCTTTAAATGTATTTATATGGTATTCATAGGTTCTTTTTGTAGCATCAAAACGCGTATGTGCATCATCTGCGACAGGCAAAATAACATAAACAACTATGTCTTTTGGTAAAAAAGAGTTGAGCTTGTGTAGTGTGCTAGGAATGTCAAATAGAATTTCAAAATCAAAATGTGCATACATTTCCTTGGCGTGAACTCCAGTGTCGGTGCGACCTGCGCCCATAAGGCTAATCTCGGTATTTAGAATAACCGAAAATGCTTTGTTCATGGTTTCTTGTACAGTAGCTGCATTGGGTTGGTATTGCCAACCGTGATAGTGTGTGCCATTGTATGCTAATTTTATAAAATACCTCAAGGTTGAATTTTAGATTTTAGATTTTAGATTTTTAGGACTGAAATCACATGTTCATTTATAATTACAAAGATACTTATTAATTTTTTTGTCGTGAATATGCTTTCGAGCAAAGTTTTTGGAATGCAAAGCTATTTTTATTTAAAAATAGAATGTTTATTTTTGTTGAATTCCCATAGCTATCATAACTAGCCCTGATAGCAGAGATATCCTTTTTATTTTTTCTTTAAAAATAAAAAGATACAAGCGTATAGCAGGAATAAGCTCCAAAAGACATGAAAAAAATTCTTCTCCTTTCCGATACGCACAGTCATATTGATGACACAATACTTAAATACGTTAATCAAGCCGATGAGGTTTGGCATGCGGGAGATATTGGCGATTTGATTGTCACTGATACTATAAAAGCCCTGAAACCCTTGCGGTGTGTGTATGGAAACATTGATGATGCGAAAGCGCGATTAGAATTTCCTTTGCACAATCGATTTTTTTGTGAAAGAGTAGACGTTTGGATGACGCACATTGGCGGTTATCCCGGAAAATACAATCCTTCATTAAAAAGTGAGATGGCACTAAATCCGCCAAAACTTTTTATTTGCGGGCATTCTCATATTCTAAAAGTGATTTTTGATAAGAAAAATAATTTGCTGCATATGAATCCAGGTGCAGCAGGGAAAAGTGGATTTCATCAGGTAAGAACGATGCTTCGTTTTGTAATTGATGGCGATAAAATAAAAGATTTAGAAATTGTAGAGATTGAAAAAAAAGGGTAGTTAATAATTTAAAATAGGTATTTTTAAAGTAACCGTTGTTCCTTCATTAAGTAAAGAATTGATTTTAAATTCTCCTTTTAGTTTTTTAATTCTTGTTCGAATTTGACTGATACCAAAGCCTTCAGTAAGTTCATTCATCGAAGTATTAAAACCTTTTCCATTATCTGTGATTATTACCAATAACTCGCTGCCAATTTCTTCAAAGGAGATAGAAGCTTCGCTCGAGTCACTATGCTTTATAATGTTGTTTATTAATTCTGTAATTATAAAATAAAGTTTTAGTTCGCACTCTTCATTGTATCTTTTTTTGATTGATAAAGAGGTGTTTAACTTGATCTTACTATTGGTATTCGAGTTTTTTTCACAAAAATCGTCCAATGCGAAAAGTAAACCAAACCGGACGAGTAGGGAAGGCATTAATTCGACTGATAAATTGTGAATTTGGTTGTAAGCTTCTTGCAGTATTGATTTCGTTTTTACTATTTCTTCGGGTTGTGTTTGGCTTTGTGCTGTAAATACATTAAGATGCAAACCAGCTGATGAGAGTAAAGAACTAATTGTATCATGCAAGAAGGCGGCAATTTTTTTCCGCTCTAATTCTTGTCCATCAATAGAAGCATTTATAATATTTTGGTGAATGTAACTTTGAATGGCGTTGCGTTTGTTTTTTTCTTTTAAACGAATAGTTTGAATGATAAAATAGAAAAACACAACCGTACTTAGCAAAAGTAGAATAACGAAGGCAACTATTTTTTTAGTTCTAGATTGCTCGGTAAGTAGGTGCTCTTGCTTTAGTTTAAATTCAGACTCGATTTTGTCAATCTGTCTTTTGTATTTATCGATTTCGAGATCAATTCCCACTGCATTTGCTTTATACAGGTTGTCTGCAAGATTTTGTTCTTCGGATATCTTTTTGTAAAGACTTAAATTTACAAACGCTTTTTTATAATCGCCGATTTTATAAAGGAAATTAGAATAATAAAAATAAGAGTATGATAAATCCGATTTTTGGTACCCTAAACTTCCTTGCTCTATAGCTTTATTAAAATAATAATTTGTTTTTTCAATGTCATTTTTGAAACTGGAGTACATGCCATTTAACATGTTGACTGCGACAATTGTCGAATTATCGCCATCGATGATTTCGTATTTATTGACATATTCAAGATAGGGAAGTCCTTCTTCATATTTTTCAATATCAAAATAAGCCCAAGCAATGTTTAATTTTGTGACAAATATTTGCTTTCTGTCGAGGACTTTGCTGCTAAAATGCAACGATTTTTTGTAATAATAAATTCCTTTATCGAATTGCTTTTTATCAAAATTATAGATATTCCCTAAATTATTGTAAAACTGATTTTTTAAACTGCTATTATATGTTTTGTTTGCATGAGATAGTCCTAAGTTATAATAATACAATGCTTTTTCGGGCTCAATTAAGTCATCGAAATTTCCTCCAATAATTAAGTAAGCAGTGGCAATTAAATCACTATTTTTAAGTTCTATAGATTGTTCTAAAGCAATTCTGGAATTTAGAAGTGATTTCTCAAATTTGCCACTTTCTAGTTCAATTTGAGCATTGTTTAATAATACTTTTATTTTTTCTATTGATAATACCTTTTTTTGAGCAAAGAGTGTCACACTACTAAAGTTTAGAAGTGTAAGAAGCAGTAAAAATAGAAATCGACTTTGAACCATATAAAAACGTACTTGGTATAGTTTTATAATAAATACTATCATGTCTTCACATAAAGTGAAAATTGTTTTAGAACTTTATAACTTTGTGTTCTAAAATTTTCAACCCCCAAATTTGCAAATTTAACTATTTTGATAGTTGAGTTTGTTTGTGAATTTTTGGTAATTTTTCACGCAAACTTAAACAAGTTGGTTTTAAGCCAAAAGACATTTGCAGTTTGCCACAGTTTATAAAGTAGTATAACGATTTTTAAATTAAGATATTACTAAATGATTGTTCATCGCATACTTAACAATTCCTACGGTATTTTTTGCTTTTAGCTTTTTCATAATATTTTTCCTGTGAGTCTCCACGGTATTAATACTTATAAAAAGCTGTTCACTAATTTCTTTAGTACTGTACTCAAGAGCAATTAGTATAATGATTTCAATTTCACGTTCTGTCAATAAAGGATTGACAATCGGCTTATAAGCTTTTAATTTTGGATTATTTTTTGTGGCGTTGGTAAATATTTTTTCTCGAATAGTTTCGCAAAAATATTCTTCGCCATTTGAAACGGCATGAACCGCTTCAATAATATTTTTCCCTGCACATTGTTTGGTCAAATATCCAGTTACACCCAGCGCCATTATCTCATGAATTAGTTTTAAATCATCATAACTAGAAAGAATAATCACTTTACAAGGAAAACCCTTTTCGGCAAATTCTTTTACAACTTCGATTCCGTCTTTTTCAGGCATACTAATATCCAAAACAAGAATATCGGCTTTGTTTTTTGTAACATCATCAAAAACAGTTGTTCCGTTCAAGGAATGACCTACAACTTCAAAATTAGGTACAGTATGAAGTAGCGTCTGAATTCCGTGAATAATTATTTGGTGATCATCTGCAAGATGTATTCTAATGTTTTTTGTCATGTTTTCTAACTGTACTCAAATTTATGAAAAAAAGGCTTTGAAGCGAGTCTTTTTCATTAATAAATAGATTTTTTTATGTAAAAAAACCCGAACTATTTCAGTCGGGTTTTCTTCGCACATTAATAAATTAATTTTATAGGTTTACCTCAATCGATCCACAGATTTTACAAGATCTTCATCCTTCTTAATGGCCTTATTAGCTAAAACTAATAATATGATTGCCAAGATAGGTAGAAACATCCCAATACCTTTCTCTGAAACAAGAACTGTTTCTCCAGATATATTTAGTGAATGATATACAAACAATCCTAATAAAATCAAATTTAATATGATATTCAATCTGTTAATAACAAATTGAGTTTGTCTTTTTTTAAATGATATTATGCTAAAAACGGTAATAGCAGTGCTTAAGCCAAGCAGAATAACAAATATCTGACTTTGCATAAAAAAATAATCTTTACCATCATTTAAAACCCACAGTGGGAAAACGTATGGTAAAACCCCTACGGTAATGAAAGTTAGAAATAAATATATAGTTTGAATTCTTTGTATCATGTTCTAAAAATGTTTTACAAAAATATAGTATCTTTTTAAGAAATACTATTGTATGATAAAATTTATTTGTATTATTGCAATATAATTCCGTAAGCACTTCATACTGCGGTCTATTTAAATATAAGATACTACCTAAAAATCTTGCGCAACATCTCCAAATTAATTAAACAACTAGAACATTCATGTTTGATATTTCTGCATTAAAAGAAATGAAGCTTTCTGAGCTTCAAGAAATAGCTAAAACAGCTAAAACCATTAAATTTAACGGTGTAAAAAAAGATACTTTAATTAGTCAAATTTTAGAACATCAAGCTGCAGTTGTTAAATCAGCATCAGAAGGCATATCAGAAGATGATAAGCCCAAAAGAGCTCGAATGGCACCTGTTAAAAAAAGTACCACTACAAAAGTCGCTTCTGTTTCATCAGTGGTTAAAGAAGGAATTCAAGAAGTGTTGTTTGATAACACAGATAATTCTAAGGACAATGTAGAAGCACAAATAGGAACAAAAAAAGCTGCAGTCTCAGAAAAGAAAGAAGGTAAAATCGTCAAGTTCAGCAAGTCTGCTTATGAGAAGAAAATGGCTTTGCAGAAAGAGAAAGAAGCATTAAAAGAAGCAACAAAGAGTGATGAATCATCTTCAGAAGTTGTCTCCAATGATGTTGTTGACGTTGCAGAAGAGTCGGTTTTGTCTGGTAAAAAGATAAATCCCAATCAATTAAATAAAAAAGTTCCAAACCACAACGGAAATTCTAATCCAAATCAAAACGGTAACACCAATCCAAATCCAAACTTTAAAAATAAAAAAAATAATTTTAAAGATTCAGATTTTGAATTTGATGGTATAATAGAAAGTGAAGGTGTTTTAGAAATGATGCCAGACGGATATGGTTTCTTGCGTTCCTCAGATTATAATTATTTGGCTTCACCAGATGACATCTATTTATCTACATCACAAGTACGATTGTTTGGTTTAAAAACAGGTGATACGGTAAAAGGTGTAGTTCGCCCTCCTAAAGAAGGAGAAAAATTTTTCCCTTTGGTTAGAGTTTTAAAAATAAACGGACATGATCCTCAAGTAGTTCGTGACAGAGTATCTTTCGAGCATTTAACTCCAGTTTTTCCATCAGAAAAATTTAGATTAGCGGAGAAGCAAAGTACCATTTCAACCCGAATTATCGATTTATTTTCGCCAATAGGAAAAGGACAACGTGGTATGATTGTGGCGCAACCGAAAACGGGTAAAACAATGTTGCTTAAGGAAATAGCCAATGCAATTGCGGCTAACCATCCCGAAGTTTACCTTATCGTTTTGTTAATTGATGAGCGACCAGAAGAGGTTACTGATATGCAAAGAAGTGTTCGTGGAGAAGTAATTGCATCAACATTTGATAGAGAGCCTCAAGAGCACGTTAAAATCGCGAATATTGTTCTTGAAAAAGCAAAAAGATTGGTAGAATGTGGTCATGATGTTGTAATTCTTTTAGATTCAATAACGCGTTTAGCAAGAGCTTATAATACAGTTCAGCCTGCGTCTGGTAAAGTGTTAAGTGGTGGTGTGGATGCCAATGCATTGCAAAAACCAAAACGCTTTTTTGGAGCCGCACGTAACGTAGAGAATGGAGGTTCGTTGAGTATTATAGCTACTGCACTTACAGAAACTGGTTCTAAAATGGATGAAGTTATCTTTGAAGAATTCAAAGGAACCGGTAATATGGAATTACAATTGGATAGAAAAATCGCAAACAAACGTATTTTTCCTGCTATCGATTTAACATCTTCAAGTACAAGACGTGATGATATGTTGCTAGATCCAAAGACATTGCAAAGAATGTGGATTATGCGAAAATACCTTTCGGATATGAATCCAGTAGAAGCAATGGATTTTATAAATGATCGTTTTAAAAAGACCAAAAATAATGATGAGTTTTTGATTTCGATGAACGACTAGTGAAAATTCAATAGCAATTTCAAAATTCAATTTCAAAAAAAATACTTATAAAAAAAACTCCAATTTCTAATTTGAAATTGGAGTTTTTTATTGCAGTTTACAATTGTCATTGATTTTTGAAATTGTAACTGAATTTTGAATTTTTATTCTTTTCGTTCTAGCAATGCCATATAAAAACCATCAAAACCAGACTCTGAAGCTAGTATTTTTTGATCTTTTATAAAGTTGAATTGTTTACCAATATCTGTTGTCAAGAAACGAGCAATTTGCTCTTGATTTTCAGAAGGTAGAATAGAGCAAGTCGCGTATACTAACTTTCCGCCTGGTTTTACAATTTTAGAATAGCTTTCTAAAACCTCCGATTGGACTTTTCGAATATTATCAATAAACTCTGGTTTTAGTTTCCACTTAGCATCAGGATTTCTCTTTAAAACACCTAAACCACTGCAGGGAGCATCAATTAAAACACGGTCAGCTCTTTCGTGGAGTTTTTTGATGACTTTTGTTGATTCTATAATACGGTATTCAATATTAAACGCACCATCTCTTTTGGCTCTAATTTTTAATTGCTTTAGTTTACTTTCATATAAATCCATTGCAATTAATTGTCCTTTGTTTTCCATCAAGGCAGCTATATGAAGTGTTTTTCCACCAGCTCCAGCACAAGTATCTACAACTCTCATTCCAGGTTTTACATCAAGAAAATGAGCTACTAGTTGTGAGTTTGCATCTTGTACTTCGAAATATCCTAGTTTAAAAGCATCTGTCAAGAAAACATTGGCTCTTTCTTTAAGTACTAAAGCATCTGGTTGGTCTTTCAGGAATTCTGTTTCGATGTTTAAATCCATCAAAATAGATCTTAAGTTTTCTTTAGTGGTTTTAAGCGTATTTACTCTTAAAATTACTTTTGCAGGTTGGTTTTGGGCGGCAATTTCGGTAGCCCAAACTTTTTCACCTAATTCTTTTACACCCAATTCATCCATCCAATCTGGGATAGACTCTTTTAAGGCTCGTACTTTTGAAAGTTCATCAAAGCGTCCTTTTATTTTTCTTTCTGGAGTACCTTCTAATTGTTTCCAATCTGGGATAGGATAACCTCTTAAAACGGCCCAAACAGAGAACATTCTCCACAGATTTTCTCTGTCGAATGGCTCTTTTACTTCGGCAATTTCTGCGTATAATCTTTTCCAACGTACGATTTCGTAGATGGTTTCGGCAACGAATTTTCTATCTGAGCTTCCCCAACGTTTGTCTTTTTTTAGGGATCTTGCTACGACTTTGTCTGCATATTCTCCTTCGTTGAAAATAGCATTAAGAGCATCAATAGTGGTGTAAACTAAATTTCTATGTAATCTCATTTTAAATAATTGAAGTGCAAAGGTACTATTTCTAGATTAATCTTAGTTTTATATTTTAATCAAAAAAAAACACTGCTTAAAAACAGTGTTTTTTTTGATGTATTTTATTTTTTAATGTATTCTTGTCAAGCCTACTTTTCCTGGGGGATGAAGCACCATTGGGAATTTCTCTATTTTTACCGAACTACTGTCCAGTCCAAAAGCACTTTCTTCGGATAGACTTAGTTTTTTAATTAGAAAGTACGAATTCATAATTAATTTTTCGTGCCATAATAATTCGCTATCAGGGGATAAGAATTTCTCAGATAATACGAATTTAAAATCGCCAATTATATTGTTTTTGTTTAGGGACTCATATCTACTAGTAATATCTACTTCACCATTTTTCACCATGTCCTTAATTACTTCTCTAAACATTAAGTTTATTTTGGTTGGTTCTCTAAATCCTAGATTAAAATCAACTCTATACAAATCATCTTGAAGAATCTCCCTTACTTTGTATTCTGTTTTATAAGGCTCGGATAAAATATTAACATGTACAAACCAGTAGATATCGGCTCTTTTTGGTCTTTTTTGTAAGATAGAGAACATTACTCTTTCCTCTATTTCATCACTACGATTTGCATTAGTCATGTAAACTAAGTGTGTAGCGTATTTCGGAATAGACAAATCGGCACTTAATTCACCAAGCACTTTTTTGTAATCATCAATTTTTACAAATTTTGTATAGCTTTTATTAATTTGTTTGGCGCGATACCAAATCGTCATAATCCCTATTAAAATACTAGCTATTAATATAGTAACATAACCACCTTGAGAAAACTTAGTGATATTTGCTGCTAAAAAACTGAATTCTATTGCTAAGTAAACCGTGATTAATGGTACAAATAAGTACCATTTTACTCTTTTCATTATTAGATAAAAATTAAGTAAAATTGTAGTCATTATCATACATAATACGATAGCTAGTCCATAAGCATGTTCCATATTGCTAGACTCTTCAAAATGTAAGACAATACCAACACAACCAATAAATAATAACCAGTTTATAGAAGGAATATACAATTGCCCCTTTAACTCTGTAGGATATTTAATTTTTACTTTTGGCCAAAAACTTAATCGCATTGCTTCATTTATCAAAGTAAATGATCCAGATATAAGGGCTTGTGATGCTATTACCGCTGCCATGGTAGCAATTATAATACCGAAAGGCTTGAACCATTCTGGCATTATTAAATAAAATGGGTTTGCGTAATCACCTCCTAATCGCTGCAATGTCGATCCTTGTTGGTTCAGTAAATAAGCTGCCTGTCCAAAGTAATTTAGAACTAAAGCAATTTTTACGAAAATCCAGCTGATTCTAATATTTTTTCTACCACAGTGGCCCATGTCAGAATACAAAGCCTCTGCTCCAGTTGTACAAAGAAAAACGAAACCGAGAACAAAAAAACCTTCTGGATGTACTTGTAATAATCGATATCCATAGTAAGGGTTAATTGCTTTGAATACTTCTGGATTCATGGAGATTTGATAGGCTCCAAGCACGGCTAACATTGCAAACCATATAAGCATCATTGGTGCAAAAAACTTACCAACTAATTTGGTTCCAAATTGCTGAATTGTAAATAAGACGAATAATATGCCAATTACAATAGGTACTGTTTCAATATGAGGATAATAGGTTCTCATCCCTTCTACGGCTGAAGATACTGATATTGGAGGGGTAATTATACCATCTGCCAGTAACGCACTTCCACCAATTATTGCGGGGACAATTAGCCATTTTATTTTGGTTTTTTTGACCAAGGCGTACAAAGCAAATATTCCGCCTTCGCCATGATTATCAGCACTTAATGTGATAATAACGTACTTTAAAGTAGTTTGCAATGTGAGAGTCCAGAAAACACAAGAGATACCGCCTAAAATAACATCGGCATTTATTACGTAATTACCAAGAATGGCTTTCATTACATATAATGGAGAGGTACCAATGTCTCCATAAATTATTCCTAAAGAAACTAATAAACCACCTAAAGTTAACTTGCTGTGGAGATCTTTGTGCGAAATGCTCATTTATATTTTTTAAAAAGTTTTCAAATTTACTATATTTCAATAATAAAAAAGAACTTATTTATTAAAATAATAAAAGAGACGAAATATGTTACTATTTAGCCTCTTTTTCATTTTTAAATTTAAATTAAATTCTTCTCGTACTACCTCTAGATGTGTTCTCACTATTTCTATGTGAATCAGATCTTTGTATATTGTTTTCTCTCGAGGTATTGCTTCTATTTTGAGAATTGTTTCGTTGTGACGAGGTTCTTTGGCTATTATTTTCTCTTGTAGCGTTATTCGTGTTTTGAGAATACTCTTTTTGACTGTAGTTATCTCTTGAAGTGTTTGACCTGTTTTGATTGTTGTCTCTTGGAGATTCCTTTCTTTCCACTGCTACTTCTCGCGTTGAGCTGCCTCTAGTTTGATCGTAGTCTCTTTTATAATCATTTGAATTTCCATTTGCTACTCTCTGGGTGTTTGTTCTGTTCGGAGTGTTGTCTGCTTTATATTCAATTGGAGCGTTTGTTCCTCTTGAAGTATTTGTTCTGTTTTGAGAATATTCTCTTGCGGTGTTACTATAATTACTGCTTCTTCTTGAATTGTTATTAGAATAAGAAACATTACCTCTATATTCATTGCTAGTAGTATACCTTTTTTGATTCATTTCATAACGGTTTGAATAGGTGCTGTTTCTTCTTGCAAACGCATATTCTGGATATCTTCGTTCATAGCTGTTTCGACTGTAAGAAGTGTAAATCGCAGGTGCTCTATAACATTTTCTATAATTTACATAATTGTATGTGTTGTAGGTGTTAACGCAACCGTAAACATTTTCTCTGTATCTGTAAACAGGATAGGGGTTCCATGCAACATAGAAAGTAGGATAATAATTCCATGTCCAGCTGGAATAATAGGGACGGTAATAATTTGTCCAAAAGTTTACATAAAGTTTTGGCGTACTTACATATATTGGCTCGTAGATATAGTTTTGTCCATATATATATTCATTTCCAACAATTTGGACCGAAACTTTATTGTGTTTATTTTTTTCTATTTCTATTGTTGCGACATCTTGGTACAAATCGGCACCAAGAACAGATTGTATAATAATTACGTGTGTTCTTCTTTCTACGGACTCTATCACTCTTAAATAGTCAACACGGTTATCGTTATTTAAGTCTAGATTGGAAACTTGAAACTGAGGATCATTCAAACGTCTTTCAAAATCATTTAAGTCCTGGGATTCTCCAAAAATTGACGATACTGCAGTTAAATCAAGATTATCGCTAATATCTGAATTCATGGCATTTAAGACAGCTCTATTTTGTGCACTCATTTGAAAGGCAAAAACGATAGCAATAACGGCGGCTAATTGTAATTTTGTTTTCATGGCTTTTTAAATTAATTGTTTGTTATTATCAAGTAACCAACAACTGTGCCGAAAATTTTAAGTATTAATAATGGATACTAAATAAAAGTATATATTTGGGAAAAAATAGCGTATTATGATGAATAAAATATTTTTTAGTTTATTGCTTTTTAATGGATTACACTTTGCTACAGCACAAGATTTAAATAAAAATAAAATTGCTTCAACTGTTTTTACAGCTGTTGAAATCGATACTCTTTTTCAGGAAAAGATAAGTATCAGAGCAATTGTTTTAGATAACGATAAAATTTGGTACGCAGGAAATAGAAATAGATTTGGTTTTTATGATTTAAAAACAAATATAAAATTTGAAAATAAGACTTTGCAAGATACTTTGACTATTGAATTTAGAAGTATTGCCAAAACCGATGCTTACATATATGTACTTAGTGTGGCGAATCCTGCCTTATTATATCAAATTTCTAAAGATGGCAAACAAAGCAAGTTAGTCTATAAAGAAAGTAATGAAAAGGTGTTTTATGATAGCATGAAGTTCTGGAATAACAAAGAAGGAATTGCGATTGGCGATCCTACAACGAATACGCTCTGTGTTTTAAAAACAACCGATGGTGGTTTTACTTGGAATAAAATAGCAGCAAGCAAGCTACCTGAAGTTGCTGAAGGCGAAGCCCATTTCGCAGCAAGCAATACGAATATAATAGTAAAAGGAAAGGATACTTGGATCGTTTCGGGAGGAAAAAAAGCTAGAGTTTTTTATTCTGGCGATAAAGGAGATTCCTGGAGTACTTATGAAACGCCAATTGCTCAAGGGAAACAAATGACAGGTATTTTCACAGCTGATTTTTATGATGCAAGAAATGGTTTTGTAGCTGGTGGAAACTACGAAGTTTTAAATCAAAATTTTGATAATAAAGCAGTCACAAATGACGGAGGTAAAACTTGGCAGACAATAGCCAATAATCAAGGTTTTGGTTATGCTTCCTGCGTGCAATATGTACCTAATAGCAAAGCAAAAGGAATCGTAGTTGTTGGATCATCAGGATTGTACTACTCTGCAGATAATGGTCTAAATTGGACTCAGTTTATAAAAGATCCTAGTTTGTTTACGATTCGGTTTATAGATGAGAATACCGCAATTGCAGCAGGAAACGGTAAAATGATCCGAATTCGATTTAAATAAAAATCCCATTTTACAAACAATGTGTAAAATGGGAATTTCATCGAATTAATAAAAACTATTATTTTGCACCCTTGTTTTTATATTGTTTTAGAAGCTTTCTGTTAAAATCCTCCTCTGCTTTTTTCAAACGTAATATTTTTACAGAAGGTAGAATTTCCTTTAGATTAGCTGTAAATTTCATTCTTAAATCGAATAGTTGTTCTTCACTATCTTGAATTTGATTTAAAAGTACATTTGCCTCTTTTTCTGTTAGTTTATCAAATTCCGTGTCTTGTATTTTTTTGTAGTACCCTCTCATCTTTTGATGTCTTAATTCGAACTGTTTCTCATCAAAAGTGTTGTAAATAGGCCAAAATTTTTCAGCTTCACTTGATGTAAGATTCAGTTCGCCCGTTATAAAAGCCACCTTCATAGCTTTTATTTGCTGCTTTTTCTCTCTAAAACTGTCGTCTTGAGCATAGAAATGTAAAGAGGAGAATACAAACAATAGTGTGAATAATTTCGTTATGTTCATAGTGTTTTTTTTTATATTGTGTTTTGTGTCGGTGTTTGAGTTAGTTCTCAATAAGTAGATTTTCTAAATTTGGATTAGAAGCTAAAATATCTTCGAGCACTTGGGTTTCCAGATCTTTTGTGTCAGCAATTATTTTGCTGTTTTTCGGATCAATTCCTCTAATCAATTCCTCTTGATTCAAATTAGTTTGCTCTGCCAAATAATTTTCTAAAGTTGCTTCGTCTAACTCTTTATTTTTTGTATTTTCCTGATAAACAATGGGGGTCATTAGCGCTAATACTAAAATTGCAGCAACAGCCATTAGAATATTTTTCCTTTTTCTAAAAAGAGGGATGACCTTTGTTTCTTCAGTAGTTGATTCCTGTAATTTTTGAGTCAGCTTTGCTGAAAAATTTTCAAAGTAATTGTCAGGAGTTTTAAATCCTGCAGCTATTTTTGGTTCGTTAATTAAGTTGAATGTTTTCATAATATATATTTGACTCAATTTTATCTAAAAGGTTTAACTTGAGGTTACAAAAGCTTCAATTTTTTTTACAGCATGGTGGTAAGAAGCCTTTAATGCGCCAACAGATGTACCTAAAATACTGGATATTTCTTCGTATTTAAGATCTTCAAAATATTTCATTTTAAAAACCAATTGTTGTTTCTCGGGTAATATTGCGATCGCTTTTTGTAATTTAATCTGCATTTCGTTTCCATCAAAAAATACATCGGCCTGTAGATTGTCAATTGCTTTATTTTGTAATTCTACTGATGAAATTCCACTTTTTTTTGCTTTTTGTTTTAAAAAAGTAAGTGCTTCATTAGTAGCAATACGATACATCCAGGAAAATAATTTGCTTTCGCCCTTAAATTTTTTTAGATTTTGAAATACTTTCATAAATGTGTTTTGCAAAACATCATCTGCGTCATCGTGGCTTATAACAATGTTACGAATGTGATTGTAAAGTGGTTTTTGATAATCGTGCAAGAGTTTTTGAAACGCTTGGTTTTGCGTTTGTGGGTTCAATAAAGCGATAATGAATTCCGTTTCTTCCTGCAAAGTCAATATTTATTAGTTAGGACTGCAAATACGAGAAAAGGTTTACTCTACTCTAAAATATTAAAATTCAGACTTACTTTCTTTTTCGCTTCTTGGAGGAGTCGCAACTGGAACAGTATCATTTACTCTTGGTTTGTATACTGCGGGAATTGGTTTTGGTTTAATTGGATAATAAATTTCAGTTACCCACTTAGACGGACTTTTGGTGTCTTTTTTTCCAACGGTATATATTTCTAGATGAGAAAAAGAAGGATCTGCAATAATAGCGTTAGTCGTAAAATAGTCAAGAGATTTATCCAGCGCTTTTTTATTATAGGTATAATTTCCTTTTAAAGTTGTTTTTACCGCATCAAATGATAACAATTTTCCAGCTAAAATATCACTTCCAGCACTTGTTAAAATTTCATTCTTTATAGGTACGCAGAACGATACTTTTGCTAGGTCATTAGCAGAATCATAGGTTTTATAAATTACAAATGGTTTACCATTCATCTCGATTTTATTTTGGTTGCAAAAAGTAATTAATTTATTAAAAACTACATTAGCGTTCCTAGTAATGTCAGATATTTTGCTGGTAAACGATTGTCTCAAATAGTAGGTTTCTGTTTTGTTTACCACTCCATTTACAAGTATATCATAAGTATTATTCTCATAATCCAGTGATTTGTTTAAATTGGCTAACGATTTATCGTATATTTTAGTAGTGCCATTTTTAGAATTACCATGTAATAACATGTTCATTTTTTGAAAGAAATCCTTTTTACCTTTTGAGATCCAAGTTACCTTTGTTCCTCCTAATGTGTCTTTGAATATCCATGTAACATCAGAAACATCTCCATCAAAGTCCATCTTTTGCACAATTGTGTCCGTACCTTTTGTATATAAGGTTTCGATATCTCCGCTGTTATTTATTCCCTCCCAAGATAAAGTACTCCCTGCACCAATAGATACAGCAGAATAGTTTAGATTAATTTTAGGATCAGAAGAAATCCAAGGACTAAATTTCTCCCAGTTTTTATAATCATTAACATAGTTAAAAACAATTGCCTTAGAGGAATTAATTATTTGACTGCTTTGTACCGTAAATTGTCCTTTTTGTGTCGTAACAAATATGGTAAATGTAACTAAACTTAAAAGCGCAAGAAGAAAAAGATATTTAATGATTTTCATAATAGATCGAATTGTTTTTTCAGTTGTAAAGTTAGGAATTTTATTAGCATTTTGTAATAAGTACTATTAAATTATCAATGAATTGTGAGTTAATAGTACCGATCGTACCTCTATTTTTTAAAATGCACTTACTTTTGATTTAAGTGATTGTATACGTGTCATTTTGGAGAAAATTACGGTGCGTTTTATGTTATTTTTGTCAGTCATGATTATTATTTATTTAAAGAATATGTATATTTGTTGAAGATTTATTTATTTAACACTTTAAAATTAATAATAATGAAATTAAATAAAATTGCGGGGTTTTTTATGACCGTTGCAGTTTCTGTTATTTGTACTGCGCAAAGTGACAAAACAGGAACTATTAAAACTGACAATAAAGAATCTTTTGATCCCTTTGTAGAACAATTTTCAGATATTAAAGTTTTGCGTTATCAAGTCCCAGGATGGGAGAATTTAACTCTAAAGGAGCAGAAATTAGTATACTATCTTACACAAGCTGGTACTTCAGGTCGTGATATAATGTGGGATCAAAATTATAAATACAATTTGCAAATTAGAAAAGCTTTAGAAAATGTCTACCAAAATTATAAAGGAGATAAAAATACAGTTGATTGGAAAAATTTTGAGATTTATTTAAAAAGAGTTTGGTTCTCGAATGGTATTCACCATCATTACTCAAATGAAAAAATTAAGCCTGCATTTTCAGCAGCTTATTTTGATGTACTGTTAAAAGCTACTAAAACGAACTTATCATCAAAAATTACCGAAATACTTTTTAATGATGTAGATTCTAAAAAAGTAAATCTTGATGAAGCAAAAGGCTTGGTAGAAGGCTCTGCAATTAATTTTTATGACAAAGGAATTTCTCATAAACAAGTAGAAGATTTTTATGCGAAGAAAGCGAGTCCAGATCCTAAAAAACCGTATTCTTACGGTTTGAATTCTAAATTGATTCGTAACTCAAAAGGACAATTAGAAGAAAAAGTTTGGAAAAGTAACGGAATGTACGGTAAGGTTATCGATAAAATTATTTACTGGTTGGAAAAAGCAAAAACGGTTGCCGAAAACAAGAAACAAGGAGACGCATTAGGCTTGTTAATCGAATTTTATAAAACAGGAAGTTTAAAAACTTGGGACGATTATAATATCGCTTGGTTGCAGGCGACAGAAGGTAATATTGATTACATAAATGGTTTTATCGAGGTTTATAATGATCCCTTGGGCTATAGAGGGTCTTATGAAGGTGTTGTTCAAATCAAAGATTTTGACATGTCAAAAAAAATGGAAGTGGTGTCTAAAAATGCACAATGGTTTGAAGACAATTCTCCGCTAACACCGCAACATAAAAAGAAAAACGTAGTTGGAGTTTCCTATAAAACAGTTATCGTTGCTGGTGAATCTGGAGATTCTTCTCCGAGTACCCCAATTGGAGTGAATCTTCCAAATGCAGACTGGATCCGAGCGGAATATGGTTCAAAATCAGTTTCATTGGGTAACATTATAGATGCTTATTCAAAAGCGGGAGGAAAAGGAAGATTGCAAGAATTCGCAAATGACGAAGAAGAAATACGATTGGCTATGAAATACGCTGACTTAGGTGGTAAGTTACATACTTCTTTGCATGAAGTAGTTGGTCACGCTTCAGGTCAAATTAATGAAGGTGTTGGAACTCCAAAAGAAACCTTAAAAAGTTACGCTTCAACTTTAGAAGAAGGTAGAGCAGATTTGGTGGGATTATACTATTTATACGATTCTAAAATTCAAGAGCTTGGTTTAGTACATAACTGGCAAGAATTAGGAATGCAATGTTACGATAGTTACATCAGAAATGGTTTGATGACGCAGCTTGTTCGTTTAGATCTTGGTGCTAATATTGAAGAAGCTCACATGAGAAACCGTCAATGGGTAAGTGCTTGGGTGTATGAAAAAGGAAAAAAGGATAATGTTATTGAGATGATTAGTCGTAACGGAAAAACATATTTTAATATTACAGATTATGCAAAATTGCATGATTTATTTGGTCAGTTATTAAAAGAAGTGCAACGTATAAAGTCAGAAGGAGACTACGAAGCAGGAAAGGCGTTGGTTGAAAACTATGGTGTAAAAGTAGATCAAAAAATTCATGCCGAAGTGTTAGAACGCAATAAACAATTTACAGATGCTCCCTACAGTGGTTTTGTTAACCCATTGCTAGTTCCTAAAGTGGATGCAAAAGGGGAGATTATATCAATAGAGGTAATACAACCAAAAACATTTGCGCACCAAATGTTGGAATATTCTAAAGATTTTGGTTTCCTACCTTTAGAAAATTAAAATTTAAAGTACATTATAAACTAAAAAACGCCCAATATTTATGGGCGTTTTTCTTTTTTATAATAGACAGTGTTAATGTTTGAAATAGACTTTAATCACAAATAAGAGTGCAATAAAAATAAGAAAACCTATTAAGACTTTGTAATTTCCTTTATAAAAAATTTTGTGCAAATTAGCATCTTTGCGGTAAGCAAAAATCATTATTATGACAAAAACTATAAAAAAACAAACTGCAAATACTAATTGACCTTGACTAAACATGATAAATATTTTTTTGGCAAATTTAGACAATAGTTTAGAAATAGTTGTTAATTTTCCGTTTCAAATCAATATTTAAAAACCATGCAAAAGCAAATCAACGCTGTAAAGGAATTTCACACCGCATTTAGAATAGGACATAGCGAAAGTCCGATTGCCAATTTAGGTGAAGTCAAAAATGTACTTCGTTATAACTTGATGAAGGAAGAGAATGAAGAATATCTCGAAGCTGTTCAAAATAATGACTTAGTCGAAATTGCTGATGCATTGGGCGATATGATGTATATTCTATGTGGTACAATTATAGAGCACGGATTACAACATAAAATTGAAGCAGTTTTTGATGAAATTCAACGTAGTAATATGAGTAAATTAGGCGAAGATGGAAATCCTATATATCGCGAAGACGGTAAAGTTCTTAAAGGACCACATTACTTTAAACCTGATTTTTCTAAGTTACTGGGTTAGTTAATAATGTTACATTAACAATTGATAGTTCTAAGTTATCTTTAAAATAAAAATCCCAATTGCATCAGCAATTGGGATTTTTAGCAATCTGCAATCTACTATCTAAACTTTAACAGTCCAACCAAACGTATCTTCAGCAAGTTTATGCTGAATGTTTGTCAATTGTTCTTTAAGTTGTAATGCGAATGAATTTTCTATTTTTGGGAGTTCATAATAAACGTCTTGATACGAATAACCAATTATAGGATTAACAACTGCGGCAGTTCCAGCTCCAAAAATTTCTTTTAAAGAACCATTTTTAGATGCTTCTACAAGTTCTGATACCAACACCGGACGAACTTCTACTTCAATTCCTTGTTTTTTTGCCATATCAATAAGACTCTTTCTAGTAATACCATCAAGAATTCTCTCGCTTACAGGAGCTGTTAATAAAGTGTCATTTATTCTAAAAAAGACATTCATTGTTCCTGCTTCTTCCAGTTTTGTATGAGTAGCATCATCTGTCCAGATTACTTGCTGAAAACCTTCTTTGTTAGCTAGATTTGTTGGATAAAACTGAGCCGCATAATTTCCTGCAGCTTTTGCAGCACCAATTCCACCATTTGCAGCTCTACTGAAATGTTCAGCAATTAATACTTTTACTTCACCCGAATAATATGATTTTGCTGGCGAAAGTATAATCATAAATTTATATTCATCAGATGGATTTGCGATAACCCCAAAACCAGTGGCAATCATAAATGGTCGAATATACATTGTATTTCCTTTTCCTTTTTTTACCCATTCAGAATCTAATTGTAGCAATTGATTAAGCCCATCCATGAAAATTGACTCGGGAACTTCTGGCATTGCCATTCTTACCGCCGAAGTGTTGAAACGTTTGTAGTTTTCTCTAGGTCTAAAAAGCCAAACATCATCCTGTTCATCTTTATATGCTTTCATTCCTTCAAAAATAGCTTGTCCGTAATGAAAAACTTTTGCTGATGGATCTAATAAAAAAGGAGCATAAGGCTTAATGACCGGTTTTTGCCATTCGCCATTTTTAAAATCACATTCAAATAAATGATCTGTAAAAACAGATCCAAAGCTTAAGTTTTCAAAATCAACTTCATTTAATTTTGAAGTTAAAGCTTTTATTACTTCTATTTTGTTAGTTTGAGTTGCACTCATAATAGGTATTGTTTTAAGAAAATATTTTTATAATTAATACACATGTTGTTAAAAATTGTGAATTTTTACTAAATGAATATTATTTACAAAATTAGGTAAAAATCAGATAAATCCTTGATTAAATCACATTAATTAAACCATTTGCTTGTGATTTATTTATAGTTATAATTTCTCCAATTTTTAGTCCTAATTTCTGTGAATTATATAAAAAAACATTAAATTTAGATAGCTATACGGTATAGTTTTAATTAATTTTGAAAAGTAATTGGTTTTAAACAATATAAAATACTTTAAAAAAATATTTTGGAAAGAGAAATTATTCAAACGCTCGATGGATCTACAACGATTCATCTTAAAGAATGGGACGAGTGCTACCACTCTAAACATGGAGCAATTCAAGAAGCAAAACATGTTTTTATAAAAAATGGACTGGCTTTGTTTCCAGATAAAAGTGTTTCGATTTTAGAAATTGGTTTTGGGACGGGTTTGAACACTTTTATAACGTATTTGGAATCTAAAAAATTAGGACAGATTATTGATTATGTTGGGGTAGAGGCATATCCAATATCTGCGGAGGAATTGGGGGCAATGAATTATGTGGCTGAATTAGATGCCTTAGATTTGGAAGCTGTTTTCGACAGAATGCATTTAGCAAGTTGGGAAGAAAAAATTAAAATATCGGAAGATTTTTCCTTAACTAAAAGAAAACAATTTTTTCAGGAAATTGATGATATTGAGCAATTTGACTTAATTTACTTTGATGCGTTTGGTTATCGCGTGCAGCCGGAGTTATGGAGTACTGAAATTTTTAAGAGGATGTATGATGCACTTAAACCAAATGGAATACTGGTTACCTATGCTGCTAGAGGTGTAATCAAGCGAAGTATGATGTCCGTTGGATTCACTGTTGAAAAACTTGCAGGACCGCCAGGAAAGAGAGAGATGTTTAGGGCAAAAAAGTGATTTTTTTGCAAAAATATTTTTTTTAAAGCAAGATTTCTAATAGAAAAATTCTTTGTTAAAGATGTGATTTGTATATAAAAAATACAGTATATTTACTACATGTTAAAACCAAAATTTAATCCTCAAAATTATAATATATTATGTCACAAATAATGTTTGATTACACCAAATCAGTGCTTGAAAGAGTGAGTTTTGATCCCGTCTTATTTTGTAAGGAATTAGAAAAAGCAGTTAGAACATTGTTACCGTTCGAACTGGATCGGTTAAGAGAGTGGTTGTTTAGTTTCACAAATGAAAAGCCAGAATTAAAACAATGCTTATTAATTGTAAATCAATAGATAACAAAAAAGGAACTAAATATAAGTTCCTTTTTTTATGTCAATTTTAAAAATATAATTTCGATTGCAAAAAATATCACGTAAGTTTTTTCTTTTTTTAATTGTAATTTTGTGCTTTATAGCGATCTTTTATGTATTTAAAGGATTTTTTTGATTGTATATTTAAAATGTTTTAATATTTTTGACAGAGCTTATTAATTAATTTTAAACCTTTTTGTTATGTCCAGAATGATTTATGATTACACAAAAATGGTACTCGAAAGAGTGAGTTTTGATCCTGTGCTTTTTACTAAAGAACTCAAAAAAGCAGTTAAAAATCTATTACCTTATGAGCTTGAGCATTTGAAGAAGTGGCTTTTGTTTTTTACAACAGAAAAACCTGATCTTCAACCATGCTTGATCTTTATATAAGGAAATTTTACCCAAATCACCCTCAAAAAAAAGGAACTATTGCAGTTCCTTTTATTTTATTATTTTTTTGAAAGCGGACTTACAATTTGAACATTTTGGAAAACAATAGCTCCTTTTACAATTCCTGCAATGGTGCTTCTTAAAGCATCAATAATTTGAATTTTTAATTCGCTTTTTGGATAAATTAAACTTACTTCTCGAGCTGGTTTCGGTTCTTTAAAATGCCTCAATTTCAGCTTATCTTTCTCCTTTAAATCCAAAGTATGTAAATAAGGAAGTAATGTTGTACCCAATCCTTCATCGGCGAGTTTAATTAAAGTTTCAAAGCTCCCACTTTCAATTTGAAAAGGTTTTTGATCACCTTCGTTTTGGCTTTTGCATAAATTTAAAATTCCATCTCGAAAACAATGACCGTCTTGCAGTAATAAGATCTCATTTAGGTTAAGATCTGTTATTTCGATCTCTTCTTTTTCGAAAATAGAATTATTCTCTGGAATGTAAGCAACAAATGGTTCAAAATATAGGACTATTTCCTTTATCTTTTCGTCCAATAATGGTGTTGCTGCAATTGCGGCATCTAGTTTTCCGTTTTTTAATTTTACAATAATTTCATCGGTGTTTAACTCTTCAATAATGAGTTTAACTTTTGGATACTTTTTAATAAAATTATTTAAGAACATAGGCAATAGAGTGGGCATGATTGTTGGAATTATTCCTAATCTGAATTCGCCACCAATAAATCCCTTTTGTTGCTCTACTATATCTTGAATGCGATTCGCTTCGTTGACAATATTTTTAGCCTGACTGACGATTTTCTGTCCAATATCTGTCAGCTGAATTGGCTTTTTTGTTCTGTCAAATATTTGAATACTTAATTCTTCTTCAATTTTTTGAATTTGCATGCTCAATGTTGGTTGCGTTACAAAACATTTTTCGGCAGCAAGAGTAAAATTTTTATGTTCGGCTACAGCCAAAACATATTTTAGTTGAGTAATAGTCATAAGTATAATGTATTGTTATACAAATATAAAAACAATCAATTTAGTTTATGGTATTTTTTTTGTTTTTAATCAGTAACTTTATATAATAATTATCTGATAAAATTAGAATTAAAAATAATATTAATATGAAACTAAGTACAATAGGTTTACCAGTAGAAGAATCACAAATTATTATTGTGGAATTAAATATACTTCTCTCTAATTATCAAGTTTATTATCAAAACTTACGCGGACTACATTGGAATATTAGAGGAAAACGTTTCTTTGATTTGCATGTAAAATTTGAAGAACTATATAATGATTCTCAAATAAAAGTTGATTTAATTGCCGAAAGAGTTCTTACTTTAGGCGGAAGACCTTTGCACACATTTGAAGATTATATTAAATTCAATCAATTGACCGTTGGGAAAAATATTTCTAATGATGAAATTGCGATTGAATTGATAGTAAGTTCATTATCTCAACTTTTAAAAATGGAAAGAAGTGTTCTTGTAAAAGCTTCAGAAATAGGTGATGAAGGCACTAATTCTATGATGAGTGATTTTATTGTTGAACAAGAAAAAACAATCTGGATGATGAATGCATGGTTGGAGGGAAATTTGTAAACTTACCATAATTAACATATTCGATAAACGAAATTTTACTAATTTTATTTTTTGACTATGTTAATTTTTTTTTAAATTCATGTCAGATAGACTTAATTTCTTCTACTAAAGTTTACTTTTGTATCAATGAAAGTATTGGCTAAAATTTTATTATTTGTCTTTGTGGCTTTTCTTATTACTCCGACAATCGTTAGTTTAATAGAGAAAAAAGCTGATATCTCTATTTTTTACAGTTTATCTGAAGAGGAACATTCTCATAAAAGTATTAAAGTAATTTTAGATGTTAAAACTTCATTTGAATTAATTCAATATTTAGGATCTAATTCAAGTCTTATTCTTTCTGAAAATTTATCCAGACATGATGCAATTTCTGCATCGATTTTTATCCCTCCACCCAATTGTTATAGAGCTTGTTAATTTATAGTTCAAAACACTATTCTCTATCTTTTTATAATATTTTTAATTCTATTTAGGTTAATATCCCACAATTTTTATAGCGGATATTGATCGAAAATGGGATAGAATTATTCGAATTAATTTCGTGTTATTTTGATTATTATTTACTTATAGAGATAAAGTTTTATCTAATCTTTTAAATTAATTTATCAAAATAATATGTCAAAAAAAATAAACCTTTTAACCTATTTTAAATCAGATTTTGCTTCTGGTTTAGTAGTTTTTTTAGTAGCGTTGCCGCTTTGTTTGGGAATTGCTATGGCCTCTGGGGCTCCATTGTTTTCTGGTATAATAGCGGGAATTGTTGGAGGAATCGTTGTTGGTTATTTAAGCCAATCACCTATTAGTGTTTCTGGTCCAGCAGCGGGATTAACTGCAATACTATTGACTGCAGTCACTGATTTTGGTGCCTTTGATATATTTCTTACAGCTGTTTTCGTGGCGGGATTTATTCAATTAATATTGGGCTTTATTAAAGCAGGACAAATTTCCTATTTTTTCCCGACCAATGTCATTGAGGGAATGCTTGCTGGAATAGGTATCATCATAGTTTTAAAACAATTGCCACATGCATTTGGTTATGACGAAGCAAATTTTGAAGGAGAGCAAGCTTATTTTCAGTCCCATGGAGGAAATACCTTTTCATCACTTTTTGATATTTTTAACCACGTTCATTCAGGAGCTATTATTATCACTTTAATCTCAATGACTATATTAATATCATGGGATAAAATACCTTATTTTAAAAAATTAAAATTAATTCCTGGCGCCTTGGTTGCCGTGATTGTCGGCATAGTTTTGAATGAATTTTTTGTGGCTACAGGAAGTTCGTTTGCTATTGCAAAAACCCATTTGGTTTCGCTACCAATACCTACGTCGTTCGAAGAATTTAAATCAATTCTTATATTTCCTAATTTTTCTGAAATTACAAATCCTAAAGTCTTGACAGTTGGTGTTACTATCGCCATTGTTGCTTCGATTGAAACACTTTTGTGTATAGAAGCTGCTGACAGAATGGATGCTCAGAAACGTTTTACAGACACAAATGTTGAGTTAAAAGCACAAGGAATTGGGAATATGATCAGTTCACTTTTAGGAGGATTGCCAATGACATCTGTTGTAGTTCGTACTTCGGCAAATAATTCTGCAGGAGCAAAATCTAAAATGTCTGCCATCATTCATGGTGTCTTATTATTAGTTAGTGTGCTAGCAATTCCTGTTTTATTAAATAAAATACCATTGGCAACCTTGGCAGCTGTTTTAATTTTAGTAGGTTATAAATTAGCAAAGCCAAGTGTTTTTGTTCATTTCTGGAGTAAAGGGAAATACCAATTTGTACCTTTTATTGCAACACTTTTAGCAGTAGTTTTTACAGATCTTTTAAAAGGAGTTGCTTTAGGTATTATTATTAGTATTATTTTTGTTTTAAAAGGAAACATCAAACGTGCTTATAGTTTTAGAAAAGAAGAATATGCCGAAGGTGATGTTATTCATATTGATCTAGCTCAAGAAGTTTCGTTTTTAAATAAATCAGCAATATTAACTACTTTAAATGATATTCCTGAAAATTCTAAAGTAATTATTAGCGCACACGATACGGTTTATATTGCTCATGATATTCTTGATATTATAAAAGAATTTAAAGAAATAAGATCTAATGATAAAAATATTAAAGTAAAATTAAAAGGGTTCAAAAAAGCGTATGACTTAGAGAATACCGCAGAAGCACAGAATTATGTTACTATCGAGCACCATTACGATTTTATAAAAAGAAAGATGGTTGAAAAAGAAATAAAAACAGATGAATTTCCTGAATAATAATTAATAAAATTAGAACAATAATATGAGTGATTTTTATAAAAAAATATTAGATAACAATAAGAAATGGGTAGAGGAACAAGTTTCAATAGATCCTGACTTTTTTAAAGACTTATCAAAAAGTCAAAATCCTCCGTTGCTCTGGATAGGATGTTCGGACAGTCGAGTTCCCGCAAATGAGATTATTGGAGCAAAGGCAGGCGAAGTTTTTGTACACAGAAATATTGCAAATATGGTTATTCACTCCGATATGAATATGCTAAGTGTTTTAGATTATGCAGTAAATGTTCTAAAAGTGAAACACGTTCTTGTTTGCGGCCATTATGGTTGCGGAGGTATTAAAGCAGCGATGGGTAATAGTTCAATTGGAATAATAGATAACTGGATTCGGCACATAAAAGATACTTATCGTTTACATCGTGAGTATCTTGATTCTATTGAAGATGAAACTGAACGATTCAATAAATTTGTTGAAATAAATGTAAAGGAACAAGTGTATGATTTGGCAAAAACGTCGATTGTGCAGGCCGCATGGAATAGTGGTCAAGACCTTACTATTCATGGATGGGTCTATGGATTGAATTCTGGATTTGTAACCGATTTAGGAGTTAATTTTAGTTCAGATGTAGCTTTAGAGAACGTTTATCAATTGAAATTCTAAATAGGTATTCTAAAAAAAAAACTGCTGTAAAGCAGTTTTTTTGTTTTTAATCTTCATTTTCTAGGTTCTCATTAAAAGATGAGGGTAATAAAGTTGGAATAAATTTTATTAGTATTGGCAAAAGTAGAGCACCCCCTGGAAGCAAAAAGATAGTTAGAGACGGAATTGTTTTACAAATGTCTAGTAACTGTTTTTTTACTTTTTTCTTTTCTTTTTCGTCTAAATCTCGTCGCGTGGAATGTGCTAGAAGAACCATTAACTCTTTGCTCTGAACTAATTCCTTACTTAATCTTATTTTATTTCTAGAAATTAGCGTCACAACACTCTCAGTAGTTTGATCATAAAAGTGTTTGACAGGATTCGAATAATTAAAATAAGGTATTTCCTTTTTATGTTTTCCAATAAAACCATTAGTGCTAAGTATACTATTGTCTACAAATTCGTCCGATATAGATAGAACTCCTGCTAAAGTATGAAGAAAGTAGGCTTCATTATTTTCTATTACGCCATCACTCCACAAGGCCATTCCTGCAATATCTATTAAATATTTTTTTTCTAATTCATTTGTAAAATAGTCAAGCTCTAAAGATTCTAATGCTAGAACTGAATTTTTGGAGAATTTACTATATCGAATTGAAGCCTCAAACAGTCTGATTAATAAATCGTCATATTGCGTTTTATTAGACTTTATTTTCAATGCTATTGTGACAATATTGATCACCGTTTCTTCAATTTTCTTTAGGTATTTCTCTGGAATCTTACCATATTTCAAATATTTACGAAAAGCTAAAACATCAATAAAAAGCAATGCATTGGTAACCAAGTGAGAAAAGTTTTTATTGATAATACTATCATTGGTCTGAACACGTTCATCAATTATTTTCTCTAAAGTAAAGGCAGGAGCGTTTTTCGGTAATAATTTTTTAAATAAATTAAAACCTTCGGGGTTCATCTCATTATAAAACGAATTTGCACGTTCCATAAAATCAGCAACGCTTTTTTCTTTAGAAGTTAAAGCATACACATCATACAAGGCATTTAATAACGCAATTTTAGAAATTTCATCTTTAAACCAACCTTTAGAGTCAATTGTGAATGGTGTGGTAAACGATATAATGTGTCCGTAAATAAATCCTGTATTTCTTAATTTGTGATAAAAAGAATCTTCAGTATCACGAACAGTTCGTTCTGATATTGCCAATTTAACAAAAAATTTATCTATCCAACCGGAAGCCGAAGGGTTAATCATTACGTAGTTTTAAAGTTGCAAAGCTATGTTTTTTTAGGACTAAAGCATATTCTTTGCAGATGTAAAGGTGAAATAGTCCCTAAATTTTTTATTTTGAATACAAAGTTCACTAATAATACCAGTAATAGCGTTTCTTGCTGCTGTCCTTTTGGACTAATTAAAGCAATAAAAATAACGTTTGCAATAGTAAGGACTGAAATAAGTATAGTTTTTAAGCGCAGTTATATTTTGATATAAGACTTATTATAAATAGGTAGCATCAAATCTTCAACAACAAGTTATTAAGTTTATGAAGTATTTTATTTTGGTTTTCCAATTTTCTGTCAATCACTTTCACAACATAATACTACTCTCAGTGTGATGTATAATACTTATTTTTTTAATTTTTTTTTATCTTTTCTAAGCTAAATGACTAGTTTTTTCAATGTACATCCATTATTCTTACGGTTGAATTATTCCAACCGTAAAAAATGGTAATTTCTACAGCTTCTTCCCAACACACATTTTCGAATTCACTGATCAATTTGTAAAAAATAAAAAATACTCTTTATGCTAAATGACACTTATTGTAAAGTGATTTTTTTTTCCAATCATGTGCATTATTGAAATAGTGAAAGTATATCGCTTTCAAAAAAATTTTAAAAGTGCTCATTATTCTATAATAGCGGAGCAAGCAACTCTGGCACCAGCATTTCCAGAAGGTTGAGAAGTAAAATCATCTGCACCTTGGTGAACAATTAAGCCTTTTCCTATAATATTTTTGTTAGCATCTTCGCAACCAATACACCATTCGTCAGTTGTTAAAGTGATGGTTCCATTTCCGTTTTCATCAGCAGTAAAATTTCCAATATCTCCTTTGTGGTATTCTCCAACACCCCATTTTCCATGTTTTTTGAACGTTGGATTCCAATGTCCTCCAGCAGAACTTCCATCAGCTGCAGAGCAATCTGACTTTTCATGAATGTGTATAGCATGAATGCCGGGTTGTAATCCTGCCATTTTTGCAACAAAAACTACTTTGCCATTCTCTTCAGTAAAAGTTGCAGTTCCTGTTACTTTACTATCGCTTTTTGATTCGAAAGCAATTTTTAATTCTTTTAGATCTTTAGTATTATTACTCGTTTTGCAGCCTATGAGTACAGCTGTTATAACTGCAACAGAGAAGAATATTTTTTTCATGATTTATAGTTTTTTTATGAATTATAAAATTACAAATAAATTAGTGGGTTAAAAATATTATTGGGTTAAAAAAAGCATATATTTTTTTTTACTGAAATTAAGTGTCAAAGAATTATTAAAATTCTGCCTTACTTTATGCGTTTAAAACCTAGATATTATAAGTAGTGTATTGTTACATTAGTTGAAATAATTAGTATTTTTACAGGACCTATTTCTAATATTTAAAATTTTAAGACATGAAAAATTTTTCTCTTTTACTAGTTTTTATTTTTTTAGTACTTCTTTCATGTACTTCGACCAAAGGAACTACGGAAAAGAATTCACTCGAAGGAACTTGGCAATTGAACTATATAACTGGACCACGAATTGCTTTTGAGGGATTGTATCCAGATAAAAAACCAACTATAAAATTTGACTTTTTAACAACGACTGTTAGTGGCAATAATAGTTGTAATCAGTATTCGGGTGCCTTAGGTATTGATGGTAAGAAAATAAATTTTAAAGATGCAAAAATGCTGATGACAATGATGGCTTGTGAGGGTGAAGGAGAAAGTGTGTATATGTCAACATTAAATAAAATAGATTTCTATACAATTTCACCAGATGGGAAAACGTTAAGTTTGATGATGGGAACTGTTGCCATGATGCGATTTTCACGCCAAATGTAATATTGTTTTTGACTGTAATTTGAACAAGAAGAATTTGAGTGAATATAACTCTTATCATAGTAGTGAAATTAAAAAAATAAAAAAACCGCTTTGTTTCGAAAAACAAAGCGGTATTAAAAAAAAAATCTAAAAAAAAATCTTGTTGAATTAGTAACAATACTGGTTTTCATTTACCAATTTTGTAGTAATAGTTTCTCTTAATGCGACTACATTTGGCATATTTGCGTATTTTGTAAATCGGCGTAAACCCATCAACATCATACGTTGTTCATCACCTTCAGCAAAAGAAATAACACTTTCTTTTCCTTTTTCAGTAACAATATCTACGGCTTTGTATAAATATAGTTTTGCCATAGCTATTTGTTCTTGTACCTTAGTTTCTCCTTCTTTTTTGGCTAATTTTTCAGTTCTAAGAATAGTACTTTCAGCCATATAGATTTCAATTAACATATCAGATGCCGCCATTAATATTTGTTGGTGAGAGTCTAGCTCAGTTCCAAATTTTTGAACCGCGCTTCCTGCAACCATTAGGAAAGCTTTCTTCAATTTACCAATCATTTCTTTTTCTTCAGCAAACAACTCTGTGTAATCTGGAGTTTCAAAAGATGGAATTCCCATTAATTCTTCGGATACTTTCATTGCTGGTCCTAGTAAATCAACATGGCCTTTCATGGCTTTCTTAATTAACATTCCAACAGATAGCATTCTGTTAATTTCGTTCGTTCCTTCATAAATACGTGCTATACGAGCATCTCTCCAAGCACTTTCCATAGGCGTGTCTTCTGAGAATCCCATTCCGCCAAAGATCTGAATTCCTTCGTCTGCACAATTCTGAACATCTTCCGAAACGGCAACTTTTAAGATAGAACATTCAATTGCATATTCTTCAACACCTTTCAATTCCGCATCTTGGTGTGTTGCTCCTTCTGCTTCACGAGCGATAATACGATCTTCTATATCTTTTGCTGCACGGTATGAAGCACTTTCTCCTGCATAACAGCTAGTTGCCATATCTGCCAATTTAGAACGGATAGCGCCGAACTGCGCAATAGGTGTGTTAAATTGAACTCTTTCACTAGCATATTTTACTGCCTCTGTAATAACTCTTCTTTGAGCATCTAAACAAGCTGCAGCTAATTTAATTCGTCCAACATTTAAAGCGTTCATTGCGATTTTGAAACCATTTCCTCTTTCAGATAACATGTTTTCAACAGGAACAACGGTGTCATTGAAGAAAACTTGACGAGTCGATGAAGAACGAATTCCTAATTTGTGTTCTTCTTCACCCATTGAAATTCCATTTTCTTTCGAATTTTCAACGATGAAACCAGTTATGTTTTTATCATCCTCAATCCGTGCAAAAACGATGAAAACGCTGCAGAAACCTGCATTCGAAATCCACATTTTTTGCCCTGTAATTTTGTAATGTGTACCATCTTCTGATAAAACTGCTTTTGTTTTACCTGAATTAGCATCCGATCCAGCTCCGGGTTCAGTTAAGCAATACGATCCAAACCATTCGCCTGTAGCCAATTTTGGTACGTACTTTTTCTTTTGTTCTTCTGTTCCATACAGCGTAATTGGCATAGTTCCAATTCCTGTGTGTGCTCCAAAAGCAGTAGAAAAGGAACCAGTAGCTCCAGAAATGTAATCGCAAACTAACATTGTAGATACAAATCCCATTCCTAACCCACCATATTGCTCAGGAACTGCAACTCCAAGAAGTCCAAGTTCACCAGCTTTACGCATACATTCTTCTGTCAATGCATAGTCCTTTTTTTCAAAACGACTTTTGTTAGGCCAAATTTCTTTGTCTACAAACTCTTTTACAGAGTCACGCATCATTAATTGCTCTTCCGAAAAATCTTCTGGAGTAAAGATATCTTCGCACTTTGTTTCTTTTACTAGGAATTGACCTCCTCTTGTTTTGTCGCTCATTT
>JBBSSR010000029.1:0-42528 GCA_038241955.1 Flavobacteriales bacterium | reverse complement strand
GGATTCATATCCAAAAAATATTTAAAGGACATATCATACCTAGATCGTTCCACTACATCAACATCGGAAACAGTATAAATTGTTTTTAAAAGTAAATACTTGAACATACGAACAGGACTTTCTGCCATACGTCCATTATTTTATGCAGTATTTATTTGTAAGCTCGTCATAGATAAACGAAAAGTCAATTAAGTCATTGATTTTTCTAAGTAGATTGTCCTTAGGAATGATTAAATCATATAAAGAGGAATGCTCACTAAACTGAATTTGCTGCTGTTGTACTAACATCTAAAAAGCCTTATAATTACTATTAAAAATAAGAAAAAAGGAGCGAAAAATAAAATTTCCCTGCTCCTTTTTTAGTGATAATATTTCTTAAATGACTTTTTCAGTGCCCTCCTATTGAGGGGCACTCTTTTTGTGTATCTGATACCAATACTGATGATATTCTAGTCAAATCGTTCTGGTATAATATTGAATGTATAAACGATATTAATTTATTATTGAAAAGGATAAACAGTCATTCTAAAAGTACTATTAACACCTTTGAAGGTAAAGGCAGGATAAGGAAATCCACCTTGTTCCATGAAATACAAACCTTGTGGGTTCATTAATTGATCGTCTAATTCTTTTAAGAAAGCGGGTGGCGCAATTGCTGGAGCAGTCGCTAGAGTACTTGTTTTCCATTGTAATGAATTTAATATGATTACTTTCTTTTCGGTATCTTCTGAAACGGTAAAATAATGATAATATCTTGCAATAGTGGATCCAGTAGCATTTCCAAAACGATACTCAATGTAATTACTGCCATCAGGATTATTAAACCAAGGTTGAACTCTAGTTAATTGGGCTCCTAAAGGTAAACTAGCATTAAGGTCTTTTAATATAGTGTTGAATAATAATGAATTACTATAAGCAGTATTTGTTAAATTGTAAATATAAGCGTACACATTATTTTGGTTTCCGGGTAATAACATTTTATAATCATCCGTTAATATCAATGGTTTGTCAGAGTCAACGTATTTAATTGTTGCTGTTACACCATCTTTACCCGTTGCGGTAAAACTGCCATCTAAATCATTGTATAAAAAAGTGGTTAGCTTTTGACCTCCAACTTCTACTGCAGGGCTAACGATAATGCCTGTTGGCGAATAGCCAATTCCCATATCGTAATTTATAAAATAATTAGTTTCTAGAGGGGTTGTATTGGCAAAACGGGTAATTTCAGAAAAACCGAAATCAAATTGATGTTTTGTCGTGCCATCATTAGTCTCAAGTAATCTGTAAAGAGGTCTTGAAGGATCTCCAACAACATTGTCTATCATATCGATATTCTTAGATAAGTCAGTCCAATCGTCAGTACTTGCTTTTACAAAGCGAAGCTCGTCGTGACTTCTGTTAGTTCTAAAAATAATTTCTCCATTCTCTTCTCCATAATATAAAAACTGAAAATCACCAAGGTATCCTTTACTTTTTAACGAGGGGATAGGGTAACTATTTGAATCAGATAAAAGATGAATTCTATTATTAGTAGTAAATACTAGACTAACAGTACTACCTAGCTGAATTGCATATTCACTTTTGTATATAGCAGTATCGGCATCAAAATCAGAAGCCATTTGAACAGTTCCATCGGCTGCAAACTTGAACAAGTGCGTGTAGCCGCCTAATTGTTTGTTATCTGTAAAATACACTGCTTTCCATCCATTTTCTGAAGAAAGTAACAAGTCATTTAATTCTTTTTGTTGTCCATTTAAACGTTCAGTAGGACTTTTATCGAATTTTTGCTCAGCATCACTGGTGCTACAAGCTGTTACTAGTAAAGAAAGAAAACTTACTATTAAGTATTTATATATATTTTGTGCTTTCATAATTATTTTTTTTTTAATTTATTACAGCATTCGTATTTTTTTCAGCTTCATCACGTAAAGCATAAAAATCAATATCAAAAGCATCTTTAAAATATTTTACAACTAGTGCCTCTTTTGCTATAAGTGCAAAATATGCCGTATTGCTTACAATGGTGCCTAGAAAATCAGCATAGTCTGCTTTTGAACTAATTAATATTACCGCAGCTGTTTCAGCAAAATCTTCATTAATATTTGATCGTGCATAACTAGTAATAAAACCTAATTCATTTGATACGGGTATTTTATAATTGTACCAATCGGCTGTGTATCCCACTGGAGTAATAGCTGCCCATGATTTCTCATCAAAAGGCTTATTCTGATTCAAAATATGAATATACTCATGTTGAATAGTGTGTATAAATTCTTGTATGTTTTCGCGATTAGTTCTGTCAATATAATCTGTTTCAAAAAGTGTAACTCGCTGTCCTCCTTCGGCAATTCCTAATGTTCTAGTGCCTACACTGTTTAAATTAACGCCACCAACCAAAACAATTTCTCTAGGGGAAATCTTTTTTACAAAATCGATTCCTCCGATTGTTTTGTAACTATCAAGCCATATTGTTTGAACTATTTCTAGTGCTGGTTGTACTTTATTTATTGATGGCGGAAATAAATAACGACTATTATCTACAGTATTTTGATTCCACTTATATTGTACATTTATATTATAAGGGTTTAGATAATTGATAGTTATCCAATTGTCTAGTTCTGTTTTTGTTGGTTGCTCAAAATTAAGTTGACTTTCACCAACCTGGTCCTCATGTGCACAAGAGGCTAAAGATGCCAATGCTACAAACAAAACTGCTATTTTACTATAATTCATTATTTTCATGATATCTTATTTTAAAAATTATCTAGGATTTAATTCAGTACCATTACTATACGCATGTTGCGGTATTTGTAATGCTCTCCGTTTATCATCTTTGATTAAAACATTAGTTGCTTCATTAATAATTTCGTGATTAACTACAAGATTAAAACGTTTTACGTCGAACCATCTCATTCCTTCGTGTATAAAATCTCTACGTCTTGTTTCGGCGATTGCCTTTATGTAGGATGTTTGTACAGCAGTCATAGTGTAAAATGGAGTGTATTCATCAGTAACAACAGGATATTTGGCAACAACACTAGCCTCTGTTAGTTTATCTGTTGTGTCATCGTAGTCATCCGTCCTGATAGATAAAAAGTACTCTAATTCATCATTCGCCAAAGTAATTTGTCCAGACATAACATGCGCTTCTATACGATTGAGAAAAAACTCATCATTGCTAAGTAAAACTTCGGCAACATAAGGAGCTCCAATTCCAGCGGTTACATTGGAGTACTTAAAATACTCATAAAATTTAGGCATGAATACTGTTTTACTACTATTGTAGGAGTAAAAATTATAAAACCAAGGCTTTCCAAAAAGGCTTGAACTAGCTCCAAGAAAATTTTGATATTTATCACCTGCAAGATAGAATCTACTTTCATACGCTGATCTACCAACAATTGAATTTGCAGATACAATTAATAAGTTAGTTTGAGCACTACTGTTCGCATAAGCAACCATTTGATCATCCGGAGTCATTAAATCGTAAGATGCAAAATCTCTAAGTTTCCCAACTGGTTTTGAACCTAAGTCTTCGGATAATGCGATTACTCTATCCCAATCTCCTTTTATTAAATAGAAACGACTTGCAAATGCTTTAGCTGCTTCTTTATTAAAATGGAACTTAGGTTCTTTATATTCATTTTTTATGTAAGGCAACCCTTCTTCAATATCCTTTTGGATAAAGTCAAAGACTTCTTTCATCGTATTGCGTTTGTATTGAGCTACTAATTCAGATTCGGGAACTGTAACATAAGGAATGCCTATGTCTGAGCTCGCTGTATCTGGGTTGTAACGTTGTGACCAAAAAGAAACTAACATAAAATGAGAGTAGGCTCTAGCTAACAAGGCTTCTCCTTTTTGAGGATTTAGACTAGTAGGGTTTCCTAAATTTGCAATTGCTTGCAATGCTGTATTTGCATGTGCAATTGCCCGGTAGCAAGCGTCCCAGTAATACGATTGAGTATCTATGTCATTATTTTCTGTCTGTAATTCCCAATTGTAGTTTTGCTTATTTTTTTGCAAAGTTTCCAACATACCACTATCAAAAGCGTTATCAGACATTGTTTCTGCAATATCAAAATAGCTCATTTGAGGGTAGGCATTAACTAAAACTTCAGAAATTTTAGCAGGTGTGTCTATTTCGGTTCTATTGTCAGGTTTCTCAGAAAGGAAATCGTCACAACTACTAGCACCCACAAGTATTACAAGTAACAGTGTTAATTTTAAGTTTTTCATATTTTTTAATATTATAATGAAAGGTTGATAGTAAATGTATACTGAGTAGTTACTGGCATAGCAACACCTCCAGTGTTTCGGAATTCAGGATCTTGACCATTTAATTTTTTGTCAGAGTAAATTAACCATGGATTAACCGCAGAGCCTTTTAAAGTAAATGCACTAATTCCTAATTTTTTCTTGAAATCTTTTGGAAATTCCCAGCTTAATGATATGCTTTTTAATCTTACAAAATCACCGTCAGCAACGCGAACGTCTGAATAATTGTAAGTATTATAAGCTTTTGCCAATGTTCTTGATCCTCCGTAGTTTGCATTTAATTGTTTATCGGCAATAACAGGTACATTGGTATTGTTTTCATCACCAGGGTTGATCCAACGGTTAGTAAATTCTTTAGTAAAAACTGTCAAGTCATCATAAGTACTGTCATATATAGGATTCAAACGAACTTTATTTCCCGCAGATCCAACGAAGAACACATAAAATGACCAATTTTTATAAGTAAAGGTATTCGCTAAACCAACAGATTTATTAGGTTCAATTGATCCTTCATACTTTAAATAATTCGTAACATCTTGGTTATCTTGAAAATTACCTCCTGTTATATTATCAGTTTCACCATCCGCCATAACAAAAGTTGGTAAACCTTGATTTGTTAGACCTGTATATTGATAAGAATAAATCGAATTTCTAGGGTGTCCAACTGCATTACCTCCATTACCATCAATAAGATCGAAAGTAGTAGGTTTGTTTTCCAGTTTTGTAATTTCTTGTTTATAAACTGAAAAGTTTAATATTGTTGACCATTTGAAATTACTAGTATTTACATTTATAGTTGTAAATCCAGCTTCTATACCTTTGGTTTCCATATTTGCATTGTTACCTTGCTTTATTCTCTGACCACCTATTCCAGAAGTAATAATGTAGTCTACTAAATCAAATGCTTTTCTGCTATAAACGTCTGTTGTAAATTGTAGTCTGTTATTAAACATCCCTAAATCTAAACCTAAATTTGTCTCAAATTGTTTCTCCCAAGTTAAGTCTCCATTTTGTAGTTCATCAATTTGAATTCCCGTTTCTCTGTCATCAAGTCCATAACGATCTGAAACAAAACTTTTGTAAATTGCTAATGAATTGGTTGCTGGTCCCGCTGTAGCAGTTAATCCATATGAACCTCTTAAACCTAAGTTGCTTATTGATTCAATATTCTTCATAAAATTTTCTTCAGAAACATTCCATTTTCCGCTTACAGTGTAAGTCGGTAGCCATTGTGATGATCCTGTATTTCCTTGCCTGTTAGATCCATCATAGCGACCTGTAACAGAGGCAGTATAGCGACGATCATAAGTATAACCCACTTTTCCAAAGAAACCAACAGTTCTTTCTTTTTCTACATTAAATCCATAGTAAGAATCACCTCCATTAATTACTTTTTCTATAAGTTTAGGATCTGTAAAAGCTGTAAGACCACGGTCATACTGCAGTCCAGCAGCTGTGAAATTATCACTATTTCTGTCTACAGAACGTAACTCTGTTCCGAATAGACCCTCTAGTTCATTTTTTTCACTAAAAGTATTTCTGTAGCTAACACTATTTCTAATGTTATACGAGCTCATGTCATTGGTAAATTTTCTTAAGAAACCACCATTTGGTAAAACAGAAACTTTAGGAGCAGTTAAATCAGTAGGATCTTCGTATAAAAATATGTTTTGATCTCTAACCAATGTGTTTACACCATCTTCACCGTCAGGTGTTCCTGCTTTATAAGCTCCCACAACATTTGAATTTTCTAATATCTTGTGTTGGCGGCTTGTATTAGCGTAACGATTGGATGCCGTTAAATTATAAGTAAGATGTGAATTTATTTTCCAATCTAAATCAAGTTGAAAACGAATGTCTTTTACTTCAATTTCCATAAAATTATTTTTCAATTCATTTATGATATTCATTGAAGCCCAATTGTTTCTATAATACTCTAAATTACCATTTTCATCATAAGGACGCAAAGTTCTGCTGGTATTTAAAACATAATTAAAAGGATTGATGTCAAAATCTCTAGTCACTTTTCCAAAAACTTCATCTTTTTCACTTTCATAACTACCTGGAGCTTCTTGATTACGAATAGAAGCTAAAGTAGAAAGCGTAATATTAAGTTTATCATTTACGTAAAAAGTACCTTTTAAATTTGTAGAAAGTTGCTTTACTTGGTCGGCAACAGTCCATCCTGGATCTGTATAATATCCTAAGGACGCATAAAAAGTATTGTTTTTACCACCACCTGAGAAACTCAATGAGTGATTTTGTGTAATTGAAGGTCTAAATAGAACATTGAACCAATCTGTATTTGCGGACTCGTATTTTTTCAAGAAATTATTACGACTTACAGGATCATTATTTACTAAATAGCCACCTGTTTCTGGAACGTACGTATTGATTGCTCTTCCCAAAATATTATAAGCTCCACCATATCTTCCATTTACCGTTGATGGTAAATCTAGATATCCTTTAGATTCCATTTCTTTAAATATACTCATTGACTCTTGAGAATTCAAAATGTCATATTGAGTATAACTTGGCACAGTTCTAAGAGATTGATCTAATGAGTACGTTATTTTTAGGGGAGAATCCCTTCTTCCTTGTTTGGTAGTAACAACGACAACACCATTTAAGGATCTTGAACCGTAAATAGAAGTTGCCGCAGCATCTTTAAGAATTTCAATACTTTGAATGTCATTTGCATTTAAACCAGCAATAGACGAACTTAATAATGTTTCTGAGTTTCCAGAAGCTAAATCAGCAAAAGAAAGATTTACAATATCTTCTTGAACTACGCCGTCAATAACCCATAATGGTTTTGTGTCTCCAAAAATAGAAGACGATCCACGAACTGTAATTTTTGGAGCTGTACCAAAAGTTCCAGTAACGTTTTGAACCGTTACACCCGCAGCTTTACCTTCGATCATTCGGCTCACGTCAACAATACCGTCAATTATTAAATCCTTATCGCTAATTTTACTTACTGCACCAGTAAAAGTTCTTTTTGAGGTTTTTTCATATCCTGTGATTACAACTTCGTTAAGGTTTTGCCCTTCTTCGGATAAAGTTATATTTAAAAAAGCAGAAGTAGCGTTAACTTCTTTGGTTTGCATACCAATGTAACTAATTACTAATCTTGAGCTTCCTTCAGGCATTTCTATGGTGAACCTTCCATCTAAATCAGTTAATGCTGAAACTTTACTTCCTTTTACTAATATAGATGCTCCGGGTAATGGATTTCCGTTCTCATCGGTTACTTTACCTTTAACGATAATGTCTTGGGTAGAAATACCATTTAAACTTACTGACAAATCCAACTTTGCAGAACTTTTCGTTGCAATGTTTTGCAAGACTATCTGATTGCTTATTTCAGAATAATTAATGTTTAGTGGAGTAAGTATCTCGTTTAAAATACTAGCAAGTGTTTCATTGTTAGCATTGATGTTTACTTTTTGGTTTAGTTGATTTATTCTTGAATTGTATGAAAACTTTACATTAGCTGATTTTTCAAGCTTTGATAAAGCAGTAGATAAACTTAAGTTGGTGATAGAAATAGTAACTTTTGTATCTAACTTTTTTTGTCCTGTAGCATTATTTGCCATCATAACAGTCGAAAAGACAAAGGCCAATACCATCTGAAAGAGAGTTATTTTCATGATTCGAAAGAGTAATCGTTGTTTTACAACAGGTTTTTTCATAATTTTGGTTTTGTTTTGATTAATACTTTTAAACGGGTGTTCTTAAAAACGTACCAAAAGGCTTTTTACAGAAAGCTTTTTTGATATTACTTTGGCGTTGAGTATGTTACAGCATATTTGACGCTTTTTTATTTTCACTATATTTTTTACATAGGCTAAATTTTAATTACATCCTTGAGATGTTATGATGATTTGATTTCCATTCATTTCGTAACTGGTATTATTTCCGATACTTTTGCAGATAATCTTTAATTTTTCGGGTAACGGTTGATCTATTAGCGATGTGGTTAAATGACAATTTTTTAATTTTTCTGTCGGAAAATCAATTGCCACTTCATAAGCTTGTTCAATTGTTCTAAAGATCTGACTTACTGGAGTATCTGTAAAATTGAAGCTTAGTTGCTCAATCATTTTTGCCGCTTCTTTTACCTCTAGATCTTTGCTGATATCTGTTATTTTATTGAATTTAGAAGTTTCACGTTCAAAGCGCAGTGCTTCATTAGGTAATAAAACAACCTCTTCGCTAGATATTTTTTTGGCCTGATTGTTTGAATGTACTTTTACCTTTCCCGTGCGAACAATTACTTGAACATTAGGTTGATTTTCAAAAGCACAAATTCGAAAACTAGTACCAACTACCTTCGTTACAATTTCATTTGCATAAACGAAAAATGGTTTATCTGGATTTTTGCTAATCTCAAAAAAAGCTTCTCCGGATAAATATACTGTTCTTTCATTTCCAACAAAAATTTTGGGATAACTAAGTTTGCTTTTTGGTTGCAACAAAACAGAACTTCCATCCGAAAGCGTGATGATTTGAGGATGATTGGAGTTATTAATTTGTTCAACCAAACCCTCATTGTTATCAGAGATGAGTTCTAAGTACACTTGCTCTGACTCACTTGTTAAGATATGATTTTTATAAGCCAAAGAAATTAGAAGGCCTAGTACAAATAGTGCGGCAATTGATCTTAACCAAGTATTATTCCAAATTCTTGATTTTATTTCTAAAGTGAGTTTTTCCTCTTTCAATGCAATTTTTTTCCAAGTGTTTTTTAATCCTGAATCAATTGTAGAGGGTAACATCTGGGTGCTTTCTACCTTTATTGCTAATAGCCAACATCGCGCTTCTTCAACGAGTTTTGCTCTATTGGTGTTTTCCAGTGTCCATTTTTCCCAGTTTTGATCATTCTCATTTGCAAGAATCCATAATCGAAAGGATTCATCAGACAAGAAGTCTTCTATTTGGGTGTATTTATTTCTCTTTTGCATCTTGTGGTAAGGGGTTACAAAAGCAATAAGGACAGTAAGTAATTTATATACTCACTAAATTGTGATTATTTTTAAAAGAAATGAAAAAAAAGAATATTTTCTTAGAATATTAAGTAAGATAGCAGTAAAATAATTGAAATATCAACATTCCATTCCTTGCGAAGCGTTTTAATTCCTCTAAAAATAATATTGCTCGCCGATTGATAATTTACCTCCATCATTTCGGCTATTTGGTCAATGCTGAGACCTTGATTATACCGTAAGTACAAAGCTTCCTTTTGTCTTGAAGGCAAGTTGTTTATCAACTTATTTAAGTGAAAGACTTTATGTGCCGTTTCTTCGTCAGAAATTAATTGTTGTTCTATCGAAAAATCAAATAAAAATTCAATACTTTTTATATCGGTTTTCTTTCTAAAAATATGGTCTCTTTGATCTAAGCGAATTATTCTTTTACGAACGCTAGATAACAAATAGGCTTTTATCACAACATTTTCAGCCAATGATTGTCTGTAAATCCATAAATCTGCAAAGACATCCTGAACACAATCTTGTACTTTGTCATCCGCACTGCATAACGAGCTGCCATAGCGAACTAAGTCAGAATAGTACTTCTCAAAAAGAATCGAAAAAGCTTTTTCATCTCCTTTTTTTATTTGATTCCAGAGGATCTGTTCGTCTATGAAAGTCGAATTTGTTAGTTTTAGTTTCAAAGTGTGGTATTGGCGTTTTGTGTTTTTTTAATGTTAATTTCGTGTAATTTTACAAATATTTTGGCATGATTGCAAATTTTATAACAATTTTAATTTTTTTTGTTTTTAAATTTTTTTTGCTTTCCGTGTTAGTTACGTAACAGTAGCTTTGCGAAATTATTTATTATTACGAATGATAATTTCGATGAAAAAAAGATATAAATTTTAATTTAAACAATAATAGTCAGCTAAATGAATAACAAATCTAGTAGTAAAAACTCCGTAAAACACGTTCTCTTTGGTAGCTTAATTGGCACTACAATCGAATTTTTTGACTTTTATATCTATGCTAATGCTGCCGTATTAGTATTTCCTCAACTGTTTTTCCCAAGCGAAAATCCAACTATTGCAACTTTAGAATCGCTTGCCACTTTTTCTATTGCATTTTTATCGCGTCCGTTGGGCTCCGCTTTTTTTGGTCATTACGGAGACAAAGTAGGGCGTAAGTTTACGTTAGTAGCTGCTTTGTTGACTATGGGAATTTCGACTGTTGCGATAGGGTTTTTGCCAAGTTATGCGAGTATTGGCGTTGCTGCTCCTTTGTTATTAATGTTATGTCGATTTGGACAAGGAGTTGGTTTAGGAGGTGAGTGGGGAGGAGCTGTATTGTTGGCAATAGAAAATGCGCCACCCAGCAAAAGGGCTTGGTACGGAATGTTTCCACAATTAGGTGCGCCAATTGGTCTGCTACTTTCGGGAGGAACTTTCTTACTATTGACCGATTCGATGAGTAATCAAGAGTTTATGGACTATGGATGGAGAATTCCGTTTATTGCGAGTGCAATTTTGGTAGTCGTAGGTTTTTACATCCGAACAAAAATTACCGAAACCCCTTCTTTCGAAAATTCAAAAAAGAAACATGAAGAGGTCAAAATACCTTTTATTACTCTGGTTAAATCCTATAAAAACCAGCTGATTTTTGGAACTTTAGCTGCAATAACTACGTTCTTAGTTTTTTATCTAATGACAGTGTTTACTCTGAGTTGGGCCACTTCTGATTTGGGATATCAAAAAAGAGATTTCCTAATGATACAGTTGTTTTCGGTATTGTTTTTCGCGATGTTTATTCCAATTTCAGCAGTAGTTGCCGACAGAATTGGACGCCGAAAAATGTTGCAAATTGCTACAACGGCGATTGCTATGTTTGGTTTTACGTTTTCCTTTTTTATGAATTCAGGAAGTACGGTAATGGTCACTATCTTTTTATGTACAGGAATGGCTTTAATGGGATTTACGTACGGTCCATTAGGAACATTTTTATCGGAGTTATTTCCAACTAATGTTCGTTATTCCGGAGCTTCTTTAACTTTTAATATGGCAGGTATATTTGGTGCAGCTTTTGCGCCCATGATAGCCATTTGGTTGGCATCAACCTATAGTTTGACTTATGTTGGGTTTTATTTAACTTTTGCAGCTTGTCTCTCTTTGTTCGCTTTATTGGCGATTAGTAAAAAACAACATAAATTTTAAAGTAAAATAATAGGTTGTTTTAGGAGCAGAAAGATCGCGCATTTTAAGAAGCATAGTTCCCGCTATCCATTTCAATCTTTTACTTTTTAAAGAAAAAAAGTAAAAGGATTTCCATTTCTATCGGGGCTACTGAGAATCAGTGCGCTTCTTTGCTAGTAGTTATAATAGGCGAAGTAAGATAGAAAAGTTGCAAAATCATGTTGCAACTTTTTTTCTTTTATGAGTTTGCAGAATTGATGAAATAGTCGCTTTTTCAAAATAAATTATAATTTATTTGGCAGATCAAAAAAGTATTTAGACATTTGTCTAAATATATAAATACTTTAAGTAATGAATGATATATTTAAAGCATTAAATGATACCACGCGAAGAGAGATATTAGAACTTTTGAAAGTAAAAAGCCTTTCAGCCGGAGAAATAGCCGATCAGTTCAATATGTCAAAACCGAGTATCTCGCATCATTTAGATATTTTGAAACGCGCTGATTTAATTACTTCGGAAAAAATGGGGCAATTTATTTTCTATTCCATTAATACAACAATTATGGAAGATGTATTGCAATGGATTTTAACTTTTAAAAAATAACTAGAATGAAATTTGAATTTAAAAAAGAACTTCCAATTATTGGAATTGTGTTACTACCTTTTATTTATTTGGCATTTATTTGGAATTCCTTACCTGAAAAAGTTCCTACACACTGGAATTACAAAGGAGAGATAGATCAGTGGGGCGATAAATTTTCATTGCTTGGTTTGCTTTTTATGTTACCAGTTTTTACCTATTCTATTCTTTTAATTATTCCAAAAATTGATCCTAAAAAAAGGATTGTATTGATGGCAGGAAAGTTCTACCAAATCAAGTTTATACTGGTCTTGTTCATGTCAGTGTTATCTTTGTTTATTATCTTTATTTCGAAAAATCAATCATTGTCAAGCCCTAATTTTATTTTTATATTGACAGGCGTTTTATTTATACTTTTGGGTAATTTTTTCAAAGTGATTCAGCCTAATTATTTTTTAGGTATACGCACACCTTGGACATTAGAAAGCCCTGAGGTTTGGAAAGTAACTCATGTTTTTGCTGGTAAACTTTGGTTCATAGCAGGAATAGTAATGGTATTAGGATCTTTAGTTTTCGAAAATAATCTCTTTGCTACCGTTTTTAGCGCTCTGATCATTGTTTTGATACTAATTCCAATTGCGTATTCGTATATAAAATTTAAGCAATTAGAGAAAAAGGAGAAGAGTTTTTAAAGTACTTAATACTAATGAAGTTTCATATTAAATTTAACAAAATGAAGAAAATAATATTTTTTTTAGCAGCAATTTTTGCTTCTAGTAGCATGTTTGGTCAAGAAATTACGGGACAATGGAATGGTTTTCTAAAAGTACCTGGTGGACAATTGACACTCATTTTTAATATAACTAAAAATGAAAATGGGTATACTACCACGATGGATAGTCCTGACCAAGGAGTAAAGGGAATTCCTGTAACCACAACTAGTTTTGAGAAGAATATTCTAAAATTCGAAATCCCACAGGCTCCAATTGTTTTTGAAGGTGAATTGAATCAGTTTGGTGTTATTGTTGGTACTTTCACACAAAGTGGACAATCTTTTCCGTTGAACTTATCGAGACAAGTATTAAAAAAAGAGATTGTAAAACGACCTCAGGAGCCTCAAAAACCATTTCCGTACTATTCGGAAGAAGTAACATTCGAAAATAAAATCGATAAAAATGTTTTGGCAGGCACTCTAACGTTGCCTAAAAAAGAAGGAAAATTTCCTGCTGTAATTTTAATTACAGGAAGTGGCCCACAAAATAGAGATGAAGAATTATTAGGACATAAACCTTTTCTTGTCTTGGCAGATTATTTGACCAAAAAAGGAATTGCAGTACTGCGTTTTGATGATCGCGGTGTCGGTAAATCTACAGGTGATTTTAAAACCGCAACCACATTAGATTTTGCTAAAGATGTTCGAGCCGCTGTTGCTTACATGCAAAATAGAAAAGAAATTGATAAAAATAAAATTGGATTAATTGGACATAGCGAAGGTGGAATTATAGCACCACTTGTTGCTCAAGATTCAAAAGAAATAGATTTTATAGTATTGCTGGCTGGAACGGGGATTCGAGGAGATCAATTATTGCTGATGCAAAAAGAATCACTAGAACGCCAAATGGGAGCGCCTGAAAATGAAATTCAAAAAGGCCAAGAAATTTTCAAAGGAGCGTATGACAGTATTGTCAATTCTGATGCAAGTTCTGCTATTCTAAAGAGTAAAATGAACATTTATCTAAAAAATAAATTAGGAAAAGAACTGAAAGACGACCAAATTAGTGCATTAGCTTCCCAAATTACAAGTCCGTGGTTTGTTACTTTTTTAAAATTAGACCCAGCGGTAGCCTTAGAAAAAGTGAAATGTCCTGTTTTGGCTCTTAACGGTGAAAAAGATCTTCAAGTCCCTGCCGAAGTCAATTTAGATGCTATTAAAAAAGCACTTACAAAAGGAGGAAATAAAAAGGTAACAATTGAGAAAATTCCAAATTTAAATCATCTATTTCAAGAATGTGAAACTGGCGCTGTTGATGAATATGCAACAATAGAGCAAACTTTTTGTCCTGTAGCCTTAGAAGAAATTTCAAATTGGATTTTATTGCAGGTAAAATAAAAAGCAGTGAAGTTTTCTATGCCTAGAAGTGACGACAAGGATCTAATCAGAATTTGTTTCCAAGTTTAAAAATAACCTATTTTTGCACAAAACAATTTCTCTTGAAAACCAAAATATTTCTCATTACGCCTCCCTTCACGCAACTGAACACTCCATATCCGGCAACGGCATATATCAAAGGGTTTCTGAATACTATAAATATAGAATCAGTTCAAGCGGATTTGGGGATTGAAGTCATTTTAAAATTGTTTTCGAAAGAAGGATTAACAAATTTGTTTCAATTGCAAAGTTTAAAGGTACTAGAAGGACCGATTTCAGATAATTCTAAGAGAATCATCGCGTTGAAGGACGAATATATCAAAACCATAGATTCGGTTATCGCATTTTTACAAGGAAAAAACCCAACATTATCATTGCAAATTTGTCAAGAAGATTATTTGCCGGAGGCTTCTCGATTTGCACAGTTAGAAGATTTAGATTGGGCTTTTGGATCTATGGGAACACAAGACAAAGCCAAACATTTGGCGACTCTGTATCTTGAAGATCTGTCTGATTTTATCGTAGAATGTATCGATGAAAATTTTGGTTTCAGTCGTTATGCGGAACGTTTAGGTAGAAGTGCCAATTCTTTTGACGAATTGTATGGCGTTTTGCAACAAGACCCCACTTATATTGACCAAATTCTAGTTTCTATTTTAAAAGAAAGGATAGAAACTATTCAGCCTACTTTATTCTTAATTTCAGTTCCGTTTCCAGGGAATTTATACTCGGCATTACGCTCCGCACAATGGGTAAAAAAGCACTATCCAAACATCAAGATTACGATGGGAGGTGGTTTTCCAAATACCGAATTACGCTCCTTGACGGACGTTCGTGTTTTTGAGTTTTTCGACTTTATAACTTTAGATGATGGAGAAGCACCAATCAACCAATTAATTTCGAATTTAGAGAATCCAATTGCAAATAGCCAACAAACAGCGGTATTTAAGCGTACTTTGTTATTAGAAGACGGAAAAGTAGTTTACAAAAACGATTCGGCCAAACCAGATTATAAACAATCACAAGTGGGAACTCCCGATTATTCTGACTTGCTTTTAGATAAATACATTTCGGTTATCGAAATTGTAAATCCAATGCATAGAATGTGGAGTGACGGGCGCTGGAACAAACTTACTATGGCGCACGGTTGCTACTGGGGAAAATGTACGTTTTGTGATATTTCTTTAGATTATGTCAAGATATACGAACCAGTCGCTGCCAATTTATTGTGTGATCGAATGGAGGAAATGATTGCTCAAACAGGCGAAACCGGATTTCATTACGTTGATGAGGCAGCACCTCCAGCTTTGATGCGTGCTTTGGCTCTAGAAATCCTACGTCGAAAATTAGCTGTCACGTGGTGGACAAACATTCGTTTCGAAAAAAGCTTTAGCCAAGATTTGTGTTTATTGCTCAAAGCTTCAGGTTGTATTGCCGTTTCTGGCGGACTCGAAGTAGCATCAGACCGTCTTTTAAAACTAATAGACAAAGGCGTAACTGTAGAGCAAGTGGCAAAAGTGACTCGTAATTTTACCGAAGCAGGTATCATGGTGCATTCCTATTTAATGTACGGCTATCCTACACAAACCGTTCAGGAAACTATTGATAGCCTCGAAATGGTTCGTCAATTATTTGAAGCTGGTGTAATACAATCGGGTTTTTGGCATCAGTTTGCCATGACCGCTCACAGCCCCGTTGGCATGTATCCAGAGAAATTTGGAGTTGTAAAGGAATCAGACACCATTGGGACTTTTGCTAATAATGATGTTTTATACAGAGACAAAACAGGAATTGATCACGAAAAATTTGGCTTTGGACTCACAAAATCATTATTCAATTTTATGCATGGTATTTGTTTTGATCATGATTTGCAAGATTGGTTTGATTTTAAAATTCCAAAAACAAAAATTCATTCTGATTTTATTTTCGATGCGCTACAAGAAGAGGTGAACTTAAGTACTAAACCAACAGCAAAATTAGTTTGGTTAGGAGGGAAGCCTTCTGTTGAAGTTTTTACAAAATCTAAAAAAGGAAATTCGTGGGAAATGATGAGTTTGACTTTTCATGATAAAAAAGAAAGTTTCACAATTCAAACTAATAAGATAGAAGGCTTGTGGCTAATAGAAATGCTTGAAAAAATGTCAGTTTCTAATAGTAAAACCTATTCTTTCCAAGAAGCGAAAATCGATTTTGAAACACAATTGGAAGATTTCGAGTTGTTTTGGCACTCAAAACCAGTGAATACTTTGAAAGAATTTGGTTTGTTGGTTTTATAATACAAAACAGTGTTTTTTTAATGTACTGCTGAGGAACCTATCAAATTCAGATTGAATTTTTTTAAGATTATTTGATTTTCAAACTTTATCTTTGTACTTAAAACTTTACTATTTTTATTTAAAATAATACCAAGGTGTTGTCGCGATTCACAATTAGGATTGATGCAAATCGACGCTGCTAAATAGCAAAGTAGTTCCTTTTTAACTCTTTAATATAAATTTTTATCTATATGAAATTAAATTACTCATTATTAACGTTACTACTGCTTTTTGTCATTACAATTTCATGTAACAACAAAAATAAAATCATTCTAAAAAACCCTTCGAAAAAGGAACTTCCAGAACTGAAAATTCACATAGATAGCAATTCGATTTCTAATTTCTATAAAGAATATCCTAATTTAGTTTCTTACCAAACTAATGTTTTAGAACTGTACAAAAAGCAAGGTTCAAAACAATTATGGTTGGATAATAAAGGTGTTGTTGAGTTTGGAAATACTTTGTTTAATAAATATAACAGCTTAGGTGATGAAGGTCTTAAGGCCAATTTTCAATACAATAAAGAGATTAAATTAATTTTCGAAAGGACGTCTGATAATAAATTATCACAAATTGATACCGATTTGATGATTACGAATTTATACTTCTATTATGCCTCAAAGGTATATCGAGGTGTAGATGAAAAAACAACTACCAAATTAGAGTGGCTTTTGCCTCGAAAAAAACTAAATTATCAAGAATTTTCGGATTCTATTTTTAAGCATTCAAATATTAGTGATGTTGGTAAAAGCAAAATGTTTAGTCAATATTATAAGCTGCGAGATGTTTTAAATAAATATAAAAAAATTGAAACTAAAGGAGGTTGGAAAAATATAGAAGTAACGGAAGGTTTTAAAAGTTTTACGGTGGGAGATTCGGCAGATGCTATAATGCAAATTCGAGATCGCTTGTTCATTACAGGAGAATTAAAAGAAAATGATAAAAGTCCCGTATGTGATTCTGTTTTAATCGCAGCTGTTAAAAACTACCAAATTCACCACGGGAATACTGCAAAAAATCGAATTTTACCAGAACATATTGCCGAAATGAACGTTCCTGTTTCCGATAGAATCAAGACTATCATTGTCAATATGGAACGTTGCAGATGGATTGACCCAAAGTTGGAACAAGATGAAACATACATTCAGATTAATATTCCAGAATTTAAACTCTATGTAATTCGCGATGGCAAAATCGTTCTTGTTTCTCCAGTGGTGGTAGGAAAAGCGATGACGAAAACCGTCATTTTTAGTGGAATGATGCAATATGTAGTTTTTAGCCCGTATTGGAATGTACCACAAAGTATTGTCAATAGCGAAATTAAACCAGGAATTGCAAGAGATGAAAATTATTTGGCTAAGAAAAATTTAGAGTGGAATAATGGACAAGTGCGCCAATTACCCGGGCGCAATAATTCATTGGGTTTGGTTAAATTTTTGTTTCCAAATTCCAATAATATTTATTTACACGATACACCTTCAAAAAGTTTATTTACAAGAGAAAATCGGGCATTTAGCCACGGATGTGTACGCGTGCAAAAGCCAGCAGAATTAGCTATCGAGCTTCTTAAAGATGATCCTAAATGGACACCTAAACGTATAGACAAGGCCATGCATGCTGGAAGAGAAAGTTGGTATACTTTAAAAAAGAAAGTGCCAGTTTATATTGGTTATTTTACAGCTTGGGTAGATAGAAATGGGCAAATGAATTTTTATGATGACGTGTACCAAAGAGATGAAAGTTTGTTGAAATTATTAACAGAAGAATAATCTGAAGAACTATTTAATACACTATTTTTTTCTCTCTTTTGTCATTCTGACAGAGGAGGAATCCCAGTACTATATTGTATCATTAATTTAAAAGTATATCGATTTGGGCGTGCCCTTAAAGGTCGTGCTGTTCGTTCCCGCTTTTTTTTAATCCCAAAAAATGGGATTAAATAAAGAGCTCCACTGCCATCACTCACGCAAAAATAAAGACGGTTCATTTCGAAAAATCACTGGCGTAAACTATTTTTGTTTTAGTTTTTGAAGATCATAGAGAAAATCCATTTGAGAAAGCACTCCTCTTTTGTAATCAAAAAATTGGGTGATATACCATTATAGTAATTACACTAAGGTATGTTTTTTAATACCTGATGTTATGATGCAACGATTTTGCGTGAGTGATAGAAGCTAGTTACCGCAGTAACGCGTATAGCACGACTCCAGTAGAGAAAGAGCCTGATGAGCTCAAAGTAAAGTAGGCTCTTTTTCTACTGGAGGCACGCCCAAATTATTATTTTTTATACGGTTTTGACTGAATTTCGATTTTCTCTTTACGAAAACGTTTTCTTTTCATACTTTTACTCCCCTAAAAGCATAAAGAATGAATGTGAATTACAAAGTAACGGTAAATGATACTTTCCATTTTGATTACGATACGGAAAGCATTTCTCAACTGGATGCTGCGCCAACAGAAGCGAATGCGTTTCATGTCCTGCACCAAAATACTCCTTCTAAAGTAGAAATCATTTCAACAGATTTCAATCAAAAAAGTTATACAGTTAAGGTAAATAACACCAATTATACGGTAGTAATTGCAAATCCTTTGGATAGTTTGATCAAGGAAATGGGATTTGAAGCAGGCCTGACCAAACAGGTTAACGCAATTAAAGCGCCTATGCCGGGATTAATTTTAGAGATTAGTGTGGTTGTGGGGCAAACTGTTAAAGAAAATGATAATTTGATCATTTTGGGTGCCATGAAAATGGAAAATAGCTTTCTGTCTCCTCGAGATGGGGTAATCAAGACTATTTCTGTAAGTACGGGAGATGCCGTAGAGAAAGGACAGTTACTAATTGAGTTTGAATAAAATCTGAGAATCAAGAGGAAAGAATCAAGAAAAATTTTAGAGGTATTTGATCTTGTCTCTTTTAGCAAAGCAGTCTTTGTTCTTTCGTCTTTTATCTAAAAATATATGAAAAAAATACTAGTTGCCAATAGAGGAGAAATTGCCATCAGGGTAATGAAAACGGCACAGAAAATGGGTATTAAAACGGTAGCGGTTTATTCGACAGCCGACAGAAATGCACCTCACGTAAAATTTGCCGATGAAGCCGTATGGATTGGCGAGTCGCCATCAAATCAATCGTATTTGTTGGGAAGTAAGATTATTGAGGTTGCCAAGTCATTACATGTAGATGCCATTCATCCTGGGTATGGATTCCTAAGTGAGAATGCTGATTTTGCATTAGAATGCGAAAAAAACAATATTATTTTTATAGGGCCAAAATCGCATGCTATAAAAATAATGGGAAGTAAACTAGCTGCAAAGGACGCTGTTAAGGAATATAATATTCCTATGGTTCCTGGAATAGATGAAGCGATTACCGATATCGAAAAAGCGAAACAAGCTGCAAAGACAATTGGCTTCCCAATACTTATTAAAGCTTCGGCTGGAGGTGGCGGAAAAGGAATGCGTGTAGTAGAAAGTGAAGCTGATTTTGAATCGCAAATGAATCGAGCCATAAGTGAAGCGGTAGCTGCCTTTGGTGATGGTTCTGTTTTTATCGAAAAGTACGTAGCCTCTCCACGACATATCGAAATTCAGGTGATGGCGGATAGCCATGGCAATATTTTATATTTGTTCGAAAGAGAATGCAGTATTCAACGCCGTCATCAAAAGGTAGTTGAAGAAGCACCTTCGGCTGTATTAACACCCGAATTGCGCAAAAAAATGGGAGAAGCAGCAGTTTTAGTTGCTAAATCGTGTGATTACTTAGGAGCAGGAACGGTAGAATTTTTATTAGATGAAAATAACAATTTCTACTTTCTCGAAATGAATACCCGTTTGCAAGTAGAGCATCCTGTTACCGAATTAATAACGGGTACCGATTTAGTCGAATTGCAAATTAGAGTAGCAAGAGGAGAAGCATTAAAGATCAAGCAAGAGGATTTACAAATAAAAGGACACGCATTAGAATTACGCGTGTATGCCGAAGATCCATTGAATGATTTCTTGCCAAGTGTGGGACATTTAGACGTTTATAAATTGCCTGTTGGCGAAGGAATACGTGTCGATAATGGTTTTGAGCAAGGCATGGATGTTCCTATTTATTATGATCCAATGTTGGCAAAGTTAATCACATACGGTCAAACTAGAGAAGAAGCGATCCAATTGATGATTAAAGCGATCGAGAACTATCATGTTGAAGGAGTACAGACAACATTACCATTTGGTACGTTTGTTTTTGAACACGAGGCGTTTCGTTCAGGAAAATTTGACACTCATTTTGTAAAGAAATATTACAGTCCCGAAACGCTGAAAGAGCAGGCTAATAAAGAAGCTGAAATTGCTGCTTTGGTAGCATTGAAACAATATTTTGAAGATCAAAAAATAGTGCGTTTACCAAATTAAAAATAGTTGAACCATTAAGAGATTAAGGTTTATTCAGAAATATAAAACTTAATTTTCTTACTATCTTAATGGTTTTAAAATTGTTTCAGCTTTAGCTGGAAGAGAGGAATGTTAAGGCTTTTGCCAAGGGTAAAAATGGTTACTAAAAATTAGCCGTTTAAAAAAAAAACGTTATGCAAGACAAGATAAAAATATTAAACGATAAAATTTCCGAAGCTCATCTGGGTGGAGGAATAAAACGTATTGAAAAACAACATAGCAATAAAAAATTAACAGCAAGAGAACGCATCGATTATTTGATGGATGAAGGTTCTTTTGAAGAAATCGGAATGTTGGTGACCCATCGTACCACCGATTTTGGAATGGAAAAAGAAATGTATTACGGTGATGGTGTCATCACAGGATACGGAACTATCAACGGACGATTGATTTATATTTTCGCACAGGACTTTACTGTTTTTGGTGGTTCGTTATCCGAAACGCATGCAGAGAAAATTTGTAAAGTCATGGATATGGCTGTCAAAATGGGAGCACCCATGATTGGTTTAAACGATTCAGGAGGAGCACGTATTCAAGAAGGCGTTCGCTCTTTAGGTGGTTATGCCGATATTTTCTTCAGGAATGTACAAGCAAGTGGTGTCATTCCGCAAATCTCAGCAATTATGGGACCATGCGCCGGTGGAGCGGTTTATTCTCCTGCTATGACCGATTTTACAATGATGGTTGAAGACACTAGTTATATGTTTGTTACTGGACCAAATGTTGTAAAAACGGTAACGAACGAATCGGTAACTTCGGAAGAATTGGGAGGTGCAAGTACGCATTCTACCAAATCAGGAGTGGCACATTGCACTTCGACGAATGATGTGGTCTGTCTAGAAGATCTTAAACGATTGTTGAGTTATTTACCTCAAAACAATAAAGAAACTGCATTCAATTTGCCTTATGAACTTCGTGATGAAGTACGGGAGCAATTGGCCAATATTATTCCCGATAATCCTAACAAACCGTACGACATGCACAGTGTGATTGGAGGGATTATCGACGAAGATTCATTTTTTGAAATTCATAAAAACTATGCCGAAAACATACTTGTAGGTTTTGCGAGATTGGGAGGTAGAAGTATCGGGATTGTAGCGAACCAACCCATGTTTTTAGCAGGTTGTTTGGATGTAAACAGTTCGAAAAAAGCCGCGCGATTTACTCGTTTTTGTGATGCGTTTAATATCCCGTTATTAGTATTAGTCGATGTGCCAGGATTTTTGCCAGGAACCGATCAAGAGTGGAACGGAATCATTGTTCATGGTGCGAAATTGCTTTATGCTTTAAGCGAAGCCACCGTGCCAAGAATTACTGTTATTACGAGAAAAGCATATGGTGGTGCTTATGATGTAATGAACTCTAAGCACATTGGAGCCGATATGAATTTTGCTTGGCCAACGGCCGAAATTGCGGTAATGGGAGCAAAGGGAGCTTCTGAAATTATCTTTAAAAAAGAAATTAATGAAGCCAAAGATCATGAAGCTAAACTATTAGAAAAAGAAGCCGAATATGCCAATTTGTTTGCGAATCCCTACACAGCTGCGCAACGAGGTTTTGTAGATGAGGTTATTTTGCCACAAGACACACGCCGCAAATTGATAAAAGCGTTTAGTATGCTCGAAAATAAAGTGAGTGTAACTCCTGATAGAAAGCACGGGAATATTCCTTTGTAAAATAAAAAGAGATTTGATTTTTAATTACCCTCAAAAAGCGAATTGCTATTTGAGGGTTTTTTATGGGTATTGCAAACGTTTTTACGAACTATACAAACAGTTTCTTTATTTTAGCATAAATAATGGCTTATGATGGTCAGATTTATAAATTACGTATGACCTTTTTTTATTAAAATAATGAACGAATATTTTACTTTACAATTCAAAATGCTAAACAGGCAATTAAAGCAATTGGGGATTGAGCCCATAATTGGATATGTTGTTGGACTTTTTGCTTTCATTGTAATTTCAATAAAATTATTTGAACAAACTCCATTTGCAGAATACATTTATGTAATTGCAGGTTGGACTTTAATTATAAAATTAAATGAAGTTAAAAGGAATGATTTTTTGAAACTCTGTTTCTCCACTAGGGAATATATTAAGTTGAGAATAGTAGAAAACGGGATTGCTGCACTACTTTTTGTAGCTTTTTTGGTTTTTCAAGAGAAGTATTTGAGCTCCATTTTACTTTTTATTTCGGCTTGCCTTTTGTCTTTAATTGATCTAAAAACCAAATCAAGTTTTATAATGCCAACTCCTTTTTATAAGCGACCTTTTGAGTTTATAGTTGGTTTTAGAACAAATTTTTTCGTGTTTTTCTTTGCTTATTTTTTGACATTCATGTCTATTAATGTCAATAATTTTAATTTAGGAATTTTTTCATTAATTATGACTTTTCTTTGTTGTCTTAATTACTATATGTCTACGGAAGATGAATTTTATGTTTGGATATTTTCATTGACTCCAAAAGAATTTTTAAGGTATAAATTTATAAATAGTATTAAAAATTCTACAATTTTGAGTTTGCCTGTAATTATTAGTTTAGCGTTATTTTTTCAGGAAAAAATTGATATAATATTGGGTGTTCAATGCTTGGGATACTTGTTTATTTTTACAACGATGTTAGCAAAATATTCGGTATTTCCTGAGAAATTAAATATTAGATTCGGGATTGTTATAGCACTAACAATATGGCTTCCTCCATTGTTATTACTAATCATTCCTTATTTATACCTTCAATCAATAAACAGACTAAAAGAAATATTATAATGATTACAATTGAGAATTTATCAAAATCTTTTGGTACAAAAATAATTTTAGAAAACATAAACCTAAATTTCGAAAAAGGTAAGGTGTATGGAATAGTTGGCGAGAATGGTTCAGGAAAAACAACTTTATTTAAATGCATTGCCGGTATAGAAAAATTCAAGGGAAGCATTGCTTGTGAATATGGAAAAACAAAAGATTTTCTAGGTTATCTTCAAACAGAGCCTTTCTTTTTCTCGAAAATAACAGGACGTGAATATTTGAAATTATTATGCAATGCAAGAAATATAGAAAGTACTGATTTTGTAAACGAGAATATTTTTGATTTACCTTTAAATGAATATGCTGCAAAATATTCAACGGGGATGAAAAAGAAGCTTGCTTTTACTGCTGTATTATTGCAAGAAAATAAAATTTTTATATTAGACGAACCTTTTAATGGTGTTGATATTCATAGTAATTTAATGATAACGGAAATAATTCATAAATTGAAAGAAATGGGGAAAATAATTATAATTTCTTCACATATTTTTTCGACATTAAATGACACTTGTGATGAAATATTTTTATTAAAAAGTGGAACTATTATTAAGCACGTTCTCAAAAATGAATTCAGTCAGTTAGAAAGTGAAATGAAGGATTTTACAATAGGAATTAAAATAAAAAAATTGAACCTTAAATAAAAAAACAAGATATATTCTAAATTTTATGTTGAATAATACTTTTGGTTTATTATGTATCTCTTTACAAAGGATTGGTTGTTTTTCGATAAAACATGTTTAAATGGGTGACTTTACTCCACAAGAAATCGAAACCCTATCCCGTGTAAATTCTCAATTGCAATTCCTTTTTCGTTTGCCAAAATTTTACGCAAACGGGAAATAAAAACATCGAGGCTGCGTCCCATGAAATAATCATCATCGCCCCAAAGTGAGGTTAGAATTTGTTCTCGTTTTAAAACTACATTTTTATTATCGAGGAATAATTTTAAGAGATCGGCTTCGCGGTGTGTGAGTGCGATTTTTTCAGTTTCATTAAAAAGAATAAAATTTTTGATGTCGAAGTGGTATTTGCCAATTTCATATAGTGATTTTTCAATTGTATTATTTTTGCGGGAACGCCTTAAGAAGATTTCAATTTTCAGTAATAATTCTTCGATGCTAAAAGGTTTTACGAGATAATCATCGGCACCTAATCGCAGGCCTTTAATGCGGTCTTCTTTTAAAGTTTTTGCCGAGAGGAAAATGATAGGGACATCGACATCAAGTTTTCTAATTTCGGTAGCCAGTTCAAAACCATCCATTTTTGGCATCATGATGTCTAGAATACAAATGTCAAAAGTATTTTTTTTGAATGCTTCAAGAGCGGACTTTCCATCCTCGCAATGCATTACTTCATAGCCGTTCTGTTCCAAGTTATCTTTGGTCAAAAAGGCTAAGGTTGAATCGTCTTCAGCATATAGTATTCGAACAACAGTCATTATATCTGAGGAATTAAAAGTGAAAAGGTACAACCTTCTGATGGATTACATTTAACAGAAATTTTCCAATGATGCAGATCGCATACTTTTTTCGCATAATACAAGCCCAATCCAAAACCATTTATTTCATTGCTTTTTTGACTCGGAATCCTGTAAAATTTATCAAATACAAACGGAATAGTTTTAGAAGAAATTCCAACGCCATTATCGACAAAGTTTACTTCTAAGTATTTTCCAACTTTTGCAATGGCGATAATAATTTGGGGTTTATTTTCGCAGTATTTTATCGCGTTATCTAGAAGGTTGTAAACCAAATTAGTGAAATGAAATTCATCCGCGTCAATAAGAACCGTTGCTAAAGGGGTTTTAATTTTTATTTGGGCTTCAGGATGTTTCAGCTTTATGTTTTCAATAACAGATTCTAAAAGCAGTAGCGCATCAAGATTTTTTTTATGCAGCACTAAAGGATCATTATCGGACTTAGCAACGTTCAGAATTTTCTCGATATGCTGGTTTAATTTATTACTTTGGTCAATAATAATATGGGTGTATTTTTCTAGTTTTTCATCGTTTAGAATTGGATTTTGTTTGATGAGGTAATTAGAAGCAATTAGTATGGAAGACAAAGGCGTTTTGAATTCATGGGTCATGTTGTTAATAAAGTCGCGTTGCAAATCGGAGTATTTTTTTTGCTGCAAAAGCGTAAAAATAGAATACACATACACTAATAAAATGATGATTAACGCAATCGAAAGTACAAACCAAAATCGCAAAGAACTAAACAAATAAGTAGTTTCACTAGGAAATCGGACGGCAAAATAATAGACCAAATTTTTATGTTTAGGAAAATATATAGAATGTTTGGTTTGCTTTTTCTCGGATAGTGAAATGTAGTTACCGTAGACCATCTCGTCACTTTGACAATTGTACATCGCATACTCAAAATCGGTGGTGATATTCAACTTTTTGAATTCTGATATGAGATAGAACTCTAAAATTTCTGGTTCAAAATCATTGTCAATGTTAACTATATAGTAATCATTAGAAATTTTTCGTACTGGGTTTTTCCCCGGAAGTTCTTGATTAGTTCCCTGATACAGTTTCTTGGCAACTTCGAGTAAAGCGATGTGTGCTTTTTGACTGAATTTTTTCTCTTCAATAGTAAAGGCCTCTTTTGTCCAAAGTAATTGGGCCACCAAGATGCCTATTATTGCGATTAAGCCAATTAGTATGCTACTATTTAATTTGTTTAATTTCATTATGTAATATTACTGAAAATTTGCTTGTCTTTGTTGCATTAACAAGTCATTAACAAACATTTGAAACCAGTTAACAAGGTCGTCTCTCTTTCTGATTTACTTTTGGATTATTCAAAACAATAACCTCTAAATCAAGAAAATATGAAAACTGTTAAAATTTCAATGTTGGCATTATCTTTAAGCTTAATGTCTTTTTCAGCAATCGCTCCCGTAAAAAGTGTAAGTTCAAAAGTGTCTGCATTTGTTTCATCTATTGTTTGGAATAGTGAAACGATAGATGTGGGTCAGATTCCTCAAAATACACCCAAAGCAATTGTTTTCGAATTTAAGAATACAGGAAAAACAACTGTCATCATTACTAATGTGCAAGGTTCTTGTGGATGTACAGCAACTGATTATACAAAAACACCAATTGCTCCAGGTAAAACGGGAATGGTTACGGCTACATATAATGCGGCAAATGCAGGTGCATTTAGTAAAACAGTATCGGTAACTACTAACGTTGATAGTACAGCTAAGGTTTTAACTATTAAAGGAACTGTTGTTGCAAAGACTGCTGGTGTGAAAAGCTAATAGTAAGAGTAATAAAATATATCAACCACCTATAGGGGTGGTTTTTTTTGTTTGTAAAGATGACTCTTAAATAATTTTGATTGTTGTTTGAAAAAATAGTAGCTTATCCTAAATTACTATAAATTTATATTCGTTGTACACGTTATTCAAAAAAGTCTATAAATTATAATTTACAAAAAACACCTTTTATTTATATTCCTCTCTTTATCATTAATTACTACTGCCCAAAAAAAGGTAGACGTACCATCTTTTTTTGAGTATCACGGGAGAGGCGAAAAACTACAAGATGATAACGTAATACTTATTAGTCCTGCGTCGTCCATCTCTTTTGATTTTGAAGGAAACTCTTGTGCTATTTCTTTACAAAATGTGGATGCAAGTGATCACCATAATTATGTTTCATTAGAACTCGACGGTCAATATATAGGTCGTCTCAAAATCGATTCAGGTGAAATAAAATCCTATCCTATTACTATTTTGTCTCAAAATAAGAAACATCCCTTCTCCATTTTTAAGGCAACGGAAGCTTCTACAGGACGTATTGTGTTTGGTGGAACTACTGATCAAGCCATACTTTTTAATCAAGCTAATTTGCCCGCTTCATCTTTTATAAGTGAGTGATAAACTATTTAAATTTTACCTATTAGTAATCTTTGAACTATATAATTAATTATCAATTAACTTCCGCGTGAGGGATAGCAGTGAAAATCCTCCCGATTTTTTTCGGGAGATTGTAACGAATAGCCCGGCCTGAAGGGACACGCCCAGAGAAATATTCTAAGTTCTAACAAATATTCTAATATGTTTTAAATACAATTTACGATAAAAAACAAGAATTACTCAACAAAATTCCCATCATTTTATAATAAGGTATTTATGGGCTAAAGGTAAGAATAGGAAATAGTATGTTAAATGAAAAATTCAAGTGTTCAGCGTGTTGTGTCTTCTTTTATAATTTAAAAAACAGTATATTGCGCCAAAATTTTAGTATATTTTATAGTAAATGAAACTAAACATTAAACTTACTACTTACTTTAAGCTAATTTTGTTGATTATTGGAATATGTTCGCTCTTTTTATTTCTCTTTCTTTCGCTATATATTTATACGACGCAGCAAGAAAAAGATGTTTTACAAGCAAATTCTGATCAATACAAAATAGAGATTAAAAGACTATTCGATTTTAACTCGAAGACGCAAATTATTACCATAAAAGATCTCACTTATTGGGACTCATTAGTAAGATTTACAAAAACAAAAGACACAGTTTGGTATAATAATCATATTGCGAATGAGTTTCCAATGTATGAAGTGAATTACCTTGCAGTATATGATTTGAGTAAAAAATTAATTTTGAAAACCTCTACTTCAAATTTTAAAACAAAAGATTTTATTCCCGTGCAGGCTATGATGCACTTGTATAGAACGAAATTTTCTAGATTCTATATGCGCGTTCCCGAAGGGATTGTTGAAGTGTTTGGTGGAACAATTCATCCCTCTAGTGATCCTACAAAAGTCAGTACTTCTCCAGAGGGTTATATGTTTACGGCGCGATTATTGGGGAAGGATTATTTACAAAACTTAGAGGAAATTTCTACTTCTAAAATGCAACTTTTAAATAAAGGTGATACAGATACAATTGGGAATAGAAAAGTAAATACGGTTATAAAACTTAGAGATGCTGATAATCTTGTTGTAGCTAAATTATTGTTCCAAAGACCATCCCATTTAAATTTTGAAAAAACAAAAGAGCTTCTTTTGATCATTGTTATTTTTACAATAATCAGTCTTATCGCAGCCATTCATTATGCTGGTAAATGGATATACAGGCCGTTAAGGTTAATAACTAATATACTAGAAAACGATGGCGAAATCTCAATCAGTCATCTCAAAAAAGAACCTGGAGAATTTGGTCATATTGGGAACTTGTTTGACGATCACAGAAAAAACAGGTATCAACTAGAGAAGTCTAAAGAAAAAGCAGAAGAAAGCGATAAGCTGAAATCCACCTTTTTGGCTAATTTATCCCATGAAATTAGAACGCCAATGAACGCCATAATTGGATTTTCTGATTTGTTGTTGAATGATGATCTGACCGAACAAGCTAAAAGGAAATATCTTAAAATTATAAAGAAAAGTGGTAAAAGTTTAGTTTCGATTATTGAAGATCTTATAGAAATGTCTAAGATCGATGCCAATCAAATTACACCAAATTATAAAGGAGTAAACTTAGACAAGTGTATCGAGGAGCTCTATACTACGTTGAAAGTTACAATTGCAGATGAAAAGAAGATTGATTTTTATGTGATTGAAAGAGAAGGTCAGTATGAAAATGATATTTTAACTGATGAGGTTAAATTGAAACAAATCTTGGTTAACTTATTGACAAATGCTGTGAAATTCACAGATGCTGGCCATATCGCTTTTGGATTTTCGATAAACAAAGAAAAAAGGAAGGTAGAGTTTAGAGTAGAAGACAGTGGATTAGGGATTGGAGAAAATGATTTAAAAGTTATTTTTGATCGATTTAGAAGAGTAGAAGATGACTATTCTATTGCCTTGAGTGGCTTGGGCTTGGGCTTGTCCATCTCAAAAGCGTATGTGGAAATGTTGGGTGGAGAAATAGAAGTGGAGTCTGTTTATGGCTCAGGTTCAGTTTTTAAGTTTACCATTCCGTTAGTTTATGCTGCTAACTTACAGAAGTCAAATTTAATTGATGATTTTAATGGCAATACTATTTCTGATGGTAAAATTATATTAATTGCTGAGGATGATAATATTAATTATTTGCTTTTAAAAACAATTTTGACTTTGAAAAAGCATACAGTTTTGAGAGCAAAAAATGGTCAAGAAGTTGTTGATATGAGCGCCGCTAATGAAGCAATAGATCTTATTTTTATGGATATAAAAATGCCTATTTTAGATGGTTATGAAGCTTTTGAAAAAATAAAGAAAAATCGACCAGAATTGCCTATTATCGCTCAGACTGCTCATTCTTCGAACGAAGTAAAAGAAAAAATTATGAGAACAGGATTTGATGGTTACATAACCAAGCCATTAGACAAGGAAAAAATATATGAAATTATGAACACGGTATTTCAAAAGGACACTATTTGTTAAAAGTATTCTACTAGAGTATTTAATAGTATTATTATAAAAAGGAAGATTCTTATTGAGAATTTTCCTTTTTTCGTTTTAAAGGATTTCTTCTACAGTGCAAAGTTTTGCTATATCTTATGGATTCTTACATAAGAATAATTTGGTGGTGGTAGTTAGTCTTTAAAAGGATATGAGCTGTAGTTTTCGATTCAGAGCGATGTTATAGCAGTATGTATAATCATCTTTTTACTTTCTACTGTTTTTTTGGAATTTAATAATAATAGATAATTACAAATAGTACAAGGTTCGTAACCAAGTTTTTTTAATTATAAGTACTAAAGAATCTATAGTAAACTAGTTGAAGTGAATTAATCAATAATAGGAATTATAGAAAATAAATAATCTATTGAAAATTCATTTTTTTTTTAATAAGGAAATTTTAATCTACTATATTGTTATGTTTGACTCTTCCTCATTTTTTACTATTGTATTATTCTACTATTATCTTTTTTCTAAAAACAATCTAAAAAATTAAAATATATTTAAATTTATAAATAAATAAAATTTAATTTTTTTAGTAGTTATAAATTATTTTTAAGCATTTTATTTGCTTTTTTAGATAGCTATTTTAATTTTAATTTCAAAAATATATTATTTTTAGGGGGTATAATTTTAAATCATCATTATTGTATTTTTAAAATAGCTTATTGAAATTACAGAATGTTTGTTATTTGTTACTGACTTTTTTGGTTTTAATAATTCTTTTTCGAAATCTCAATTAAAATTTTGTCGTCAAATATAAGTTGATAAATTCGCTTCATAAGGATGAGAATTTACAGGTAATTATTAAATCCTTTGAAATTTTTTTTGTTTACTTTTTGTAAATATTGAGAGCATTCAGAAATCATGTTTCAATAATAAATAATAACCAAAACCAAGTATAATTTCATTAATTTAAAGCAAAACGAAAATGAAAAAAACAGTAACTATGTTGGCAATGATTCTTACAGCAAGTATAACATTTGCACAAGAAGGAGAAGAATCATCAACATCACCCGCAACCACTTTTGCTGGATCAGCAGATGGATATTATAAATATGATTTTTCTAAAGTTCAAAATGGGTATACAAGTTTTACAAACACTCATAATTCATTCGAATTAGGAATGGTTTCTCTTGAAGCATCACACAAATGGAAAAAAGCCTCTGTATTTGTAGACCTTGGTTTTGGGAGCAGAGCCAAAGAATTCACGTATAATGATAATCCATATACTTTTATGATCAAACAGTTGACATTTACAGTTGACATGTCGGAAAGTTTTAAGGTTATTGCAGGGACTTTTGGTACGCATGTAGGATATGAGTTGCTAGATGCAGTTGATAATAAAAATTACAGTATGTCCTATGCTTTTACTTATGGCCCTTTCTATAATACTGGTGTAAAAGCACAATATACTGCAGGTAAATTAAGCTTTATGGCTGGGGTTACAAATCCCACGGATTTTAAGTCGGCATTAGAAACAGGTACTAATGCAAAAACTTTCATAGGTCAAATTGCTTTTGCTGGTGATACGGGCAGTGCTTATGTAAATCTATCAACTGGAGAATCAAATGGTGCACCAATAAGAGACTTAGACGGACTTGTAATAGCAGGATCAGATGAAGATAAAACGCAAATTGATTTTGTTGCAACAAAAAAAATCGGAGATCAATTTTCTTTAGGATTCAACGGAACCTATGCAAAGACGAGCAACAATATAGATGATGCTCTAGATGGAGAATGGTTTTCATTAGTTCTTTATCCAACTTATAGCTTAAGTGCAAATTTTTTACTGGCGTACAGATTAGAATACATGGATTCAAAAAATGCTACTGTTTCATTAGGACCAATTGCGGGATCATCAATAATTAGCAATACTTTATCTTTAAATTATAGAGTCGGTAACTTGACTATTATTCCTGAGTTTAGAGTTGACGCTGCTTCAAATGATATTTATGTTGACAATAATTTAGTTGCAAAAAATATAAATACTTATGCTTTGGTAGCATGTACCTATTCATTTTAATTTTTTAAAATATTTTTTTTCGCTGTCGAGATCATTCAGAGATTTTGGCAGCTTTTTTTGGCATATAGAATTGATTCATTTTTGAAGGAGAATGATTTAATTTTAGTTTACTTTGTATTTCATCTTAAATAATAAAAATTGTATTTCTTTTTTAAAAGTAAGGAAGTTTTAAAGGATTTAATTCCCGATAACCACGTCGATATTCATTCGCATTTACTGCCTGGAATTGATGATGGTGCTAAAACTTTTGCACATTCTCTTGATCTCATTCAATCCCTTAAAGCTATAGGAGTCTCTCAGATCATCACTACTCCACATGTTATACAACATGTTTATAATAATACAAAAGAATCAATTACGGCCGTTAAAGAAACTACGATATTTGAATTAGAAAAGCATAAAATTGCTATTCCAATGGTCGCAGCAGCCGAATATATGATGGATGATCAGTTTATAAAACTTTTTAAGGCTGGAGAATTATTGACTCTAAAAGAGAATTATGTGCTGGTCGAAATGTCGTACATAAACGCGCCAATACAATTGTATACGATACTTTTTGATTTGCAAGTCGCAGGTTATATTCCCGTCCTGGCTCATCCTGAACGCTATTTATACTATCAAAATAATTTTGATGAGTACTTAAAATTAAAACGAGTTGGTTGTCTTTTTCAACTTAATTTATTGTCTGTTGTGGGCTATTATGGAGAAGTAATTGCAAAAGTTGCGGAACAATTATTAGAAAAAGGAATGTATGATTTTGTAGGATCAGATGTGCATCATAAAAAGCATATTGCTAGTTTTGATCAGAAAGTGAAACTTAAAAATGTCGTAGCGCTGAAAGAAGTAATAAGCAATAATCAGTTTTTTAGGAATGAGTAAAATTTCAACTTCTTTAGTGCTTTTTGTTTTTGGAAAAAAGTATTTGCTATCTCAATAAATTTAGTAAAACAGTACGTATTCGTTCTTTGTCTTGATCTGTCAAATTGGAGCCAGAAGGTAGGCTCAATCCATTTTCAAAAAGAGTTTCGGCAATTTTATTTCCATAAAAAGCATACTTTTCAAATAGAGGCTGCAAGTGCATGGGTTTCCATAATGGTCTGCTTTCTATATTTGATTCTGATAATATCAGTCTAATGTCTTCCCTATTGATCCCGTTTTTAGTTTCATTTGGATCAACCAGAATAGAGGTTAGCCAGTAATTGGCAAAATAATCAGGATTTTTTACTGTAAAAACAGTAATGCCAGCAACCTCTTTAAAAAGTTCCGCATAAAAGTCGTGCATCGCTCTCCGCAATGAAATATGATCTTCTAGAACTTCCATTTGACCACGACCAATTCCTGCACAAATATTACTTATTTGGTAATTGTATCCTATTTCGTTATGTTGATAATGAGGCGCTTCCTCTTTAGATTGCGATGCTAAAAACTGAACTTTTTTCTTTAATTCTTGATTCGAAGTAACTATTGCTCCACCACCAGAGGTTGTTATGATTTTATTTCCATTAAATGAAATAACACCAATATCTCCAAAAGTGCCACATTTTTGTCCTTTGTAGCTACTTCCTAAGGCTTCGGCGCTATCTTCTAAAATAGGTATACTGTATTTCGTGGCAATAGCCCTAATCTCTTCAATTTTATACGGAACACCATACAAATGAACAGTAATTATTGCTTTCGGAATTTTTCCTTTTTTAATCGTGTCTATAATAGCCTCTTCTAATGCAACAGGGCATAAATTCCAAGTTTCGAGTTCGCTGTCAATAAAAATGGGAATTGCACCTTTATATAAAATAGGATTTGCGGATGCGGAAAAAGTCATAGATTGGCAAATAACAACATCTCCTGATTGTACATTCAAGAGTATTAAACCCAAATGAATAGCCGAAGTCGCAGAATTTAAAGCAGTGACAAAAACGTCATTCGATAAATATTTTTCTAAATCTTTTTCAAATTCAGTAATATTTGCTCCTATTGGTGCGATCCAATTCGTATCAAAAGCCTCATGTATATAATGGAGCTCTTTGCCACCCATGTGTGGAGAGGAAAGACATATTTTAGGGGAATTACTCATCTTTTATAAGTGGAAGGGTTTTTCGCTAAAGGTATTCAAAAATGTATAATTAGATCATCTAATTTTTTATTTAAAACAAAAAAAACGCTTTCGAATTACTCAAAAAGCGTTTTTAAACTGAGAATAAATTTTATTTTTTATAGATAGAATAAATCGTATTTATCGTATTATCGTCTACTATATCGTTAACCTCTGTTTGCATGTAATGAAGTTTGAATGCTATGATAGCAGCCGAAAGATTTTTTGTATTATACCCAATTACTTGTAGACCTTGTTCCACATTAAAATCACAAGGAGGAGCAATTAGTACTTCATCTGGCCACAATCCGAAACCATTTAACGCGAGAAGTTTCCAAGGGAATAGGGCACTCGGATCTTTCTTTCTTGTTGGGGCAACGTCCGCATGGCCAATAACATTTGCAGCAGGAATATTATAATCTTTCTGCAATTTAGTCAAAAGTGCTATTAAACTAAGAACCTGTGGATCTGTAAAAGGTTCGATTCCATTATTGTCCAACTCAATTCCAAGTGAAACAGAATTAATGTCGGTATCTCTACCCCAAGAACCATTACCTGCGTGCCACGCACGAAGATAGTCGTTAAGCATATGAACTACTTTTCCATCTTTCGAAATAACATAATGAGCACTTACTTTGGTATGTTGTAAGGTGAATGTCTTTAACGTTTGCTGTAAAGAATCCTGCGCTGTATGATGAATAATTATAAAATTGGGTTTTCTCAAATTAAAGTTTACTGTACCTACCCATTCTGTAACTATACCATTTTGCAATGTATTACTATTAGTCTTTGATAGGGTATCTCTGTAATTAATTAATTGTCTATTGTATCGATACGCAACGCTGTCAATAATAATAACAGGTTCCATCTCTAAAGGGACTGCTGTCTTTTCAGACATAGTTCCTTGCAGCGTATTCATTTGCGAATCGTAAATTTTTTCGCTTGACTTATATGGATTTGGGGTACATGATGTAACTAAGATGCCCAAAACCAAATAATAAAAGTATTTGTTCATATTTATAGATGAAATTTTTAATGCTTAAAAGTTGCTTTTATTAACGTTTTCTTGCCATTTGGCTTTTTTGTTCGTCTTTCAACAGCTGATATTTTCCTTTTTGTTCTTTGTTTAAAATCTCCATAACTTGCAAATCCGTCATTTCAGCTAAAACGGTATATTCTTTTAATTTGTCGTCATCATTCATTTCCTGTTTTTCAACTTTTTCCTGAGCTTTAAGAGCCTTAGTGAATATGTTATTTAAGACCAATTCTTGAAGCGAATCTAGTGTAAGTTCTTTTTTATAATAGTCCACTATTTTAGCAGCAGTTTTTTCGGCAGGAACGGGTTTGGGAGCAGATGGAGTAGGATTTTGATTCATCTGATTCATTTGACTACCTCTATTATTTCCATAGCCATTTCCATAGCCATTTCCGTTATTTCCATAGCCATTATTGCCATATTGAGCAGTAATAGTGTTGATAGAAAATAAAAATGTGCAAAACAAAAACATTTTAATTGTTCTCATGCTAGTTTCTTTTTAAGGTCTGTAAATAAAATTAAACCGGTTCTCCGTATAAATCAAATTCAGTAGCTTCAATAATTTTTACCATTGCAAATTCCCCTGTCTTAAGGTAATGTTTTGTAGCATCAATCAATACTTCATTATCTACGTCGGGGCTGTCAAATTCTGTTCTTCCCACAAAATGAGCACCTTCTTTTCGATCGATAATACATTTATAAGTTTTGCCAACTTTCTCCTGATTCATGTCCCAAGAAATTTGAGATTGCAATTCCATAATTTCGTTAGCACGAGCTTGCTTCACATCGGCAGGAACATCATCTTCTAATAAATAAGCATGTGTATTTTCTTCATGAGAATAAGCAAAACAGCCCATTCTATCAAATTTCATTTCTTGAACAAAATCTTTCAAAATATTAAAATCTTCTTGAGTTTCACCTGGATATCCAACAATCAAAGTTGTACGTATAGCCATTCCAGGAACCGCTTCTCTAAAGTCTTTTAATAATTTCGTCGTTTTTTCTTGTGTTGTTCCGCGACGCATCGATTTCAAAATAGAATCGGATATGTGTTGCAACGGAATATCAAGATAATTACAAATCTTAGGCTCGCGCTTCATGATTTCCAAAACATCCATTGGGAAACCAGTAGGGAAGGCGTAATGCAAACGAATCCACTCAATACCCTCTACTTTTACTAAAGCTTCTAGCAATTCGCCAAGCGCTCTTTTTTTATAGTTATCAAGACCATAATAGGTAAGATCTTGAGCAATCAAAATCAATTCCTTTACACCATCTCTTGCTAATCCTTCCGCTTCTTTAACTAGTTTTTCAATAGTTTGCGAAACGTTTTTTCCTCTCATTAATGGAATAGCACAAAAACTACAAGGTCTGTCACAACCTTCAGAGATTTTTAAATAGGCGTAATTCTTTGGAGTTGTAGTCAAACGTTCTCCCAATAATTCATGTTTGTAATCGGCTCCCAAAGCTTTTAATAATGCAGGTAACTCGGTAGTGCCAAAATATTGATCTACATTCGGAATTTCTTTTTCTAAATCCGGTCTGTATCTTTCAGATAAACAACCTGTAACAAAAACTTTATCTACAAGTCCTCTTTCTTTTTTATCAGCATATTCCAAGATCATATTTACTGATTCTGCCTTGGCATTATCAATGAATCCACACGTATTAATAACAATTATATTTCCTTCGTCTTCTGCTTTAGCCTCATGAGTAACTTCCTTACCGCTGGCACGAAGTTGTCCCATAAGTACTTCACTGTCATACACATTTTTTGAACACCCAAGAGTGATCACATTTATTTTGTTCTTTTTTAAAGACTTTGTTCTCATAGTATTACATTCCCGATAATTTAGGAATTTTGCAAAATTACAATTTTTTACTCAAAAAGTAGTTGTTTCAGTTTCAAAATGCTTGCCAATATCATTTTCTAAAATAGCTTTAGGAGCAGAGCAAGACGTTTTTTAAAAACCACCTCTCCCGCTATCCATTATATCTTTTTTTGTCCCGAAAAAAACGAGACAAGAAAAAGGATACCATTGCTATCGGGGCTAAAAAAAACCGTCTGATTTTTTCAAACTAGACGGTTTTGGCATGGCAATTATTGAGGTTACATTTCAAAGAGCAAAGTCATCGAAACATTATTTTTATAGGACTTTATACGAGCGCTATCTGTAAATCCTTGCGAAAAGAAGCGTTGCTGCGCAGTGTTATGAGCATAAACGTATGCGAAATCAAGTTTTATCGCACCAAAGTTATATCCCAGTCCACCTGAAAAACTGTTCAAATCACCAATTGTAGTAGAGTTTTTATAAGGACTATCTTCAAATCGATATCCTCCTCTTAGACTTAGTGCTTTCACTTTATATTCTGCACCCACTCTTATTTCATTAGAAGAACCTAGCGTGTTGTTTATAGCGGTATTTAAACCGGTAAGATAGGAATCATTTGAAGGACTAAAACTAGTGTTGCTATAATCTTTGTATTTATAATCTAAGCTAATCAGTCCTACTTTTCCAAAAACATAAGCAAAACTCCCTGTAAAACTCCCAGGAGTCTGTAGATTGTATGGATCATAATAATTAATGACTGAAGGATCTACAACGTTAGTAACCGGACCATCTACACTGTTACTACTTACCGTAACTAATTTTTGAGAAAGTTCATCGTATAATTGATACCATGTTGGACTTTCATATGCAAGACCCAAACGAATTTTATCGGTAATTTTTGCAATAGTTCCTAACTGAAATGAAAATCCTGAACCATACGTATGTAAGTTATTACTAAAATTTAAGTTCTGAACTCTATCATCCGCATTCAAAGGATTGGTATTAGATTCATAAAATTTTGTGTCTTGCGCGTAGTCTGTAAAATGCGAATTCAAATTAAAACCAAAATAAAATTTGTCTTTGTATGACGTAGCCATGTTAAAGCTCAATTTGCCATTATAACCACTCGAGTAAAGACTATTTTCTTGGTAATAATCTCCACCAGCACGAACATTCGATGTGTACAAAGTATTTTGTGGATTATTGGTTACAGGATTTATCACATATCCTTGATAACCCAAAAAGGCCTGTTGGGCACCATTGCCTAGAACGGCATATTTTGAATCTTCCAAAACATTCAAAGGAACACCATTAGCATAATTCAAAAAGTAATTGGCTACAGACTGAGTTTTATTGGTTCCTGCAGAAAACAATGCATTGTCATAATTATTAGTATTGGCATAATTAACACCTAAACTAAGTTTTTTCCAATCGCTACTCGGGTTTCTAGTTTTAAAAACAAAAACACCTCCCGCTTGATTGATATCAAAAGAATTATCACTTGCAGAAGTTGAAGTACCAAAATAATTCGAATTATTTTTTGTACTGTAGTTACCCAAGGTAAAAGCAAACTGATTGTTTTCAATAATAGCAGATCCTGCTGGATTCACATTTGTAGCTGATATATCACCACCAAGAGCGCCAAAGGCTCCGCTCATTGCCGTAAATCGAGCCGTTCCGTTTAATTCACTTTGCGCATAGCGCATAGCATCTCTAACTTCTTGTGAATGAGCTATACTAAACGACAATCCTAATACGAGATATAATAGATTTTTTTTCATTTGAACCGAGTTTACTGTAAGTTAATTTCTAGCAATCAGGAATTTTATCTCCTACCGCCACCGCCTCCAGAACTTCTACCTCCACCGCCACTGTTGCTTCCACTAGAGCTTCTGCTGTTACTGCTTCCAGATGAGTTATTGTTACTACTGCTTCGAGATGGATTGTTTGAAGGAGTATAGCTACTTTGTCTCGTTGTTGTATTACTGTTTGTTCTCGTCTGAGTAGAATTGTTTCTATTTTGAGTAGAATTATTTCTATTTTGAGTAGAATAGTCCCTAGTTTGACTGCTATTATTTCTCGTTTGTCCTTGTGAATAATCTCTTGAAGTAGCACTGTTTCTATTGGTGTACGTCGGAGTTGATGATCTGCTAGGACTTGTATACCCGTTTCTAGTTGTATTATTGTAACTGTTTCTACCCGTGTTATTGAAACTGTTTCTGCTGTAGCTATTATTTCTAGAGTTATAATTTCTATTATAAGTGGTATTATTATAATTACCACCATAATTCGATCCTCGTCTGCTTGTATTGTTGGAGTAAGCGCGACTGTATCCGTAACTTGGATAATATCCACCTCCATAACCATGGTAATAACCTCCTCCGTAACCGTTGTAATAACCTCTTCCGTAACTAGGATAGTAACCTCCTCCATAACCAGAATAGTAACCGCCGCCATAACCAGGATATCCCCATCCATAACTAGGATAAGCCCATCCATAACTATAGTAAGAGTTTCCCCAACCATAACCGTAATATGGATATCCTACTCCAAAACCAGCAGACCAGTAGCTTTGCGGGTAAACAGTGATCACCGTTTCTTGAGGCGCGCTGCCCCATGCAGCATAACCTGTTGACGGCGATTGGACGCTATCATCTTCAGATCCATAATTGGAGCCATAGCTATTCACGTCCGTAAAAATTTCACCAGATTGATCCGTATTTTGCAATGAACTAAAATATTCTTTGTATTCAATAGACGATGCAGTATTTGGAGTTTCTTTTACAACAATTTTCTCTCCATTTGTGCCATAAATACCATCATTTTCATAATAGGAGCTGTTTTGGTAAGAGCCGCAGGCAGTTAGCAGTATACTTAAGAATCCAATTAGAGCATAAAAGGATGTTTTCCGAGGAATAATTATGTTAGTTTTCATATCAGTAGATTATTTTATTGTTGGACAATACAAAAATAGTTAGTTTTGCGTAATTATTAGTTAAATTATATATAAACAAATTTTATGCCAAACTTTTCAATATGAACAAGAATCTTACAACACGAGCAGAAGATTATTCAAAATGGTATAATGAGTTGGTTGTCAAGGCCGATTTAGCCGAAAATTCAGGAGTTAGAGGCTGTATGGTGATAAAGCCGTATGGTTATGCGATATGGGAAAAAATGCAGGCAGAATTAGATAGAATGTTTAAAGAGACTGGGCATCAAAATGCTTACTTCCCGTTATTCGTTCCAAAGAGTATGTTTGAAGCGGAAGAGAAAAATGCCGAAGGTTTTGCAAAAGAGTGCGCCATCGTTACGCATTATAGATTAAAAAACGATCCGGACAAACCTGGAAAATTAATGGTGGATCCTAATGCTAAATTAGAGGAAGAACTTATTGTTCGTCCTACTAGTGAGGCGATTATATGGTCTACTTATAAAGGTTGGGTTCAGTCTTATAGAGACTTACCTTTGCTAATAAATCAATGGGCAAATGTAGTGCGTTGGGAAATGAGAACGCGTTTATTTTTAAGAACTGCTGAGTTTTTGTGGCAAGAGGGACATACGGCACATGCTACAAAAGCCGAAGCAATAGAAGAATCGGAAAAGATGATGCATGTATATGCCGATTTTGCCGAAAATTTTATGGCAATTCCAGTTATAAAAGGATTAAAAACAGAAACAGAACGTTTTGCAGGAGCTGAAGAGACCTACTGCATCGAAGCTTTGATGCAGGACGGAAAAGCGTTGCAAGCGGGAACTTCACACTTTTTAGGTCAAAATTTTGCCAAAGCATTCGATGTTAAATTTGCTAATGCTGAAGGAAAACAAGAATATGTTTGGGGAACTTCTTGGGGCGTTTCGACTCGTTTGATGGGTGCATTAGTTATGACACACTCTGACGATCAAGGTTTGGTACTGCCTCCTAATTTAGCGCCAATTCAAGTAGTTATTGTTCCTATATATAAGAGCGACGAACAACTGGATGCTATTTCTAAAGAAGTAGATGTTTTAGTACAAGCGTTTAAAAAATTAAATATATCTGTAAAATTCGATAATAGAACAACTCAAAAACCAGGATTCAAATTTGCTGAATGGGAATTAAAAGGAGTGCCAGTTCGAATTGCAGTAGGTCCAAAAGATTTAGAAAATGGAACTTTTGAAGTAGCAAGACGAGATACTTTAACGAAAGAAGTTGTTTCTAAAGACGGAATTGAAAATTACATCAGTGATTTATTAGCGAAAATCCAAAAAGATTTGTTCGAAAAAGCGTTAAATTACAGAAATACGCATATTACCGAAGTAAATAGTTTTGAAGAATTTAAAGCAGTTTTAGATAGTGAAGGAGGCTTTGTTTCAGCGCATTGGGATGGGACTGCAGCAACAGAAGAGAAGATAAAAGAATTGACAAAAGCGACCATTAGATGCATACCTTTAGACAGGGTAGAAGAGGTCGGAAGCTGTGTTATTACTGGGAACTCATCTACAGGAAGAGTGCTTTTTGCGAAGGCGTATTAAAAAAAGATATTTTTTTTTGCACTAGCTATTGTACGTTTCAAAAATAGTTGTATTTTTGCATCCGCATTAGAGAAGCAGGCCCGTTCGTCTATCGGTTAGGACGCATGGTTTTCATCCATGTAAGAGCGGTTCGATTCCGCTACGGGCTACTAATTATTTTTAATGCAGTCTTTCCAAAGTTATTGGAAAAATGGCCCGTTCGTCTATCGGTTAGGACGCATGGTTTTCATCCATGTAAGAGCGGTTCGATTCCGCTACGGGCTACTATTTAGTTGTGAATTTGTTTTATAAAATAAAATTTTGTGTCTCAATTTTTTATTTTATTAGTTAAAACTGAAGTGATTTAATTTAATCATGGGAGGTTTTTCTTTTTTTACTAATTAGTAAATCAAATAAATTTTAAAAAAAAACAAGAAAATGGCAAATCATAAGTCAGCTTTAAAAAGAATTAGAAGTAACGAGAAAAGAAGAGTATTAAACAGATACCAACACAAAACTACTCGTAACGCAATAAAAGCATTAAGAATAGCAACTGATAAAACTGATGCTACTGCAAAATTATCAAATGTAATCTCTATGATTGATAAATTAGCTAAGAAAAACATCATACATGATAATAAAGCTTCAAACTTGAAGTCTAAGTTAACTAAACTTGTTGCGAAATTGTAATTATAGCAATTAATGAATATAAAAAAGCTCCTTTGTAAGGGGCTTTTTTTATGGAATTATTTCATGGAAATCAATTCTTAAAGGATCAAGAACAAAACTTGGGGATTAAGCAAATAACTTAGTTAATCTAAATAGGAAGAAATCAACTTTTCTGACTCCTCTAAATTGATTTCTGAAGGCTTTTATTTTAGCATTAAAGGATTCCGCAGAAGCATTTGTACT
>JBBSSR010000028.1:0-45236 GCA_038241955.1 Flavobacteriales bacterium | reverse complement strand
TTTAAAACAGTAAGGGTAAATAGTAGCAGGAACAAATTCCCATCTCAAGAGGGGAGTTAATAGTTGATAAAAAAATCGACTTTTTTTATGAAAACATTTAAAACAGTAAGGGTAAATAGTAGCAGGAACAAATTCCCATCTCAAGAGGGGAGTTAATAGTTGATAAAAAAATCGACTTTTTTTATGAAAACATTTAAAACAGTAAGGGTAAATAGTAACAGGAGCGTTTTCCCCTCTCGAGATGGGCTAGTGGTGTGTTTTGAAGTAAAAAGAGTTTAAATATAATAGAAAAAAAACGTAAAGCTAAATCTTAGCACGAGCGAATTCCCCTCTCGAGAGGGGTTAGGGGTGTGTTTTTCACTTGGCAAAGATTTACAATAAAAAAATAAAAAATTATGAATCCATATATAGAAATTGCTGGTAGAAAAATTGGGTTAGATTTCCCCCCATTAGTGATTGCCGAAATAGGGATTAACCACGAAGGTTCTTTACAAATTGCCAAAGAAATGGTTGATGCAGCATATAGAGCAGGTGTTGCCATTGTTAAACATCAAACCCATATCGTTGAAGATGAAATGAGTGGAGCTGCCAAAAAAGTGATTCCTGGTAATTCAGATATTTCTATTTACGAAATCATGGAGCGTTGCTCCTTGAATGAAGCCGATGAGTTGGAACTAAAAAATTATGTTGAGAGCAAAGGAATGATTTTTATTTCGACACCTTTTTCTCGCGCTGCAGCCGAACGATTGAAGAAATTTGACATTCCAGCTTACAAAATTGGTTCTGGAGAATGTAATAATTATCCATTATTAGAACATATTGCCTCGTTTGGAAAACCTGTGATTTTGAGTACAGGAATGAATACGATAGAAAGTATTCGTAAAGCCGTCGCTATTTTTGATAAACACAAAGTCCCAGTTGCTTTATTACATACAACAAATTTATATCCCACACCTATACATTTGGTTCGTTTTGGCGCTATGAATCAGATGCATGAAGCTTTTCCAGATAAAGTATTTGGACTGAGCGATCATACATTGAATAATAATGCCTGTTTGGGAGCTGTGGCTTTGGGAGGTAGCATTCTAGAACGTCATTTTACAGATCACATGCAACGTTTAGGTCCAGATATTGTGTGCAGTATGGATGAGCAAACTACAAAGGAATTGATAGTAAGCTCTAATGAAATTTGGCAAATGCGAGGTGGTATCAAAGAACCTGTACAAGAAGAACAAGTGACTATTGATTTTGCTTTCGCTACAGTGTGCGCTATCGCCGATATAAAAAAAGGAGAAATTTTGACGAAAGAAAATATTTGGGTAAAACGTCCAGGGACAGGGAAGATTTTAGCGGAGCATTTTAATGATTTAATTGGTAAGAAAGCTACTAGAGATATTGTGAATGATGAGCAATTGAAATGGGAGGATGTAGGTTAAAAAATACACCCCCCCCCCCAGCCGCTCTGGAGAGGGGAGTTTTCGTTTAGATGAAATAAAAAATTTAGTTTTTTAGATTAGTAGGTATCTAGTTATACACACCCCCAACCCCTCTCGAGAGTGGAGTTTAGTCTAGATGAAATAAAGAATTTAGTTTTTTAGATTAGTAGGTATCTAGCTATACACACCCCCAACCCCTCTCTAGAGGGGAGTTTGGTTTAGTTGGAATAAAGAATTTGGTTTTTAATATAGGCTATTTGAGTTTTTTATTGCCAGATGATGTAATTTAATAGTACAGTTTAATTGAAATACAGTCCGTATTCCCCTCTTCAGAGGGGCTAGGGGTGTGTTATTTTGATAATTAAAATAATGAAAAGAAAAATCATTCCTTACAATCCTAGTCTAAAAATTTTAGCACGAGAGCATCGAAATAACTCAACTAAATCTGAGATTATTTTATGGTTGAAGTTGAAAGGAAAACAGATGTATGGATATGATTTTCATCGTCAGAAACCGATTGATAATTATATTCTTGATTTCTTTTGCCACGAGTTGATGTTAGGAATTGAGGTGGATGGCTATTCACATGAGTTTTTGGAAGTCTATAATAAAGACACCATAAAAGAAAAGCGAATGAATGAGTTAGGTGTTTCTGTACTACGCTTTAGTGATTTTGAAGTGTTAAAAGACATGGAGAATGTGTTGCGAGCTATTGAGTTTTATATCATTGAATTTGAAAAACACACCCCTAACCCCTCTCAAGAGGGGAACTAGAAGTAGAATTAATTTAAATTTTTAGAGTGATTGTGTTCAGCATTTAATTGAAAACATGAAAAACACACCCCTAACCCCTCTCAAGAGGGGAACTAGAAGTACAAATATTCAGCTTAGATTATATATAAAAAAAATAACGAATACTACATACCATTGTTTGTAGTTGGGGGAGTTAGGAGTGAAAATAATTGACAGAATACCATTGAATAAAATGAAAAAAATCCTTTTCTTAACCGGAACTCGTGCCGATTTCGGTAAAATAAAATCTTTAATTTCAATTCTGGAAGAACAACCAGAATTTGAAGTTTTTGTGGCTGTAACTGGGATGCATTTGCAAGAAGAATACGGATATACACTATTGGAAATTCAGCGTTGTGGGTATAAAAATATTCATACTTTTCCAAATCATACTGATGAAACCACGATGGATTTGACATTAGCAAAAACCATTGAAGGACTTTCCAGTTATGTAAAAATTATAACACCCGATTTGATATTGGTTCATGGTGATCGTGTTGAAACGTTGGCAGGAGCGATTGTGGGATCTTTAAACAATATTTTGGTCGCCCATATCGAAGGAGGTGAACTATCAGGGACAGTAGATGAATTGATTCGCCATAGTGTTAGTAAACTGAGTCACATTCATTTTGTTTCGAATGCTGAAGCTGCCAAGCGATTACAGCAAATGGGAGAAATCGAAGAATCTATTTATACTATTGGATCTCCTGATATTGATGTTATGTTTTCGGATAAACTGCCAGATTTAGCGGTTGCAAAAGAATATTATCAGTTGTTTTTTGAAAACTATGCCATCGTTATGTTTCATCCTGTAACTACTGAAATTGCAGCAATGGAAGAGTATGCTTTTAATTTTGTTACAGCATTATTGGCAGATACTCATAATTATTTAGTTGTATTTCCTAATAATGATTTAGGTAGTAAAACGATTTTAAAAGCATACGAACGATTAAAAAGAAATCCTCGTTTTCGAATATTCCCTTCGTTGCGATTCGAATATTTTTTAACATTATTAAAAAATTGTGAATTCATTATAGGAAATAGTAGCGCTGGAATACGAGAAGCGCCGTATTATGGCATTCCGATTATCAATATAGGTACCCGTCAACAAAATAGAGTAGTACATGCTGATATTATAAATGTGGATTATAGTGAAAAGAATATTACCAAATCTTTAAAAACGATTGATTCACACAAAGTGCAACAAACAGATTGCGATTTCGGACAAGGTAATAGTGCCGAATTATTTTTGAAATCACTTCAGAAAGAAGAATTTTGGAATAGGAATCATCAAAAACAATTTAAAGACAGATAAATGTTAATAGTTAGTAATTATCATTATATTCGACCTGATTTTAATGCAAAATATCCTAGTATATTTGGTGTTACACCTGCTGAATTTAGAAAGCAATTATTGTTGCTTGTAAACCAAGGAATATTTGTCAATCCAATAGATTTACTAAATAATTCAAAGCAAATAATACAATCAAAAGAAAAATTTTATTTAATAACTTTTGATGATGGATTAAAAGAGCAATTTGATTATGCATTGCCAATATTAGATGAGTTAGGAATTCCTGCAGTTTTTTTTGTTAATTCTAGTAATTTTTTTGAAAAAAAAGTAAGTACTGTACATAAAATTCATCTTTTAAGGTCAATTATTTCCCCTGATAAATTTGTCAGTCAATTATTTCATTTTGATTCTATTAAATTAACAGATTTAGAGTCGAAAAGAGCAAAAGGTATTTATCGATATGATGATGAAAAAAGTGCTATTTTGAAATATATTTTGAATTTTAAAATGAATTTTAAAGAGCAAGAGGAGGTAATAAAAAACATATTCGTTCATTATTTTGAAGAGGAACATGTTATAGAGAATTTATATATGAATGAGAAATGCTTGAAGGAATTAGCAAAAAGAGGATATTTAGGAAGCCATTCACATAATCATTATCCTTTGGGGTTATTAGATTTAGAATCTATAAAATTTGAAATAGAAAATTCCAAAAAGATATTGGAAAAAAGTACAAATTCAAAAGTTGAATTAATAGCATATCCTTTTGGAACAAGAGAAACATGTACAGATTGTGTTGGAAAAATTGCTAAAAAAGAAGGATTCAAATTTGGTTTTACAACTACTCGGGGCAGTAATACGGATTTAAAAAACCCTCTATTATTAAATCGTTTTGACTGTAATGATATGCCAGGAGGTAAAAATTATAAAGAAAAGATATGATAACAAGAGAGGCAACAATAGAGGATTGGGTGATATTGCAACCCTTTTTTAAAATTATTTATAGAGATAATCATCCATTACACAATAAAGAATTTTGGAATTGGCAGTTTGGAAACAAAAAAGAGGGAAGATCTTTTATATGCATAAATGAAAAAGGAGAGGTTGTAGGGCATGTGGGGGCTAATTTTGGTGGTGGAATGGCCTGGATAATTAATGTTTACCTTTATGAAGAATGTCGGGGGAAAGGAGTTTTAAACAGTCTTTATGCTTTAGCGAGGGACTATTACCCATTAGCCGCTACAGCGGCAAATGAAGCAGGACTTGGATTATACAAAAATATGAGGTGGTATAGATATTGTGATTTAGTTCGTTATGTGAAAATTAATCCTAATATTAAGGTTAAAAACTTTGCAAATGTTTGTTCTCCTATTCGAGTTTCTATTGATAGTTTTATAAATAAAGACAGTCATTATTTTCAACAGCCGAAAATGAAAGGGATTGTATTGAAAGATGGTTCTAGAGCCATATGTCAAGAAAATGTAGGGGGTTTGAGAATTGTGGATATAAAAAATCTTCTCCAACTAGAAGAACAGTCTTGGGAACTAGGATATTTATGGATGGATTATATTACATCATGGAATGATTTAAAGACAAAAGATTTAGAAAAAAATGGATGGGTTTTGGACTGTAAATCGGTAATACCATGGCGCTTGAATCCATTAGAAGAGAATCGTTTTTGTGACATTACGTTTCTTTCGGAAGAGCCTTTAGATAGAGAGTTTGTGGTTCATAGATCTTTTTCAGATCATGGAAGAATAGGTAGTTTATTAATTTAGTTGCATGGAAAATAATAAAATATTGATACTTTTGCCTGATGGTGTTGGGCTACGTAACTTTGCGTATTCAAATTTTTATGAGATTGGAATAAAAGAAGGTCTTGATATTATTTTTTGGAACAATACTCCTTTTGATGTAACGGAATTGGGTTTTAAAGAAATAAAAATTCAAAATTCAAAATCACACCCACTTACCGAAATCTATAAAAATGCACGTAAGCAAATCGAGTTAAACCTTAATGTACGAAGAACTAAGGATAGTGTTTACAACACCTATCGATTTTCTTTTTCTTATTCAACGGCTTCAAAAGCAGTAAAGAGTATTGCTACACAACTGCTGTCATTTACTCATTCTTCAAAATATGGCTTAAAGTGTATTCGGGCAAAAACAAGACGGGAGGAGAGAAAGACACTGTATTATCATCAATGTGTAGAAACACTAAGAAAGGAAAAACCTGCGATGGTTTTTTGCACCAATCAGCGACCTATGACTGCAATTGCGCCCTTACTGGCCGCACAAGAATTGGGGATTCCTACGGGTACTTTTATTTTTTCGTGGGACAATTTACCTAAGGCAACGATGGTAGTAGAGACGGATTATTACTTTGTATGGAGTGAATTAATGAAAGAAGAGTTACTATTTTATTATCCTTACATTCAAGAAAAACAGATTTTTGTTACAGGAACGCCACAATTTGAATGTCATTTTGATTCTAATAAATTGCTTTCGAGAGAAGATTTTTTTCGTCAGAATAATTTAGATATAAATAAAAAATACATATGTTTTTCTGGAGATGATAGTACAACTAGTCCAGATGATCCTGCGTATTTAGAGGATGCAGTAAAAGCTGTAATAGCATTAAATAATAGTGGACACAATCTTGGTGTAGTCTTTAGAAGATGTCCAGTTGATTTTTCGAATCGTTACGATACTATTCTGAAAAAGTATACACAAACTATTGTTTCGATAGATCCTATTTGGAAACCTTTTTCTTCTCAATGGAATACTATATTACCAACAAAAGAAGATGATTCTTTATTGTCAAATTTGGGAGAGCATTGTGAAATGGTTCTTAACTTAGGTTCCTCTATGGTGTTTGATTTTATTTGTCATACGAAAGTATGTGCTTATTTTCGTTATAATCAAAAAATACAATTAGATAAAAATTGGGATCTTTTTAAGTGTTATCAATATGTTCATTTTCGATCCATGCCAGATACAAATGCTGTTTATTGGATAAATAGTCCTGATGATATTACTGAAATAATTGAGAAAGGACTGGCTTGTAATTCTCCCGTAATTGAAAATGCACAAAAATGGTTTGAAATCATCACTCAACATCCGCCTGAAGAAGCCTCAAAACGTATTTGGAGCGGAATAAAAACCATTATTTCTAATGAATAATGCTTTTCTTTGCGCTTATAAATTACAAGACAATTTTTTAAATTAACCTATGTTTTTTAATTCCTTGGCGTTTGCCGTTTTTTTACCCATTGTTTTTTTCTTGTATTGGTTTGTGTTTAATAAAACGAAGCGTACTCAAAACGCACTTCTTATCGTTGCCAGTTATTATTTTTATTCCTGCTGGGATTGGCGATTCTTGTTTTTATTGGTTTTCTCAACCTTTCTAGACTATTATACTGGAATCCAAATCGAGAAAGGAAAATCAGAAAAGCTTCGAAAGTTTTGGTTCTGGCTAAGCATTATTGTCAATTTAGGGTTTCTAGGAATTTTTAAATATTATAACTTTTTTTCGGCATCCTTTGCTCAAATGCTGACATCAGTTGGGATAAAAGCCAGTCCTATTTTACTGGATGTCATCTTGCCCGTTGGAATTTCTTTTTATACGTTTCATGGATTGTCCTATGTAATTGATATTTATTACAAACGAATCAAAACCGAATATAATTTTGTTGATTACTCGTTGTTCGTTAGTTATTTTCCGCTACTGGTGGCGGGTCCTATCGAGCGAGCGACACACTTATTGCCACAGGTAAAAATAAAAAGAGAATTTAATTTGGCTCAGGCTAAAGAAGGAATTTATCAAATCATTTGGGGATTAGTCAAAAAAGTGGTTATTGCCGATACTTGTGCTACCTATGCTAATGCTATTTTTGATAACTACACAGCCATGAATTCCTTGTCTCTTATTTTGGGAGCCATTTATTTTGCTTTTCAGATTTATGGTGATTTTTCAGGTTATTCTGATATCGCACTGGGAACGTCAAAACTGTTTGGATTAGATTTATTACGCAACTTCAATTATCCATATTTTTCAAGAGATATTGCAGAGTTTTGGCGTCGTTGGCACATTTCATTGTCTTCGTGGTTTCGAGATTATTTGTATATTCCGTTGGGAGGAAGCAAGGGTTCAAAACTTAATCAAGTTCGTAATGTCTTCATCATTTTTGTGGTCAGTGGGTTTTGGCATGGCGCCAATTGGACCTATTTGGCTTGGGGATTTGTCAATGCCATTTATTTCCTGCCTCTTTTACTATTGAATAGAAATCGAACTAATGTAGGCGAAATCGAACTCAAGTGGAATTTACATTCCGTAAGAACGATAGCGAATATTACAATCACTTTTTTATTGAGTACGATTGCCTGGGTCTTTTTTAGAGCCAAAACCATAACCGATGCTTTTTTATATCTCAAAAGAATAGTACTAAACGGAGAATTCGCTTCACAATATCTTAAAAACGAAAGATACAATTATGAACTACTCATCATGGTTAGTTTATTTGTTGTGGTCGAATGGAACAACAGAGCCAAAGTCGAACCGATTTCAGGAAAATACAGTATGCTCAAAATGGCTTTGGCTATAGTGGCAATTCTGGCTTTGGGTACCTATTCCGATTACAAAGAATTTATATATTTTCAATTCTGATGCAAAAATTTTTAGTCTTTATTTTAAAAACAGTAGTGCTAACAGCATTAGTTGTGGTTGTTCTAGACGGTGTCTATACGGCTGTTTATTTGCAATCGAATAATCGAGGAAAAATTGACACTATTTACAATTCGAATGCTAGAAATTATGATGTAATAGTTTTAGGTTCGTCTAGAGCCAATAATCATTTTGTTACTCAAATGTTTGAAGACAAAGGACTCAAAACGTTTAATTATGGTATGAGTGGCGGTCATTTGTTTGAAGCTTCTTTATTATTGAAATTAATGATCGAGCGAAAATATACCATCAAAAACGTAATTGTCGAAGCCGATTTGAATCTTTCAAATGAAGATAGGGCTCAAGGTATTTCCTGTAAATTTTTGCCGTATTTACAGGCATCAGAAACTATAAAAGAACATTTCTCAGAAGAAAAGGATTTTAGTAAATTATACTATATTCCTTTTTACCGCTATATTGAGTACGATACCCAAATAGGTTTTAGAGAAATTTATAATACACTCATTGAAAAGCACACCAATAATCTAGACAATTTAGGCTATTATGCTTTAGGCAAAAAACCAAATGCTAAGATGAAAAACAATATTGTAAAATTGAAACCGTTACCTCATAATAAGTACTATGAAGAAATAAAAAAAATATGCAAAGACAATCACATTAATTTCATAGCGGTGATGACACCCATGTGTAAAAATACCGTTGGAATTAATTATTTTGAGAAAGTACAAAAGTTTTATCCTGAGATTCATAATTATGAAAATGTTGTAGAGGAAGACAAATACTTTTCAACTTGCGGGCACATGAACGATAGCGGTGCTCGATTGTTTACGGCACGAATTTTAAAAGACTTTTTTAATAAATAAAATATGCATATTGCTTTTTTAACTCCCGAGTATCCTCATGAACGTGCACAGTATGCTGCAGGAATTGGTACAAGTATTAAAAATTTAGTGACCGCTTTAAGCAGAAATGGGGTTACGATTTCTGTATTTGTTTATGAACAATCGGAGAATGCTATTTTTGAGGAAGAAGGAATCAAAATTTATCTGATAAAAGTGCAAAAATATAAAATGTTAGGTTGGTATTTGCATCGAAAATACCTCCAAAATTATCTTAATAAATACATTATATCCGAGGGGATTGATTTGGTCGAAGCGCCAGATTGGACAGGAATAACCGCTTTTATGAATCTTAAGGTTCCTTTAGTGATTCGCTTTCACGGAAGTGACACCTATTTTTGTCATTTGGAACAAAGAAAACAAAAGCTTAAAAATTTTTGTTTCGAAAAATTGGCAATTAGTAAAGCTATGGCTTTCATTGCGCCAACAGCGTATGCAGGAGAATTGTCAAAGAAGCTTTTCGGAATAACAAACAAAATAATTCAAACCATTCATTACGGACTGGATTTAACTCATTTTCAGAACGATAATCCATTGGTTTTTCAGAAGGGTTTACTGGTTTATATAGGAACAATAATTAGAAAAAAAGGAGTGTTTGAATTGCCTGCTATCTTTAATAAGGTTAGACAAAACCAGCCAAATACGCAATTAATTTTAATTGGAAGCGACTCTTTTGATGTTCAAACAAATTCAAAATCAACATGGGAATTACTGAGGCAACAATTTGATAATGAAGATATGAAACACGTTTCTTATCTGGGAAAAATTCCGTATCAAGAGGTGCAAGAATTTATAAAAAATGCAAATGTTTGTGTTTTCCCTACTTTTGCTGAGACTTTAGGAATGGTTACTATTGAATCTATGGCGATGCAAAAACCAGTGGTTAATAGTAATATAGGATGGTCACAAGAATTAATTGTTGACGGCGAAAGTGGGTATTTGGTACATCCAAAAGCGCATGATGACTTTGCGGCTAAAATAGTTGATGTACTACAAGACGATTTTTTATATTCAACAATTGGCAATAAGGCAAGAAAAAGAGTTGAAGCAGTTTTTGATATTGAAAAGATTGCAGTTCAAAATAGTACGTTTTATAAAACCATATTAGCTAGATTTTGATTGTACTGTATCATAAAAATGATAGGATTTCCAAAGTGGTGTTGGATGATAAAAGTGAACTGTCTTTTGCAAAGAACACTTCTATTGCTTTTGGACTGATGCAAATGGCAGAACGATTTCCAGAATCAAAATTGGTTTGGTGCCATGAAGCGTATCAAGACGTACTTGATGTATCGGACCTTGACTCATTGATGCATCATAATAAAATAATGCTTTCGTATAATCCGAGTGCGGGTAATTATCTAGGAAGCAGAATTGGGTATGTTGAAGATTCCCCTTTTATAAACATCAATAAAGAAGTTAGTTATCCCACTTGGCAAATGAGCAGTACTGTAGGAGCCATTCACACTTCTGTTTTAGTTCTTTTTAAAAGTAAAATCAAGCTAGATGCTGACTTTGATTATTACATAAGCTCTGTGGCTAAAGTAGGTATGCCCTTAGGTTTATTTTGTTATTCAGAGCCTAAATTGCTAAATGAAACTTTAAATAGTACAACATCAAAGGCTTCGGTATTTATTCTTTTTAGATTTGTAAAACAACATTACAAAACACGTTGGGTATTTTTATTACTATTAAATTTGATGGTATATGAGTTTCGGTTTCCGTTGTTGGCTTTGGTTTATGCACTGTTTTTTAAAAATACAACTAAACTTTCACTTTCTTTAAATAGTATAGGGGTTCAGTCCAATAGATCTGTGGTAAAAAACGGTACTATAGATGTCATTATACCGACTATTGGTAGAAAAAAATACTTGCATGATGTTTTACAGGATTTAGCGCAACAGACGCATTTGCCTAAAAATGTAATTATAGTCGAACAAAATCCACAGGAGAATAGTATTTCTGAATTGGATTACTTGGAAGACGAAAATTGGCCATTTATTATTAAACATACTTTTACAAATCAATCTGGTGTTTGTAATGCTAGAAACTTAGCTTTGAATAAGGTAGAAAGTGAATGGATATTTATGGCTGATGATGACATTAGGGTTGAAAATAATTTTTTAGCCGAGGTTTTCTCGTTGATAAAAAAAGAAGGTTCGGAGCAAATTACGTTGGGTTGTTACGAGCCCAATTATCCTCAAAAAAATAAAAGTAATCAAAAAGTACAATGGACTGGGTTTGGTTCTGGTTGCAGTGTGGTGAAATCAAATAATGTAAAATCAATAGGATACAATCAAAGTTTTGAATTTGGATATGGTGAGGACACTGATTTTGGTATGCAGTTAAGAAATTTGGGTTCTGATATTTTATTCAGTCCAAAACCTGAAATTTTGCATCTTAAAGCTTCAATGGGAGGTTTCCGAACAAAACCAGTTTTAGCTTGGCACAAAGATTTAATACAGCCAAAACCTTCTCCGACAGTTATGTTGTATAAAATATTACATTTAACAGAGGAACAAATTAACGGTTATAAAACTATTTTATTTTTCAAATATTATAGACATCAAAATACTAAGAACCCAATTCTTTATTTAGTTTCTTTTCGCAAGCAGTGGGAGCAGAGTGTGTATTGGGCAAACGAACTACGAAAATGAAATTTACCTTAATTATTTGCACATACATGCGTCCTGATCCATTGCTAAAATTGTTGCAATCGGTGCAACAGCAATCTTTATATCCAAACGAAATTTTGATAGTAGATGGATCTACAGACACTAAAACGCAAACTATTCTAACTAAAAATCAATTTGAAAATTTAAAGTATTTTTTAGTTTCTAAAGTCGAGAGAGGACTTACTAAACAGCGAAACTTTGGCATTTCTAAAGTGAATTCAGATTCAGAGATAGTTTGTTTTTTAGACGATGATACCGTTTTAGAAAAAGATTATTTTGAAAAATTGCTAAATACTTATAAAGTGTATCCAGACGCATTAGGAGTAGGCGGCTATATTCAAAATGAAATAAAATGGGAAAATGCCGAAAGTAACCATAAGACTCAAATAAATGAATTTTATTTTGATGGGTGGAAACGAAAAGACGGAAGTAGATTTGTAGTAAGAAAAAAACTAGGACTCGATAGTGATCGCGCCCCCGGGTTTTCTTCTTCGTTCTCTCACGGAAGAAGTGTCGGCTTTTTACCTCCGAGTGGTAAAATCTATGTAATAGAACAATTAATGGGAGGAGTTTCTTCTTTTAAAAAGTCGGTTTTTGAAAATTTTCAGTTTTCGACCTATTTTGAAGGCTATGGTTTATATGAAGATGCCGATTTTTGTTTGAGAGTAGCCAAAATCGGGAACTTGTATCTAAATACAAAAGCACGATTATCCCATTATCATGAAGCTTCTGGAAGACCAAATCAATACCAATATGGTAAAATGGTTGTTAGAAACGGCTGGTATGTGTGGCGCGTAAAAAATCCGAAGCCAAGTTTTAAAGACAAATTAAAATGGCACAGTATCACACTACTTTTAACAATCATACGTTTTACCAATATAGTTACAGCTAGTAAAAAGCAGGAAGCACTAACGGAAGCATTGGGAAGAACAGTAGGTTGGTGGAGTTTAATTTTTAGCAAACCAAAAGAAAATAAAATGAAAACTACAGCGTCAATCGTAGAAATAAACAGAAAACAAGCGGAGTTTTACAATACTAAAAAGAAAAATTTTGCTACACGAATTTGGTCCAAGTTTAGAAATGGTATTCTGAATAATATAAAAAAAGCAGTTGGTGTACAAGATCAAGCGTATTTATTGCACAAAGAATGGTTTGGTGATTTGAGTAGCAAGAAGGTTTTAGATTTAGGTTGCTTTTCTGGAAATTATTGGTCCATTTATTTGGCGGAACACTCTAAGGAGTATTTGGGAATTGATCTGAGTGAGGTAGGGATTTCAAAGTTAAATGATAGATTAGTACATTTTGCAAATGCAAAAGCTAAAACTATTGATTTTCTTTCCGCGGAATTTACAGAGAGTGATTATGATTTAATATACGCTTATGGAGTACTACATCATTTTGAGAATAGAGAGATCTTGATAGAAAAACTCAATGAAAAGTTAGCACCACAGGGACAAATCATCAGTTATGATCCACTTGAAACGAGTTTGCCTATAAATATTATAAGAACACTGTATCGTCCTTTTCAGTCTGATGCTGCTTGGGAATGGCCTTTTACTAAAAAAGCTTTTTATCAATTTGACAAAGCTTTTACTATTATCGAAAGACGTGGCCTACTTGGAAAATCAAAATGGATGGCGTTTATTTCAATACTGCCAATTTCAGAAAAGAAAAAAAATAAACTAGGTCAAAAATGGCATAAAGAAGATTGGGATAACTCTAAAAGTTCCGATTCGGTTCTGTTTAGTTGCATGCACTTGACTATGCTTATGCAGAAAAAATAATTTGTCTTTCCTTTATGAAATTTGCCATAATCACTCACGTACCACATAAAATAGATGACAAAAGCTATTTTGCATATGCACCATACGTGCGTGAAATGAACATTTGGGGGAAATGTGTGAATGAACTGCTAATTGTTGCACCAATAGTTAAAGACCCAAAAACGGCAATTGAAATTGCATATAATCATAAAAATATTCGTTTTTTCAAGATTGATAGTGTCAATTTATTGGGAATAAAAGCGATTTTCAGTGTGATTTATAAAGTGCCAAAAATTAGTTGGCAAATTTATAAAGCAATGCGTCAAGCAGATCACATCCATTTGAGATGCCCTGGAAATATTGGTTTGATAGGCTGTTTGGTTCAAATTTTATTTCCTAGTAAGACCAAAACTGCCAAATATGCTGGCAATTGGGATCCAAAAGCAGTTCAGCCTTGGAGTTATCGTTTGCAAAAATGGATTCTGAGCAATACTTTTTTAACTAGAAACATGCAGGTTTTAGTATATGGCGAATGGAATGGAAGTTCGAAAAATATAAAACCTTTCTTTACTGCGACGTATTCAGAATCCGACAAACAACCAGTCAAAGAATTGAATTTAGACGGAAAAATAAACTTTGTTTTTGTAGGTACTTTGGTTCAGGGAAAAAATCCATTGTATGCGATACAATTAGTTCAACAATTAATTAAAAGAGGATATAATGTATGTTTGGATCTGTACGGAGAAGGTCTGGAACGCAAGACTTTGGAACAGTATGTTATTTCTAATGACTTGAGTGAAAATGTAAAATTAAAAGGGAATCAAAATCAAGAAGCAGTTACAACAGCATATAAGAACAGTCATTTTGTTATTTTGCCATCCAAAAGTGAAGGTTGGCCAAAAGCACTAGCCGAAGGAATGTTTTGGGGTTGCGTTCCAGTAGCAACGACTGTATCTTGCGTGCCTTTTATGTTAGAGGAAGGCAAAAGAGGTATTTTGATGCAAATGAATGTAGAAAAAGATGTTCAGCAATTAGAAACTATTTTGGCTAATGAGACAGAATTTAAATTGATTCGGACAAAAGCTTCAGAATGGTCGAGAGGATATACAATTGATCGTTTTGAATCTGAAATAAAAAAAATGCTACTATCATGCGAATAATTCAGCTAATAGATTCACTAGAAACGGGAGGAGCAGAGCGTATGGCAGTTAGTTATGCAAATGCTTTGGCTGGTGAAATTGAATTTTCTGGATTGGTGTCGACGCGAAAGGAAGGTGCATTAAAAAATCAAATTCATCCAGAGGTATCCTATTTGTTTTTGAATAAAAAAATTCAACTTGATTTAACGGCTCTTTTAAGACTGCGATCTTTTATTTTAAAAAATGAAGTAACGCATATTCATGCTCATAGTACTTCTTTTTTCTTTGCGTTTTTATTAAAAACACTTAACCCATCGCTAAAATTGATATGGCATTATCATTATGGAAACAATCAAATACTATCTAAAAAAAGAGTTGCGATTTTTAGAATTGTGACGATTTTTTTTAATGGAGTTATTGCTGTAAATAAAAATCTTAAATTTTGGCTTGCAAATACTATAAAATTAAAAAATGTAATTTATTTACCCAATTTTCCAGTAATGAGTAAAGAATGCTTGTCTAAAAGTCAATTGTATGGCTACGAAGGAAAAAGGATAGTATCTTTAGCAAATTTAAGAAAGGATAAAAATCATTTTTTACTATTAAAAGTAGCTCAAAAATTGAAAATTTCTTACCCAGATTGGACTTTTCATTTGGTTGGAAAAGATTTTGAAGATAACTATTCGATTCAGATTAAAGAACAGATTAAAGAACATGGTTTACAGAATAATGTATTTCTATATGGATCTAAAGACGATATACAAAACATACTCCAACAGACGACTGTAGCAGTTTTAAGCTCAAATTCTGAAGGATTGCCTGTGGCTCTTCTGGAATATGGATTGTATAAAAAACCAGTAGTAGTTACTCATGTGGGTGAAATTCCTATGATCGTTCATCAAGGTAAAAATGGCTTTATTGTGAACTCCCACGATCCAGAAATTTTTTATCAATCGTTGGTGCATTTAATTGAGAATGAACAGCTACGATCTGATTTTGGAGAAGCACTTTTTAGTACGATTCAAACGAATTACACAGCAGCAATCGTTATCAAAAAATATTTAAATTGGCTGGAGAAACTCTAAAATGAAGAAACAAGAACTATACTATATTTATTTACTGCTATTTCATGCTTTTCTTGGCGCACTGATTTTTATTTTACCATTTATTTCTGTACTGTATACTTTAGTTCTATTTATTGGGGGTGTTTTTTATATTGTAAAGCAAGGAAATAGAAATAACGAAGTGCTTATTGTGTCTGCGTATGTGGTTGGTGTTGAGGTGCTTTTACGGATGACAGGTGGAATGGTCTTTAATGAATTTGGTAAGTATGCCATCATCATTTTTATGTTTATGGGCATGATTTATTCTGGGTTTTCAAACAAAGCCGCTTTGTACTGGATTTTTTTACTTTTACTTGTTCCGGGTATTGTTTTATCTACCGTTTCCATAGATTTCGAAACCAATATTCGCAAGGCAATAGCATTCAACATCTCTGGCCCCGTTTGTTTGGGAATTGCTGCTATTTACTGCTACCAAAGGAGAATCACTTTTGATCGATTGAAGGGAGTGATTACTGCTTTTTCCCTGCCCATGGTTGCTATAGTCGTGTATTTGTTTTTGTATACACCAAGCGTGAGGGATGTGATTACAGGAACACAATCTAGTTTTGAAACGTCAGGTGGTTTTGGTCCCAACCAAGTATCGACGATTTTAGGATTAGGAGTATTTGTATTTTTTGTACAATTGCTACTGAATTCTAAAAGTAGACTACTGCAAGTGACTAATGCTATATTCGTATTGATCTTTGCCTTTAGAGGAATTGTTACTTTTTCTAGAGGCGGAATGATGACTGCTGTTATGATGGTCGTTTTGCTATTGATTGTCTTGTATTTTCAAGCTGGTTCTAAGGCCAAACCTAAAATTGGACTCATAATTATCATTACATTTTTGGCTGGGCTTGGTGTTTTTGGCTACAGTTCCATTCAAACTAGTGGTTTAATAAACAAGCGCTATGCCAATGAGGATGCCAGAGGAAGAAAGAAGAAAAGTCAATTAACAGGTCGGGAAACATTAATAGCGTCCGAACTACAAATGTTTGTAGACAATCCAATTTTAGGAGTAGGTGTGGGGAGAAACAAAGAAATTAGAGAAAAAGAAACTGGAATTGTCTCTGCCTCCCATAATGAAATAACGAGAATGCTCGCAGAACATGGTTCTTTAGGGTTGATTGATTTAATGATCTTATTTTTTACTCCTCTATTTTTATTTATAAACAATAGACAAAATATTTTAGCACTTTCGTTTGTAGCTTTTTGGCTTTTAACCATTAATCATGCTTCTATGCGTCTTGCGGCTCCTGCTTTTGTTTATGCGCTTTCACTATTAAAAGTTTATACCGTTGAAAAACCTACTGTACATAGGGAATAAATTAGCAAAACACGGTAGTACGCCAACTACTATAGAGATTCTTGGCCCACTTTTGGAACGAGAAGGTTTTGCCGTTACCTACAGTTCTTCTGCTAAAAATCAGTTCTTTAGACTGCTAAATATGGTAGGAGCTATATTTAAAAATAGAAAAGCAGACTATGTTTTAATTGACACCTATAGTACCGCCAATTTTTGGTACGCTTTTGTAATAAGTCAGTTATGTAGAATGTTGAATTTAAAGTATATCCCGATTTTACATGGTGGAAATTTACCTTTTCGATTGAAAAATAATGCGAGTACCAGTCGAATGATATTTAATAATTCGTACCAAAATGTATCTCCTTCCCATTATCTACTGGAGCAATTTATAAATCAAGGTTATAACAATTTGATTTATATTCCCAATGTAATTGAGATCAGTCAATATATTTTTAAAGAGCGGAAAAATGTATCTCCAAATCTATTATGGGTTCGTTCTTTTGCCAAAATTTATAATCCTTTGATGGCGATCGAAGTTTTTGATCAAATTAAAAAAAAATATCCCAAAGCAACGTTGTGTATGGTTGGTCCCGATAAAGATGGGAGTCTTCTTCAATCGAAGCAAAAAGCACAAGAGTTAAATTTAGATGTAATTTTTACTGGAAAACTATCGAAACAACAATGGATTACGAAATCCGAGGAGTATTGTATTTTTATAAACACAACTCATTTTGACAATATGCCTGTGAGTGTTATAGAAGCTATGGCATTAGGGTTAGCAGTGATTTCTACTAATGTTGGTGGTATTCCATTTTTAGTAGAGGATAGAAGAGAAGCATTGCTCGTGCGGGATAATAACGTTGATGAAATGGTACAAGCAGTAACTCAAATAATAGAACAACCACATTTATTCATAGAATTAACCAGTAACGCCAGAGAAAAAGCAATCCTTTTTGATTGGGAATTCGTTAAATACAAATGGATTAGCATTTTAACGTAAAAAATAATTTTTTAATAGTATATTTCGTAACTTGCCTGCAACCCCATCTTTTTGAAAAAATGAATAATCAAAAAAAAATGCACTTTGAAATTTCAGAACGTAAAGTGCTTTTGCGTTTTTTTGATGTGCTTTTTGTGCTGGTTTGTTTATACGCAGTAGGTTTTGCTTTTCACTTCGAATACTTAAAGTTTGCCGCTACCAATTATTATTGGGCTATCGTTTTGGCTATCTACATTAATCTATTTGGTGCTATTTTTGAAATGTACAATTTGCAGGTAGCGAGCAACCATTTTCAAGTCTTACGCAGTGTAATTCTAACCACTTCGACTGTCGTTATCTTTTATTTACTCACCCCAATATTATCACCCCAGTTACCTAAAAACCGTTTGCAATTATTGGTTTTCTATATTGCCGTTTTTGTAGGCCTGTATGTTTGGCGAATGATCTATGTACATTTTTTGGCTTCAACACGCTTTATCCAAAATGTGATTTTAGTATGCGATACAGAACAGGTAGAAGAACTCGTTTTGGGATTGGAAAGCGTTGATCCTCATTATAAAATAATAGGATATGTAAATTCTGATGGTGATAGTGCTTCTGATTTTCAAGAAATACGAGTTATAAAAATAGAAGATCTCACTTCATTTGTATCGAAAAATGGAATATCAGAAATTGTGGTGGCTTCACAAAAATCAGATGGTATCACGGCTACGTTATATTATCAATTACTTCGCTTGTTAGAATCAGGAAAAAGCATACGGGAGTATACCCAAGTATACGAGAGTAAAACACAGCGTATTCCTGTTCAATATATTTCAAGGGATTTTTATCGTTTTTTTCCTTTTAGTCGTAGCAATCAGAATAAGCTATACTTGTATTCTATCAGGATATTTGAAATTGTTGTTTCTATTGTAGGTATAATAATTGGTGCTTGTATAATCCCTTTAATCGTTTTAAGTAACATTTTTTGGAATAAAGGAGAATTATTCTACACTCAAGAAAGAGTAGGGAAAGACGGTGTAGTTTTTAAAATTATAAAATTTAGAACCATGGTGCAAAATGCTGAAAAATCTGGAGCCGTTTTCGCTACACTAAATGATTCTCGCGTTACTAAGTTTGGAAAATTTATGAGAAAAACTAGAATAGACGAATTTCCTCAATTTCTAAATATTCTTAAAGGAGATATGGCGGTTATTGGACCAAGACCTGAACGACCGATATTTGTTAGTGAAATTGCCCAAATAATGCCCTTTTATGAGACACGACATATTATAAAACCGGGTCTTACGGGTTGGGCACAAGTGAATTATTCATACGGAGAAAAATTAGAAGATAGTTTGATAAAGCTGCAATACGATCTGTATTATATTAAACACAGAAGTATTTATCTTGATTTGAACATTACTTTTAAAACAATTTCTACCGTTCTTTTTTATCGAGGACAATAGGTAAATAATAATCGGAATACGTTTTTTATTTCGAATAGCCAATCGTACTAAGATAACCAAATTAGTGATAAAAAGAGGCGCGACTATCAACAAGTGAATCTTGTTAATCATCACTAAGAAATATAAAATTAGGAATGCTATATTAAACAAAGCTGCTCTGTAAATCCATTTTGGGTTTTTTGTAAAATAAAAATAGAATACTAAAAACAGCAAAGGGTTAAATAATAAAATGTTGTAATTGTATGCCAGTTCTTGGTGGGAAGAGAAAAACCCCATAAACACAAAAAACAATCCCAATAAAGAAATTATAAAAAGATATGTAAAGTCAACTCTCTTTTTATTGATTAAAAGTATAGCCCCCAAAACGAGTAGATATGAATAACAATTGTTCCACCATGAAGTCGGGTTTTGTTTTTCAAAAAACAGTAGCGTTTTGTTTTCAGGACACAGCAAATGATTTTGATACTGTGTCACTTGTAAACTTTTTTGCAATTCAAAAGGAAGAAAAATTTTGGTACCCAATTGATCTACTTTGGTGCCAAAAATAATGCTCGTTCCTAGTTTTTCATAAAAATGATTGTCAAAATAAGGATATAAAATCGTTCTAAAGCTTAGATCAGTATCTCCTCTTTTCGTGATTACTTTTGCGCCTAACGTTTTATTAATGATATCGACCACTTTTGAAGTGCAATTATTATCAATAAATTTATATTTGTACAGTCGCTCCTCAGACATCAGTGTGTTTGTCAAATTATCATATAATTGTTGCTTAATGGCCTGAGGAATCTTTAATTCTTGTTCATAAACGGATCGTTGTTCATAATTGTATTCGTTTATAAAATCAATATAATGATGAACAATGATAAAATAATTTAAGTCTCCTTTTGCAAACTTCATTACAAAATTAGGAGTTTGAAAATCGAATGCTCCATAGTTATATACTACATCAAGATTATTTACTACATCATTTACTCTTATCGCAGTATGACCAAATAAAGAATACGACTCATTTCCTGCACCACAAGTAAGAACGCTTACATGCGCATCGTTTGATAGGGTTCGTACTTGTGCTATGGATTTAGATACTGAAAATAGTACCACAGCGAGGAGGAATATTTTTTTTAAAAAAGTGAATTTCATTTTAGTAAATTTTAAAAACAAATTATTTGTATCTCTTTAGGTTTAATTCCTCGGAGCGCTGCTTGGTTTTTTTGCCACAGATTCACAGATTAAAAAAGATTTTTTTTAATATAATTCTTTGTAAATAATCACATCCGTAATAAGAACCCATTATGTAATAGCATTTTTTTTAATTTGCATCAAAAATAAAGTTTTTTGATGATGTAAGTTGATCATTTTTAAAAATTAATAGCAATAGCTCAAAATGGGCCGAAAATCTCTATCGAAAACATACATCACTTTGACTTATTGTAGTAAATTTGCCAAGCTTTAAAATTTAAAACAAACTCCTATGAACATCAAAAAACACGTTCCGAATACCATTACGTTGCTCAATCTTTTTTGTGGTTGTATTGCGGTCGTTTTTGTGAGTGAAAACAAATTCGAAATGGCTTTCTTATTTGTTGCGCTCGGAATATTTTTAGACTTTTTTGATGGTTTTTTTGCACGTTTATTCAAAGTATCTGGCGACTTGGGTTTGCAATTGGATTCCCTTGCCGATATGGTTACGAGTGGCGTTGTCCCGGGTTATGTTATGTATAAATTGTTTTTAAACATTCAGTATGACAATGAAATTTATGCTTTAATGCCTTATCTAGGCTTCATAGTCACTTTAGGATCGTGTTATCGTTTGGCAAAATTCAATATAGATACGCGCCAAACCGATTCCTTTATAGGATTGCCAACTCCCGCAAATGCACTTTTTATTTTGAGTCTTCCACTTGTTCTTCAACACTATTCCGATTCATCATTAATAGTGCTCGAAATTTTGACAAACAAATGGATTCTATTATTGATAACCTTATTTAGTGCTTATATTTTGAACGCTGAGATTCCTTTATTCTCGTTAAAAATTAAAAAATTTAATTTCAAGGACAATGCACTTCAAATTATTTTCTTAGCTATTTCTGTTTTTTTATTGGTCTTTCTTCAGTATTTGGGTGTTACATTAATTATTATTTTTTATGTCTTGTTATCAGTAGTAAATAATAAATTCCTTAAAAAGTAATTTTTTGAATGAGGAAAAAAACAGCACCAGTGCCAAATAAGCGGAAGCCGAAAAAGAAAAATACTAGTTTCACAGGCAAATTATTTGGTTATTTTACGATCGCTTTTATTGCAATTGTCATATTAGCTGCCGCTTATCATTACCGATCGGGTTTAGCGTATTATTTAGGCTTTAAATCGGATACTAAAAATGCTGTAGACATTTTCTCCGAAGCACGAAATTTAAAAGTTCTGGAGAAAAATAGTGGCAAAGCAATAGGAATTGATGTTTCCGAATATCAAGGAGACATAAGTTGGTCGTATGTCGATACTTTAGAAGAAAAATATCCTTTGCGGTTCGTTTTTGTACGAGCGACAGTAGGCAGGGATAGAAAAGATCTACAGTTTAAGCGGAATTGGCTTGGCGCCAAAGAAAATAAAATGATACGTGGCGCCTATCATTATTACCGTCCCAATGAGAACTCGCTAGAGCAAGCAGAACTTTTTATAAAAACGGTTACACTAGAAAAAGGAGATTTACCACCTGTTTTAGATATCGAACAATTGCCTAAAAATCAATCAATAACAAGATTAAAAGTTGGTTTAAGACGATGGCTAACTGCGGTAGAATTGCATTATGGTGTAAAACCTATCATTTACACAGGAGAAAAATATTATGATGATTTCTTGAAAGAAGAGTTTAGCGATTACCTATTTTGGATTGCCAATTACAATTTTTATCGAGAGAAAATTCAGGATGACTGGCTCTTTTGGCAATTCACTGAGAAAGCCATTGTGCCCGGAATCGATTATAAAGTAGATGTCAATATTTACAATGGCGATTTGCAGCAACTGCAGTTTATCACCGTAGATTAATTTTGCAATAATTATTTTTAGGAGCGCAAAAAATAGGCATTTTTAGGAAGTAGAGTTCCCGCTATTCGTTTCAATCCACGCCAAAAAAGCGCGGGATTTACTCTGCTATCGGGGCTAAAAGGAAGCAAATTACTTTCTTGTTGGCATTTAGATAAAATAGTATCGAACACTAGTGTATTGAATTACCACCTTTGCTCCAAAACAAAAGCAATAAACACCATAAAAGCCAAAATTAGCACTATACTCAAAACAGAATTTGGATTTGCAAAATTGATGGTAAATCCCATTTCTCTAATTTTTTTTGGTGCAAAAATTCGAGAATCTTCTTTATTATAATAGAAAAGTCCCCAAACCCAATTGTCTGGATCTCGATGCCAGCGGTCTAATGTTTCCTCTGAAGGTTCTTCGTTATAAGACATATTTTATATTTTTACGTTTTTCTAAAAACTGCAATTTGAATTCTGCAATCTGCCACCTGAAATCTAGAACTCTAGTTTCTTTTTACGTAACTCAAAATTCTGACCAAGATAAACACGACGTACCATTTCGTCTTCTACTAATTCTTCAGGGATACCCGCTTTAAGAATACCTCCTTCAAACATAAGATAGGTTTTGTCAGTAATTGCCAATGTTTCTTGTACGTTGTGATCGGTAATTAAAATACCAATATTTTTATTTTTTAGCTGCGCTACGATCCTTTGAATGTCTTCTACGGCAACAGGATCGACACCTGCAAAAGGTTCATCGAGTAAAATAAATTTAGGATCGGTTGCCAAACAACGTGCAATTTCGGTACGACGACGCTCTCCTCCCGAAAGTAAATCGCCGCGATTGGTACGGATGTGCTCTAAGCTAAATTCGGCAATAAGGCTTTCCATTTTAGCAACTTGTTCTTCCTTAGAAAGTTTTGTTAGCTGTAAAACGCTCAAAATATTATCCTCAATACTTAATTTTCTAAAAACCGAAGCTTCTTGTGCCAAATATCCAATTCCTTGCTGAGCTCTTTTATACATCGGATAATCCGTAATGTTTAAATTGTCCAGATAAATATTTCCTGAATTTGGTTTTACCAATCCTACAATCATATAAAATGAAGTTGTTTTTCCGGCACCATTCGGGCCCAAAAGCCCCACGATTTCGCCTTGGTTTACCTCTACCGAAATGCCTTTTACAACACTACGCCCTTTATATGTTTTGATTAAATTTTCGGCTCTTAATTTCATTTTTTTTGAGTTGCTTCTAAAGTTGCTAAGTATATAGCTACTAAGTTTCTAAGATTTTATGTTACAAAGAAACGAAATTCATCTCTTTGGTTCTAAGTTTTAACTTCTGTTTTGGTTTTTTTGCGTGAGGGATTGCAGTGGAGCTCTTTTTTCTTAACGCATTGTCACGGTTGTAAACCGAGGCAATGCGTTAAGAAAAAAAGCGGGAACGTAAAGCCCGACCTTACGTCTTGTCTCAAAAGACAAGACGTAAGGTCACGCCCAAATGAACTATACCGTAATGAAGAAGTAATCACAGTTGGTACAATTCTAAAATGCTGAAAACTGCAATCTGACGGCTGTCTTCTGCAACCTGAACGCTAAACAGTGAAAACTGCCAGCTTATTTCGCCTCTTCCAATGCTTCCCAAAATTCGTATGCTCTTCGCAAATGGGGTACTACAATTGTACCGCCTACAAGTGTTGCAATTCCCATAGCTTCCATCATTTCTTCTTTGGTAACGCCTTCCTTATGACTAGTTTCTAGATGGTATTTTACACAATCATCGCAACGCAAAACCGCTGATGCTACTAATCCAAGTAGTTCTTTGGTTTTTACATCTAGTGCGCCTGCAGCATAAGCATTCGTGTCAAGATTGAAAATTCTTTTCACTATTTTATTATTATCTGCTAGTAATTTTTCGTTCATTTTAGAACGGTAATCGTTAAATTCTTGAATGATATCAGACATTTTCTTTGATTTTATTATTATATACAATTTTTGAAATCAGGATACTTACTTCATATATAATTAGCATAGGTATAGCCACAATTGTTTGGCTCACGACATCTGGAGGTGTAACAATAGCAGCCACAATTAAGATGATAACAACGGCATATTTCCAATACTTTCTTAAAAAAGTGGGTGTTACTAGTCCTAATTTTGTCAAGAAGTAGATAATAATGGGTAATTCAAAGAATAACCCACTGGCAAGAATGCTAGTTTTTACCATTCCGATGTAGGAATCTAAGGTAAATTGGTTGAGCACTACTTTACTTACTGAAAAAGTCGCCACAAAATTCACCGACATGGGGATCACTACGTAGTAGCCAAATAATACGCCTAAGAAGAAAAGTAAGGAGGAGCTAAAAATAAAGACTCTCGCGTTTTTCTTTTCTTTTTCGTACAAAGCAGGGCTTATAAATTTCCAGAGCTGCCATAGAATATAAGGAAAACTCAAAATAAAACCAGCCAAAATACACATCCATATAAAGACGTTAACTTGACCTTCCATTTCTGTGTTCTGAATAATAAACGGCATCTCCGTAATACAGATACTTTCGGCAAAACCTAATTTATGGGATAATTCACAAAAGAAATGATAGGTAAAAAAGGTAGGTCTTGTGGGCCCAAAAATAATAACATCGAATAAATAATCACTTATAAAATAGGTGAAGCACGCCATTATTACTATTGCAATAGTGCTTCTAACCAATAACCACCTTAATTCTTCAAGATGGTCTAAAAAAGACATCTCGCCCAGCGTTTTCTTTGCCATTATAGTATTCCTTCTTTTAAAATGTCATGTAAATGCAGTACCCCTTTATAATCACCATTGTCGACAACCACTAATTGGGTGATCGAAAAATCTTCCATAATATTAAATGCGTCTACAACCATATCGGTAGACTGTATTGTTTTTGGACTTTTTGTCATAATATCTTTGGCTGTTAACTCAGCAAAAGTATCTCTATCGTTTAGCATTCTACGAATATCTCCATCGGTTATTATTCCCACTACTTTATTATGTTCTACAACGGCTGTAACACCAAGACGTTTTTCTGAAATTTCGAAAATTACTTTCTTTATAGAAGCATTTGGAGCAACTTCCGGTTTTAAAGTATGTTCTAGCATGTCTTTTACGCGAAGCAGTAGTTTTTTGCCCAAAGCACCGCCAGGGTGAAAGATAGCAAAATCTTCCGGTTTAAAATCTCTCATTTTCATCAAACAAACCACAATCGCGTCGCCCATAACCAATTGTGCGGTAGTGCTATTTGTGGGCGCTAGATTTAACGGACAAGACTCTGCCTCTACAGTTGTATTGAGAACAAAATCAGATCCTTTGGCTAGAAATGAAGTCATATTTCCGGTCATGCCGATTAATTTATTGCCAAAACGAGTTAAAAGTGGTACTAAAGATTTGATTTCTGGACTATTACCACTTTTTGAAATACAAATTATAACGTCTTCATTTTGAATCATTCCTAAGTCACCATGGATAGCTTCTGAGGCATGTAAGAACAATGAAGGCGTTCCTGTAGAGTTAAAAGAGGCCACCATTTTTTGAGCAATAATGGCACTTTTACCAATGCCAGTTATTACCAGCCTTCCTTTGGAGTTATAAATGCACTGAACCGCACCTGCAAAAGTATCGTCGATGAAATCAATTAATTTCGCAATCGACTTGCTTTCAGACTCGATCGTTTTTTTGGCGTTAGCCAATATATTTTCTTTTGTAATCAAAACAGATTGTTTAAAATTTGTAAGTATGAAAGATATTTGTATCTTTATTGTGCCGCAAATTTATATAAAATACCACATATTAAAGAATGAATTCAAACGAAATTGACATACACAAAGAATTAAAGAAATATTTTGGCTTTAGCCAATTTAAAGGCTTGCAAGAACACGTGATAAAAAGTCAGCTTAATAAGCAAAATACATTTGTTATTATGCCTACAGGAGGAGGGAAATCACTCTGTTATCAATTGCCTGCTTTAATTCAAGAAGGAACTGCGATAGTTGTTTCTCCTTTAATAGCTTTGATGAAAAATCAGGTAGATGCCATCCGAAGTCTTTCTTCGGAAAATGGAATCGCACATGTTTTAAATTCCTCCCTTACCAAAACTGAAATTGCACAAGTAAAGAAAGATATAACATCTGGATTGACAAAATTATTGTATGTCGCTCCAGAATCGTTAACGAAGGAGGAATATGTTACGTTCCTTCAAACGGTACCAATTTCTTTTGTAGCCATTGACGAAGCGCACTGCATCTCGGAATGGGGACACGATTTTAGACCAGAGTACAGAAATCTAAAACACATAATCAAACAATTGGGTGATGTTCCTATTATAGGTCTTACTGCAACTGCTACGCCAAAAGTACAAGAGGATATATTGAAAAATTTGGACATGGCGAATGCGACAACCTTTAAAGCTTCCTTCAACAGACCCAACTTATATTACGAAATACGTACTAAAACAAAAAATATCGAATCGGATATTATCCGTTTTATAAAACAACACAAAGGAAAATCCGGAATTATTTATTGCTTAAGCCGCAAAAAGGTGGAGGCAGTTGCCGAGGTTTTGCAAGTTAACGGAATAAGTGCAGTGCCCTATCACGCAGGTTTAGATGCAAAGACACGCGCCAAACACCAAGACATGTTCTTGATGGAAGATGTAGATGTAGTTGTTGCAACAATTGCCTTTGGTATGGGAATCGATAAACCCGACGTGCGTTTCGTAATTCATCATGACATTCCGAAATCTTTAGAAAGTTATTATCAAGAAACAGGACGTGCTGGCCGTGATGGTGGCGAAGGTCATTGCTTAGCTTATTATTCCTATAAAGATGTAGAAAAATTAGAAAAATTCTTGTCGGGAAAACCTGTTGCCGAGCAAGAAATTGGTTTTGCTTTATTGCAGGAAGTCGTTGCCTATGCAGAAACATCGATGTCGAGACGAAAATTTTTACTGCATTATTTTGGTGAAGAATTTGATAGTGAAACAGGAGATGGAGCGGAGATGGATGATAATATTAGAAATCCCAAAACTAAGGTGGAAGCCAAAGACGATGTGGTGAAATTATTAGAAGTAGTAAGAGATACAAAACATATATACAAATCAAAAGAAATTGTTTTTACACTGACCGGCCGCGTAAATGCTGTTATCACTGCTCATAGAACGGGTTCTCAGGCCTTTTTCGGATCAGGATCCAATCATGATGAGAAATATTGGATGGCTTTATTAAGGCAAGTTCTAGTTGATGGTTTGTTGTCTAAGGACATTGAAACCTATGGTATTGTTAAAATTACCGAAAAAGGCTTGGATTTTATAAAAAAACCTGTGTCTTTCATGATGTCTGAAGATCATGAATACAATGAGTCCGAAGATGAAGCAATTGTAAGCGCTGCAAAATCTTCTGGAACGGCAGATGAGTTATTGATGACGATGTTGCGCGAATTGCGTAAAAAAGTAGCGAAGAAACTTGGAGTGCCACCATTTGTAGTTTTTCAGGATCCCTCTCTTGAAGATATGGCTTTGAAATACCCTATGTCTCAAGAAGAATTAATCAATATTCATGGTGTAGGTGAAGGTAAAGCAAAAAAATACGGAAAAGAATTTATAGAATTAATAAGTCGATACGTAGCCGATAATGATATAGTACGACCAGACGATTTGGTTGTAAAATCGACAGGAGTGAACTCCATCAATAAGTTGTACATCATTCAAAATATTGATAGAAAGTTAGCATTAACAGATATAGCTTCCGCAAAAGGGTTGAAGATGGATGGTTTGATAAAAGAAATGGAACAAATTGTTTATTCTGGAACTAAACTGAATATTAAATATTGGATAGATGAAATGCTTGATGACGATCAACAAGAAGAGATTCATCAGTATTTTATGGAGTCCGAATCAGACAGTATCGAAAATGCACTTAAAGAGTTCGATGGTGATTATGATCTTGATGAATTACGGCTAATGCGTATAAAATTTATAAGTGAGATAGCGAATTAGCTAGCAGTGTTCAGATAAAAGTACACGGATATTAGTGGGTACTTTGCAGATGATAATTTTCAGATTTCAGATTAAGATTACATCTAATCTGGAATCTTTTTTTTTGCCATCTGCAAAATTATTAATGCCGAAATCTGCGATCTGATAATTGTCGTTAAGTAAAGCTTCAGAATTTGATATAAAAACTATAAAAATTTATAAAATAATAAAGACATGAATTATTCAGCAGATATAAACCGTTATCAAAAAATGGATTACCGTCGTTGTGGAAAAAGCGGTTTACTATTGCCTGCACTTTCTCTAGGATTGTGGCACAATTTTGGCGCAATTGACAAAATAGAAAACGCTCGTGCTATACTGCAAACTGCTTTTGATAATGGAATAACACATTTTGATTTGGCTAATAATTATGGTCCACCAGCTGGATCTGCAGAAACCACTTTTGGTCAGTTATTTAAAGAAGATTTTAAATCCTATCGGGATGAACTTTTAATTTCAACTAAAGCAGGATGGCAAATGTGGGATGGACCTTATGGAGATTGGGGATCTAAAAAATACTTGGTCGCGAGTCTTGATCAGAGTCTTAAACGAATGGGATTGGATTATGTTGATATTTATTATCATCACAGACCTGACCCAAATACTCCTCTTGAAGAAACTATGGGAGCTCTTGATTTAATTGTACGCCAAGGAAAAGCATTGTATGTAGGAATATCGAGTTATTCACCGAATGAAACTCAAGATGCAATTAAAATATTGAAGGATTTAGGTACGCCATGTCTTATTCACCAACCAAGATATTCCATGTTTGACAGATGGGTAGAAGATGGATTATTAGATGTTTTACAAGAAAATGGCGTTGGTAGTATTGCATTCTCACCTCTTGCGCAAGGCCTTCTAACCAATAAATATTTAAAAGGAATCCCCAAAGATTCAAGAGCTGCATCTCATAGAGGTAACGGTGCAATTGAAGAAGATGTTGTAACTCCAGAAAATATTGATAAGGCAAGAAATTTAAATGAAATTGCAGAAAAAAGAGATCAAAGTCTAGCGCAAATGGCTTTGGCTTGGATTCTGAAAGACGACAGAATTTCATCTGTTTTGATTGGAGCTAGTAAACCCGAACAAGTTATTGATTCAGTTGGCGCACTTCAGAACATGATTTTTAGTACTGACGAGATTGAAGCAATCGAAAATATTCTAACTAAATAAGTAATTTAAAAATTAATAAAAAATCAATTTCCTCTGTTTTAATTTTTTGTAACTATTCTGCTAACGCCAAATCGATCTTGGATTAAACCAACAAACACGAATTTCACTAATTTTCACGAATAATAAGAATGTTATGTTTTTTGTTTTTGTGAAATTAAAATCTCTTACAATTTAGAATTAGTGGCAATTGGTAAAATTCTTGTTGAAATTTCATCAGGCTGAATAGTTACATTTTTTTTGTATTGAAATATAATTACAAAAGTGCAATCCTCTTTTTCATTATGCAAAAACTTCTCCACGATGCGGTTTCAAAGCATCTCTTACTTGGATCATATTTTCTTCGAACACTACCATATAAGCAGTTGCTGACATTTCGTTCTGAATCTCAAAACCAGTAATATTTAAAGGCAATTTTTTCATACTGATATACTCTTTCAAATGTATTTCATGATGTTCTGCTGTTTTCGCAGAATCAGGACCTCGAAAATCCCAGATTAGTTTTATTTTTTTTGACATTTTTTCGTTTTTTTGTTTCAACGCACAAAGGTACAAAGTGTATTTTAAAAATGCAGTTTGTATTAAGCAATGAATTTCAGTTCAAAATGTTATTTTTGCATGTTCTTTTCATAAAAAGAAAAGCTAATAGCATAAATTAAGATACATGCCACAAGAACTCCTACTACAAGTTTCTCCAGAAATAGCCGCTAATGAATTGTTACTGAAAGAGTATTTATCTAAGCAGATAAAAGTTTCTAGCAATGAGATACAACACATATCTATTTTAAAACGGTCTATTGATGCTAGGCAAAAGGCGATAAGGTTCAATTTGAAAGTACAGATTTACTTAAAAGGTGAACCTTTTCGAGAACATAAAATTGAACTTCCCGATTATAAAAATGTATCAATTGCACAAGAGGTTATTGTTGTAGGCGCTGGTCCTGCAGGACTTTTTGCAGCTTTGCAATTAATAGAGTTGAGATTAAAGCCAGTAGTTCTAGAGCGTGGAAAAGATGTTCGTGGTCGTCGGAGAGATTTAAAAGCAATTAATGTGGATCATATTGTTGATGAAGATTCTAATTATTGTTTTGGTGAAGGTGGAGCAGGAACCTATTCTGATGGAAAATTGTATACGCGATCTAAAAAACGTGGTGATGTAAGCCGAATATTAGAATTGCTCGTTGGTTTTGGTGCATCGGGAGATATATTAGTAGATGCGCATCCGCATATTGGAACTAATAAACTACCGCAAATTATTCAAGATATTAGAGAGAAAATTATTGAATGTGGCGGACAAGTTTTATTTGAAACCCGCGTGACCGATATTTTGATAAAAAACAATGAAGTGGAAGGAGTCGTTACTCAAAACGGCGCAACTATTCTAGCCAATAAATTAATATTAGCAACGGGACATTCCGCTCGAGATATTTTCGAATTGCTCGATAAGAAGAAAATTTTTATCGAGGCAAAACCTTTTGCTCTAGGTGTAAGAGCTGAACACCCACAATCTTTAATCGATAGTATTCAATACAGTTGTGATTATAGAGGCGAACATCTACCACCAGCACCCTATTCGATAGTAAAACAAGTAAATGGTCGTGGAATGTATTCTTTTTGTATGTGTCCAGGAGGTGTAATTGCACCCTGCGCTACTAGTCCTGGAGAGGTAGTAACAAATGGTTGGTCACCATCGAAAAGAGATCAGGTTACAGCCAATTCTGGAATTGTAATTGAATTAAAATTGGAAGATTTTAAACCATTTGAAAAATTCGGAGCTTTGGCTGGAATGGAATTTCAAAAAAGCATTGAGCAAAAAGCGTGGCATTTGGCAGGAAAAACTCAAAAAGTCCCCGCACAACGCATGGTCGATTTTACTCAAAATAAAGTGTCGTCATCTATTCCTAAAACATCGTATGTTCCTGGAACAACTTCGGTAGAGATGGGACAAGTTTTTCCAGGATTTCTATCGCAAATATTGCGGGAAGGCTTTTCTGAATTTGGTAAATCCATGCGGGGTTATTTGACAAATGAAGCTATTTTGCACGCTCCAGAGAGTAGAACTTCATCCCCTGTACGTATTCCTAGAGATTCCACTTCGTATGAGCATTTACAAATTAAAGGTTTGTATCCTTGCGGAGAAGGAGCGGGTTATGCAGGTGGAATTATTTCTGCAGCTATTGATGGTGAAAAATGTGCCTTGATGATTGCTGAAACTTTGAAATAACTAATACCGCCACAACTTCATGAATTATTTAAGGACGTAAATATGGTGAATTTGCGATAAAAATTTTGAAGTGATTGTTTTCTTAAAATTTAGTGATCATAGCTTATCATTCTTGTAATTTTCCATTTGTTATCTATTTTTTTCCAAACAGCAAGAAATTTAAAGGTTCCTATTTCTTCCTTCCCGTCTTCCATATGACGGAATTGATGTGTGGCGATTTCGATAGCCCCAAAATCTTTTATAGGATGTACTTCAAGGCTCCCTTTTACTAACGTACGAGTGAGTTTGTTTTCGTTTTTAAACATATTTTCAAAATTTGTGAAAACAGTTTCGTAGGATAGTAAGCCTCCATTATCTTGATACCATTCTAAATCTTCAGAAAATAGGGGCTTGAATTTCGCCATATCTCTAGCATTAAAGGCATCAAAAAGAAGCGTATCCATTGCTGCAATTTCGTTGTACAATTCCTGCGACGTTGCTGCTACTTTTTTTTCTTGAGCATGCAGTGTGCTTGTAGCTGCAACTGTAAAGAAAAAGAAGTTGAGAATGTAATTTGCTAGTAGTTTTTCCATTGAAAGAATAAATTTTGAGTTGTTTAGTGCGTTTACTTCTTTAAAAGTATGATTTTTAAAAATTTATTTAAAGTAAAGTTTCTTCAAAAATACGTTGTTCAGCAATTCTTGTTTTTCAAATTCTATAAAATATGCAAGCTGCCAATTTTGTGTTTTTTGCGCTTGTTTACTCATTGTGGCATCCCAAGGCGGATATACTCTAATCCCTCTTTTACCTTCTTTTCCGTTGAAAGTTACAATACGTTTTTCGATTAAAGTGGACATTGGAAAAACAAAATGTCCCAAGCGATTGTCTTTGCGAGTACTTACAATAAATAAGTCTATAGGATCTGTAGCATCAAAGGGTTGAATTGGGCCTTTATTTAATCTTTTCCACAGTGTTACAAACTGACCAGTTTTGGTAGGTGTAATTTTTGCGATTCTAAATCGAACGTTTAAGCCATTTAATTTAAAAGTGCAAGCTCCATATTCAAGGCTCTCTGCTTCAATTACTGGCATTGAATACTCAAAGTTATTGTTGTCGAAAAGGATTTCTTTTGCAGTAATTAGGTCATTCGGTATGCCTTTAATACTATGCCATCGATTTTTACTATTCATTTGAAAGGTAGTTTTATATTGAAATCTTTTTTCATTTTGAAACAAAAAAAAGCCGAAAGATGATTTCGGCTTTTTCAAAGATAGTATTACTTTTTATTTTTTAATTTGTCTTTAAAGACTTTTTCGAATTTTTCTATTTTTGGTTGAATTACCAATTGGCAATACCGCTGATTTTTATTATTTGCATAATAGTTCTGATGGTAATCTTCCGCTTTATAAAATTTAGTAAACGGTTCGACCGAAGTAACGATTGGATTGTTATACGCCATCGCTTTTCGCAGTTCAGCTATAATAGACTGCGCTTCTTTTTTTTGTTTCTCATTGTTGTAAAAAATCACTGACCGGTATTGTGTTCCTTCATCAGCACCTTGTCTGTTCAAGGTAGTTGGGTCGTGTACGGTAAAGAAAACTTCAAAGATTTCGTTGAGGTTCGTAACATTTTTATCGAACGTAATTTGAACAACTTCGGCATGACCAGTAGTTCCAGAACAAACTTCTTCATAAGTTGGATTTTGTGTTTTTCCTCCAGAAAACCCAGAAACAACAGATACTACACCATTTAGGTTTTGATAAACGGCTTCTACGCACCAATAGCAGCCACCGCCTAATGTGATGGTTTCGTAATTTGGATTAGTATTCACTGATTTTACTTCTTTTGACCTTTGTCCGCATGCACTTATTGAAAGACAGAGTAGGCCTAATATAATTGCGTTTTTCATTGATATAATTTTAATTTTGTTCTTTTTTTTATTACTAATTATGTAGTTTGCATAAACCTGGTAATTGAGTATTATAGATTACTACAACCATTAAGAGCCTCGTTATTATTTTTTTGAATCAGGCACAAAGTCAAGTGCAATAGAATTCATGCAATACCTTTTTCCTGTTGGTGCGGGGCCATCATCAAATAAATGACCCAAATGACCACCACATCTGCCGCAAAGTGCTTCTATTCGTTCCATTCCTATGGAGTTATCATTTTTATAAACAACGCTTTCTTTATTTTCTTGTTCAAAGAAACTTGGCCATCCGCAACTGCTAGAAAACTTAGCTCCTGATCGGAAAAGAGTGTTTCCGCAGGCCGCGCAATAATAAGTTCCCTTTTCATCGCTATCCCAGTATTTACCAGTAAAAGGCCTTTCGGTGTCGGCTTTTCGAGAAACTAGGTAAACATCTTCGGGTAGTATTTTTTTCCACTCCGCATCGGTTAAATTTAGTTTTTTAGTGTCAGTATGAGAATAATAAGGATTCCCAACTTTGGTGTTAGTTGTTTCCATAGTAGAAGATTTTGAGTTGTTGTTTTCTTTGCTTTTTGTTTGTCCACAAGCATTTAGCATGAATAAAGGCAGTAAAAATAAGAAGCTTAAAAAATTAATTTTCGTTTTCATGATGTGTTTTTTTATTGTACAATTGTATAAGTCATGTCTTTCAAGAAATGTCATGTTCATTACATTTGAATATTATTTAAGTAAGTTTTAACTACTGTTAGTTACGTAAAAATGGGCTTTATGGTTTTATAATCTATAAATAGTATGCTTTTCTGATCATCGTTACTTGAAATAATTAAAAAGTTTTGTAAAAACTTTTTCTTTTCTAAGTACTAGTACTTTATTTTTGATTTCATCTATGTAATTCAAATTTTTTTAGGAATAGCATCAATCACAAGGAAGCGCTATTAAAATCTCTTCTTATAATGCAACAGATGAGCTGTGAAATCAACTAGATTCACTTTACTACTTTTAGCAACATCATTTAATACTACTAGTGCTGACCATCAAAATTACGAAAGTTAATCCATAAAAAAGTGAATGTACTATTTACACCTTTTGTAAATAATTGAATTACTAAACAAAAACAAACAGAACGTTAAAGGAATGCTGTTTGTTTTTCTTTTTTGTATTTTTGGCAAGTCAAAGATAATTATGGAAGAAGAAAAAGTAATACTAGTTAACGAGAAAGACGAGCAAATAGGTTTAATGCCAAAATTAGAAGCGCATGAGAAAGCCATTCTGCACCGTGCTTTTTCTGTTTTTATTTTGAATGATAAAAAAGAGATCATGTTGCAGCAACGCGCGCATCATAAATACCATTCTCCTTTATTGTGGACCAATACTTGTTGCAGTCATCAACGAGATGGCGAAACAAATATTCAAGCAGGAAATAGAAGATTGTTTGAAGAAATGGGTTTTGACACCACCATTAAAGAACTTTTTCATTTTATTTACAAGGCTCCTTTTGACAATGGCTTGACCGAACATGAACTTGACCATGTTATGATAGGATATTATAATGATGCTCCTGTAATTAATACTGAGGAAGTAGAGAATTGGAAATGGATGAAAGTAGAAGATGTTAAGAATGACATGCTTTTAAATCCAGAAATTTATACCATTTGGTTCAAAATTATTTTCGATAAATTTTACCATTTTTTAGAAGAGCATACCGTATAATTCTAAAGTTTTTAATCTAAATTCCCTATGAGAGTAACTATATCTAGAAAAGCACACTTTAATGCTGCACATCGACTGCATCGAAAGGATTGGACTTTCGAACAGAATGATGCTATATTTGGTAAATGTAACAATCCTAATTTTCATGGACATAACTATGAATTAATAGTGAGCGTTACAGGCGAAATTGATAAAGAAACAGGCTACGTTATGGATGTTAAATTCCTAACCGATATTATAAAAGAGGAAGTCGAAGATCAATTCGATCATAAAAACTTCAACTTAGATGTGCCAGAATTTCAAGATTTAAATCCAACTGCTGAAAACATTGTAGTGGTGATTTGGAATAAAATTCGTAAAAAAGTAAAGCTAGAATTAGACTTAGAAGTAGTTCTTTATGAAACGCCTCGCAATTTTGTAACCTATAAAGGAGAATAATGGAACTGAAAGTAGGAGATAAAATACCCCATTTTATAGCAAAAGATGCGTATGGTAATGATTTTGATAGTAATAATATAATTGGTCAAAAACCACTTGTTATTTATTTCTATCCAAAGGATAATACGCCAGGTTGCACAACCGAAGCCTGCAGTTTTAGAGATCAAGACGAAGATTTTAAAGACTTAGGTGCGGATGTAATTGGTATTAGCAGTGATAGTGTAACATCGCATCAAAAATTTACTGAACAATACAAGTTGCCTTTTATCCTTTTGTCGGATGCTGATAAAAAAATAAGAAAACTTTTTAAAGTGCCTTCAGGATTGTTTGGTTTAGTACCAGGCAGAGTTACGTATGTTGCGGATAAAACAGGAACGATAATTATGGTGTTTGATAGTATGATGGCAGGGCGTCACATTCCTAAAGCACTTGAAGCGATTAAAAAATTACAGTAGTTTATTGACAAAATAGTACTATTTTTTGATGGTAAAACTGTTGAGATTTGTAAATAAAAAAAACATGAATTCAAAAATATATCCATTGCAGTTTGATGCTATTCTAAAAGAAAGAATCTGGGGTGGCGCAAAGTTAAAAACGTTACTAAATAAACCTATTGTTTCAAAAATAACGGGAGAAAGTTGGGAATTATCTACCGTTGAAGGTGACGTGAGTGTTGTTGCAAACGGTATTCATGAAGGAAAAGCATTGACGGATCTAATCAATGAATATCCTAATGAAATTGTAGGGACGGCGGTTTATAAGCGATTTGGAAATCAATTTCCATTATTGTTTAAATACTTAGACGCTCGTGAGGATTTATCTATTCAAGTACATCCAAATGATGAATTAGCAAAAAAGCGTCACAATTCGTTTGGTAAAACGGAGATGTGGTATGTTATGCAAGCGGATGAAAATGCTAGAATTATTGTTGGTTTCAAAGAGAATTCTAACCCCGAAGAATATTTAGAAAATCTCAAAAACAATACTTTGGTTTCTATTTTAGATGATATAGAAGCAAAGCCAGGAGATGTGTTTTTTCTTGAAACAGGTACTGTACATGCTATAGGAGCTGGACTAGTTATTGCCGAAATACAACAAACCTCCGATATTACCTACCGTTTGTACGATTTTGATCGAAAAGATGCGCAAGGAAATACAAGAGAGCTACATGTAGATTTGGCACTTGATGCTATAAATTACAATAAAGTAGATACCTATAAAACGTATTCAAAGGAAGTGAATCATTCGAATGCAATTGTTGACTGTCCTTATTTTACAACAAATTTTCTTCCGTTAATGGGGCAGACAAACGTTATTAAAAGCGGAGCTTCCTTTACGGTTTATATGTGTATTGAGGGCTCATTTGAAATGGAATACAATACTTTAAAGTATCAATATAAAAAAGGGGATACAGTATTAATACCAGCAGCTATGCAAGAGTTCAATTTGATTGGAAAAGCTTCTATTTTAGAAATTTACATTTCATAGTAGGTAATAGAAAGATTATGTGTACTTTTGCACACGCAAATTAAATAAAAATAAAATGGCAAACGTTAAGAATTTAAAAAAAGACATCAACTACGTTTTAGGAGATATTATTGAAGCAGTTTACTTGTTCGAAATTTCTACAACAGGAAAACCAACAACAGAAACTAATGATTTAATCGATGAAGCTATTGCTGCTTTTGACGTTTTGATCACAAAAGTGAACGAAAAGAAAGTTGAAAATAAAAAAGCACACTTCAAGCAAATCAACGTTGAATTGGAACAAACTGCAAATCAATTGATTGCTAAAATCAACAATTTACAGTAAAAAAAAGTCAAAAAAAGTTTGAAATTATTTTGCAAAAACGAATTACAAACTTATATTTGCACCCGTAATGAGTCGCCAGCGTAGCTCAGTTGGCTAGAGCAGCTGATTTGTAATCAGCAGGTCGTGGGTTCGAGTCCCTCCGCCGGCTCTTTGAGAAAGCCATCTATTTATTTAGATGGTTTTTTATTTGAGTTGACACATTATAAAATAGTCCGCCAGCGTAGCTCAGTTGGCTAGAGCAGCTGATTTGTAATCAGCAGGTCGTGGGTTCGAGTCCCTCCGCCGGCTCTTTAATAAAACCATCTAACATCATTGTTGGGTGGTTTTTTCGTTATAAGAAATTTGAATTTTGCGAACGCGCTTTTGAGTTGGATTTTACCCTCCCTGTATATACCACAAAAAAAACCGCCTTTTTCACAAGGCGATTTTCAATATTTTAAAATAATAGGAAACTATTTTGCTTCATTTTTTTTAATGTCAATAACGTATTTAGTCAATTTTTTACCATACAATGAATTGGCAACTTTTGGAGTCATCGATTTTTGAATAGTATCTAAATATTTAATATTGATATCATAGATTTCAGATAAAGCGATATAGGGCGCAATTTCATGATCCTTATTGGTCACTGAAAAATTAGTAGCGTAAAGGTATTTGCGTTTAATGTTAGACTCCTGTCTTGCATTTATACTGTCAACAGCTTTTGCGTTGTTGCTTTTTAAAGCATTGAACTTGCTTTGAATTAGACTTAGATTTTCGTCATTAAAACGAGAGCTTATTTTTCTATATTCCTCATATAACTTTTGATTTTCTGAGCCTGTAATTTTCGCACTTCCAATAAAGGAATCTAAGTTGGTTTCTATAGTTATAGTTCCAGGTTCTGCAAAAAATAAAATATTGTTATCTAGTGAATTTGTTACGCCTCTGTCAAGATACAAATAAAGCACCTCCGGTGATTGCAAGTCAATATTGCTTGTAAAGCTCGAATTTCCATTAATCTTAATGCTGTCGATAATAACTAGTGAAGTGTCTACGATACGTTGAATGTAAACAGTGCCTTCTTTTAAGCCCTTAATGTTCCCATTAATATGCAAATTGGTTTTTGATTCATTTTTGTTACAAGCCACTAATAGTAATAAAGTAACAACAGCAATAATTGAATTTTTCATGTGTAATTAATATTTGTTTTTATCATGAAGTTGCAATAAATATAGCGATTTCAGGATTGTTGATTTTGGGCGCAAAATAAAGAAAATTGTTGGATTGAGTTAAGCTAATCAGTTGAATTTTTAAAAAAAAATCCCATTCGCGCCGGGCGAATGGGATTTTAGTCTTGTTTAAATGATTCATCCTTTTAACCAAGCTTCTCTTAATGTTGCTTTCGACGGATCTGTAATTTCAAGATCGTCAGAATCTACATAAGGAAATTTCACTGTTCCTTTTAAAACTTGCTCTTTTCCATCTCTTTTTATTTTAATAGTAATAGGATCGTTTTCTTTCCATTTTTGACTTTCAGTTATCATTTCATAAATGTTATCCAGTGAGTATGCTTTGTCATTTATTGACATTATTATATCTCCACCTTTTAGATTTAAGGCAGTATAGAAAGTGTTTAACTCTTTGTCTGGAGCTATAAAAATTTCTTTGTTCTCTCTATTCACAGCAATATAAGGTACATTGTCTTTAATGAAAATTCCTCCAGGTACTTTTTTGGTCATTTTACTTACTCCCACTTTTGCTAAATAGTCATAGTAAGGAATTGGTGTCGTTCCCGAAACATATTTTGTCAAGAAAGAACCAACTTCAGGATACGTTAGAGCTGTAATTTTAGCAAAAAGATCAGCATCATTAAATGGTTTTGAAACACCATATTCATTAGATAATTGATGCATTAAATCAAGAATACCTCTTTTACCATCACTACTTTGTCTAATTTGTATGTCCAAGCACATTCCTATTAAGGCTCCTTTTTGATATACATTTAGATATTGTTCTTTGTATGGTGTTTTTAATATGTTGGCACTCATTGTTGTGAAACTCATAGTGTCATTCATTGTATTGGCTTGGTCTATTTTTTCAGCAATTCGAGTAAAAAATTCATCTTCTGTAATTAGACCTTGATTGACTTGAAAAAGATTTGCAAAATATTCTGTTACTCCTTCGTACATCCATAGATGTTCAGACATTTTTGGAGCATTAAAGTCAAAGTACTGTATTTCTTTCGAGTGAATCGCCAACGGTGTTACAATATGAAAAAATTCATGAGAAACAACATCTTTCATTGATTTTACCAGTTCGTCTTTTGGCATCATTTCTGGAAGAACTACTGTAGTAGCCGTTGGGTGCTCTAGTGCTCCAAATCCTTTGGCATCTGTAGCTGTCATTGTAGAAAGATAAAGAATAACGGTATATTTTTTTGTAGAATTGATTTTTGCTAAAAACTTCTTTTGGGCAGTCATTATAGTCTTCATTTCAGGAGTAATGCTTTCTGCAGTAACTTTCCCTGTTGGCGAGTAAACAGCGATTTCAATCTCCATACCATCAACTGTAAAAGTAGTGTAGTCTGGTTTAGAATACATAATAGGGTTTTCAAGTAATTCTGCATAAAGAGGCATTTCAAAAATATCTACAGTAGTAGAAGCATCTTTATCAATCATTGACGTGGCACCCCATAGAGTTGCAGGATGTGTAATGGTAACTTTATAAGGCATTTCTTTTTTGTCTTGAAAATAACCAATAAAACCATGTAAGTTTAACATGAAGTTATTATTGGCGTCAATATTAGTTCCTGGTGGAGAAAAAACATCATTTTTCCCAAAACCGCCACCTTTTTCAGTATCAAAAGTGTCGTTTACGAAGTAAGTAACTTTTGATAATTTTTTAGCGTCTTTAATAGACCAAGTGTTGTCATCAGTTTTCGAAACAGTTAATAAATTTCCCTTGGCATCATAAGCTTTAAAATCTACAATATATTTTCGATAATCATCTTCAGAGTAAGTTCCCGGTACTATTTTGGGAAGGCTATACGTGATTTCGTTAGTTTGTATCTTTGGAGCTTTTACAGTCACAAGAACTTGATCGTCCTTTATATCTGTTAAATTAATAGTAACTTCAATAGGATCTTTTTTAGAGTCTATTGGAAATGTAGTGGAAAGGGTAGAAGCTTTACTTACCCATAATAGGGAAGAAAAAGCAAATACAAATAAAATTTTTTTCATTTTTGTTTAGTTTTTGTTTGACAATTAGTATTTAAAAACCTGAAACTGTTACATAAACAACACAAAAGAATTGATTCTGAAAGAGAAAAAAGTATAGTGCAAAAAAAAACTCCCGTATTACAGGAGTTTATTTCTTAGTCAAGTTTATTTTTTATATAATATTTGCCGTCTAAATCTTCGTCAAATTCATCGATTTTTAGTGGTTTTGGCTTCGGTTTGTTTGCAGTAGCTTTCTTTTTCCACATTTCAAATTTTTCTGCAGGCATTTTCTTCTTCATTATCTCCAGAACCTCTTTTTCTGCCAATCCAAATTCCTTTTTTATAATCTCAAACGGATTCTTTTCTTCTTGGGCCATTGTAACAAGTTTTTCTGTTTGTTCCCAGTTCAATTCTTTGTGGTTACTCTTTTTCATCAGGTGAAAATTAATTCAGTCAGGTGTTAATGATTAATATATTTGATTTTAAATCTGATACCAATATTAATAAAAAAAATAATTACTTTCATCAAAATTCGTAAAAATTTGAATTTTTAATTATTTTTCACTGGATACTTTTTTTGAAAAGGTATTTTTAGTAGATTCTTTAGCTGATTGTGTTCCTCATTCTTCATGTGTGTATCCACTCCATAAATAATTTCTTCTTTGGGAAGTCTCATAAAAGTGCCAAAAAGACGATCCCAAACCGAAAAAATATTCCCATAATTACTGTCAGTATAAGGAAGTACATAATGATGATGCACTTTATGCATATCCGGAGAAACTATAACGTAACTCAAAAAAACATCTAGTTTTTTGGGTAATGCTATATTGGCATGATTGAATTGAGTGGCAATGACGCTTAAAGTTTGGTATAAGAATACCAGCCACATCGGGCTGCCAACAATAAAAACACCCAAAGTCGTAAACACAAACCGAATCACGCTTTCGCCAGGATGATGCCTGTTGGCGGTTGTGGTATCAATCCAAGTGTCCGTGTGATGAATTAAGTGAAAACGCCATAAAAATTTGATTTTATGCTCTACTAAATGAACTACATAAGCGCCAATTAGATCTAGTAACAACAATCCTATAATAGCATACAGCCACAAAGGCATTTGGGGTAACCATTGCAAAATACCAAAATGATGTTTAATAGTCCAATCTGCAGTTAGTAGTAGTATAAAAGCAAGCGCAAAGTTGACGACTATCGTAGTAAAAGTTAGAAATAAATTAATTCCAGCATGATGCCATTTTTTATATTTAAAATCGAAAAGTGGAAAGGCATTTTCAATAAGCCAAAAAATCGTAATTCCCCCAACAAGAATTAGGCTCCTATGCGATGATGGTATTGTCGAAAAATAGGAAACAATTTCATTCATTGGGTTTTTTATTTCAAATATAATTAAATTTTGAATACCCTAACTATTTGATAGTTCTAAAGGTAAGATTTATTCTTGGGCCAATCGGTTTTGTTGTTTTTGGAATCTGGTGCTTCCAGAAATGCTGTGTTTCGCCTTTCATTAACAACAGACTACCGTGTTCAAGAATGATACTTTTTTTTTGAGTAGGATCTGTATTATGCTTCAACTGAAAAATTCGTTCTGATCCAAAACTTAAAGAGGCAATAACAGGTTTTTGCCCTAATTCTTTTTCATTATCGGCGTGCCAGCCATTACTATCCTTACCATCTCTGTAATAGTTTAGTAAAACAGTGGTAAAATTTGTGTCACTAACATTTTCGATCAGGGCTTTCAGTTTCTGTAAAAGCAAAGTCCAATATTGGGGTTGCATAGTAATGTTAGAGTAGGAGTAGGACTTTCCTTCATTTCCATATAAAGCTGTCAATCTAGGTTGTAAGTGGTTTTTGCCGTAAATGGTTATTTCATCTTGCTGCCATTTCGTTTTCTGCACCAATTCAGTATAAATTAAATTGGCTTCCTCTTTTGGTATGAAAGCAGGAAAATAAATAATTTCAGCGTTTGGCAAATTAAGAGGTATAGGCTCTTGTTGAAAAAGTGATTTCATAAAACAAAAATAAAGAGAAAAAGGAAGCCTACAGTTTCTTTTTTCTCTTTTATAATTAATTGTCGATTATAAAGTATATTGATATGCCCAATAAATTAGGACTAACTGCAGCGGCATTCGTAATAAAAGCACCCATTTTGGTAATCCCATTGCTGCTTTTTTATCTTGGTACATATAAATATGGGTGGGAAATACAGCAATTAACAATGCAATAATTCCCCATGCGCCTATGCTTGACGTTTTTGGAATACAAAGTAAAATTGCCAGCAAGATTTCTGCCAAACCGCTCAAAGAATTCAATAGCTTCGGATTACTAAAATACGGAGGTATAATTCTAATGTACAAGGAAGGATTTCTAAAATGGTTAAGACCTGCCAAGAAGTAAACAAAAGCCATCAAATATAAATGCCAAGGTAAAGTCATAAGAGATTATTTATTACGAATTTATACAAAAAATAATTAAATTTAGTTTGACAGTGGTTTTTTAATATTTACGTTCATAATCACAATAGCTAGAATAATAATTAGAATTCCAATCCACTGTATGGTATTTACATTCTCATGAAGCAATACGTAAGCCGTCAATACCGATAAAGGAAGCTCTAATGCGGATACAATGCTTCCAAGTCCAATACCTGTCAGAGGAAATCCAGCATTCATAAGCATTGGAGGAATAATAGTTCCAAAAACTGCTAAAACAAGTCCCCATTTTAGAAATATCTCAAAATTAAATGGAGCATTTTGTGTTGCTAATGCAAATGAAAAAACAATTATGGCTCCGCCAAAAAGCATATACAAACTTCGTTGTGGTGATGACAGTCCTAGAGCAACACGATTAGCAGTAAACATAGTAGTGGTAAATGAACAAGCAGCTAGTATTCCCCACATAATTCCATGCCAATCCAATTGAATAGTACTCTTATATAAGTCAGTTGCCAAAACCGTTCCGAATAATACAACAAGAACCGCTATTATCTTTTGTGTCGATGGAATTTTTTTCTCTAAAATCATTTCAAGCAAAACACCAATCCAAACCGTTTGCATCAATAAAACAATAGCTATCGACACCGGAATATATTTTACCGCCATATAATAAAAAACGCTAGTCATACCAAGAGACGTTCCAGCTAGCATAAGTTGAAAAATGTTTTTCCGAGTCGGCGTAACAATCTTAGTTTTGCTTTTCGCTTTCTGAAAACCATTAATAATCAACATACCCACAATCCCTAACACAAATTGTGAAACCGTAACCTCTGCTGTAGTGTACCCTTCCGCATAAGCTAATTTTACAAATGTGGCAAGCATTCCATAGCTAGTAGCGCCAAGTGCTACTAGAAATACCCCTTTTAATGTATCGTTTTTAAGTGTCATTTATATTTTTTAAGACGGCAAAGTTCGGCATTTTATATCATAAATTGATAAGGAATAGTTCAAACTAATTCTTATTAGGGATTCAAATAGTAAAAGGCAATGAATTTATTTCAATTAATTTGGAGCTATTTCCTGCTATCCGCTATATCTTTTTATCCTTCTCGTCTTAGGGACGAGACGGATAAAAAGGATGCCGCTTCTATCAGGGCTAGGGCTGTAGTTTTTCATAAAAGCAAAGAGACACCTTATATATAGAGAAGAAAACCAAACAAAAGAAAGCCAAACCCCACCTTTATATATAAAATATAAAAATCCGTGTATTCGGGTTAGCTAATCCGTCTCCATCCGTGTCCCAACCACGCTGTCATTCGCCCAAAGAAACTAAAACGCACTGCCAAGAAACAGCAAACTACCAAAAACACAATCCAATTCACAAAACTTCAACTCCTAACCAGCCATAAATCAACACCTTAAAAAATAATTAAAAAATACTTTAAAAAGGGCATTGTTTAACTGAATAAAGTAGCTACTTTTGCACCCGCAACAGCGCAGAGTTCTTTATCAAACTTGAGTAGACAAAACAAAATTCAGCTTTGAAAATTTATTTTCAAATTATTTTCACCACACACTTGCGAGAAACGAAAAGAGGTTGTACTTTTGCACCCCGCTAGCGCAGCAGCGTTAGAGGGAAAAACAAGAAGACACGTTCATAGACATATTGAATTGACAGCAACATTTTGAGAAGTAATTTTC
>JBBSSR010000027.1:0-50288 GCA_038241955.1 Flavobacteriales bacterium | reverse complement strand
TTAATGAAGGACAACATTCAAGGATTAGTAATTGATCTTTCTGATAATGGTGGAGGATCTATGGAAGAAGCGATAAAATTAGCAGGCTTATTTATCGACTATGGCCCAATTTCCATAGTCGTAGATAATAAAAAAAGAATGTCCGTTATAAACGATCCTTATAAAGGTGTAATTTACAAAGGACCAATTGTATTAATCTTAAACGGAAACTCAGCATCCGCTAGTGAATTTTTTGCTTCTATATTACAAGATTACAATAGAGCATTGCTAATAGGAAGTACTTCTCTCGGAAAAGCTACTATGCAAACCATTTTACCCTTAGAAGAAAATAATGATCAACATTTCGTAAAGGTTACGGTTAGCAAATTTTATAGAATAACAGGAAAGAGTCACCAAGGTATTGGCGTTATTCCTGATGTAGAAATTCCAACGATTTATCAAGATGTTTTTCAAAAAGAAAGTAAATATCCTACCGCGTTAAAAAATGACAGTTTAGATACTCAGATTCGTTTTAGAACCTATGTAAAAAGTAGTTTAATAGATGAACTGTCGAGAAAAAGTGCTAAGCGAATAGCCGAAGATCCTTATTTTAATGCTGTAAAAAAAATTAATTCTAGAATCGATACTATATTTTACAAATCAAAACTGGAAATACCAATGACGATAAAGTCTGTATTTCAAGAAGAAAAAATTGCTACTGATTTATGGGATGTTATAAATAATTTTGATACAAAGCAGCTCCAATTAAATGTTTCAAACTCCAATTACAATAACTCGTTGCTAACAATTTATCCGGCTCAAAAGGAGTACAATCAGATACAATTGGATGCGTTAAAATCAAATCACTATATCGACGAAGCAATAACAATAATAGAAGACTTTAAAACTTTAAGATAATATAAACAAAAACTTTATTTATAATTTTCAAAAGATGATCAATTGCTTTTGTAAAAATAAGGAATAGCTGTATTTTTGCAGTTCAAAATAATAAAAAGAAATGGGAAGAGCATTTGAATTCCGAAAAGGTAGAAAAATGAAACGTTGGTCAGCTATGGCCAAAGCATTTACCAGAATTGGTAAAGATATTGTAATGGCTGTAAAAGAAGGCGGACCTAATCCGGAAGCCAATTCGAGATTACGTGCTGTTATACAAAATGCAAAGGCAGCCAATATGCCTAAAGAAAATGTTGAACGTGCCATTAAAAAAGCAACAGATAAAGATACTGCCAACTATAAAGAAGTATTGTTTGAAGGTTATGCACCGCACGGAATCGCATTGTTGATCGAAACGGCTACCGATAATAATAATAGAACTGTTGCAAATGTGAGAAGTTATTTCAATAAATGCAATGGAACAATGGGAACTCAAGGTTCTGTTGAGTTCATGTTTGACCACACGTGTAATTTCCGCATTCCTAAAGGGGCATTAGATCCAGAGGAATTAGAATTAGAATTAATTGATTTTGGTGCAGAAGAAGTTTTTGAGGATGAAGATGGAATATTAATCTACGCTCCTTTCGGAAGTTTTGGAACGATTCAAAAAGAATTAGAGAGTAGAAAATTAGAAATTTTATCTTCTGGTTTTGAAAGAATTCCCCAAATTACAAAAAAGCTCAGTGAAGCGGAGATGCTCGATGTTGAGAAATTAATTGAAAAAATGGAAGAGGATGAAGATGTGATGAACGTCTATCATACTATGGAAGAGTAGTACTTAGCTTTAAAAAAATAATACACAAAAAAATAACTCCACATTAGGAGTTATTTTTTTATATTTTAGTAAACGATTTAAGTTTCAGAGCAACACTTAAATGATTAGTTTGCAGTCAATTTATTTGTGTTAACACTTTGGTTTGTTTTGGTTACCTTTAACAAATAAGTGCCTTCGGGCAAGTTACCAATATTGATTTCCTGAGTTGCAGAGGTGTAATTACTTTTTCTCCTTTTGTAGAAAAAATTTCAGTTAGTTTTGATGAAGAATTTTCTGGTGGAGCGACCAATAAGATATTTGAATTAACAGAAATAGTTGACGCAACTGCTGTTTTTGGTGCTTTGCTAACTATTTTTTTACCAGATGTTTTTGTTTTAGTTGTTGCAACAGCAATATCATTAGGCGGCAAAACTGAAGATGAATTATAAAGTGCTGAAACTTCAGCAGCAGTTAATGCAACATCATAAATCTTTAAGTCATCAACATCTGCATTTATACTTACTAAGCTACCCATTTTACCTAAACTAAATAAGATATTAGAAGTGTACTTTTTAGAACTTATCGAAGATTTTAATAATTGACCATTTCTATAAATATTGGAACTTACGCCGTCATAAGTAGCGGTGTAATTGTACCATGTATTCAGGGCAATATCCGTAGGGACAATGGCATCATTTATTGGGCCCCAACCTGCAAGATTAAGATCTGATTTAGCACCAGTTGTGCTTTGTTGTAACAATCCGAAATATTGTGCATTTTGTGACGAACCGTATCCCCACATGTAGTTCGCTATTGAAATATCATTATATTTTATCCAAATTGAAACTGTTCTCGCTCTATTAGCAAGTGGCAAATCTCCTATCGATACTTCCATGTAGCTATGTGCAAGTCTTTGTGCTTTGTTTGCAATACCAGCTTTGTTTGTCACGTAATTTGGAACTCCATCGAAAGTAAGAGTGTTTTTGGTATTACTTAGTGTTCCATTGAAATTAAATTCATGAATAGGAATTTGAGCAATAAGTGGAAGCGTACAAGCAACCATTATTAAAAGTAAAATTTTTTTCATAGTACTGTGGTATTTAGTTAAACAAATAACAACTGTTTTGTATCATTTAGCCACCACAAACCTACTTAATATTATCATACACGCAGTTAATTTTCGACAACGAGCTTATAAAATCGTTAAATCACAAACTTTTATAAAAAGAATAACGCTCTAACTATTTGTAAAAATTAAGTACCCAAATTATTTCTTAGACATGAAAAAAGTTCAGTACTAAGTCTAATAAATTTTTTAAAAAAGTACAATTGATTCTATAGTGTGTTTCTATACTATTAGACTTTTAATACTATATCAAAAAAAAACTCCAGAATGTATCTGGAGTTTTTTTACTATATAAAAAGTTATTTTACAAATTCTATTTTTTGAGCTTCTTCTTGGTTAATGCTGTCGAAGAAACCTTGATCACTCATCCATTCATCACTAAAAACTTTACTCATATATCTTGATCCATGATCAGGAAAAATAGCGACGACATTACTCTGGGCATCAAATTCTCCTTCTTCAGCATATTGTTTAATAGCTTGTAATACTGCTCCAGATGTGTAGCCTACAAACAGTCCTTCTTTCCTTGTGATTTCTCGTGCTGCATGTGCACTTTCTTCATCAGAGACTTTCATAAATTTATCAATAATATCAAAATCTGTAGCTGAAGGGATTAAATTTTTACCCAATCCTTCTATTCGATACGGATAAATTTCATCATTATCAAATTCTTTTGTTTCGTGGTATTTCTTCAATACAGAACCAAAAGCATCCACTCCAAGTATTCTTACATTAGGATTCTGTTTTTTTAGGTATTTTGCGGTTCCAGAAATAGTTCCTCCCGTTCCGCTACAAGCTATAAGATGTGTTATTTTACCGTTAGTTTGTTTCCAAATTTCGGGTCCTGTAGAGTAATAATGAGCATCAACGTTTAATTGATTAAAATATTGGTTAATATAAACGGATCCCTTTGTTTCTTCGTGCAAGCGCTTGGCTACATTGTAATAAGAACGATCATCATCGGCAGAAACGTGAGCAGGACAAACATAAACTTTTGCACCTAAACTGCGCAACATATCGATCTTATCTTTTGATGATTTTGAACTTACCGCTAGTATGCAATTGTATCCTTTTATTATACTTACCATTGCTAAACTAAAACCAGTGTTACCTGATGTTGTTTCAATGATAGTGTCTCCTGGTGATAATATGCCTTGTTTCTCAGCTTCTTCTATTATATATAAAGCAATTCTATCTTTAGAAGAATGTCCAGGATTGAAGGCTTCAACTTTTGCATAGAAATTACCTTCTAAATCTTCAGTAACTTTATTTAGCTTAATAAGAGGTGTATTACCTATTAATTCTAAAACGTTATTATAAGCATTTATTTCTTCTTTCATAAAAAAATAGTTTATCAAAGAGCACTTTCTAATTTACTCCGATATATTGCAAATCTAACAAAAAAAATTTAATTAGTTTTGAATTTTCTCTAAATCTAACAAAAAACTGTACTCTTTTGCCAATTCTTTAAGTGCTTCAAAGCGTCCCGAAGCTCCTCCGTGGCCAGCATCCATGTTGGTATCTAAGAACAATAAATTATCATCCGTTTTAAGCGATCTAAGTTTAGCTACCCATTTTGCTGGCTCCCAATATTGAACTTGCGAATCGTGCAATCCTGTAGAAACATACATATTAGGATATTTTTGAGCCAAAACATTGTCATAAGGAGAATAAGACAACATGTAATCGTAATATTTTCTATTATTAGGATTTCCCCACTCATCATATTCACCCGTTGTAAGCGGAATAGTATCATCAAGCATCGTTGTAATAACATCAACAAAAGCCACTTGTGCGATTACACCGTTATATAGTTCAGGAGCAGTATTAACAACGGCTCCCATCAATAATCCTCCTGCTGACCCACCTTCGGCATACAAATGCTGAGGCGAAGTGTATTTCTGTGCTATTAAAAATTTAGAGCAATCTATAAAATCACTAAACGTATTTTTCTTTTTTAATAATTTTCCGTCTTCGTACCATTGTCTTCCTAAATCCTCTCCACCGCGAATGTGTGCAATAGCAAAAATAAAACCTCTATCTAGCAAGGTTAATCGTGTTGATGAAAACGAAGCATTCATAGAATGTCCATAAGAGCCATAGGCATATTGAAGCAAAGGATTTTTCCCGTCTTTAACTAACCCTTTCTTATAGACCATCGAAATGGGAACTTTAGTACCATCCTCAGCAGTAGCCCAAACACGTTCTTCGGTGTAATTATCTTTAACAAATTTACCTCCCAATACTTGTTGTTCTTTTTTTACTTCCTTTGTTTTAGTTTTCATATTAAAATCAATAATAGAAGCTGGTGTAGTCATCGATTGATACCCATATCGCAGTATAGCAGTATCAAAATCAACATTAGAACTTGTGTAAGCAGTATAGGTTTCGCTTTCAAAAGGAAGGTAATACTCCCCTTCTCCATTCCAAGGTATAATTCGGATTTTATTCAAACCATTTTCTCGTTCTTCTACAACTAGAAAATCTTTGAATATCTCAATATCTTCTAGCAAAACAGCTTCTCTGTGCGCAATTATCTCAACCCAATTGGTTTTTGAAGTCTTTTTTACGGACGTTTTCATTAATTTAAAATTCTCTGCTTTGTCCTTATTGGTCAGAATATAAAAATGATCTCCATAATGACTAATGCTGTACTCCAATCCTCGAACTCTTTTCTGAAAAATCTTGAATTCACCATCTGGCGTGTCCGCATCTAGAATTTGATACTCTGTTGTCAATGTACTACCAGACTCTATAGCTAAATATTTTTCTGACTTCGATTTTGCTATATCGACATTAAAAGTTTCATCCTTTTCCAAATAAATCAAAACATCATCCGTTTGCTTTGATCCTAATTTATGTCTAAAAATTTTATCAGCCCGCAAGGTTTCCGCATCTTGGTCCGAATAAAAAATAGTGATATTATCATTGGCCCAAACTGCATTTCCCGTAACATTTTCTATTGTATCTTCAAGAATTTCGTTGGTTTCTAGATTTTTTATCTGAATAGCATAAATACGTCTTCCCACAATGTCGTAACTAAAAAGAGCTAATTTATTATCTGGGCTAATACTTAAAGCTCCCAATTGAAAATAAGGTTGCTCTTTCGCCATTTCATTACAATCGAAGAGAATTTCTTCTTTTGCCGAAAGGCTTCCTTTTTTTCGAGAATAAATTGGATATCCTTTATCTTTTTCAAAGCGAGTAATGTAGTAGTATCCATTGTATAAATAAGGAACCGACTGATCATCTTCCTTAATTCTACTTTTCATTTCTTCATAAAGTGTAGTTTGAAAATCTTTGGTATGTGCGGTTTTTTCTTGGTAATAGACATTTTCTTCATTAAGATAATCAATTACTTCAGGGTTTTCTCTGTCGTTTAGCCAAAAATAATTATCGATTCTTACTTCACCAAACTTCTTTAATTTCTTTGGAATTACTTTCGCTACAGGACTTGAACTATTTTTTGGCATTGTTTGCTCGTGTTTTTATATTTTAAAATGCAAAAATAACGCAATGCAATTTTAAAATGAATTGGTTTTTTATCTAATTTAACATTGATTACTATCAAATTTAGTAATTTTGCTTTTAAACAATTTAAAAAATCATCAAAAATGGATTTAATGGGAATGATGGGTAAACTTAAAGAAACCCAACAAAAAATTGAAGATACTAAAAAACGGTTAGACACTGTTCTAATTGATGAACAAAGTAATGACAATTTACTAAAAGTGACTTTGACAGCTAACACCAAAATTAAATCAATAACTATAGACGATTCTTTATTGGAAGACAAAGAACAACTGGAAGATTATTTAATTTTAGTTTTAAACAAAGCAATTGAAAAAGCGTCAAATGTTAACCAAACCGAATTAGATGCAGTGACCAAAATGGACATGCCTATGATTCCAGGAATGGAAGATTTGTTTAAGTAAATCATAAAACACGAATTTCACTAATTATCACGAATTTATGCGTGCTAATTAGTGAAATTCGTGTTTAAATAAATTTCTATGGATTTTTTAGAGTCTTATTTAATGTTTTTTTAGAAACTAAAAAACAATCTTCTTTAACGTTTCCAAAACATAAGTATGCATCACTTCTTTATAGTCCAGATGGGTAACAATTCTAAGTTTTCCCTGACCCATAGCACTAATTAGAATATTCTTTTCTTTTAGTTTTTCGATAAACAGCTTATCACTCAAATCTTGTCGTATCGAAAAAATCAAAATATTAGTTTCTACAGGTTCAATAGTACCAATCCAAAGCTGTTTTGATAAAACTTCTGCAATTTCTTTTGCTCTTCTATGATCGTCTACCAATTTTGCAATATTATGGTCCAGTGCAAAATTTCCTGCAGCAGCTAGATATCCTACTTGACGCATTCCTCCTCCTAACATTTTTCGAATGCGCAATGCTCTTTTAATAGTAGCTTTATCTGCCAAAAGAACCGAGCCAATAGGCGCTCCCAAACCTTTCGACAAACAAACTGAAATCGTGTCAAACAAAGGTCCAAATTCCCTCGGATGTTGTTTTTGAGCCACAATCGCATTCCATATTCGTGCACCGTCCATATGAAATTTAAGATTATTGGCATCGCAAACCACTTTTATTTTCCGCAACTCTTCTATATCATAACAAGCACCGCCACCTTTGTTAGTAGTGTTTTCAACACACACCAAGCTCGTTAACGCACTATGGTAAAACTCAGGATCATTTATAGCTCCCGCCACTTGCTCCGCCGTAATCATACCACGATCTCCATCTAGCAAACAGCAAGAAACGCCACTGTTAAACGACGCTCCGCCGCCTTCATAATGATACACATGCGCATACTTATCAGCAATCAGCTGCTCTCCAGGCTGTGTGTGTAGCTTAATCGCCGTTTGATTCGCCATAGTTCCCGAAGGAAAAAAAAGTCCCGCTTCCATACCAAACATTGCTGCCAATCGCGCTTCAAGAGCAATAACCGTGGGGTCTTGTTTGTACACATCGTCCCCAACCTGAGCATTAAACATATATTGCAACATTTCGATGGAGGGTTTGGTAATTGTATCGCTAACTAAATTTATTTCCATATTATAAAAACTATATCTTATTTTTGCATTTCAAAACTAGTAAAATTATTAGAAGCTAATCCTGCTATTCGTTGCAATCTTTTCTATTTTTAAAGAAAAAATAGAAAAGGATTTCCACTTCTATCAGGGCTAAAGAAGCCGTAAAACTAATAATTTTCGAAACAAAATTACTATAAATTTATGACAACTACCGAACAAATTAAAGGTATTGTGGAGCGCCTTGGTGCGTTGAGGAGGTATCTTTGACGTTGATGCCAAACTTATCGAAATTACCAACGACGAAGAAAAAACTTTTGCCCCCAACTTCTGGAATAACGCAAAAGATGCCGAAATAATTGTAAAAAATCTTAGAAGTAAAAAAAAGTGGATTGAAGATTACAACAAAGCTGTCGATATGACAGACGAGTTGCAACTCGCCTATGAATTCTACAGAGAAGGAGAGCTAACTCCCGAGGAATTAGATCTTCAGTATAATTTAACTCAAGCACACATTGAAGCAATAGAATTCAAAAATATGCTTTCAGAAGAAGGCGATTCTTTGAGTGCTGTACTCCAAATTACCGCGGGAGCTGGTGGTACAGAAAGCTGTGATTGGGCCGAAATGCTGATGCGCATGTACATGATGTGGGCCGAAAAAGAAGGCTATAAAATTCGAGAACTGAATTTTCAAAAAGGGGATGCAGCGGGAATAAAAACGGTAACGCTAGAAATAGAAGGCGATTACTCTTTTGGTTACTTAAAAGGCGAGAATGGAGTACATCGATTGGTACGAATTTCGCCGTTTGATAGTAACGCAAAAAGGCATACTTCCTTTGCTTCCGTTTACGTATACCCTTTGGTAGATGATACTATTGAAATAGAAATCAATCCCGCCGATATTGAAATTGTAACCGCTCGATCTAGCGGTGCTGGAGGTCAAAACGTAAACAAAGTGGAGACTAAAGTACAGTTAACGCACAAACCAAGTGGAATTCAGATTCAGTGTTCCGAAACCCGTTCACAACACGACAATAGAAATCGTGCCATGCAAATGTTGCGTTCACAATTATATGAAATCGAACTCAAGAAACAACAAGAACAACGTTCTGATATCGAAGCAGGCAAAATGAAAATTGAATGGGGATCACAAATACGTAATTACGTAATGCAACCTTATAAATTAGTTAAAGATGTCCGAACTGGTTATGAAACTAGTGATGTAGATGGAGTAATGAACGGCAATATTGATGCGTTTCTAAAAGCATTTTTAATGATGATGGGACAACGTGAAGAATAATCAACTGTACAGACTATTTTAAAAAAAATATCCCACAAGTTCAATAAACTGTGGGATATTTTTTTTATATTACTTTACAACCACTCTATTAAACTAACACCAAGTCCAACAGTGGTTTGAAGATGATTGTAATCTATAAGAGATTCGCCATAACCGTGAGAAACCTGTAAATAAGCCTTAAAATTATTTTTTATCGGGTAGGACCATGATAGCTCTGCATTACCTCTTGGTGACTGAAAATTCGTGTTATACCCTCCTACCAAGGATATTGTATGTCCGTTCTTGGCATAAATCACATTTACTTCAGCTCTTCCCGTATAATCAGCAATATCAGGATTATCACCATTATCTTCTGGCAATCCGTACCATGATCTCAAATATAAAGTCCAATTTTTGCGCTCCAATCCAGCATGAAGAATAAATCGATTTAAACTTCTAGAAAAGGGGTCGCTTTTACCATTCGATAGATGATTATATGCAATTCCAACCATTCTTGTTCTAAAACCTAGAACCTTAAAATTTACTGGAAAGTTTAAAATAATTTCAGGCTCATAATTTATTTCTCTAAAAGGCCGAGAAAGGTCTTTATTATATATTTGCCAAAATGATTTCTGAGTATAGGCAACCCATAAATCAGCTGTTCCCCACATAAAACTTTGCAATACCTTAGTCTTAAAACTCAATTGAAATTTTAATTCTACGTTATCATATGGCAACTCTTGTGGAACAATATATTCTCGATTATTATTTCCAGAATAAGGCTGATCATTAGGATTACTTGAATATTTACCTAGTAAAATGAAAATAGGTTTGTAAGGGGTTAAAAGAAATGTACTTTTAACTACAGTTGTATCGAGTTGCCACCGCTCTGTAAGGTTTTTTGGTCTTATTGTGACATCATCCAAAGCTTGAATTTGAGCCTTTACAGTAAAGGAAATTAAAAGAAAAAAGGCGGATTTAAGAACTAACTTCATATATTCAATATAATTAATTTATTTGCAAATTTAACTTTCAAAAAATGAAATGAATTATAATCTTTTACTAATTATTTATATAATTACATTTTTTCGTTGTAAAATTACCTGACTCTTTTATACTACAGTAGTATTTTTTATAAATCAAAAGACACCTAATTGTAAACACTATTTATAAAAAAAAGAGAACTAATTTATAATTTTGCAAAATTAAAGTAATTTACAGTACAAATCGCGAAAATAAACATTTGAATAGAAAAAGTTCAAACGATTTCGTAAATTCGCACTTATTACAAAAAAAAATCACCTATGGATTTAAACTTCAATAAAAACGAAGATCACAATAAACTCTTATTGTCTGAAATGAGACAAAAATTAGCCAAGGTTAAACTTGGTGGCGGCGAAAAAAGAATCGCTAAACTTCACGCAGAAGGTAAAATGACTGCAAGAGAACGTATTGATTATTTATTAGATACAAATAAAGAAGCTATAGAAATTGGTGCTTTTACAGGTGAAAAAATGTACACTGAACATGGCGGTTGTCCATCTGGAGGAGTAATCGTAAAAATAGGCTACATCAAAGGGAAACAATGCATAGTAGTTGCTAATGATGCTACTGTAAAAGCAGGTGCATGGTTTCCTATAACAGGAAAGAAAAATCTAAGAGCCCAAGAAATTGCGATGGAAAATCGCTTACCAATAATCTACTTGGTAGATAGCGCGGGTGTTTATTTACCTTTGCAAGACGAAATTTTCCCAGACAAGGAACATTTTGGACGCATTTTTAGAAACAACGCTCAAATGAGTAGTATGGGTATTACTCAAATTGCTGCCGTAATGGGAAGTTGTGTTGCTGGTGGTGCTTATCTCCCTATAATGAGTGACGAAGCTATAATTGTAGACAAAACAGGAAGTATTTTCTTGGCCGGAAGTTATTTAGTAAAGGCTGCTATAGGAGAAAATATAGATAATGAAACATTAGGAGGTGCAACAACGCATTGCGAAATTTCTGGAGTAACGGATTATAAGGCGAAAGATGACAAAGATGCTTTAGATAAAATAAAAAATATAGTCGATAAAATTGGCGATTTTGACAAAGCGGGTTATAGTCGTATTAAATCACAAAGACCAGTATTAGACGAAAAAGAAATTTATGGCATTTTGCCAAAAGCAAGAAATGAGCAGTACGATATGATGGAAATCATCAATCGCTTGGTTGACAACTCTGAATTTGAAGCTTACAAAGAGGGTTATGGGCAATCGCTTATCACTGGATATGCTCGAATAGATGGTTGGGCTGTGGGTATAATTGCCAATCAACGAAAAGTGGTTAAAACTGCCAAAGGAGAAATGCAATTTGGCGGTGTTATCTACTCTGATTCTGCCGATAAAGCGACTCGTTTTATAGCGAACTGTAACCAAAAGAAAATTCCACTGGTTTTTGTTCAAGACGTTACTGGTTTTATGGTAGGTTCAAAATCAGAACATGGAGGCATTATAAAAGACGGCGCAAAAATGGTGAACGCTGTTTCTAATTCGGTTGTACCAAAATTTACTGTCATAGTAGGAAATTCGTATGGTGCTGGTAATTATGCCATGTGCGGAAAAGCATTCGATCCACGATTAATATTTGCATGGCCGAGCGCAGAACTTGCCGTAATGGGAGGTACACAAGCGGCCAAAGTACTAGCACAAATTGAAGCTTCTTCTCTAAAAGGAAAAGGAGAGATTGTCGATGAAGCCAAAGAAGCGGAATTATTCGCTAAAATAAAAGCACGCTATGATGAGCAAGTTTCTCCTTATTATGCAGCTTCTCGTTTGTGGACAGATGCTATTATCGATCCTTTAGAAACAAGAACATGGATTTCTATGGGTATTGAAGCAGCTAACCACTCTCCTATTACAAAACCATTTAATTTGGGAGTAATTCAGGTTTAAAATCTATTTATAATATTGAGTACCGATGCACAGCTCATCTGCTCAAAATTGTAAAATTATATTATATTAGTAAAAAAAATGCCTGCGAGAACTTGTAGGCATTTTGCTTTTAATTGAGATTGCGCAACTAAATAGATTTTAAAACGTAATTACACACAAAAAAAACAATTGCACAAGATGTTGCAACTGTTTTTTTTTATAAAATTGAACAACAGCTTTCTTAGACTGCCATTTTTTTACTTTCTTCTCTCATTATTTTTCCTGTCGCGGTTTGCTTGAACTTAGGAATAAACACAATTTCTTTGGGTTTTTCATACTTATCTAATACGTCAAAAACCGAATCTTCAATTTTCATACTATCGCCTTCAACGTACAAAACTACTTTTTCTCCTAATGCAAGATCAGGTTCTCCATTTACAAAATAACGTCTAGGAATCAATGTCGATAATCTATTTTCGACTTGCTCAGGCATTATTTTAATTCCACCGCTATTAATGATATTATCAAAACGACCTAACCAAATAAACTGCGTGCTAGAAATTAATTTTACTATATCGTTCGTAACAATTTTTTCAACACCAATATGCGTAGCTACAATTTCTAAACACTGATTTGCATCTACAGAAACAGTAACATTTGGTAATGTTGTAAAAGCTTCTTCTCCTACCTTTTTAGCTGCTATGTGCGTAATAGTCTCGGTCATACCGTAGGTTTCGTAGATCTCAATTGGCAATTTTACTAATTCTTCCTCCAATGACTTATGAACTTTTACGCCACCAATTATTACCTTTTTAATATTGGTTAATTTATCTATAGAATTTTTGGCCTGAAGAGGAACCATGGCCGCAAAATCATATTTTTCATCATTATTATCTAATGGATGTGAGCTTGGAGCAACAAAGTCCATATCTAATCCTAAGATGAAAGAGCGAACGAACATCATTTTACCAGCAACATAATTGGTCGGCAAACAATGCAATATTCTATTTCCGGGTTCAAGTTTAAAAAAATCACCCGTTGAAATAGCAGACTGAACCATAGCATTTTTCTCTATACGAATTGTTTTTGGCGCACCTGTAGTACCTGAAGTATTCATATCAATGTATGATTTATCATCAAACCAATCCAATAGGAAATCACCAACAACTCGTTCAAAATCTTCTCCTTCTTTTATAAAACTATAAGCGACTCTACATAGATCTTCCTTCGTTAAATGATATCCATTTAATTTAAAAAGATTATGCACATTCTTGAATGTTAACGTATTCATGATCGTATTTTTTTTATCGTTTTTACTATTAATTTCTTAACTATTTTTGATGTCTCCAGTGAGCTTTTCTCTCCAATTGTTCCAATTGTATTTTCTTCCAAATATAAGTAAAAGCAGAGGATAAACAACTACAACAGGCAAGAAAATATCAAGTCCCGCAGCTGGTTCTGCCACATCTTTAAAGATGGAAGAGGTTTGAAAAGCAGACCAATCAGACGTGACCAAAAGTGCGCCAACTAGATTATTTGCAGCATGAAATCCTAAGGCCAATTCCATACCTTCATCCATCAGCGTTATAACTCCTAAAAGAAGTCCTGTTCCTATATAATATACCATAATGACATAGCCAATTTTGCTCACTTCTGGGTTTAAAATATGCATTGAACCAAAAATTACAGACGTCATTAGCAACGGAAACCATCTGTTTTTCGACAAATTTGCAAATCCTTGCATCAAATACCCGCGAAAAACCAATTCCTCAACACTTGTTTGAATTGGTATTAGCAAGCAACCTATAATAACCAAAATAAAAAATGGGATGGGCTTAAAATTGAGAACATAATCCGTAGGACTTGTATAATAAAATAACAATGTTGACAGTATCACAAAAACTGACCAAATACTAAATGAGAAGAACACTCTACTCCAATCTATTTTTACTCTTGAAGTGATTACAGAAAGCAAAGTCTGTTCATGCAAATACCGAACTACGAAGTAAATCGTGGCCAAAGCAAAAACAAATGAAATAAGAACAAAAAACAATGTCACATTTGGGTCAAAAAAATGCATTAATCCCTGTTCATCAGAAGGGTATTCTTTACCTTCATAATAAATTTTATAAAGAATCCCTCCTAACAGCGGCAACTGTCCCAAAAAGGAACTGAATATTATAATTACTGATCCTATCAAATATTTACCAAAACTATTTACTTCTTTTATGCCTTGTTCTAAAAACATTTATTTCTTTTTTATAAAATTATATCACAGTGCCTTGTGAAACCTTATTTTTGCTCCACGAAAATAAAGCTTTATTTTAGGCTAAACTAATTTTTAAAAGTATAATGATACAAATTTACCATAATCAGCGTTGCGGAAAATCAAGAACCTGTCTAGCTTTTCTAGAAGAATCTGGAAAAGAATATGAAGTTGTTAAATATCTTGAAGACAGCCCTTCTGTTGAGGAATTAACTCCGCTAATTAAAAAATTAGGAATCGAACCTATTGAATTGGTTCGAAAGAAAGAACAACTATGGATAGAGAATTTTAAGAATAAAATACTAACAACAGAAGAGATTATCGAAGCTATGGTTGCAAATCTAATACTGATTGAAAGACCCATTATTATAAAAGGTGATAAGGCAATCATTGGCAGAGATTTGGAAAAAGTTATTTCCTTTATTTAATTATTAACATAAGTTTAAGAAATCGGCATTAAACCTTCTATAAACTTTTCTATCCAAGACACGAATCTTATATAATTCTAATGAAAAAAGTAAATCGTACACTAGTCCTTTTATTCCTACTAATGGGACTATCCAATTTTGCACAACAAGGACCACCAGCAATTAGTAAATTTAAAGTTACAGGAACAATAGTTGACAAAATAAGTAATCAGCCTTTAGAATATGCCACTATCACTTTAAAAAATCCTAAAAACCCCAAAGCAATTTCTGGTGGAATAACCAATAATAAAGGAGAATTTGATGTCGATGTTATTCCAGGGATTTACGATATAACCATCGAATTTATTTCGTTTAAAAATGTTGAGATAAAAGGAAAAAATATATCAGATAAAACTTCACTTGGTACTATTGGACTTGCAGAAGATGCTTCACAATTGAACGAAGTAGTAATTCGTGCTGAAAAGTCATCAGTAGAGATTAAACTAGATAAAAAAGTTTACAATGTTGGTCAGGACATGATGGTAAAAGGTGGAACAGTAAGTGACGTTCTTGACAATGTACCTTCAGTATCTGTAGACACTGAAGGTAATGTTAGTTTAAGAGGAAGTGACAATGTTAGAATTTTAATCGATGGAAGACCATCGTATGCCGTAAATGTTGCAGAAGCATTAAGACAACTTCCAGCTGATGCAATTGATAAGGTTGAAGTAATCACTAATCCATCTGCGAGATACGATGCCGAAGGTGGTTCTGGAATAATAAACATTATTCTCAAAAAAGGTAAAAATCAAGGTTTTAATGGAACACTTATCGCTTCGACTGGTATTCCAGAAAACTATGGTTTAACAGCCAATGTAAATTATAAAACAGAAAAATTAAATTACTTTACTACTGCAGGCTACAATCACCGAACAAATGAAGGAAGTGGTAAAACTAATTCTGAGTATTTCAATAGTGATGGTTCTACTAGAAACTTTTTAGATGAAAATCGTGATACAGAAAGAACCAATGATGGTTTTAACGGAAGAGCTGGTATTGAATGGACTGTTGCTCCCAATATGTTTTGGACCAATGCCATAAATTATGAAAAATATAATGGTAATTCAAATGATTTAATTACCTATAACAACTATGATGCTTCTCATCTTTTTACAGGTTCGACCTACCGTTTGAACAGTGGAGATAATGGTAGTAGAAATGTTTCCTATAGTTCAAACTTAATTAAAAAATTCAATGACAAAGGGCATAATCTTACAGTTGATGCCTCTATTTCAAGAAGTACTGATGACAGCCAAAGCTTTATTTCAGGTACGCAAAATTACAATAGTACATCTAACGATCAGCTTCAAAAACAAGCACAAGTAAAGGCTGATTATGTCTTACCTATAGGTGAAGGAAGTCAATTTGAAGCTGGATATAAAGGAAGTTTTGGCGACTTAAATAACGAATATGCAGTCCTTGACAATAATGGCGATAGATTAGATAATTTATCAAATACTTTAGAATACAAAGAAAACATCAACGCTCTTTATACACAATATGGATTCAAGAAAAATAAATTTTCGTACTTATTTGGTTTGAGATGGGAAGACACAAATATTCAAGTTAATTTATTAGATAACAACAATTTCAATAGTAAAAAATATAATAACTTATTTCCAAGTGCATTTATTAGCTATGAAATTTCAGATCAAAGTAATATCACAACAAGCTACAGCAAGCGCCTAACACGACCAAGAGGACGATTTATGAACCCTGCGGTAAACTATTCTAGCAACATTAATATCTTTCAAGGAAATCCTGACTTAGACCCTTCCTTAACCAATAAATTTGACATTGGCTACATCAAACGTTGGGACAAGCTAACATTTAATACCTCGGCCTATTTAGAAGACACCAAAGATGTTTTCAGTTTTGTAAGATCTCCAACAGGTCAAGAAGAAAATGGAATTCCAGTTATTTTGAGTAGACCAATTAACTTAGGTAAAGAACAAAAATTTGGTTTCGAATTTACTTTAAATTATAATCCATTTAAAATATGGAGAGTAAATAGTAATTTAAATTTTTACAGTGTACAAACAACTGGAGAAAATACGTATACAGATGCAAATGATATTCTTGTGATTCAAAATCTAGATAATAAAGCTACGACTTGGTTTGCAAGGATTAATTCGAAATTAACATTGCCTTACAAAATCGATTGGCAATTGAATGCAACCTATAATGGTGCACAAAAAACGGCACAAGGTAAAAACTTAGGTCAGTTTGGTATGAATACTGCTTTTAGCAAAGATGTTCTTAAGGATAAAGCCACAATAGCATTTAATGTTAGCGACATTTTTAATTCAAGAATGATGAGATCTTATACCTATTTAGAAAATCAAACCTCTTACAATGAAATGCAATGGCGTAAACGTCAATTTAATTTATCTTTTACTTATCGTTTTAACAAACCAAAAAATGAGAGAGAAAAAAATGCACAGCCTAAAAATGATGGCGGAGATGGCGGAGGAGATTTCCCTGGATAATTAATTAAATAGTTACAATAAAAAAAGGATTCGTAAAACGAATCCTTTTTTTTGTAAAAGAAAATAAGACTAAGCCTCTTCTTCTTTTTGTTTTGCTCTTTTTTCTTTATACATTTCCCAAGTTGCTCCTGTTACCCAATAAGATACGAAACCAACTAGAAAAAACATTAACCAAAACCCCATTGTAAGGACGGTTAAAAAAAGTAAAAAGCCTAAATACTGTTGAAATTCAAACATGTTTTCCGGAATTTTGAATGTAGCCACAAATATAAGTTTTAAATCTTTCTACACCAATAAAATCAGCAAAAAGTATAAAATTTTATTAAATTATTTTTCAAACCTACCATTTAAAGAATAGAGAACACGATTGCAAACAATTTTAATACTACCCTTTTATGTACAGTGAAAGAACTTTTTTAAGATCCATTTATTTGATCACCATAGTTATCAATTCGCCACAATAATACAACTGTATTTAAAAGAAGCATCTATATGAAAAGCGTTTCTTGATAAACTATTTCTTCTCTGACAGAAAGAGAAATAAATTAGCAGTTATCGCTACTACTTTAGTAATTCAGCAACTTATCAATTGTATTTTACAAAAATATTATGAAATTATCAATAATTCAAGCGAAATTGTACTATCTCATAAATTAATAATTATCTTTGTTAAGCATTAAAATTAAAAATTATGGAAGAATGTATCTCTGTTTTTGATATGTTAAAAATTGGTGTAGGTCCTTCAAGTTCTCATACACTTGGGCCATGGCGTGCTGCTGAACGTTTTCTAAATGAGTTGCGTAAGGAATGTAATATCAATAACGTAACTCGAATAAAAGTCGATTTGTATGGTTCACTTTCTTTAACTGGAAAAGGTCACGCTACAGATCTCGCCATTATGCTAGGATTAAGTGGTCAGGATCCTGAATACATACCTATTCAAAATATTAATACAATTGTTAAGTCTATTGAAAGTGATAATGAAATCAATTTAGGTAATGAACGCACTATTGCTTTTTATTTTCTTCAAGATATTGTTTTCAACAAAAACTTCCTTCCTTTTCATGCTAACGGACTAACATTTACTGCTTATTTAGCGAATGGTACTGAATATGTCTCTACCTTCTACTCTATTGGTGGCGGATTTGTTGTAAAAGAAGAGCGACTTAATGCTAAAAAGAAATTAGAAATTAAATGTGCTTTTCCATTCCCTATCCAGAATGCTGAAGAACTTTTGAATTATACAATAAGCGAAAATAAAACTATTTCGGAGATCGTATATGAAAACGAAAAATCTATGCGTTCTGAGGAAGTCGTTAACCATGAATTAATGCGAATTTGGCACACAATGTTAGAATGTATGTATATTGGTTGTCATTCCGAAGGTATTCTTCCTGGAGGATTAAACGTCCGAAGACGCGCTTTTGACATGCATCAAGGTTTAATTGGTCTTGCTAATTACTCGAATCCTCAAGAATGGTTAGAAGAAATTAGAAAAACCGAGGTAAAGTTCCGCCAAATTTTAAAATGGGTTTCTTGTTTTGCACTTGCCGTTAATGAAGTTAATGCTGCGCTAGGACGCGTAGTAACTGCTCCAACAAATGGCAGCGCCGGAGTAATTCCATCTGTGTTGATGTATTATTTGGTGATCGAAAATCATCAAGCTGGTGAAAAAGAAATCAAACAATTTTTGATGGTTGCGGGAGAAATTGGTAGTATTTTCAAAAAAGGAGCTACAATATCAGCAGCAATGGGAGGTTGTCAAGCAGAAATTGGCGTATCATCAGCCATGGCAGCAGCGGCTTTGTGTGAATTGATGGGTGGCACTCCTGCTCAAGTATTGATGGCAGCCGAAATTGCAATGGAGCATCATTTGGGCTTAACTTGTGATCCTATCGGTGGTTTGGTGCAAATCCCATGTATCGAAAGAAATACAATGGGCGCCATAAAGGCAATAAATGCGGCCGAATTAGCATTAGAAACCGATCCTAAAAATGCCAAAGTTCCACTCGATAAAGTAGTTGATACCATGTGGCAGACTGCAAAAGACATGAATAATAAATACAAAGAAACCTCCGAAGGTGGACTTGCAATTGCTGTAAATATGGCAGATTGTTAATAATTTAAAATTCTCTACGCTTTAACTAATTTAAAATAGAACGTGCTTCCAAGACCAAGATCACTTTTTACTCCAATTGTACCACTTTGTGCTTCAATAAACTCTTTTGATATTGCTAATCCTAGACCAGTACCCGTTTTTTGGCTTCCTGGAATCTGAAAGTATTTATCAAAAACTTTATCTTTATATCTTGGATCTATTCCTTTACCATTATCGATTACTTCAAAAACAACTTGTTCCTCTTCATTTTTTATTCCGACTTTAATTTTACTATCTGTTGGTGAATACGTTATTGCATTAGTTAAAAAGTTAATTAAAACCCAAGCAGTTTTTTCGCTATCCGCTTGAATGTCTGGTAGATTTTCTTCCGAAATCACTTTAATTTCAATGTTTTTGTTCTCAGCTTGCTTTTTTACCGCTTCAAGTGCCAAATTAATTATATTGTAAGGGTCTGCTTTTTCAATTTGTAACTGAATCTTTCCGGTTTCTAATTGAGAAATATCCAGTAATTCTCCAGTTATCTTAAGCAGTCGCTGACTGTCTTCTTTTATACTTTCAATTAAATGCTTCTGATCATCATTCATACTGCCTGTCTCTGCTCTTTCTAACAATTGCAAACTAAATTTTATCGAGGCAATTGGTGTTTTTAATTCATGTGAAACAGTGGCAATAAAGTTCGTTTTGGCAAAATCCAGTTCTTTAAAAACAGTAATATTTCTCAAAATAATAACATCGCCAATGCCAATGATTTTATCTTCTCCTGTTGGTTTAATAGTAATAGGAACAATTTCTTTCTCGAAATAACTTTCTTTACCGTCAGCAAAAATTTTCATAGGAAGCGATTTTGTATTATGATTTGTATCAAGCAACGACTTCATTAAATCATTTTTCTCTGCAACTGAATGCGCCTGTTTTCCTATAACATCTTCTTTTTTTAAGCCAATGATTTTAAGAGTTTCATCATTAGCAAATAGAATATTGGTATCATTATCTAAACCAATAATAGGATCATGCATATTATTGATTAGCGTTTCTAATCGTTTTTTCTCAAAAGATAATTTATACAAGTTACTACTGTGGTATTCTTGCAGTTTTTCGGCCATGGTATTAAAAGAGCGCGCCAAATCTCCAAATTCATTATGACTTAAAAAATGAACTCTTTCTGAATAATTTTTGTTGGCAATTTCTTGAATACTTGAAGACAATTCTTTGATAGGATTAGCAATATTGTTAGGTAAGTTTATCAATAAATTAAATGCAATTAAAAAACACAAAGTCCCTACAGTAGCAATCCATAAATTGGCTGTTTCTGCAGTATTTTTTGCTACATCACTTTTATTTTTTATGGCATTCATGTTGAGTTTCATGATCTCAAAAATTTCTTGCCTGATCTTTGTCTTCAAAACTTCATCCGAAGTATTTTTTACCAATCTATCAAAATTTTCATTCAGATTATAAGTCCCTGTTTTCTCGCCTGGTTCAGTGATATTTAAATTTTGTTTTTTTAGATTTTCTTTAAAAAAAATAATTGAATTCTCTGGATTACTAGTAATTATATCCAAGGACATAAGCATATTTCTAGAGTATTCTAATGTATTATAATTTGCTTTTAGAATATTTTCAGTATCTTTTTTTATCGAAAAAATATAAAAAGCACTCACCAAAGTCAAGATAATTATTAGTATAAATAATAATCCAACGCTTAAATTTAATTTAGTTTTGATTCTCATTACGATAAAATTATAAGGTCGACATTCGATGACGACAATTTATTTAATAATTTATTGAAAATATTTGATGATAAAATTACCTTAAATAAACTTAAGTGTGGCTTTCCTATACACACAGTTGTAATTTTTTTTTGTTCGACAACTTCCATTATAGAATGCGTAATTTTATGATCTTGCATCTTAATAATTTCGGCGCCTAATTGCGTTGCCAATTTAAAATTATTAATTAAATGGCGCTGTTTGTCTAAAGCAATTTTAGTGCTACTTTCTTGAGGCGTTTCTACATATAAAACAAACCAACCACTGTTGTAATAACTTGCCAATCGCGCTGTTTTTCGGATAACATTTTTAGCTGTTTTATCATTACTACTAATGCAAGCTAATAACTTTTCATGCCTTGAATTAGGATTTTTAGGTACTTCATTCTCTACTTTTCGGACTACTTGACTTGCTACTTCCTTCAATGCTAATTCACGTAATTGCAGAATTTGGTCTGCTTTAAAGAAATTAGTCAATGCCAATTGAATTTTATCTTCCGTATAAATTTTACCTTCTTTTAAGCGATTGATTAGCTCCTCAGAAGTCAAATCTATATTTACCACTTCGTCAGCGAGCCGCAACACATTATCGGGAACTCTTTCCTGAACTTCTACACCTGTTATTTGTTTAACAAGTACATTTAAGCTTTCTATATGCTGAATATTTACTGCAGAAATAACATTAATTCCAGCATCTAAAATCTCTAAAACATCTTGCCAACGTTTTTCATTTTTACTACCTTCAATATTGGTATGCGCCAATTCGTCTACAATAACTACCTCGGGACGTAAATTAATAATGGCTTGCACGTCCATTTCCTCTAAATTTTTTCCTTTATAAAAAATAGAACGACGCGGAATTACAGGTAAACCAGCCAATAACTCGTGGGTTTCTTTTCGATTGTGTGTTTCGATATAGCCAATTTTAACATCAATACCCTTTTTTAATAAGGTCTGCGTTTCTTGCAACATTCTGTATGTTTTACCCACACCTGCACTCATCCCTATATAAACTTTAAATTTACCTTTTCGAGATTTCTGAATTAAGTCTAGAAAATGTTGCGCATTATTTTGTCTTTCTTGATCCATGTCTGCTGAATTAATTTTTAATTAATTGCTTTGTATAAAATCTTTTTCATTTAAAGAAAAAAGAAAAAAATTGTGTTGATTATTTTCTTTCTTATAGCTTATAATCAAAGACACAAAAATTAGCTATCAATGCGAATCAAGAGTTGCCTCGTTACTTATAGAGATTCAATGAAGACCTAACAGGTTTTAAAAACCTGTTAGGTCTGATCCCAACGAATTCAGTGTCTTAATCCAGCCCTTAATTCGCATTATCAATAATTAACAGAAAACGTTGTGCCTTCTTTATTTTTTTTCTTAATCTAAAACTTAACTGCTAAAGAAGTAGCCACAGAAAAACTGTTATCAGCCGTTTCAGCCGTGTTTTTTGCAAAAATTGCATCTTTGCTGCTGTAATTTTTAACTTCAGTTCTCCACAGTAAATTTGGAGTAATTTTATAATCTGCATTTATAGAAACACCATACGTTTCAAAACCATTTGGAGTTCCAGAAGCAATTATTACTCCTTTTTTATCTTGATAATATTCTCCTCGTATGGCAAAATTTACCTTATCATTTGCCATCAATTGTGCCATTACGGAAGCGCCATACCATTTATTATAATCCTCACTTTGAGGTGCAGCTTGTTCCCAACCCATGTCGAATCCTGCTAAAAGTTTCACTTTATTAGTCAAGTCAAATGCGCCATAAAAATCATGGAAATAACGTTTTTGACCTACGTCATCTGCTTTATCATTTCCTATAAATGAACTACTGTTTAATGAAAATTTTGATGATGGTCTGTAAACAATTTGATGACCAAAACCGGGCGTTGTATTTCCATCAACACGCTGAATGCGTTGCCATCCATTTAAATACAATCCTGTTAATTCCCATTGTCCGCTTGGAGAAATGTAAGTAATTTTGGCTCCAGCCTCAAAATATGGAGAATTCTCGGCCATGATACTTCTTGTCAAAGTGAAGCAATCTGCTCCAACGGCACTTTCATAACCAATATGTGAAGGCAAAACTCCTGCAGTAATCCAAAGATTGTGATTCTTGGTAACTTTAAACCCTACGTTTGCTTCGTAAATATTTTTTAAAACTCCAGGTTCAGCTGAATAATTTGCATTCATATACGATCCAGCACCCAAAGCTAAATTTGCACGTACGTTCTCTGTTTCGTAGTTTGCTTTTACAAATCCTAAGTTCAAACTTACTTCATTGTTACGATTGTGACTATAAATAAAAATTGGTCTTGTATTATTATCTGGATTGTTTGCATCGTATTGAAAATAGGTTTCTGCATAACCAGAAAACGTTAATGGTTTTTTTTCTACTTCTTGAGCAAAAGCTGCACATGATAAAACGAGTGATAATGCAGCTGTTAATATTTTTGTTTTCATTTTAATAGTCATTTATTTTTTATTAAAAAAGGTTATGGATAACCTCCCCATTTTCTATAGTTTATTTAAGTTGATCTAAGGCAATATTTAGTTTTAAAACATTCACTTTTGTAGGTCCAAAAACTCCTAGAAAAGGTTTTTCAGTATTTGAATCTATTAACGAATTTAACTTTTCTTCGCTTATATTTCTCGCTTTTTGAACTCTAGCGATTTGTATTTTTGCACTTGCAACTGATATGTTCGGATCCAATCCACTTCCGCTTGCAGTAACTAAATCTACTGGTACTTGTGATTTGTTTACTGTTGGATTTTTCATTAAGAATGTATCTATTCTCCCTTGAACTACCGCCAAATATTCAGCATTCGAAGCGCCTTTGTTACTCGCTCCTGATCCAGCAGCATTGTAATCTACAGCAGATGGTCTTCCCAAAAAGTAGTTGTCATCCCTAAAACTTTGACCGATGTTTGCGTATCCTTTACTTTGTTTATAAGATACAACTTCACCTTTTCCATTATTTGGCGCTAACTGAGCAATTGCCCAAACCGATAGTGGATATATTACTACGAAAAGCACGAGTAACACAACGGTCATTCTTATTCCTTTTATTAAATTATTTTTCATAATTTCTATTTTTTTATCCTCGCCCCCAGCCCCTCTCCGAAGGAGAGGGGCGCCGAGCTTGGAATTTATTTATTTTATTTTTATCTTAATGTGATCTAAATTTATTCGTAATCAGCTCCCTCCCTTTTGGGGTGGGTTGGGGTGGGGACTACATAAACAATGCAACTACAATATCAATCAATTTGATACCAATAAACGGAACGATAATTCCACCTACACCAAATAGTAATAGGTTTCTTCGTAACAAAGCACTCGCACCAATTGGTTTATAACTCACACCTTTTAAAGCGAGTGGAATCAAGAACGGAATAATTATCGCATTAAAAATTACAGCTGAAAGTATCGCACTTTGAGGACTGTGTAAATTCATAATATTCAAACCTTGAAGCGCAGGAATTGCTGTGATAAACAATGCAGGAATAATAGCAAAATATTTAGCAACATCATTTGCAATACTAAAAGTAGTAAGCGTTCCACGAGTCATTAATAACTGTTTTCCAATTTCGACAATTTCGATTAATTTGGTTGGGTCATTGTCTAAATCAACCATATTTCCAGCTTCTTTTGCAGCTTGAGTTCCACTATTCATGGCTACACCAACATCTGCTTGAGCCAAAGCCGGGGCATCATTCGTACCATCTCCCATCATGGCAACCAAACGACCTGCCATTTGCTCTTGTTTGATGTAGTTCATTTTGTCTTCAGGTTTCGCTTCAGCAATGAAGTCATCTACACCTGCTTTTTCAGCGATAAATTTGGCAGTCAAAGGATTATCACCTGTAACCATTACCGTTTTGATACCCATTTTACGAAGGCGTTCAAAACGTTCGAACATTCCCGCTTTAATAATGTCTTGCAATTCAATCACACCCAATGCCACTTCATTTTCAGAAACTACTAAAGGTGTTCCTCCATTTTCAGCAATAATAGTTACTTGGGCTAGCAATTCTGCTGGAAAAGTATTTCCTGCATTTATCACCATGTTTTTTATTGCATCTGTAGCTCCTTTTCTAATTCGAGTGTTGTCAAAATTAATTCCTGAACTTCTCGTTTCAGAGGTAAACTTGATGAATTGTGCGTTAGTTACTTGCAGCGTCAAAGGGTCTATTTTTGCTAATTCAACGATAGATTTTCCTTCTGGTGTTTCATCAGACATCGAACTCAAAACCGCAGCTCTAATTAATTGCGCTTCTGAAATTCCAGGCGCCGGATAGAAATTTGTTGCTTTTCGGTTACCTATAGTAATTGTTCCCGTTTTATCCAATAACAATACATCAATATCTCCAGCAGTTTCAACCGCTCTACCACTTTTCGTGATTACATTTGCTCTCAAAGCTCTGTCCATTCCTGCAATTCCAATAGCTGATAATAATCCTCCAATCGTCGTTGGAATCAAACAAACAAATAAGGCAATAAAAGAAGCAATTGTAATATTTACATTGGAGTAATCTGCTAGCGGTTTTAAAGTCACACAAACAATTATAAATACTAAAGTAAATCCAGCAAGCAATATCGTTAAAGCGATTTCATTCGGTGTTTTTTGGCGTGAAGCTCCTTCTACCAAAGCAATCATTTTATCTAAAAAACTTTCGCCTGGCTCATTGGTTACTTCCACTACAATTCGATCTGATAAAACTTTCGTACCACCCGTAACCGAACTTTTATCTCCACCTGACTCACGTATTACTGGAGCGGATTCGCCTGTTATGGCACTTTCGTCAATTGTGGCTAAACCTTCTACAATTTCTCCATCCGTTGGAATGGTATCGCCAGCTTCGCAGACAAATAAGTCTCCTTTTTTCAGTTGAGATGATGAAACTTTCTCTCCACTTTTTAAAGTTGCAGGGGTTTCTTCCCTTGTTTTTCTTAAACTGTCCGCTTGTGCTTTTCCTCTTGCTTCGGCAATGGCTTCCGCAAAATTCGCAAACAACAATGTAAACAATAAGACTACGAATACAATAAAATTATACCCAAAGCTACCTTGTGATGTTTCGCCTGTCAATGTCCAAATAGAGACAAACAGCATCACAATTGTTCCGATCTCTACCGTAAACATTACGGGATTTTTAAACATTAATTTCGGATTCAATTTCACAAAAGACTGCAGCAACGCTGGTTTTATAATGTCTTTTTGAAATAATGATTGATCTTTATTCATTTTAGATTCTTTTTAGTAAATGGTAAAATATTCAGCTATAGGCCCTAACGCTAGTACCGGGAAGAAAGCTAACGCAGCTATGATTATAATCACAGTTAAGGTCACTAATCCAAAAGTTGCCGTATCCGTTTTTAACGTCCCATCGCCTTCTGGTATAAACTTCTTTGCTGCTAATATTCCAGCAATGGCAACAGGCCCTATTATTGGCAGAAAACGCGCAAGAATCAATACAATTCCTGTAGAAACATTCCACCAAACAGTGTTGTCGCCTAAACCTTCAAATCCACTTCCGTTATTGGCTGATGCCGATGTGAATTCGTATAACATTTCACTTAAACCATGAAAACCAGGATTGTTTAATGTTGCTGCACCATATTCAGGCATTGCTGCCGTTAATGCAGTCCCAACTAATATTAAAAATGGATGAATTAATGCAATAATCATGGCTATTTTCATTTCTCTAGCTTCAACTTTCTTTCCGAAAAATTCTGGTGTTCTTCCCACCATCAGTCCACTGATGAAGACAGCCAAAATGATGAAGATAAAGAAGTTCAAAATTCCAACTCCAACTCCTCCGTAAAAACTGTTAATCATCATCGCAAGCAATTCATTCATACCCGAAAGAGGCATTGTACTGTCGTGCATTGAATTCACAGAACCTGTTGAAATTACTGTAGTAGCAATACTCCAATAACCCGTTGCTGCCGCACCAATTCGTGATTCTTTACCTTCCATTGCACCAAGTGAGGTATCGATTCCCATTTTTTGAATCATAGGATTTCCATGCATTTCTCCAATGACATTTGGAATGGCTAGTGCCAAGAAACCAATGGTCATCACGCCAAATATCATCCAAGAGAATTTTTTTCTTTTGATAAAAAATCCGAAAGCGAATATCATTGCAAATGGAATCAACATTTGAGCAACCATTTCTACCATATTGGAAAAATAAGTAGGGTTTTCAAAAGGGTGCGCAGAATTAGTTCCAAAAAATCCACCTCCATTTGTACCAACATGTTTTATGGCTACAAAAGCAGCAGCGGGACCACGAGAAACATCTTGCGAACCACCTTGTAAAGTAGTAATGGTGTCTTTTCCTTCAAAAGTCATTGGAGTTCCTTGAAAAGCCAATATAATTGCCACTACAAATGAAATAGGAAGTAAAATACGGGTACATGATTTCATGAAATACGTATAAAAATTTCCTAAAGTAGTAGTAGATTTATCTCTAAAAGCTCTAAACACCACTACTGCGGCTGCCATTCCTGTTCCTGCACTCACAAATTGTAAGAACATCAAATAGAATTGTCCTAAGTAACTTAAACCTGTTTCACCTGAATAATGTTGTAAATTACAATTGACAACGAAAGAAATCACTGTATTAAAGGCTAAATCTGCCGACATACTTGGATTTCTATCCGGGTTAAAAGGTAAACTTCCCTGAGTCATCAGTATAATCATTCCCAAAACAAACCATATTAAATTTATGGTCAATAAGGCTTTCATATGTTGTTTCCAATCCATCTCTTCGTCAGGATTGACACCGCTTAATTTGAAAAACATTTTTTCTAACGGATTAAATATAAAATCCAGCCACGTTTTCTCGAGTCCGTACACCTTGGAAATATATTTTCCTAACGGAATAGCGAGTGCTAATGTGAGCACGAACATCGCTACGATTCCAAAAATTTCTGTATTCATTTTTTTGTATTAAAGGTTAATTCTTCTTTTTGTTTTTAGAATTTTTCAGGTTTAACTAGTACATAGCAGATGTAGATAAATACTGCGATTGCTATTATAAAAAGTGCTGTCATAATTTTTAGTTTATCAGTTTAGTTCTTAACTATTCTTGTTTTTTAATGAAGGAAACTCAAACGATTCTTTATCATTTGGTCAATCACATTGTAATTTTTTTAATTCCATTTAGATGTTATCAAAATAATTAATAGATAGATAAAGCAACCAAAAACAGAACAAGCCGAGTGCAAAGAGCATAATTGTTAGCATAACAAATTAATTTAGAGATTAATGAAAGTTAGAGTTATAATTCAATTGAAATATGGTGATCATTATACTCCTGAAGAGTTGATTTGCTTTATATACTCCAATTTTAAATTTTGCGGGAAAAGATCAGAAATACTGCAATGACGCAGTTCAAAAAAAGTAGAAACTGAGAAAACGTACACGTTAGAAATGGCGTTTTTAGTTTCGTTGGTTTCGTTTAGTAATAATTGGTCAGCAATTGCTAAACATTTCTTCGCACGAATGATATTTCCATAAATAATAAATCTTTTGGTAATTTCTGCCAACCGCTCGGCTTGTTTGTAAATGGTAGTTACTTGATTTTTCATTGTAATTCTATTTAGTTTTGTTCGCTTATGCCAAAAAGCAGTCCAAAAAAAAAAATAATACGGGAACCAGTGCTATGACAACACTTAGATAAATTTGATAAAAAAAAGCATAAAAAAAACCTTATCATAATGATAAGGTTTTATTGATTTGGAAGGGTTCAATTATTTTTTCTCTAGCTTTTGTTTGAGTTCGTTTAGTTCTTGTCTTAAAATGTCAATTTCTCCTTGGGAATTAGTAGCTTTCAAAGTTTGATAAAGCTCAATTTTACTGTCTTGAAGTTGATTTTTCTTTAATTCTGCATTGATATTCTTATCTAAATTGTCTTCATACTTATCGACAAGTACATCAATTTTTATAGTATTTGTTTCTTTATCTAATGAGGAGTTTAAAACATGGTATTTCTTCTCTACGACGTTTGTAATAAAATAATTCACTCTGCTTTTATAGTTGTTCTCCGTCCATAAATTATAAGCCAAATACGATGCGGGAATAACGGTTATAATAGCCACAATGGTAAAATAACGGGTAACATTTTTAATATCACGATTCGAAAAATGTTTAAATTTTAAATACCTTGCAATTAAATAAGCACCTAAACCGATGAATAATGCATTTATAAAATAAGTATACAAACCTCCCAAAATGTATTGCCATTGCAACGTTGCAATTCCAAATCCTGCTGTACATAATGGAGGAATACAGGCTGTTGCAACTGCAATACCAACTAAAATTCTGCTTCCATCTTCCCTCGAAATAGCAATCATCCCCGCCATTCCACCAATAAATGCTAGTAATACGTCAAAAATTGTAGGCTTAGAAAATGACAATAATTCCTCTGTTGCAATATGATATGGTGATAACAAGTAATATAATGTCGATGATAAAATACAGATAATCACAATTCTTATAACATTTTGAACACTTAATCGCAAAAGAACAACATTAGAAGTAGCTAATGAAAAACCGATTCCGAAAATTGGTCCCATAATTGGGGAAATAATCATAGCGCCAATAACAGCCGCTTTTGAATTTATGTTTAAACCGATACAGGCTATTAGAATAGCAAAAGACATAATCCAGAAATTAGTTCCTTTAAATATAACTCCTGCTTTGATTTCATCAAAAGTGATTGTCTCCGCTTCTTGATCTGATTTTAAATTTAAAATAGTTCTCAAATAACGTTTAATAACTGCTAGTTCACTGGTCATTTAAATGCTAATTATAATTTATATTCTTCAATTTTTCGATACAAAGTTGCAATTCCAATTTCTAGCAAACGAGCGGTTTCCGCTTTATTACCTTTTGTATAATTCAATACCTTCTGAATGTGCAATTTTTCATTACTTTGCATAGAAAAGGCCGACATTGTTTTTGTAACTTTCTCTGGTTCGTGCTGCATATTGTAAGGTAACACATCAGGTTCTAGAATAGTACCGTTACTCAAGATAATGGAACGCTCAATAATATTTTTTAGTTCACGAACATTTCCAGGCCAAGAATAATTCTCTAATTTCTGTATAAACTCATCCGATATTTTAAAAGCTTTTTTATTCATCTTTTCAGCAAATTGATTAACGAAAGAAACCGTTAACGGAACAATATCTTTAATTCGTTCTCTTAATGGAGGAATATTAATTTCGAAAATATTCAATCTAAAATAGAGATCCGAACGAAAACGATGTTCTTCACTTTCTATTTTTAAATTTCGATTCGTCGCAGCAATTAATCTAAAATTAGATTTTTTTGGACAAGTATCACCAATTGGAATGTACTATTTAGTTTCTAGCACGCGTAACAACTTTGCTTGCAATTCAATAGGCATTTCTCCAATTTCATCGAGAAATAAAGTGCCACCATTAGCCTCTTCAATAAACCCTTTTTTATCTTTTAGCGCGCCAGTAAAAGCGCCCTGTTTATGTCCAAATAACTCACTTTCTAAGATTTCTTTACTAAAAGTACTGCAATTAAGAGCCACGAAAGACTTACCTACTCGATTACTATTTTCATGAATCGCTTGTGCAAAAACTTCTTTACCAGTGCCAGTTTCTCCAGTAAGTAAAACGGTAGAATCTGTCTTTGCTACTTTTTTGGCAAGTTCAATCACTTGTTCAATTTTTTTTGATTTTCCTACAATAGCATCGAAAGAATATTTGTCGCCAATACGTTTTTCTAAGGACATAACCTTTTTGGTTAAATCTACTTTCTCAATGGCGCGATACAAAAGTGGTATAATTTTATTGTTGTCATCCCCTTTTGTAATATAGTCAAAAGCGCCATTTTTAATGGCCTGAACACCATCTGGTATATTACCATAAGCAGTTAGCAAAATAATTTCGACGTTTGGATTTTGCTCCTTAATTTTTTTAGATAGCGAGACGCCATTCCCATCAGGAAGCTTAACATCACAAAAAATGACATCAATATCAGTTTGCTCTATTTTTTTTAAAGCGCATTTGCAATCAGCAGCTTGAAAAAGCTCAAATCCTTCTAGGCTAATAATCCTAGCCATCAGACTTCTTAATTTTTCTTCATCATCAATAATTAAAACTTTTCTCAAAATAAATTACTCAAAAATTAGTTGGTCAAAATTAGTTTTTTTAATCATTTGTTATCCTAAATTTTCAAAAGAGTTTATTCAAATAAATATTTTATTAGTTCAAGATTATGGTTTTCGATATTCATTATAAAATTAAAATTAAAACAACCTATTTTTACTACTTTTACATTCAAAACAAAAACATCCCGAACATTTCGGCATTAAACTCATAAATTAAAATGTCTGCAATACAAAAAGATTACAAAAGAATTACAACTAAGTCTTTAACGGACATGAAAGCCAATGGCGAAAAAATTTCAATGCTTACGGCGTATGATTTTACAATGGCGAAAATTGTAGATTCAGCTGGTATTGATGTAATTTTAGTTGGAGATTCAGCTTCGAATGTAATGGCAGGTCACGAGACTACCTTACCTATTACTTTAGACCAAATGATTTACCACGCTTCATCGGTCGTTAGAGCCGTAGAAAGAGCTTTGGTTGTTGTTGACTTACCTTTTGGAAGTTACCAATCGGACTCTAAAGAAGCATTGCGTTCTTCCATTCGAATAATGAAAGAAAGTGGTGGTCACGCTGTAAAATTAGAAGGTGGAAAAGAGATAAAAGAATCAATCCGAAAAATATTAAATGCAGGAATTCCCGTTATGGGACATTTGGGATTAACGCCACAATCTATTTATAAATTTGGAACTTATACGGTACGTGCCAAAGAAGAAGAAGAAGCCGAAATCCTAATGGAAGATGCTAAATTATTAGAAGAATTGGGTTGTTTTGCTATTGTTATCGAAAAAGTTCCTGCCCATTTAGCCGAAAAGGTAGCCCAAAGCATATCGATTCCTGTTATCGGAATTGGAGCCGGTGGCGGTGTTGATGGTCAAGTCTTAGTCATTCATGATATGTTGGGTATGAACAATGAGTTCAGTCCTCGGTTTTTGAGACGTTATATGAATTTATACGACGGTATGACTTCTGCAATAAGTCAATATGTTGCTGATGTGAAATCGAAAGATTTTCCTAATGAGAAAGAGCAATATTAGTTTAGACTTCTTAGATTGTTAGACTTTTTAGATAGTTAGACTTCTTAGATTGTTAGACTTTTTAGATTGTTAGACTTCTTAGATTGTTAGACTTCTTAGATTGTTAGACTTTTTAGATTGTTAGACTTTTTAGATTGTTAGTCTTCTAGATTTTTAGATTATTAGATTTTAGATTATTAGATTTTAGATTATTTGTTTTCTTACGTAGACTTATTCTCATATAAATAAACTTAAATTTTCTCTCAACTAATTACAATGTTTTATATTTAAAACAAGGTTTTGCAAAAATAAATTAAAAGTAATAAAAATGCATAGATTCAAAGAATTGGAAATTTGGAGAAAAAGTAGATTTTTTTGTGTAAAAATATATTCAGCTACATCCTCTTTTCCAAGTGAAGAAAAATTTGGTCTAACAAATCAGTTAAGAAGAGCTGCGGTTTCTATTCCTTCTAACATTGCAGAAGGTTCTTCAAGACAATCAAATAAAGATTTTGCCCGATTTTTAGAAATTGCAATTGGTTCAGCGTATGAACTTGAAACACAATTATTAATATCATCTGATTTAGGATTTATTAACTCAGACAAAGCAGAGGAAATGATAAATATGTTGGAAGAAATTGTAAAAATGACATCAAAATTTAGGTCAACTTTAATTCAAAACATTTAATATACTTAAATTTTTAGACTTTTTAATTATTCTAAAAAGTCTAAAAATCTAAGAAGTCTAAAAATCTAAGAAGTCCGAATGAAAATCATTTCGAATAAAAATAATCTGCAAATTTTGCACGAAGACAACCATCTTATCGTGGTAAATAAACGCGTGGGAGATATTGTGCAAGGAGATAAAACAGGAGATAAACCTTTGAGCGAAGTTGTAAAAGAATATATTAAAGACAAATACAATAAACCTGGCGAAGTATTTTTAGGAGTGGTTCATCGCTTAGACAGACCCACAACTGGCATTGTAGTTTTTGCAAGAACTAGTAAAGCGTTAACAAGAATGAATGAGTTGTTTAGTAACCGCGAAACTCAAAAAACGTATTGGGCAGTTGTTAAAAATAGACCTGCTAAACTCGAGGATAATCTTGTTCATTTTATCAAAAGAAACGAAAAAAATAATACATCAAAAGCGCATCTAAAAGAAGTTCCTGACAGTAAAATGGCTAGTTTAGATTATAAAATAATAAAGGAGCTAGACAATTATTTTGGACTCGAAATTAATCTTCACACGGGAAGACACCATCAAATAAGAGCACAATTATCAGCTATTGGTTTACCTATAAAAGGCGATTTGAAATACGGTTTTGACCGTAGCAATCCTGACGGAGGAATTCATTTACATGCGAGAAAATTAGTTTTTATTCATCCTGTTTCTAAGGAAGCTATTACTATTATTGCTCCAACTCCAGACGAAGTAATTTGGAGAGCGATTTAATATCCACAAAAAGTTAGTATATTTATTTAATTTTAAAATTATCTTGCATAAAGCTAGTAAAATCCTTTTTTTAAATGAATACTAAATATAACGTCGCTTACCGAAAAGAATCTCTTATTAAATTATTAGATACAATCCTCAAGTCCGAAAATGAAATTATTCAAGCCTTATTTGATGATTTCAAAAAGTCCCCATTTGAAGCTGTTCTAACAGAAACTAGCTATGTAATTACTGAGTTAAAAGATACTATCAAGAACATTAATTCTTGGGCAAAGCCAAAAAGAGTATGTCCATCAATTCTTAATTTTCCTTCAACAGATTATATTTACAAAGAACCCTATGGTAAAGTGTTGGTAATTGCGCCTTGGAATTATCCTTTCCAATTAGCGCTTTGTCCATTGATTTCAGCTGTTGCTGCAGGAAATCAAGTAGTCTTAAAACCATCAGAACTTACTCCAAATACTTCAGCAGTTATTGCTAGAATTATAGCAAGTACATTTGAACACGATCATGTAGAAGTAGTTGAAGGTGGCGTTGAAGCGACGCAAAAATTACTTGCTAAACGTTGGGATTACATTTTCTTTACTGGAAGTGTTCCTGTTGGAAAAATAGTTGCTAAAGCTGCTGCTGAGCATCTTACGCCAGTAACATTAGAATTAGGAGGTAAAAACCCATGTATTATTGACGAGACAGCTAATTTAAAACTCGCCGCAAAAAGAATAGTTTGGGGTAAATTTATAAATGCAGGACAAACCTGTATTGCTCCTGATTATATTTTGATTCAAGAAAAAATGAAAAATAAATTTGTAGATTTTGTGAAAGCAGAAATTACAATTGCGTATGGTGAAGATCCAAAAAAATCACCAGATTATCCTAGAATTGTCAATCAGAAAAATTGGCTTCGCTTAGTCGATATGATCGATCCTAAAAAAGTAATTTTCGGAGGAGAAAATGATATAGAAAATCGCTATATTGCTCCAACTCTTATTGATGAGAATTCGCTCGATAGTTTGATCATGAAAGATGAAATATTTGGTCCACTATTACCTATTCTTACTTATAAAGAAGAATCGGAAATACGTGCTATAATTTTAAAATACGAAAAACCGCTGTCACTATATGTTTTTAGTGAAGACAAAAAATTTACAAGACAAATCATTGAAAACTATTCTTTTGGAGGCGGTTGCATTAACGAAACTGTATTGCATTTTTCTAATAAAAGACTACCATTTGGTGGTGTTGGGAATAGCGGAATAGGTGCTTATCATGGGCGTTTAAGTTTTGATACTTTTAGTCATCACAAATCTATAGTCAAAAAAGCAACATGGCTCGACATACAACTGCGTTATGCACCCTACAATAATAAACTTGCTCCAATTAGGAAATTACTAAAATGGTTGTAGAACCAAAAAACAATAAATAAAGGTAGTACATATAACCTTTATCTCTAAAATGTAACTTAATATGAAAAATAACTAACAAAACACTCTTCATGAACCAAACTAGAGAACGACTATATGATATTGAAAAAAACGGTTACCAACTTGATTTTGGAAACGTCTTTAACCATGCCTTCGAGAATTATAAAAAAATTGCGGTTTATGTTGGACTAGTACTAATCGTATTTAGCATATTGTTTTTAATATTTGCTGCGGGTTCAGTAATAACTTTATTTGGAGCAAAAGAGATTGCAGAAGTTCTTACTCCAGAAAACATACAGAATCAAAATTTCCCACCTTCTTTTCTTTTAATACGTGACATAGGAATTGTCTTCTTAGCATGTTTAATAAGTCCGTTTGAAGCCGCATTTTTTAAAATGGCTGATAGCGGTGACAAAAATGAGGAATTCAATGTGTCTACGCTTTTTACGTACTATAGATTTCCCTATCTGCAACGAATTATACTAATTACTTTTATTGTTAGTTCCGTAAATTTTTTGCTAGTACAATATTTAACTTCCGTAAACTTAACTTTAGTAGGTAACTTTATAATAACACCGATTATATCACTCCTAACTTTTGCAAGTATTCCTCTCGTAATCTTTGGAAAATTAGATACTATAGAAGCTATAAAGTATAGTATAATGATCGTCATTAAAAAGCCATTACTTTTAGCTGCACTACTTATTATTGGCGTTATAGGTTCACTAGTCGGTATAATAGGCTGTTGCATTGGATTATTTTTCACGGCTGCTTTTACATACTCAATAAAATATGCAATTTACTCCTCAATTGTAGGGATAGATACAACTACAGAAACGGAAAGTAAACTGTTGTAAAAAAAAATGAAAATAAATTATTATAGAAATTAGCATAATAATATTTCGAAAATAAAACTCAACAATTTAAACTATTTAATTTGTTATCAAGCTTTACTATATGGTTTTCTTATCTCAGTAACTATTCAATCTTTAGTGTAGTTAGCTCTTTTATGGTTAGAATTGAACTAATGGAGGGCTTTAACACTGCAATGCTAAGCAAGACATTCTTGATTACGGTTTTAATTTTTCTGTTTATAGGAATGCTGTTTTGTCTTTCTAAAATTAACTCCGTTTTAAAAAAAATAAAGAATTTTTCTATTGTAGATTCTGATAAAAAGGAATACCAACTTTATATATTATTTATAGGATTAATTCTCCCGTCTATAGAAATTATTTTTGAACTTTATCATGTAAGACCAAAAAGCTTACTTATCAATAATTTCATTATCGGTATATTATTTTTAATTTTATATATAGCTAGTGAAAAGTCTAGTTATATCTACAATAGAATTCGTTCTATCTACACGACGATATTTGTTTTGTATTTTATTTTAGTTTTTTATAATATAATATTCCTTCCCCAAGATGTTGTACCAACGTACGGCTTTATTGTCATTTTATTCTTCTCTTTTATTGTTTTAAAACCCGTAAGAAATTATTGGATATTTATAGGAATTGTGTTTTTGTTTTTAAGCTTACTATATATTTATGAATTAATACCTATAGCGAAAACAGTAGTCTTGTTTGCTTATTTTGTCATGATTGTCCTTATAAATTATATACGACACATGTCTATTTCTGAAATTTCTGAAAAGTTAAGTTTCAGTAGCGAAATCGTTAATAAAAGTAGTTCATTAACAATTGGAGCAAATATAAAAGGTGAAATCAAATTTTGCAGTGATAACATAATTACAATTTTGGGCTACACTCCAGAAGAAGTAAAAGGACTTGAATTTTGGCGACTTACTGAAGATCCTGAATTTATAGGTATCGATTACCACAAACCTTTTGTCGATAATAGATTGTATGTACGAAAATTAAAATGTAAAAATGGTGAATACAAATTTATCCAATGGATTGACAAAAAATTTTCTGATGATTTAATTATAGGGATAGGACAAGATGTATCTAACGAAATCCGTTTAAGAAACCAATATGAAAATTTAATTCAAACTGCCAATGATATAATTTTTGAAGTAGATGAGAAAGGCACTTTTACTTTTGTTAATGAATTTTCGATCAAAGCCTTACAATATAGCCGAGAAGAACTTCTATCTAAAAACTTTTCTTCGCTAATTCGAAAAGATTATGTCACCAATACAATGAGTTTCTACAAAGATAGGGATCACATTGAGAATAACTTTACAACGCTAGAATTTCCAATTATAAAAAAGAATGGTGAAGAAATGTGGGTTTCACAAAATGTATTTGTCAAAAGGAATAATTTTGGTACAATCAATGGATACTCTGGTATTGCAAGAGACATTACTTTGCTAAAAAGCATACAAGATGAAAAAGCAAAAAGACAATTAAAAATTCAGAAATACAATAAAACACTAAAAGATATTGCAATATTAAATCACGCTAATAAAGAAAATTTTGAAAATACTATCACTACTATTTTAAAAATAACTACTGCAACTTTAGGAATACGCAGAGGTGGTTACTGGCAATATATAGACGACAGCATTCGCAGTTACACTTTATATGATGCTAAAATAAAAAATATTGGAAATCACTATCAATTTTTTAAAAGTGAAAATATCAATTACTTTAAAAAAATAGAGAACAAATTACAAGTCGTAATATCCGATGTTAAATTACATACAACAAGAAATAAAAAAAATGATAGTTACATAGATATACATAATATTTTTTCTATGCTTGATTCACCTGTCTTTATTGACGGTGAATTAAAAGGTGTACTTGCCCTGGAAGGAACTGATCAAATAAAAAATTGGGATAATGAAGACATCAATTTTGCAAAATCTATTTCAGACTTAATTGTTATCGCGTTAGCTTCGCAAATGAGACTAGAAATTGAGCAAAAATTAGCCTATAAAAGTGAACTCCTTTTAGTAATTAATGAAAATACAAATCAATTTTTGTTGCAAAAAAGTATGCGAATATTGATTGAAGGTATTATAAACGAGATTGGAAGAGTTACCAATTGTGAACGTATTTCATATTATAAAAAAGATTCAAAAACTAACTTATTAAACCAAAAATGCATATGGACTAATGAAAAGCGTGACTTTGAATCCGTAGATCCAAACTGGCAGAATTTGGAATTTTCAGAATTTGATAATTTTATAAATGACATGACTCCAATAGAATTCTTTATGAATCTAAAGGATAGAATAAAAAATGAATACATTAAAGAAAATTTGAACCAACTAAATCCTAATTCTGTCTTATTCTTTCCCGTGTTTGTTAAAAATGAATTAGATGGCTTCTTTGTTTTTAATGATTCTATTAAAGAACGCATTTGGAGCAATGATGAAATTTCAATTTTACAGTTACTAGTAAAAAATATTTCGGCTTCAATCGAAAGAAATTTGAATGAATCTATCATCGAAGAAAGTGAAGAACGCTTTCGCTTGTTGGCAAATAATATTCCCGGAACTGTATTTTTGTCCAACTATGATGATAATTACTCAAAAATCTATCTTAATGATGAAATAGAAAAGCTTACAGGCTATCCCAAATCAGATTTTTTAGAAAATATAATATTTTTTATTGATTTAGTAGTTCCTGAAGATATTGAGTACGTGCGACGTGAAAACAAAATTGCATTAACAGAAAAAAAATCATTACATATTGTCTATAAAATTAAACATCTAGACGGATCTATTGTGTGGGTTGAAGAATTTGGTGATTCTATCATCAAGAATGGCGAAATTGCTTTTATGGAAGGTATTCTTATTGACATTACCGAAAAGAAAAATAATGAGCACATTATTAAAGAAAAGGAGTTCGCAGAAGCTGCCAATAAAGCAAAATCTGAGTTTTTAGCAAATATGAGCCATGAAATAAGAACTCCTTTAAACGGAATAATTGGTTACACGGATTTGTTAATGAATTCAGAATTAGAAAACTTTCAAAAAACATATATGGAGACGATCAATCAATCGGCTAATATATTGATGGAAGTCGTTAATGATATACTTGACTTTTCTAAAATAGAATCTGGAAAACTCGAGCTAAATATTGAGAAACACGAAGTTGCAGAAATAATCGATCAGATTAAAGAATTAATAAATTACCAAGCCAACGCAAAAAAATTAGAAATTATTTATATAATAGAAGAAGATACACCCAAATACATTTGGGCAGATTATATTCGTTTGAAACAGATTTTGATTAATCTTTTAACAAATGCTGTAAAATTTACAAATACTGGTCATATAATGTTACTAATTTCTACGGTAGAAACTAAAAGAAGTAAAGCCATACTGCGTTTTTCTGTAAAAGATACCGGAATTGGAATCAAGAAAAGCAACCAAAAAAGAATCTTTCAAGCATTTTCACAAGAAGATAGTTCTACAACCAAAAAATTTGGAGGAACCGGTTTGGGACTTACCATTTCAAATCAGCTTTTGAGTTTAATGAACAGTAGTTTACAAATAAATAGTCATTATAACATAGGAAGTACATTTTATTTTGATGTGAAATTTAAAGTATCAAATACCGCTTCTCCGATAAAAACATCCTTAAAAAGTCGCGAAGCCGTCATCGATGAACCAAAAATATCTTTTGCAAACCTAAAACCTAAGATATTGATTGTTGAAGATAACAAAATCAACATGCTTTTAACGAAAACATTATTAAATCAAATTATACCAAGCAGTATAATTTATGAAGCGATAGATGGTGAAAAAGCAATTGAAAAAATCAAAAACGTCATTCCGGATCTCATTTTAATGGATATTCAAATGCCAATAATTAATGGATATGAAGCGACAAAAAAAATTAGACAATTATACGACACGTCTGATGGGATTATTATCGTAGCCCTTACTGCAGGAACAGTTGTTGGTGAAAAAGAAAAATGTATAGAGGCAGGTATGAATGATTATCTCTCTAAACCTATAATAAAAAAGACACTTAGAGAAATGTTAGAGAAGTGGTTAAAACCATAATAAATTTAGCAGCAACATTATCTAAAAAACACAATACTCATAATTTGATGTTTTAAAAATCTAATAAAAATAAATACTTATAGCTATGAAATGGATTGGTAGAAAACAAAGTGACAATGTAGAAGATCGTAGAGGCATGTCATCCGGTGGTAAAACAGTTTTGGGCGGGGGAATAATAGGAATTGTTATTTTGCTTCTTCAGACGTTTGGAGGTGAAAATGCACAAATTCTCACTCCGGTTTTAGAACAATTTAATCAGCAAAGCAGTCAAACAACTTCAAGACCTTTAACACCTGAGGAAGAACAAGCGGGAGTATTTCCTAAAGTGGTTTTTCAAGATACCGAAGATATTTGGACTAAAATATTTGCCGAAAACAATATGGAGTACAAAAATCCGGGAATGGTTTTATTTACAGGATCAGTAGAAACTGCTTGTGGTGGTGCTTCATCAGCGTCGGGACCTTTTTATTGTCCTGGTGATCAAAAGGTGTACATGGATTTATCCTTTTTTCAAGAGTTGCAAACAAAATTTGGTGCCTCTGGAGGTGATTTTGCAGTTGCGTACGTAATAGCTCACGAAGTAGGACATCATATACAAACACTGTTAGGTACATCTGAAAAGATGCGTGAGGCACAGGAAGGAAAAAGTGAAGCCGAAGCAAATAAATTATCCGTTGCTCTAGAATTGCAAGCTGACTTTTATGCTGGTGTTTGGGCAAAATACAATCAAGAAAACCTTGACGTTGGTGATATTGAAGAAGCGCTTAGTGCAGCACAAGCGGTAGGAGACGATGCTATACAAAAAAGAATGCAAGGTCATGTCGTTCCAGAATCCTTCACTCACGGAACATCCGAACAACGTAAGTATTGGTTTATGAAAGGATATAAAACGGGAGATATAAATCAGGGAAACACTTTTGCGGAACTGAATTAAGCTTCTTGGTGAGTTATTAGTAAAATACTATCCGCAGGTTTACAGATTATAAAAATAGTTTTTAATGTGTTAATCTGTGGTAATAAAACCAAACAGTACTTCGAAATTTGGGTCTAGAGAGATGGAGGTACAATTAACGCAAGAGCAGACATTCCCTTCCTTTTACACATGCAACTTCAAAACAAGGGATATATTGCTTTAGTAGAACTTTTGAAAGTAGTACTATTAAAAATGAGGATTCTTTCTTGAATAAGAATTAATAGATAGAGAAAAAAAATATTCAGATTAAGATAATAATTTTCTTTATCTGATTTCTTTTTTTAAAAGAAATTTTCTACAACTTTCTAAAATTTGCTATCTTTTTTCTGCATACTGCCTACTGAACACTGCCTACTAAAATTACCCCAACCAACCATCACGATCCAAACTTCGGTATTGAATGGCTTCTGCGATGTGTCCCGAAACAACAGTTGGAGCGGCCTCTAAATCGGCTATAGTTCTGGCGACTTTTAAAATTCTATCATACGCACGTGCCGAAAGATTCAGTCGTTCCATAGCGGTTTTCAATAATTGTTTGGATGTTTCGTCTAGCGCACAGTATTCCCGAATGTGTTTGGTATTCATTTGTGCATTGTAATGTATGTTTTCCATTTGCTCAAATCGTGCCGATTGAATTTCTCTTGCCGCCGTAACTCGTTCGCGAATATCAGCACTACTCTCCGCTTTACGATCATCAGATAATTTCTCGAAAGGAACAGGAGTTACTTCAATATGAATGTCAATTCGATCTAATAAAGGACCCGAAATTTTGCTTAAATACCGTTGCATTTCGTGAGGTGAAGAGGTTTGTGGCGAATCTGGATCGTTAAAAAAACCACTTGGACTTGGGTTCATACTCGCCACTAGCATAAAAGAGGAAGGATATGTAACAGTAAATTTGGCTCTAGAAATTGTTACTTCGCGATCTTCGAGTGGTTGACGCATTACTTCGAGTACATCACGCTTAAATTCTGGCAATTCATCCAAAAACAAAACGCCGTTGTGTGCCATAGATATTTCCCCTGGTTGGGGATAACTTCCACCACCAACCAGAGCAACATTACTAATTGTATGATGTGGACTCCGGAAAGGCCGTTGATTCATTAAGCCTACCTCTTTTAATTTTCCGGCAACACTGTGAATTTTGGTAGTTTCTAAAGCTTCTCGGAGCGTCATTGGTGGTAAAATACTGGGAAGTCTTTTCGCAATCATCGTTTTTCCAGCTCCAGGAGGGCCAATAAGAATGATATTGTGACCACCTGCAGCAGCAATTTCCATACAACGCTTGATACTTTCTTGACCTTTCACATCACTAAAATCGAATTCAGGGAAGTCTAATGTTTTATAAAATTCTGCTCTAGTATCTATAGTAGTGGGTTCGAGCGTTCCTTTTCCTTCTAGAAAATCTATTACTTCCTGCACATTCGTAACTCCATATACATCAAGGCCTGCTACGATGGCGGCTTCTTTAACATTCTGTATGGGAAGAAAAAAGCCTTTAAAACCTTCTTCTTTGGCTTTTATAGCAATAGGCAAAGCACCACGAATAGGTTGCAAACTTCCGTCAAGCGAAAGTTCACCCATGATAATGTACTTATCAATTTCATCGGCTTTGATCTGTGCGGAAGCTACTAAAATTCCAATGGCTAACGTCAGATCATAAGCCGATCCTTCCTTACGCAAATCGGCTGGCGCCATATTAATCGTGATCTTTTTGCCAGGCATGGCGTAGCCATTATTCTTGAGCGCTGCGGCAATACGGTAACTGCTTTCTTTTATGGCATTGTCTGGTAATCCTACTAGATGATAGCCTATTCCTTTATCCATATTGACTTCTACCGTGATTGTGGTAGCCTCTACCCCGAAAACTGCACTTCCGTAAACTTTGATTAACATATACAATTGTTTGGCTAAATGTAAAAACTATTTGATACAAAAACAATAAACACTACATAATTTCTTACTAAGTTACGTTTATTATCCAACTACAGTGTTGTACACTCGTGTAAGGGATAGAAGTAGTCCGTCGTGGCGGAGCGAATAGCCCTACCACATCCTGATGAAAGGGCGAATAAGCACAAACTAAAATAGCCCTTTTATTATAGGATAGCTTTACACACAAACGACCTCTGTAGAACTGAAAAATTAAATGATTTTGATGATTTTATTATAAATTGTAATAATGTGACGCGTAAATTCTTTAAATTTGAGTAGACTAATATAAAATAAAAATCATGGGAATATTTAATGCTATTTTAGGAAATGCATCCGAAGTCGATACGGAAAATCTTTCGAAAGAATTTGAACCGTTATTGATAGAAGGAGAAACGATCGAAAAAGGATATAAAGTAATTAAGGACATGTTTGTTTTTACAAATAAAAGATTGATTCTTGTTGAAAAACAATTGGTAGGAACGAAGGTTGATTATCTTTCTATTCCGTATTCCTCTATTAAAAAATTCTCTAAAGAAAGTGCCGGAATTTTAGACATGGATGCCGAATTGAAGATTTGGTTAAACCATGAAAGCACTCCTATATCGAAACAATTTGGTAAAGGCGGGAACAATATTAATGAGGTGTATCAAATTTTGAGCAAGCATATTCTGAAGTAATTTTTATCAAAATTAAGTTTTAAAGACTAATCTAACAACTTTCTAGCTCATGAAAATCATCATTCGCACTTTTAATCTTAAATTGAAACACACTTTTACGATTTCGAGAGAATCGCATGACATACAGCCTACTCTAATTGTTGAATTGCAAAGCGAGGGTTTTTCAGGTTTTGGAGAGGCAACTTCGAATCCGTATTATAAAAGTACGGTGGACAGCATGCGAACCAATCTGGAAGCGATAACACCTTTTATAGAATCGAATAAGGATGCATCTCCTGAGGAATTCTGGGATAGTGCCTACGCTTTATTGAAGAATGACATGTTCTCGCTTTGCGCTCTTGATATGGCGTACAATGACTTATATGCTAAGAAAAAAGGAAAGAAACTATACGAGCTTTGGGGAAGTTCTCCATTGCACAACCCAAAAACTGATTATACGATTGGAATTGATACCATGGATAAAATGGTGCTAAAACTAAAAGAAATGCCTTGGCCTATCTATAAAATTAAATTGGGGACTAAAGACGATATCGCGATTGTAACACAGTTGCGTAAGCATACCAATGCGATTTTTAGGATTGATGCCAATTGTGGATGGACGGTAAAGGAAACCATAAACAATGCTGTCGTACTAAAAAAACTAGGTGTTGAATTCTTAGAACAACCCATGAAAGCAGACCAATGGGCAGCTCATAAAGAAGTTTTTAAACACTCCGTCTTACCAATTATTGCCGATGAAAGTTGCATAATAGAGCAAGATGTGGCCAAATGCCATAACCATTTTCACGGTGTAAATATTAAGTTGGTAAAATGTGGAGGCCTTACCCCCGCTCGCAGAATGATTGCCGAAGCAAAACAACTAGGCATGAAAACAATGGTTGGTTGCATGACGGAATCCACTGTTGGGATTTCGGCGATTGCGCATTTATTACCACAACTTGATTACGTGGATATGGATGGAGCATTACTATTATCCGAAGATATTGCGACAGGTGTTACCATAACTGACGGAATCGTACATTATGCTGCTGGTAATGGAATTGGAGCTGTTTTAAAAAACTAAATAATGCAACTCAACCATATCCCAAATAGAATCTTTTACAAAAACGGTGAAGAGTTTCTCTACTTTGGCGGTACCAATTATTTGGGTGTCAATACCCTACCTGATTTTCAAGCGCTTCTATTTTCAGGTTTTCAAAAATGGGGCAGCAATTATGGAAGTTCTCGTTCTGCAAATATACAGTTGGAGATTTATAAAATTGCCGAAGATTTGCTAGCCAAACAATTAGAGACCGAGGCCGTCGTTACCGTTTCTTCTGGTATGTTGGCTGGAAAATTAGTATTAGAACTATTACATAAAACAAATGATGTAATTTTTCATTTTCCCAATACACATCCTGCGTTGCTCCATCCTTCTTCACTGCCGTTATTAATAAATAAAGAACTTAATCCTGTACTGTTTACTGCTGAGTTTTCGAAAATTGGAATAGTTGCTGACGCCATTCCTTCGCTAGAAGTTACTCCTATTAATTTAGATATTCTCAAACAAATTCCGATTGAAAAAGAAGTTACACTAATTCTGGATGAAACATATAGCATCGGTATTTTGGGTGAAAAAGGTCAAGGAATTTTAAATCATTTTGAGCTTCCAAACATTCAACAAAAAATAAGTATTGCTTCCTTTGGAAAAGCGCTTGGTTTATCAGGAGGTTTTATAGCAGGGAATTTAAATTTTATAACCGAAATTAAAAAACAACAAAACTTTATTGGCGCTTCTGGAATGAATCCAGCGTTTCTGGAAACATATGTAAACGCACAAAACATTTATGAGTCGCAGAGACGAAAATTAAATACTAATTTGAGTATTATAACAAAAATTTTAATTCCTAACACAGCTTTTACTTTTGCTAGTAACTATCCTGTAATTTATTTTGACAATGACGAACTTTTGGAACAACTTACAGAAAACAACATTGTGCCCACTTCCTTTTCTTACCCAACAACTTCGGGAAAATTGAGCCGAATTGTGATTAGTGCTCATCATACTTCTGAAGACTTACATAAAATCATAAAGCAATTAAATATTTTTACAAGTATCTCTTCTGAGGTTGCAGGTGACAGTCGATTTATTCTATAATTGACATTAGAAAATAAACAAAATCTATTGTTATGGTTTCAAGTCATTTTTTGTAGAAACTTTTTAAAATTACCTCCATCTTCTAAAAATCCCTGTCTAAAATAGCTTTATAAAAATAGCCTGAAAATAATTTATTATTAAATTATACTAAAATTTATACAATGACCCTAAATTTTAAGGGGTGATTGTTGCAATTCAATAAAAATTACCAATAATTTTATATTTTATAAGGGGGTCTTAAATGATTTTATACTTTTACTCGTGTAATAGTAAAATTATCACCATGAGAAAAATAGTTTTAAGTGTCATTCTTGTCACAATTTTAGTTCTTTCCTTCTGCTCAAATTATTTCTTAACGTGCCATAAAACAAATCTTTCAGAAATTTCAAAATTTGATACAGGAGATACAGCATGGATGATAGTAGCCTCTGCATTAGTATTATTAATGACACCTGGACTAGGCTTTTTTTACGGAGGAATGGTCGGTAAAAAGAATGTCATTAGTACAATGCTACAGAGTTTTATGGCTATGATTATCGTAACCGTTTTATGGGTAATCATTGCCTTCGGCTTATCATTTGGTCCTTCAATTGGAGGACTTATTGGAAATCCAATACCCAATCTCTTTTTTCAAGGAGTTGGTATTGGCACCTCATGGAAGTTAGCTCCAACAATTCCATTTTTATTATTTGCCTTATTCCAAGCTAAATTTGCCATTATTACGCCTGCCATCGTTACTGGAGCCTTTGCAGAACGCATTCGTTTTTGGGCGTATCTATTATTTATGGTATTGTTTATACTTTTTGTGTATGCTCCATTAGCACACATGACTTGGCATCCTGATGGTCTATTATATAACTTTGGAGTATTAGATTTTGCTGGCGGAACCGTTGTGCACATGAGCGCAGGATGGGCCGCGCTCGCTGGCGCAATGTTTCTTGGCAAACGCAATTCACCAAAACCCACTCCAGCGCGCATTACGTATGTATTGTTGGGTACTGGACTATTGTGGTTTGGATGGTTTGGTTTCAACGCAGGATCTGCAATGGGTGCCAATGGATTGGCAGTTCAAGCGCTAGGCACAACAACAGTTGCAGCCGCTGTAGCCTCAATGACTTGGGTGTTTCTTGATAAAATTATGGGGCACAAGCTTTCAGCTATGGGTGCTTGTATTGGTGCAGTTGTGGGTTTGGTTGCTATTACTCCTGCAGCAGGATTCGTCAGTATGCCCCATGCGATCACGATTGGTATTATTGGTAGCGCCATTAGTAACATCGTGGTTAGCAAATTTCATAAATTCAAAATCGATGATGCTTTAGACGTATTTGCTTGTCATGGTGTAGGCGGTATGGTCGGTATGTTACTAACTGGTGTTTTTGCTTCAAAAGCAATAAATCCTGGGGTAATAGACCAAGGTTTAATATTTGGCGAAACGAAATTATTTGCGCATCAAATAATCGCCTTAGTTGGCGTGTCTCTATTTGCTTTCACAATGTCCTATTTCCTTTTTTATATTGTAAATAAAATTACGCCACTGCGCGTAAGTGAAGAAAAAGAAGAATTAGGTCTAGACATCTCTCAACACGGAGAATTCTTGTAATACCAAACAAAATTCTATCTTAGTCCAATTGGTTGTGTCATAATGCGGATGTAATATAAAAATAGTACGATGTAATTGGACTATTTTCATATGATACCAACTATAATTATAAAATAGTTTTATTTTTTTGAACCATTAAGAAGTTAAGTTTCATGAAGGCTTAATGAAACTTAACTTCTTAATGGTTGAATTTTTTCTATTTTAATTTTACAGGCTAATCAATGTTCATAATTGGTAATACAAACACCATAAAAAGCAAAAAAATATCCCAATCTTTTAAAAACAGATTGGGATATTCTTTTTAAATGAACTTTTTGTCTTAACGTACTACGTCAAGAACTTCAGTACATTTTCATATATCAAATTTATTATTTTTTAAAATTTACAATTCCAGCTTTCAACCAAGTTTCATAGTCCAATATAGACACATAACTTATTGTAGGTTGACCTATATTCAGATTATTTCCTTGTAAATCAGTAAGAACATATAACGGCTGTGTATTGGTATTATATTTTGAGATCATAAAATCCGTCCACTTATCGCCTATTGTTTCAATTTCTGAACCTGTTGTCTTAGATATAAATTGCTCATTCTTTGGCAACTCTCTTTTATCATCTACATATAATGAAATTATTACTACCTGGTTTTTTAAAATTTTAAGCACGTTAACATCAGACCAAACGTTATTTTCCATTTTTCTACAATTCACGCAAGCATGACCTGTAAAATCGAGCATTATAGGTTTATTTACCATTTTGGCATATGCTAAACCTTTTTCATAATCGTCAAAAACAACTAGTTGATGTGGACCTGATTTTGCACCTTCTGGTAAAGCGATATCTGTATTTGTTCCTGATAAATTACCCAATCCTAAAGGACTTTCACTATATTCCATGGGTGGAGGGAAGGCACTGATTAATTTAAGTGGCGCTCCCCAAAGACCTGGTATCATATATATTGTAAATGATAAAACTACCAATCCTAACGACAATCTACCTACAGACAAATGGGTCAGCGGACTATCGTGAGGTAGTGTAAGTTTCCCAAATAAATAAAAAGCCAATGTTCCAAAAATAGCGATCCAAATTACCAAGAACACTTCTCTTTCTAGTAAATGCAACTGCAAAACGAGATCTGCATTCGATAAAAATTTGAAAGCCAAAGCCAGTTCTAGAAAACCCAAAACTACTTTTACAGTATTCAACCAACCACCCGATTTAGGTAAAGAATTCAACCAACCAGGGAACATGGCAAACAACATAAAAGGTAAGGCTAGTGCTAAAGAAAAACCGAACATACCAATTATCGGTGCGATACCTCCTTTAGATGCAGCGTCAACCAAAAGCGTTCCTACTATTGGGCCGGTGCATGAAAAGGAAACAATAGCCAATGCCAATGCCATAAATAAGATGCCAATAATTCCGCCTCTATCGGCTTGACTATCTACTTTATTCGCCCATGAATTGGGTAACATAATTTCAAAAGCTCCTAAGAAAGAAGTTGCAAATACAACTAGTAAAAGGAAAAATATAATATTGAAATATACATTCGTGGATAATGCATTGAGCGCATCGGCACCAAAGATCCAAGTAACCAAGAATCCTAGCAATACATAAATTAGAATTATCGATACACCGTAAATAATAGCATTTTTAATTCCGGCCGCTTTATTTTTACTCTGTTTGGTAAAAAAGCTCACCGTCATTGGAATCATAGGGAATACGCAAGGAGTCAACAAAGCTGCAAATCCTGATAAAAAAGCAATAAAGAAAATAGACCATAATCCACGTTCCGAATTTGATGCAGGTTTCTCTACCGTAGTAGTTACTTCGGGTGCAGCAGTCGTTTCCTTTTTAGCTGAAACAATTGCACTTACCGTGTCGCTAATTACTGTGTCTTTTTTAGTTATTACTACAGGAGCACTTGTAACTACAGTAATTGATGTGGGTAATTTGAAAGTAAATTTCTTTTCCTGATTGATGCATACTTCTTTACAAACTTGATAATTTAATTCGGCTTGTATTGTTGTAAGCTTTGGATTCACCAACTTTATCTCTTGCTGAATTTGCGCTTTATCGTGAAAGAAGGTCTCATTCACTTCAAAAATATCATTGTATGCGGTACTGGTTTTACTTTCTTTGGCTTTGCCAATTAAATCAAAATTTCCTTTTTGATCTTTAAAAATAACTTCTAGTGCAAGTGGTCCGCCATCGGGTGTGAATTGCGAATACAAATGCCAATCCTTTTCGATTACGGCGGTAAAGGTTAAAATATAATTCGTTTCGGATTTTTTCTCAATGCTTGTCGTCCATTTTGCAGGATCTAGAATTTGTGCGCTTGCATTTGCTAAAGTAAAAAAGGCAAACAGTATAAAAAGTAATTTTTTCATTATATCATTTCTATTTTAAGTGTATTTTTTGTTGTCATTCCCGTTCTAAATCTATTGTCTGCCCGCATTCCTATTATCCAAACAATTTGGTCATTGGAACACAAAAGCCAAGTGTTTTCTTTTTCAATCAAAGATAATTTTTCATCTTTAAAAAGCTTACTTACTTTTTTTGACTTTCCATTCATACCAAAAGGCATAAAATCATCGCCTGTTTTCCATGTACGGATTACCAACGGATAAATCAATAAATCTTGATCGACAAATATAGTTCTATTTGACGTGATCGAAATGTCCGTTACTTTGCAAAGGGTCAAATTTAAGGGAACATTAACTTCTGTTTCGTTTTCTTTTACAAAAAATTCCACTCTACTTTCC
>JBBSSR010000026.1:0-50318 GCA_038241955.1 Flavobacteriales bacterium | reverse complement strand
GTGTATGGTAACAAATCTACTGAGGAAGCTATTTTTCATCAGGAATTACACGATTTGCAACTGCAATATGTGGGTCGTTTATTTATAGATTATGTTTATAGTAGAGTGAATGTTGAAAATGCATTATTTGGACGAATTGACAAAGCTGCCGTAAATTTCACCTTGAATAAGCATGCTACAATGGAATTTGATAAATTTTATTTGTGTGGTCCAGAAGATATGATTAATACCGTTAGTGGTGTTTTGAAAGAAAAAAATGTAAAAGAATCAGCAATCAAGTTTGAGCTTTTCACTACTTCTTCACAAGAACTAACCATTAGTACCTCTTTAGAAGGACATTCTAAAATCACTATTATGGTTGATGATGAAGAAACTAGTTTCGAAATGTCGCAAAAACAAAGTATTCTTGATGCCGCTTTAAAACAAGGAATTGATGCTCCCTATTCTTGCCAAGGCGGAATTTGCAGCAGTTGTCTTGCTCGAGTTACCGAAGGTGCTGCCGAGATGAAGAAAAATTCTATTCTTACTGATAAAGAGATCGCCGAAGGTTTAATATTAACGTGTCAAGCACATCCAACTACGCCTACAATTCGTGTAGATTATGATGATGTCTAGTTTAAAAGCAGTAGGCAGACCATAGAGATTGAATAAAAAATTGCCACAGATTCACAGATTTAAATTTTTTATCTGTGAATCTGTGGCAAAAATATTTAATAATTTGCAAATGAAAAATCCTCGTGACTTATTCAAAAACAAACAACAGCTTCTTGAAGAGCATGAAGTCGAACAGCTATTGGACTATTGCGAAAAATTACAGGATGAACTGGTTGATTTAAAATTTGAGCTAAATGAAAACAAGCAATTGATCATGCTCGATATGCTGAAAGAAATTGTAAAAGCATGCGAAGAAACCGAAAAGCAACAGAAAGAATTTCTTCGTTTTGGATTACAAGCGCCTGATTTTGAAGAGTCTATTACGAATTTAAAACATTTTTTAATTACAAGATGCAAAGAGAATGGAATTTGGCTTTAAGTCAGTCACTGGGAGGAACCAAGCAGTCACATTAGATACTAACGTTATTGCGATTGCATCATTTCTCTCAATGACTCAAAACACTCAACACTACCTTTTCTGGTAAAATCGTTCTCATCACATCCTCATAACCTTCTACTTTTTTATTACCATAAACGGATGTTGGTAATTTTGGATATAAATTTCTATCCGAAACCAAAGCATTTTCTAATGGTTGATTAAAAGGTAAAAAACCTGAAAAAGGATGCGTTGCTCCCCAAAGTGTGATGACTTTTATACCCAACATTGCAGCGATATGTGCATTACCAGAATCCATAGAAAGCATTACATCTAGATTACTAATGAGTTTTAATTCTTGCTGAAACTTGATTTGCCCGGCAACTACAATTACATTTTCTTTACCTTTTGAAAGGGAATTTAAAAGTTCTATTTCTTTTTTACCACCACCAAAAAGCAATATCTTATGTGATTGATTTTCTGCCAATTGACTGATTACTTGCTGAATTAAATCTAATGGATATACTTTTGAATCGTACTGAGCGAAAGGGGCAATACCAATTAGTTTTTGATAATTCTCTCCAATTAAGTTAATGATTTCAGTATCTAAACTTTGTTTTTCTGGAAATATAGGATTGGATAAATCTATGTGAAGACCAAGTTCTTCGAACACTTTAGCATGTCTTTCGAACATGCTTGGTAATTGCTTGAAAATTTTATTTTCCGGTCGCGTTAATGCTGCCTTTTCATCACGACCTTTATCAACCGCAGCTGTTTTTTTTCCGTTTAAATAGAAAAGGTTTCTAATAACTTGCGAACGCAAAACATTGTGTAAATCAGCAAAAGCGTCAATATCTAACGCTTTTAAATCTTTATACAATCGCAACAATCCTTTGACACCTTTGTGTGTTTGTTTTTCATCGAAAGCAAAAAAACTGAGATTTGTAATTCCATCAAAAAAATGTTTGAAAAACGGACGGGAAACAACCGTAATTTTGAGATCTGGATACTGATTTACAAGAGCTCTTATAACAGGAACAGTCATGGCGACATCTCCCATTGCGGAAAGTCTCATAACGGCTATATTTTGTATTGTTTTTGGCAATTTACTATCGTTTTACTTTTTCCTAAAGTTCATAGCCCGGAGTGAAATGAAAATCCCGGAACAAAAAAAGTAAAGTTTCTTGTTCTAAAAAAGCGACCAATCCCGATAGCTATCGGGACTCTTTTTAGGACATTAGAAACTGTACTTTTTTGTGAGGAATTGTAATGGAAAGCTGGAAATAGCTCCTACTATTACTTTTTATTTTGATACAAAACTGGATTTAAATCATCGTCGTTGTACATTTTCATTTGTTTGTACACTTTCATGAATTTATCTCCTTTTTCGATGTCTGTCAATAGATCATCGATAGCCGCAGATAGATCTGATCTTTGTTCCAAAAGGACATTCAATTTCGTTTGACAATTGTCTCTATGTGTTTGCGAAGCTTCGGCACGATTGGCTTCTTCATTCATGTGGTAAATTTTTAGTGCTAAAATAGACAATCGGTCAAAAGCCCAAGCTGGACTTTCGGAATTGATTTTAGCATTTTCTTTAACTTTTACAGTACTGTATTTTTGAAGAAAGTAACCATCAATATATTCGACCATATCGGTACGTTCTTGATTGGATGCATCGATTCTTCTTTTTAAAGTTAGAGCAGCAACTGGGTCTATATTAGGATCACGAATGATATCCTCAAAATGCCATTGCACGGTGTCGATCCAATTTTTTAGATACAATAAATGCTCAAATTTTTCTTTTGGAAAAGGGTTTTTTATTGGCTGATCTACATTATCAAATTGATGATAATCTTTTATACTTTGTTCAAATACAGAATAAGCTAACTTTGAAAACATATTTTTATCTTTTAATAAATACAAAGATACTTTTTCTACTTTTATAGTTCTTAAAAATTATTTAAAGTTTGCCTAAATCATAATCAAAAAATGAAGATTCACAATTTATCAGAAAAAAATAGCGTTTTAAACCATTTTCTTAGTGAAATTAGAGATGTAACTGTTCAAAAAGACAGCATGCGATTTCGTAGAAATATTGAGCGTATTGGCGAGATTATGGCGTATGAAATCAGTAAATCTTTAGAGTATAAAGATATTGCGATTACAACTCCACTTGGTGTAAAACACACAACAGCGATGACAGATCAATTGGTTTTGTGTTCTATTTTAAGAGCAGGGTTAACATTGCATCAAGGTTTTTTGAACTGTTTTGATCATGCAGAAAACGGATTTATCTCGGCCTATAGACACCATGTTGCGGAGGATGATTCCTTTGACATTAGAGTAGAATACAAAGCTATAGCAGATATCAATGGAAAAAATGTTTTGTTACTAGATCCCATGTTGGCCACAGGACAGTCTATGGTTGCTGTTTTTAATCAATTATTACAAACGGCAACTCCAAAAGAAATTCATATTGCAGTTATTGTTGCTGCGCCTGAGGGAATTGCTTATTTAGAAAAACACTTGCCGGACAATTATACTTTATGGATTGCATCATTAGACGAAAAACTCAATGACAAAAGTTACATCATTCCTGGACTTGGTGACGCTGGCGATTTGGCTTATGGTCCTAAATTATAATTGGCTAAAAAAACAAAACATACTGCAAGCAATAAACACAAATAATACAATCTCTTCCTTGAGTTTAGGCTGAGAAATTTCGATGTGGCTTGTTGCCATAATTGCCAATGGGGCAAAAGTAAAAACTAATAAATCATTGCTTTTATTAGCCGATATAATAAAGACCAAGATTCCGATAAAAAATGATGCGATTATCTTTTTATATGATGTAAGTAAAACCAAAGGCCTGCTTGACAATGTAGTAAACATTGAGATTACAAAAAATAAAGCTACGGTTAGGTAAATAGAAAAAGCGATATTTTGATAATTATTGGTAAAATAATCAATGTCGAAATCTATTTTACTGCTTGCTTTTAAAAAAGCCACACTTTCGATATTATAAAATAAGGAAACCGATATAAATAATATAGAAACTGCAAAAAGAGCTATAATTGGCAAAATCCAATTTCGATAATCTTTTGATACATGAAAAATTATCGATAAGAAAATAAGCAGTAGGTATAAAATACTCCAAAAATGAAATAATGCTGCCAAAAATATCCATAGAGAAGCGTCAAATATTTTTTCTTTTGATTGTTTCGATGTTTGCAAAGAAACAAGTCTTCTAATGGCTAATAATATTAAAAAATTTGAAATTATTAAATTAGGATTGTCTAATAAAGAGGGGAAAAAAAGCAGTAATAAAAAATAAAAAAAAGCAGTATAAGTACTGTCTTTGCTCAATCCGTTCTTTTTTGAAATAAAACTAGTGAGGAAAATAGAGCCCAATAAAACACACAATAACCCAATTTTTTGAAATATGGAACTAAGCGTGTTTGACCAATTTGGATCGTGACTTTGATATAGAAAAAAGAAAACTAGTATCAAAATAACCACCAAAGCAAAATTAAATGGTGTAGATTTTTTAAAAACACTTGTTATCATAAGGATATTTTATACTTTTGTGACTGTAAATATAATACTTGTTTAAAAAGGAATGGAGCAAGTTGAAAAAAGATTCATTTCAAAATGAGTTTTTACATATTTTAAAATTTAAAAGACATACAATAATAAAATAAAAGACATACATCATGAAATCATTTTTTGAAGGAATACAATATTTATTTGTAAACATTTTATTCGCTCCGCTTGACTTTTTACGTTCATTAGAATTAAGAACTTGGTTTGGTGCTAATACCATCAATTGGATCTTTATGATTATTTGTGCAGCTGCAATGGTTTATTGGATTAAGCAATTAAAATTACACAAAGAAAATGGCGAAGATTATCAAGACACAACAGCACACTCCTTCTTGGGAGACAAATAAAAGACAAACAATAAAAAAAAACACCAATGAAACTCAATATTTTGTTTCATTGGTGTTTTTTTGTATTTATATTAAATCAAATCCGATATCTTTTCTAAAATTCATATTATCAAAATGTATTTTATTTACATTTTCATATGATTTGTCCAGAGCTTCCTGAAAATTATTTCCGTAAGAAGTAATTGCCATAACTCTTCCTCCGTTACTTACAACATTACCATTATCTAGTTTAGTTCCTGCATGAAAAACAATAGAGTCTTTAACCGATTCTAAACCTGTGATTACTTTTCCTTTTTCAAAATCTTCTGGATATCCACCAGAAACAAGCATAACTGTAGTTGCGCTTCTTTCATCCACTTCTAAATTAAATTCATCCAGTTTTTCATTGGCAACCGCCAAAAACAATTCAACTAAATCCGATTTTAATCTTGGAACCACTACTTCGGTTTCTGGATCGCCCATTCTCACGTTGTATTCTATAACGATGGGTTCGTTGTTTACATTGATTAAACCAATAAATACAAAACCTTTGTATGGAATTCCATCTTTTTGAAAGCCTTCGATTGTCGGTTTTACGATACGAGTTTCAATTTTTTCCATTAAAGTAGCGTCTACGTAAGGAACTGGAGAAACTGCTCCCATTCCTCCTGTATTTAAGCCTTTATCCCCCTCACCTATGCGTTTGTAATCTTTAGCAGTTGGAAGAATTTTATAATTTTTACCATCTGTAATAACAAAACAGCTCAACTCTATTCCGTCTAGAAATTCTTCGATAACTACTTTTGAACTTGCTGCGCCAAATTTTTGTCCTACCAACATATTTCTCAATTCGTCTTTAGCTTCCGCTAAATCTTGAATAATTAAAACTCCTTTTCCTGCTGCTAATCCATCGGCTTTTAACACATAAGGTGGTTTTAAAGTTTCAAGAAACCGACATCCTTTCTCTACTGTAGAAGCGGTAAAACTATCGTAAGCTGCTGTAGGAATTCTATGTTTCATCAAAAACTCTTTAGCAAATTCCTTGCTTCCTTCCAGAGTTGCGCCTAATTTTGATGGGCCTATTACTGGAATATCTTGTAAATCATGGTCATTTAAGAAAAAGTCATAAATTCCTTTTACCAATGGATCTTCTGGACCAACCACAACCATTTCTATATTTTCTTTGAGAACCAATGTTTTTATAGCATCAAAATCAGTAGCGCTGATGTCGATATTTTTTGCAATTTGAGCAGTACCTGCATTTCCTGGTGCTACAAAAAGGGTATCACAAAGCGGACTCTGAATCATTTTCCAAGCAAAAGCATGCTCTCTTCCTCCAGATCCTAATAATAAAATATTCATGGTGTAGTTTTTTAGTTGTATTTCCGTCTTTTGACAGTAGGTGCAAAAATAGTTGGTTTTGATGTGAAATAATAATTTTTATTACTTACTTTTGACGTTAGTAACGCTAAAGGTATGATAATTTCATTTGGATCTAAAGAAACTGAAAAAATTTGGAATGGAATTGTCGTAAAAAAACCTGCAATAGAAATTCAACAATTAGGCAGAAGAAAACTAAGAATGCTGCATAATTCTCAAGATATAACAGATTTGAGAATTCCGCCATCTAATCACTTAGAGAAACTTAGTGGTAAATTAAAAGAGTTTTACAGTATTCGAATAAACAACCAATGGCGCATCTTTTTTATTTGGGAAAATGGAAATGCGTCTAATGTAGAAATTGTAGATTATCACTAAAAATATTAAAATGAAAAAATTAAAAAACATACATCCTGGAGAAATTTTGCAAGAAGAATTTCTTATACCTTTAGAAATAACCGCTTATCGTTTGTCTAAAGATATAAAAATTCCACAAACTAGAATTTCAGAAATTATCAAAGAAAATCGACGAATAACTGCCGATACTGCATTGAGATTAAGTCTTTATTTTGGAAATTCAGCTAAGTTTTGGCTAGGACTTCAAGATGATTATGACATAGAACAAGAGCAAGAAAACAAAGAGCAAGAACTGAAATTAATCAAACGTTTTGATGATCAAAAAGTGGCGTAATGATTAAACTATTCGACCTAACACTACAACTAAATGGTTTCCCAATGAAGGAAGCCACAGCTGAATTGCAAAAAATTACTGCTATTCCGGAGGAATATTTTGGTCAATTTATCGAAAAGAAAAAAATAGAAATTGTCAATTTTCATTTAAATAATAATCCTTTTTATGCAGCGTTAGCTCAAACTGATTCTTTTAAAAAATGGTCTGATTTACCTATTTTAAACAAAAAAAATCTTCAAAAACCACTATCAGAAAGACTTTCTCTTGGTTTCAATCAAAAATCAGTATACATAAATAAAACATCTGGTTCTAGCGGACATCCTTTTGTGTTTGCTAAAGATAAGTACTGTCACGCGCTAACTTGGGCTTCTAATATTTACCGTTTTGGTTGGTACGGAATTGATTTTAACACTTCCTATCAAGCCCGGTTTTACGGTATTCCGATGGATTTTATTGGAAATATAAAAGAACGATTAAAAGATTTTTTTAGTCATCGGTATCGTTTTTCAATTTTCGATTTATCGGATGACGTTTTGGAACATTTTTTAAACCATTTTAAAACTAAAAAATTTGACTACATCAATGGGTATACATCATCGATTGTTTTGTTTGCTAAATTTTTACAGAAAAAGGATATAGTTCTAAAATCAATTTGTCCTACATTAAAAGTATGTATGGTCACTTCCGAAATGCTTTTCGAAGAAGACAAACAACTTTTAGAAAAACAATTCGGAATCCCAATCGTGAATGAATATGGAGCTTCGGAACTGGATTTAATTGCTTTTCAAAATCCTGAAGGGCAATGGCAAGTGAATTCTGAAACACTTTTTGTGGAAATTCTAGACGAAAACAATCAAGTCGTTCCCAATGGAACTTCTGGTCGAATTGTTATTACCTCTCTTTTTAATAAAGCACATCCCTTTATTCGATATGATATAGGCGACATTGGTGTTTTGGACGAAAAGAGTACTTTAAAAAAACCTATACTCACAAAATTACTAGGTCGAACTAATGATATCGCCATTTTGCCTAGCGGTAAAAAATCTCCTGGATTAACCTTTTATTACGTAACCAAAAGCATCATTGAAGACGATGGAAATGTAAAGGAGTTTATAATTAAGCAGATAAAAATAGACACTTTTGAAGTGGAATATGTTAGTGAGGCCGAATTAAATGAAGAAAAAATAAAAAAAATTAATCAAGCTGTTGCTTTATACCTAGAACCGAATTTGCATTTTACCTTTATTCGAAAAACAACCTTAGAAAGAAGCAATCGTGGCAAACTAAAACAATTTAGCTCACTCCTATAATGTAAATAAAATCGTATATTGGTTTTTTAAATTATAAAACGATGAGCTCAGAACTTATTCTATCAGAAGAAACAATTTCGAATACTATTTACTACATAAGAAACCAAAAAGTAATGCTTGACAGGGATTTAGCAATGCTTTATGGTGTAGAAACTAAAAGATTAAAAGAACAGGTGAAAAGAAATAGTAATCGATTTCCTGAAGACTTTATGTTTGAATTGAATGAATTAGAATACGATTCTTTAAGGTCGCAATTTGCGACCTTAAAGAAAGGAAGAGGTCAACATCAAAAATATTTACCAATGGCTTTTACGGAACACGGAATATTAATGTTATCGAGTGTTCTGAATAGTGATAAAGCCATTCAGACGAATATTCAAATTATGCGTATTTTTGCCAAAGTGAGACAAATGCTTCTAGACAAGTCTGAAATGAAAATGGATATCGCTCAAATTCAAAAAAAATTAGAAAATCAAGGACAGAATATAGAATTGGTTTTTTCTTATTTGGACGAACTTTCAGAAAAAAAAGAAAATGAAAATGAAAGAGTTAAAATTGGATATAAAAAGTAAAACTCTAAACCTTCTTAATATACGTTGGCTTTATTACCAATTGTGTGAACAAAAACCCGATCATAATAAACAAAGAAGCAAGATAATTAAAACCATGAAAATTCCTGTACACCGAAAAATTATGTTTCAATAAATCAACCTTTGAAGCCGAAAGTGAATTATTTCTTATTCTGTACAAAGCTAGACTTTCGGGAACGGGTTTTGCTTTTCTTATTTTTTTCAAAATAGTAAGCCAAACTATCCAATCTTGGCGTTTTCTGCTAGATGAAATTGCTATTTTTCCAAAATAATTTACTTCATAAATTCCCGTGAGATTGCCAACATAATTACAAAAAAACAATTGAACATAGGACAGATTTAAAGGTGCTTCAACGCGTTTGTTCAACGAATTTCCTACTTCATCTATACAATCGTAGAAAGAAAAAGTAAAAGGAAGTTTATTCTCTTTTAAAAATTGAAGTTGCTTTTCGAGTTTTAAAGGTTTCCACAAATCATCAGCATCCAAAAATGAAATATAATCTCCTTTTGCACTCAATAAAGCCATTTCTCGAGCAATTCCTGCTCCTGAATTTTTTTCTAATTGAAAAAAACGAATTCTATTCTCAGTTGCAGCAAATTGCCTAATAATAGTAACGGTTTGATCAGTTGAGCAATCATCTACAATGATCATTTCCCAATTTTCATGCGTCTGGTTTTGTACCGATCGAATGGTCTCAGCGATAAATTTTTCGGAGTTAAAACAAGGCGTTATTATAGATACTAATGCTGTTTTCATATTAAAATCCTTTCTAGCGTCCTTTTAAAATATTATACTCTATTTGCTTTAATTTCATCCAAAATTTAGAGAAATAGATAAACCTAATATTTTCTTTAATTAATGTATTTAGAAAAATCTTTATGCTCTTCCTTAGATAATTCTTCTTTAGATAATGATTTAAAATAATCGTAGGTGATTTTCATTCCTTCTGCACGATTTACTTTGGCCTCCCATCCCAATAGCTCTTTCGCTTTGGTCGTATCGGGTTGGCGTTGTAATGGATCGTTTATGGGCAAAGGTTGATAAACTACTTTTTGGTTAGTTCCGGTTAGTTTTATTATTTCATCGGCAAAATCCTTTATAGTAATTTCATCGGGATTACCAATATTCACAGGGAAAACGTAGTCGGAATGTAATAATCTAAAAATTCCTTCTACCTGATCATCTACGTAGCAAAAAGAACGTGTTTGCATTCCATCTCCAAAAATTGTTAAGTCTTCACCACGAATGGCTTGACCAATAAAAGCTGGAATTACACGACCATCATTGAGACGCATTCGTGGTCCATAGGTATTAAAAATTCGAACAATTCTAGTCTCTACGCCATGAAAAGTATGGTATGCCATTGTAATTGATTCTTGAAAACGTTTAGCCTCATCGTAAACACCGCGCGGTCCAATTGTATTTACATTACCGTAATACTCTTCGGTTTGTGGGTGAACCAACGGATCTCCATACACTTCTGAAGTCGAAGCAATCAAAATTCGCGCTTTTTTAACTCTAGCTAAACCCAATAAATTATGAGTTCCCAGTGAACCTACCTTTAAGGTTTGAATTGGAATTTTTAAATAATCTATGGGACTTGCTGGCGAGGCAAAATGAAGGATATAATCTAAATTCCCAGGGACATGTACAAACTTGGTGATATCATGATGATAAAATTCAAAATGTTCTAATTTGAACAAATGTTCTATGTTTTTTAAATCACCCGTTATGAGATTATCCATACCGATAACAAAATATCCTTCTTTGATAAAACGATCACAAAGATGTGAACCCAAAAATCCAGCAGCTCCAGTAATAAGTATTCTTTTCATATTTTTGTCATTGCAAGGAACAAACTAATCTCTTCCTTTTTTTGCAATTTATTTTACATTAAAAATTTGCTCTAATATTTTGATCGTTATCAAATAGGTAGGTTTTACACCCGTTGTTCCTAGTCCGCCAGAAGCTAATGTACTTCCTGTTTCTAATGGATTATCTGACGCGTAATACGCATATCGAACCTTAACATCGTGCGGTACACTTTTCCTAATTTTAGAGGCTGATTGAATTGCTTTTTGGTAATAAGATCCTTCCATTTCAAGACCAATTATTCCCCAAGTCGATTCGTGAAAAAACTTTAATAGATCTTTATTTTGCAAAGAAGTTCCCAAAACGGTAACCATAGGGCCTGCAAAAACATTGATTCCATTTCCTTCAAACATATCTGCAGTCAGTTCATTTTTAAAAAAATAATTATCTGCTGTTCCTTCATTTATATGCGCATTAGGAATCATAATATCTCCTTTTCCACCTTCTAGAATTCCTGCTTTACCCATAATCGAAACAGACTTTACATTGAGTAAAGTATCTTTTTTATAGGGTTTTAATAACTCATCGATCGTCTCATAAGCTTGCTCTCCAAAGGCATAATCCATTACAATAATAACTGGTTTCTTAACCGGTAAATCTGCTTTTGGAAATGAAGTTTTCGACCAGTCAATTTTGTCAGTATCAAAAATTTGAACATCAATATTGGTTCCTGAGGTGTCAGGAATTGAAATCATTCCCTGCTTCATGGCAACTTCTTCCACTTGATTTCTAACGGCATGCGCTCCTGATTTACTCAATTCTTCATAAATAATGAAATCTGATTTATCCTTGAACTTAGTTTTCAAGACTGGCGTTGCAAAAATAGAGTTCATAACGCTGTGCATATTAGCACTAATGATGTGAATTGGTCGATCTAAAAGCTGATTTTCTATGAGAACCTCTTTGATATTAGTCGCCCAAATCTCACCGTGAATATGGTGTCCCAAACGCTCTCTTAAAATAGGGCTAAAGGTAATCGTCCGTTTGTTATTTTCGAAAACCTCTGCTATAGCTAGTTTACCCAACCAATAAATTACATGTAAAAAACGGTCAGGAGCAGCTGCAGATCCAAAGGCATCGTAGATATCCAAAACTTCTTCAAATGTTCTTCCTAAAATGTTCGCTGCATGAGAAATAGCTTTTTCTTTTTCTATAAGTGGTAATTTTTTACTTTGAGCTACAGCTAGTTCTAATTTTACCCAATCTCTAGAAACTTCTCCTGCTTCGTCTAGTAAAACTCTGCTTCTAATCTTATGAGATTCAATAAAAATAAAGGTCAAATGTGTCAAAATATCATAGATATCCGATCGTCCACGCGTAATCTCAATATTCATTTGCTCTTCATCTATACGATAGCAATTGCGTTTTCTCTTTGGTGGTACAATGGCTTTAAATTGCGATTTAGAATATCCTTCATCCGAAGTTAAATTAATAAAACGACATTCTTCAATTCCAACCGGAAGTCGCTCGATTACGTACAAAAGACCATTCAATTCTACTTTTTCTTCAGCAATATTTCCATAGATTTCGGGTCTTAGCGCCAATAAGGCTTCTCTTAAAGTATCTCCAGAAATTCCCATTGGTTTGTAAAATCCTCTATTAAAAAGATGGCGCATCGTGATGTACATTTTTTCAATTGCTGCCGATGATTCCTGTGCTCTGGATCGAGATATATTTTTAGTTTCTTTCATTTTTTTTGTTTTTTCTACTATTCAAATGTATTCTTTTATTTTTTGGATAATAAATCCACAATTTTTCGATCATTAGAAAGCCTCGGAATTTTATTTTGACCTCCCAATTTTCCTATTGATTTCATATAATCCTGAAAACCATTTTTGCTTACTTTGGTGACGACTAATTTTTTTAACACATTCCCAACAATCAAATCGTCATAATAAATGTTTTGTTTTCGCATCGCATTGTCTAGCGCTTCCGCAAAAGTGTTACTGTCCTCTGGTTCATTTTCAAATTCAATAAACCATTCGTGGTAAGGCAAACCGTGAGATGGCGTTATTTGTGGTGCCACGGTGAATTCATTTACTTGAGCTGTTGTTCCTTCCATTGCTTCTTGCAAAGCACATTCGACTTCTTTACCAATAACATGTTCTCCAAAAGCTGAAATGTAATGTTTAATTCGACCCGAAACAATAATACGATAGGGTTTTAAGCACGTAAATTGAACCGTGTCTCCAATGTTATACCCCCAAAGTCCAGCATTTGTCGAAATAATTAGGACGTAATTCACTCCAAGTTCTACTTCGCCTATAGTATTTCTTTTTGGATTATCCGAATAAAACTCGTCACTTTTTATAAACTCATAAAAAATACCAGAATTGAGCAACAGCAGCATTCCTTTTTCTTTTTGGGAATCTTGATAAGCAAAAAAACCTTCGGAAGCGGGAAATAGTTCGATACTATCTACTTTTCTTCCAATTAAATTTTCAAACTTGGCTCTGTAAGGCTCATAATTCACACCGCCATAAATAAACAAATTAAAGTTTTTAAAAAGCTCCCCAACGGGCTTTCCTGCTCTTTGTTGCAATTTTTCAAAATACATTTGTACCCAAGACGGAATTCCTGAAATGACCGTCATGTCTTCGTGTATGGTTTCATTTACAATCGCATTTACTTTAGTTTCCCAATCTTCAATACAATTGGTTTGCCATGAAGGCAAACGATTCTTTTGCAGGTATTTGGGAACAAAATGCGCCACAATGCCAGACAAACGTCCTAGTTTTATTCCGTTTTTTTCTTCTAAAATAGGACTTCCTTGCAAGAAAATCATTTTTCCAGATACAAAATCAGTCTTTTTAGTTTCGTGAATGTAAAGCAAAATAGCATTTCGAGCCGCTTGAATATGATACGGCATCGACTCTTTGCTAAGCGGAATGTATTTTGCGCCAGATGTAGTTCCAGACGTTTTAGCAAAATAGAGTGGTTTTCCTTTCCAGAGCACATTCTCCTCCCCTTTTACGACTCTATCTACATACGGTTTTAAGGCTTCGTAATCACGAACAGGAACTAATTTAGCAAAATCCTCAGCTGTTTTAATTTTTTCAAAATGATGATCCTTACCAAAATGCGTGTTCTTAGCTTCGTTTATTAAACCACGAAAAACAGCTTTTTGGGTTGCAATAGGATTCTTTGCCCAAGCTTGTGTTTTATTATATATTTTTTTTGCAAAAATTTTTGCAGCAATCGATTTTACTGACATTTTTTTGTGGCTTTATTTTAAAGTTTGCAGAATATTCACCTAAACAACTGTGAACATGAACTTTATTTCTTTTTGTTTTTGGTACTTGGCTTTATAACAGAATCTAATTTTTCTTCCTTTTTCACTCTTTCCCTTAATTCTAGTTCTTCTTTAGAAGCTGATAAATCTAATGATACCTTTGGTTTTTCGCTACTAGAAAGTATAGAATCTTTATTGAATTTTGCATAGTCTAATTCGCCATTCAATACTTTTTGAATTCCCTTTATGTACGCGTCATTTTTTTTTAAAGCCATCGATAACGAATCCGATTTTAAAGCCATTACAATAGCGTCCTTTTTTAATTGTGAAGAAGAATATCCCGGAATAAACTCTCGTAAAGGAGTAAAGGCAATTAGCACTGTGGTTATCCCAATTAAAAAAATAGCACCCAAGGAAATGGACACAAAAACACTCATTATATTTAATTTAAAAGAAAAAATTTCTTCAAAAGTATCCTCGTTCAAAATTATTAATCGGTTTTTGATTAATAATCTGCTCCAAAACTTCTTTCTTCTTAATCGTTTATTAGGCATTTTACAAGTTTAAGTCACAAATATAATAAATTAAAAATGGTGTTAGCACCTGTAAGTAGTAGTAGTTGCATAATGCAGACCTCAAATTAATCAAATATTTAACTGAATCTCAAATAAATAAATACTTCAAAATGAATGCTCGTACATTTATTCTATATACATTTGCATATTATTGTTAATACAAATTTGCTACGGCATAAATTATACTATCATGGGAAGATTAGGTTTACCAGAAATACTTTTAATTATTGGTGTTCTTTTATTACTTTTTGGAGGTAAAAAAATTCCGGAATTAATGAAGGGTTTAGGAAGCGGTATTAAAGAATTTAAAAACGCTGCTAAAGACGAGCAACCAGCTGATAAAAAAGAAGAAGAAACAAAATAAGAATTTTATAAATCCTTATTTTATAAATTCCAAATTCCAATATTTATATAGGGAGTTTGGAATTTTTATATTTTAAAAAAAGAAGATTTTTAAAAATTGAGAAGATTTATATACTTTTAAATATAAGCCATACAAAACAAAAAAAGCATCATTCCTAGTTTAGTGTACTCAGAGCTTATGCTTTTAATTCTTATAAATAGTTTACTTCCCTCCATCCGAAATCCTAAAAATGGGTTTGTGTTCCTTATATCATTGCTTTTTCTCTATTTTTTCAAATGCATTTTTTACCATTTGCTTTTCTTCAGGAAACCAACCTTGAAAGATTAAAACAAAACCAAACACCATTAAAACAATGCTTATTCCTCGCTTGATTTTGTAAATATTACTTGGCGTCATTTTGTGCTTTAACTGCTTCGCCAAAACTATTTTGATGCAGTCAATACCTAAATATGTTACGATAACAGATATAAAAAATGTCAGCATTCTTGCCGTTTCCATTTCTAATTTTGGTCCCACAGAAATAATAACAGCCAACCAAAAACCTAGAACACCAATATTTATAACATTTAGGAAAAATCCTTTTAGAAAAAGACCCAAATAATTTTTTTTTATTATCTCACTATCAATTATTTTGGTACTTACTTTCTTTTCTTTTTTTGTTCCAATAAAAGAAATAAAACCATATGCCATCATTATACAACCTCCAAAAATAAATAAAGAAGAATTATCATTAAGACTTTGAATAAGTCTGTAACTTCCTAAATACGCTATAATTATAAAAAAAATATCGCCTAAAACTACGCCTAAATCAAAAACAATAGCCGCCCTGAATCCTTTTATAATACTGGTTTCAAGTAGAATAAAAAACACTGGGCCTATCATAAAACTCAATAACAATCCCCAAGGAATGCCGGTTAAAATGTCGTTTATCATTAAAAAATGACTTTAAAAGTTGTTAATATACTTTATCACTTTCAACAATAACTCCGCCTAATAAAGTTTCTTGTCGTAACTCTTTTGGTTTACCATAAACTGTAATAGATCCTCCTGCCTTTACTTTTGCATCTACAAGAGTACTCGCCTTTACATCTGCACTTCCTCCTGCGGACACACTTACTGTAGTTTGAGAAGTATCTAATTCACTTGCTTTTACAATTCCTCCTGAATTAATAGAAATAACTTGAGTTACTGCTTTACCTGTAACTTTTATATTTCCTCCTGAATAGGCTTTAAGCGTCGCTTTTTCAACGTCTAAAGCTACCGTAATAGAAGCGCCTTCTTGAGCACCCAGATCGAATGTTGTTTGTTTAAATGTTTCCTTACAGATTACTGAACTACCTTCATTAGCATCAATACTTTGTATTTTCTTGAAATACAACGTTACTTTTGCTTCATCTCCTGTTATCATTTTTGTAAAAGGCATTCTAATTTTTAAGAGCCCGTCTTTATTAACGAATTCTACCTTACTTTGACTTATCCCAGTAACTACTGCTTTGTTTTCGTTAGATGGAATTAAAGTGACGCTAAGTTTATCAAATACTTTTACATCGCTAAAATCATCAATTTTTATTGTCGTCTGACCATAATTAAATTGTGTTCCCAACACAACCAATAATAAAATTATTTTTTTCATTTTAAAAAATTTAATTGTTAGTATACCTATTTCTAAAACCTATTCATTTCTTCTTATAAAATTAAAATCCAATTGTTTTTTAACCAAATCGGCATTTTTTACCTTTACGTAAATCTCATCTCCTAGCTGTAATAATCTATGAGATGTAGCACCAACTAGCGCGTACTGTTTTTCATCGAAAGTGTAATAGTCCTCTTTTATATCGCGGGTTTTTACCATTCCTTCGCATTTATTTTCTATAATTTCTACGTAGATTCCCCACTCTGTAACTCCCGAAATGACACCCAAGAATTCTTCGTCTTGATGATTTTGCATGTATTTAACTTGCATGTATTTAATAGAATCTCTTTCGGCATTGGTCGCTAAACCTTCCATCGTAGAGGCGTGTACACATTTGGTTTCATACGTATCTTCATCTACAGATTTTCCTCCATCTAAATAATATTGCAACAATCGGTGCACCATAACATCTGGATAACGACGAATTGGTGACGTAAAATGGGAGTAATAGTCGAATGCTAACCCATAATGTCCGATATTATCAGTAGAATATTTGGCCTTACTCATCGAGCGAATGGCCAACGTATCTATTAAATTTTGCTCTTTTTTACCATTGACTTCTGCCATTAAAGCATTCAATGATTTAGAAACATCTCCTTTGTTTCTAAAATCGATTTTATAACCAAATTTAGCAATAAGATTTTGCATTGCTATTAATTTGTCTTCATTTGGCTCATCGTGAATTCTATAAATAAACGTTTTCTTTTGTTTACCAATAAATTCTGCTACTTTTCTATTGGCCAAAAGCATAAATTCTTCAATTAAATGATTGGCATCCTTAGAAACTTTAAAATAAACACCTTCTGGTTCTCCATCTTTATCTAAGTTGAATTTTACTTCTACTTTATCAAAAGAAATAGCGCCATCATTCATTCTATTTCTTCGGAAAATTTTGGCTAATTCATCCATTTTTAAAGTCGCAGCAACAATTTCATCCGAAACTACATAAGAACTTCCTGTAATAGAAGTTTCTGCTGGAATGGTATTGTCTTTTGTCTCAATGATGTATTGTGCTTCTTCATAAGCGAAACGCTGATCCGAGAAAATAACCGTTCTACCAAACCATTGATTCACTACCTGGCATTTCTCTGTAATTTCAAAAACTGCCGAAAAGGTATATTTCTCTTCTTGTGGTCGCAAGGAACAAGCAAAATTAGACAGTACTTCGGGTAACATTGGTACTACTCTATCTACTAAATAGACAGATGTTGCACGTTGGTAGGCTTCGTCATCCAGAATAGTTCCTTCTTGTAAATAATACGAAACATCGGCAATATGTATTCCGATTTCGTAATTACCATTTTCTAACTTTTTATACGACAACGCGTCATCGAAATCCTTAGCATCTTTTGGGTCAATTGTAAAAGTCAACGTATCGCGCATATCACGACGTTTGGCTATTTCGCTCGCTTCTATCGAAGTGTCTATTTTTTGAGCAAAGGTTTCTACTTCAATAGGAAACTCCGATGGTAAACCATATTCAGCAAGAATAGCATTAATTTCAGTATCGTGTTCGCCAGGTTTTCCAAGCACTTTCACTACTTTTCCAAAAGGACTATCGGCTCTTGAAGGCCAATCTTCAATGTGGACCAAAACAACATCTCCTTGCTCTGCGTCGCCTATTTTATCTTTTGGAATAAAAATATCAGTGTACATTTTTGGATTGGCTGTAGAAACAAACGAAAAATTCTTTTGAATGTCAATAACTCCAACAAAGTCTGTCTTGTATCTTTCGATCACTTCTATTACTTCACCTTCGGCACGTTTTCCGCTTCTTTTATTGTAAACATACACTTTTACGGTATCTTTATCTAGCGCGTGGTTTAGATTATTTGTTGGAATAAAAACGTCTTCAGTAAATTCAGGACAAACAAAATAGGCAGTTTTTCGTCCTGTCATATCAATTTTACCTTCATAGTACTCTTTACTGGCCGCTTTTATTAAATAATTCCCAGGATCCGTTTCTATAATCTTTTTGGCTGCAGCCAAAATTTTTAAATCTTTAATAATTTGATTGCGACTTTGGGTATCATCCAATTCTAACTTCGCTCCTATTTGCTTATAATTATATGGTTTATTAGCGTTTTGCGATAATATTTTTATAATTTTATCAGAGAAATCTATCTCTTTTTTTATCGGCTTTCTTAATCTCTTACTCATGTATTTTTTCTTAAAAAGCTAAAATTACGAAATTGTATTCACTATTTCTTATTCCCGCTATATTTTAAAGATAATAATAACTTTAGTACATTTATAAAAAATCGAAAATGAAAGACTTTAGAACCATTGCCATTTTTAATTATCCGCATGAAATTGTGGTCCTTAAACATATTTTAGACCAACACGAAATTCAATATTTTTTCGAAAATGAAAATATTGTTTCAATTGATCCTCTCGCATCCTTTGCTTTTGGAGGAATTCAACTAAAAGTACACACCAACGATTTTGAAGAAGTTCAAGAAATATTAGATCAATTAAATCCTAGACTTTCAATTGTATAAAAATTAGTTTATTCTATTTCTAAAAAATTGTGACTCCATTTTAAAAAAAGCTTTTAAACAGGCTCATTTTTAAGCAATTAAGCTAGTTGTTCACATTTACACAAATTTATAAAACATTGAAATTCAGTGCGTAGTACATAATTAAAATGTTAATTTTTTGCATTGTTAATAGTAAAAGCTAAGTACTTGAAAGTCAGTTAAACCTAAATTAACAAAAATTGTTTATAACTTGAGATAGATTTTTAGAAGTATATTTTGGTAATTGGAATAAAAAAAGTAATCCAAAACCCGTTTTAAAAAACCTAATTTAGTTTGGGTAATTTTTAGAAAAGTTATTAATACTAAAACACATTTTTCTTAACATTAAATTAAAATTACTTATCTACTATTTCTATAATTTTTGGATTGTTAACAGTTGTTCATTAAACTCTAAAAACACTTAGAAACTAAATCTTTAGTTATAAATAAGGATGTTGATAACTCCATATAACAAATGCAAACTTTACTTAAGGACATTTTTTAATGAATTTATAGCAACTATTAACACGCTATAATAACCACCAATAAATAATTTAAATTTAAATTTTCTTTTTGTTGTATTTAATATATGTTGACAACTTTCAAAAAAAGGAAACGATTTTAATTTTTTAATTTTTCAGTTCTAGAGAAATCCTATACTTGTTGTAGTAAAAATTGAAAATAACTTTGGTAAATTTGCAATTCAAAATCAAAGCAAAAAAAATGAAAATTTCAATAGGAAACGACCACGCAGGACCAGAGTATAAAAAAGCTATTGTAGCCATGTTGCAGGCAAAAGGACATGAAGTAACTAATTATGGTACGGATACAGAAGCTTCTGTTGATTATCCTGATTTTGCACATCCTGTTGCCGAAGATGTAAGCGAAGGAAAAGCTGATTTTGGAATTGTTATCTGCGGAAGCGGAAACGGCATTGCCATGACGGTAAATAAACATGCTAAAGTGCGTGCAGGTTTGTGTTGGACAAAAGAAATTGCAGTTTTAACCCGTTTGCATAATGATGCAAATATTGTTAGTATTCCTGCACGTTTTACTTCTATTCCTCAAGCTGTAGAAATTGTTGAAGCTTTTTTAGCTACTGATTTTGAAGGCGGAAGACACCAGAATAGAGTTAATAAAATTGCTTGTCACTAAATTTTTATTTAAGAATTATAGTTTTAATATTTTTTATCAGATTATAATTCAATACTTGTACTATAAAAAGATACACGTCTCTAGTTATTAATTTTCTAATAACTAGCAGATTGTGTGCTATATAAATTTATTTTACTATTTTTATTTTATAATTAACCGAATAGAATAGTAAATGAAAAGTCTTCTAAAAAATAGTATTGGTAATCTACTTATTGCAATTCAACCTAAAAAAGCAAGCGAATTGTTGACCAAAGGCATGACAATTGACATGGATTTGTCTCGAAAAGATCGTTTGATGCGTCATGCTTTATTAGAAAAAGCGAAGAAAAAGAGTGATTTTGAAACATTATCTAAGTTTCATCAAAATTATTGGGAGAATAGAGGCGAAGAATACTTTTCTAGCGGTTTCAATAATGATGTTTTAGAAAATTTTTTTATACCAAAATGTTCCTTTTTACTTGATCTTTTAGAAGAACAATTAAAAAACGAAGATGAAAAGTACAATACATTGGTAGAAGTTGGTACAGGAGATGGAAAAGTGTTACAGCATTTAAGTGAAAGATTTCCTGATATAAAAAGATTAGTAGGAATAGATTTAAGTAGTCCTCAAATCGAAGCTACTAAAAAAGCATTTAATACAAACAAAAAATTAGAATTTAGAGCCGCAGATGGTTTCGAGTGGATTAAGCAAAATGGCGAAAGTCACATGATCGTTGTTACTTCTAGAGGAGTATTAGAATATTTTACACAATCTAGGTTACAAGAATTTTTTGATGAACTAAATAGAATAGGAAAAATAATTTTTATAGCCATTGAACCGACTGGTAAAGAGCATGATTTACTAAAAAATCCAAACTCAGAGATTTATGGTGAAGAGAATTCTTTTTCACATAATTATGTACAATTATTTAACAATGCTGGATTCAATGTCTGGCATCAATCTAAAATACCATTTACTGGACCAGAATGTTTTATAAATTTTATTGGAGCAAAAAACTAAAGTATTTCTTTTTTTTAATTTATACTGTTTTAGGTAATGAAGTATTATTTTTTAAAGTAAAAAAATAGTTCTAAAATTTGTACTACTGCAATAAACCAGAATTTTGCTAAATAGCTTTTTTTAGCTGTTTTATGTCTAAAAATAAGCATTCCTAATCCCGAACCAATTGTTCCTCCAATAAGCACTAAAGTTAAAAGTGTTTTTTCGGATATTCTACTTTTATGGTTTTCTGCTAAATTTTTATCGTAGCCCATTACTAAAAAAGCTATTAGATTTAGTGCTAAAAAAGAATATAATAAAATCATAATTGGAGTTCAAATAAAAATTAAAGATAGTATTTTAGCATCGCTTTTTTCAACTAGAAAAGAGCCTATTTTAAACCGTATTTTATTATGACTAACCTACAATTTATTGCAAAACACGTTGCTACAGCTGCAATTAACATTCAAAACACCGTTCAATTATTACAAGAAGACTGCACGATTCCTTTTATTTCTCGTTATCGAAAAGATAAAACAGGCAATCTTGACGAAGTTTTTATTGAGAACATTGCCAAGTATCAAAAAGAGTATGAAGTTATCGTAAAACGCAAGGAAGCTATTTTAAAATCGATTGCAGAGCAAAATGCTTTGACGCCAGAATTAGATAAAAAGATTCAACAGAGTTTTGATCTACAAGAATTAGAAGATTTTTATTTGCCTTATAAAAAGAAAAAACGAACCAAAGCCGATGTCGCTCGTGAAAACGGATTGGAGCCTTTGGCGAAGATTATTATGGCACAAGGTAAAGATGATGTTGATTTCTTAGCCACGCAATACTTGAATGAAACTATTATAAATGAAGAAGCTGCTTTGCAAGGTGCTAGAGATATTGTTGCCGAATGGATTAACGAAAATATATATGTTCGTAAGCAATTGCGACGCTTGTTTGAACGAAAAGCAACGATTACTACTAAGGTAGTTAAGTCAAAAAAAGAGGAGGAAGGCGCTCAAAAATTCAATCAGTATTTTGAATGGGCAGAACCTTTAACAAAAGCACCTTCGCACAGATTATTAGCAATTATGAGAGCTGAAAATGAAGGTTTTATTAAGTTTAAAGTCGATGTAGAACTAGACGATGCTTATGAAATTATAGATGAATTAATTATAAAAGGAGAGAACAGTACCACGCCACATATTCAATTAGCAATCGAGGATAGTTACAAACGCTTGTTGAATCCTGCCATTTCTAATGAAGCTTTACAAGAGGCCAAAGCCAAAGCAGATGCGAATTCAATTCAAGTATTTGCTAATAATTTAGGGCAGTTATTATTGGCACCACCTTTGGGTGAAAAGAGAATTTTGGCTATTGATCCAGGTTTTAGAAGTGGTTGTAAAATAGTTTGTTTGGATGAAAAAGGAGATTTATTATACAATGAAACTATTTATCCGCATGCTCCTCAAAAAGAAGAAGCAATGGCTATGAAAAAAATTCGTTCGATGGTCAATGCGTATCAAATAGATGCCATTTCAATTGGTAATGGGACTGCTTCACGAGAAACAGAATTCTTCATCAAGAAAATAGCATTTGATAAACCAATTCAAGTATTCATAGTTTCTGAGGCAGGAGCTTCTGTTTATTCGGCTTCCAAAATTGCGAGAGAAGAATTTCCTGATTATGACGTAACGGTTCGTGGTTCAGTTTCTATTGGAAGAAGATTATCTGATCCTTTGGCGGAATTGGTGAAAATTGATCCAAAAGCAATTGGAGTTGGGCAATACCAACACGATGTGGACCAAAATAAATTAAAAGAAGAATTAGATTCTACTGTAATTCGTTGTGTAAATTCGGTGGGAATAAATATCAATACTGCGAGCAAACATTTGTTGAGTTATGTGAGTGGAATAGGAGAGAAGCTCGCCGAAAATATTGTAGCTTATCGTTCTGAAAACGGTCCTTTTACCGATAGAAAACAACTCAAAAAAGTGCCTCGTTTAGGAGATAAAGCCTATCAACAAGGAGTTGCTTTTATCCGAATTTCGAATGCTAAAAACCCTTTAGATAATTCAGCGGTGCATCCAGAAGCGTATGGTATTGTTGAAAAGATGGCCAAAGATTTAAAACTTTCTGTAAATGATTTAATTGCCAATAAAGAAAAAACTGCATTGATAAAACCAGAAAACTACATTACGCCAGAAATAGGAGTTTTAACGTTGAAAGATATTATTAAAGAGCTTGAAAAACCAGGATTAGACCCAAGAAAAGCAGCAACTGTCTTTGAATTTGATCCAAATGTAAAATCAATAAAAGATGTGAGAAACGGAATGATTTTACCAGGAATTGTTAATAATATTACCAATTTTGGTTGCTTTGTTGATATCGGGGTGAAAGAAAGTGGTTTGGTTCATATTTCACAGTTAAAAGCAGGTTTTGTGAGTGATGTAAATGAAGTGGTAAAACTGTATCAACATGTTACTGTTAAAGTTGTAGAAGTTGATGAGGATAGAAAGAGAATTCAGTTGACGATGGTACTATAAAGTAATAGAAAAGCCTACAAATTTAGTTGTAGGTTTTTTTTACGATAATAAGTTTACTTCATTTTTTCTAAAAATGATATAAAAAAACGGGTTAATTTATTTAAAGGTTTTGTGGCATCGTCCGGATTCGAACATCTTCTTTACCTCATTTTTTCTAAAAAGGATATAAAAAAAACCTTCAAAGTAATTTGAAGGTTTTAGAACTATTATTCGGATTCGAACATCTTCTTTACCTCATTTTTTCTAAAAATGACATAAAAAAAACGGCTGAATTACTTTAGAGGTTTTAGAACTATTATCCGGATTCGAACATTCTATTTACGTCATTTTTTCTAAAAATGATATAAAAAAAACCTTCAAAGTAATTTGAAGGTTTTAGAACTATTATTCGGATTCGAACATCATCTTTACCTCATTTTTTCTAAAAATGACATAAAAAAAACCTCTAAAGTAATTTAGAGGTTTTAGATTTATCTTTCGGATTCGAACATCTTCTTTACCTCATTTTTTCTAAAAATGACATAAAAAATACGGCTGAATTACTTTAGAGGTTTTAGATTTATCTTTCGGATTCGAACATTCTATTTACTTCATTTTTTCTAAAAATGACATAAAAAAAACCTCTAAATTACTTTAGAGGTTTTAGAGGCATCGTCCGGATTCGAACCGGAGTAGGAGCTTTTGCAGAGCCCAGCCTAGCCGCTCGGCCACGACGCCGTAGTGGAACGGATGGCAAAAGTAGCTTAAAAAATTAATCTTTAAAAATTTAATGTAAACTTTTTTCTATTTTTTGCACCGGTATTTACAATTTGTAGTAGCGTTCTTCTTCCATTTCAATGGTAACCGATTCAACATCACCACCAATAGGAGGATTTAATTTTGATACAGCTACTTTTATTTTTGAAATAGTTTCAAGTTCAAATAATGCACGATCGATAATTCTTTTGGCAACATGTTCTAATAAATTAGATCGTATAGCCATTTCTTCTACAACAATTGTATTTAAGTGAACGTAATCTACAGTGTCGGTTAGCTTATCTGACTCCGACGAATGTTTTAAGTTTGTTTTTATTTCCAAATCGATACAGTAATCGGATCCTATTTTTCCTTCCTCTATTAAACATCCATGGTACGAGTACGTACGAATGTTTTTTAATTTTATTGTTCCCATATTTGTTTTTAATATTAAACAGTAAGTATGTAAACAAAAATACGAATTTATAAGTTCTATTTTCGATCCCTTTTAAACTTTAAACTTTAAACCTTTTTAAACTTGCTTTTTTTATCTTTGCTAAAACTATTTAAAAATGGCACCAGAAGAGAAATCACTTCATTTTATTGAACAAATTATAGAAGACAGTTTAGCAGGCGGTTTTCCTCAAGATAAATTACGCTTTCGTTTCCCACCAGAACCTAATGGATATTTGCACATTGGTCATGCTAAATCGATCTGTTTAAATTTTGGTTTAGGCCTAAAATACAACGCACCAGTTAACTTGCGTTTTGATGATACGAATCCAGCAAAAGAAGAACAGGAATATGTTGACGCGATAAAGGAAGATCTTAAATGGTTAGGTTTTAATTGGTCAGAAGAACTATATTCATCAGATTATTTTCAGCAATTGTACGAGTGGGCTGTTGCTATGATTAAGAATGGTAAAGCGTATGTAGACAGTCAATCTTCTGAAGATATAGCAAATCAAAAAGGAACTCCAACGCAGCCGGGTGTCGATGGTCCCTTTAGAAATCGTTCTATTGGTGAAAATTTAGCACTTTTCGATGGAATGAAAAACGGTGATTATTCTGAAGGAAGTCATGTTTTGAGAGCTAAAATTGATATGACATCGACTAATATGTTAATGCGTGATCCATTGATGTACAGAATTTTACACCGTCATCACCATCGTACCGGAAATGAGTGGAACATTTATCCTATGTATGATTACGCGCATGGAGAAAGTGATTATATAGAGCAAATTTCTCATTCTATTTGTACATTAGAATTTGTAATGCACCGCGAATTATACGATTGGTTTTTAGATCAAATTTATGATTCAACTAAAATTCGTCCTCATCAATATGAGTTTGCACGTTTAAATTTGAATTATACCGTTATGAGTAAGCGTAAGCTCTTACAATTGGTACAAGAAAATATAGTTGATGGTTGGGATGATCCAAGAATGCCAACTATTTCCGGACTTAGAAGACGTGGTTATACGGCTGCTTCTATTCGTAAATTTTGTGATGTAATTGGTGTTGCAAAACGAGAAAACATTATTGATGTTTCCCTTTTAGACTTTTGTTTGCGCGAAGATTTAAACAAAACTGCGCCTCGAGTGATGGCTGTTTTAGATCCTGTGAAAGTGGTAATTACAAATTATCCTGAAGGAAAAGAAGAGTTGTTGGATGCTGAAAATAACCAAGAAGATGAAACTGCAGGTTATAGAAAAGTTCCTTTTTCTCGGGAAATATACATAGAGAGAGATGACTTTTTAGAAGTTGCTCCTGCTAAATTTTTTCGTTTAAGTATAGGTAATGAAGTGCGTCTTAAAAATGGTTATATCATTAAAGGTGAAAGTGTTACTAATGATTCAAATGGCGTAATTACTGAAATTCAAGTTACTTATGATACCGATTCTTTGAGTGGAAGTGGGAGTGAAGCTAGTAAACGAAAAGTTGCGGGAACGTTGCATTGGGTTTCTGTTTCGCATGCCGTGGAAGCGGAAGTTCGTTTATATGATCGCTTGTTTATTGATGAAGCACCTGACAGTCATAAAGACAAAAGTTTCCTTGAATTTATGAATTCTGAATCTTTACAAGTGGTTAAAGGTTTTGTTGAACCAAGTTTATCTAATGTTAAAATTGGTGATCATTTTCAATTTCAGCGTTTGGGTTATTTTGTTGTTGATAAAGATGCAACTAACTCAAAATTAGTGTTTAATAAAACCGTTGGGCTTAAAGATGCTTGGGAGGAGAAGGACAAAAAAGAAGCCAATTTATTGATGAATACACAAAAGGAAATCAATAAGTACGTTAAAGAAAAAGACGAAAATAATGCTTCAAGTATTTTAGAAATAATTATCGATAACATAAAATCGATTAATAATTTCAGTTTACTGAGTCAAACGGTGGTGAAGAATGTTAAGAATGATAATAATTCTTTATTATTTTCAAACTTGCTTTTGCATTTTTCTAATGTGATAAAAACGAAAGACATTGAACATGACAGTTTGCATAAGTTATACAATATGTCGCTGAAAAGCCAATTAGCTTCTGTGCGAATGTTTTCATTATTAAATTTAAAAAGTGATGTTTTAAATTTTCCCTTGTTTGCAAATCATATTGAAGATTTAAGAAATACAGAAAAAAATGAAATTGTTTTAGAAACTCTAAATTCACTTTAAGAATACTATAGATTTTTACAATTAAAAGCGCTTTTTATAAGGCGCTTTTTCTATTATAAAAAATTGTTGGCTTTTTTTAAATTATTAATTTTATAATAGATTTTAATATTTATTTATGTGATTTTAATAAAAAATATTTATTATATTTATTTTCTATTATTTTTTAATTTTAGATAGAATTGTGCTATTAAAAATGACCTTTATAAATTGTGTTTAAGATACTTTTGGGGTTTGGACATAAATTTACTTCGCTTTTAGATTTTGAATCAATAGAAAGCTTTATTTGAGTTTTTAATGCAATATTTATCACTTTAACGGCTTGTTAACATTGATTTGTTGATAAAGTTGTAATTTTATTAAATAGTAATTTTAAATTTAATTAAGATGTCAAATAACACAGGAAATACCATAATAGCGCTATTGGTTGGTGCAACGATAGGAGCAGGTCTTGGAATTTTATTTGCTCCAGACAAGGGAGAAAAAACTAGAGAAAAAATCAAAGATGGTTTTGATGATGTAAAAGATAGTATTCAAGATAAATTACACGAAGTTTCTGAAAAGTTGATGGGAAGAGGTCCAATGAGTAAACAAGAGATTGATCATCATTATGATCTTATCGTTTCTAAAGTTAGTGCTAGGACTGAAGATGCAATTTCTTATTTAGAAAATAAGTTAGAGGATCTTAAACAGAAAAACATTGGATCTCAGAATTAATATTTATCGTTTGCAAAAGATTAGTATTTTATAAAAAAAAAAAGAGGCTTAATAGCCTCTTTTTTATAGAATATGTTTTTTTAAACTTCTTCATCATGTGATTCTGGAAGCTGTGGAGCTTGATAATTTGTTGTATGATCTTGAGGTTTTATCTTAACCTTTGGTTTGTTCTTTTTCATCATCTCACCAACTTGGTTAGAAGCAGAGAAAGAAGCTACCATATTGTTTAGCATGTCGCTGCCGGCTTGAGGAGAATTAGGCAATAAAATTAAATTAGAATTAGCATCGGCACCAATTGCTTGAAGTGTATCATAGTGCTGAGTTACAACGATTAATGCTGAAGCTTCCTGTGAATTAATCCCCACTTTATTCAATACATCTACACTTTCTACAAGTCCTCTTGCGATTTCTCTACGTTGATCTGCTATACCTTGTCCTTGTAAACGTTTGCTTTCTGCTTCAGCTTTTGCTTTGGCAACAATTCTAATTCTTGATGCTTCTGCTTCAAATTCTGCTACTGTTTTTTCTCTATCAGCAGCATTAATTCTGTTCATAGCATTTTTGACCTGAATATCTGGATCAATATCAGTAACTAAAGTATTGATAATTGTGTAACCATAAGTGGTCATCGCTTCATTTAATTCTCTTTTTACAGCTATTGCGATATCATCTTTTCTTTCAAAAACATCATCTAGAATTAATTTTGGTACTTCGGCACGAACTACGTCAAATACATAAGAAGTAATTTGATCATGAGGATATTCTAGTTTGTAAAACGCATCATAAACAGTTTCTTTTACAACCATAAATTGCACTGATACTTTTAGTTTTACAAATACGTTGTCTTTGGTTTTTGTTTCAATAATTACATCTAATTGTTGAATTTTAAGATTTACACGGCCGGCGATTCTGTCGATCATTGGTATTTTAAGTTGCAGTCCAGATTGTCTGATACTGTGAAATTTACCAAAGCGCTCGACAATAATGCTCGTTTGTTGTTTGACAGTAAAAAAGGAAGAAAGAAAAATGAATAATCCGAAGACTATTATAACAATTAATGCAATGTCCATAATTTAAGTTTTATCGTTAACTTATTATACGGATGAATATTTTTAAAGTTACAATTTGTAGATTTTAGTTTTGTAAATAAAAAGCTCCCAATCATTTGGGAGCTTTTTATTTTTTATAATTTTGTTATCGCGTTTTGAATTCTCGTGATGGTTTCCTGTTTTCCTATCAGTTCAACAATGTCAAATAGGTGAGGACCTTTGAGAGCGCCAACCAAACTTAATCGAAAGGGTTGCATGATCTTTCCCATTCCAATTTCGTTTGTTGTCATCCAATCTTTCACATTAGTTTCAATATTGATTGAGGTGAAATCGCTAATTTCTTCTAAAACAGAAATTAGTTTTTGCATCATTGCCGGCGTTTCCTCTTTCCAATTTTTTCGTGCTTTCTCGTCGTAAGTAGTCGGAGCAATAAAAAAGAAATCACTCAGCTCCCAAAAATCGGATACAAAATCGGCTCTTTCTTTTATTAACGAAACGATTGTAGTCATTTCTGCTAATGTAAAGTAACGGCTCAGATTCTTTAGCTCTATAATTTTTGCAAATTCTTCTGCCAATGACTTATCATCTTGTTTAATTAAATATTGATGATTGAACCATTTGTTTTTTTCGGGATCAAATTTTGCTCCTGATTTATGTACCCTTTTTAAATCAAAAGCTTCCGTTAATTCTTGTAAGGAGAAAATTTCCTTTTCGGTACCGTCATTCCATCCTAATAGTGCAAGGAAGTTGACTACTGTTTCTGGAAAGAATCCATTTTCTCTGTATCCTGATGAAACTCCTTCTTCCGTTTTCCATTCTAAAGGGAATACTGGAAATCCCATTTTATCACCATCTCTTTTTGATAATTTTCCATTTCCAATTGGTTTTAGAATCAGTGGTAAATGCGCAAATTCTGGTGCTTCCCAACCAAAGGCTCTGTAAAGTAGCGCATGTAAAGGCATTGATGGCAGCCATTCTTCACCACGAATAACGTGTGTGGTTTCCATCAAATGGTCATCTACAATATTTGCTAAATGATACGTTGGCATTCCATCGCTTTTAAACAGTACTTTGTCGTCTAAAAGGTTGGTGTCAAATTTTACTTCACCACGTATGATATCATGTAAAATTAATATTTCGTTCACCGGAGTTTTAAAACGGATAACAAAATCTTCATTGTTAGCGATTCTCTTTTGAGTTTTTTCTGTGGAAAGCACTAAAGAAGTATCTAATTTTTCACGATTATGGTGGTTGTAGATAAATGTTTTTCCTTCAGCTTCGTGCTGTTTTCTATGTGTGTCTAATGATTCGGCAGTGTCAAAAGCATAGTATGCATTACCAGATTCTATTAAATTCTCGGCATATTGCTTATAGATTTCTTTCCTTTCGCTTTGTCTATAAGGCCCAAATTTTTCGTTTTTATTAATGGTTTCATCTGGGGCAATTCCCAACCATTCTAGCGCTTCCAATATATAGGCTTCAGCTCCAGGAACGAAACGGTTTTGGTCTGTATCTTCTATTCTTAAAAAGAAAGTACCTCCATTTTTTTTGGCAAACAAATAATTAAATAATGCGGTGCGAACTCCGCCAATATGTAAAGGTCCTGTTGGACTTGGTGCAAAACGCACGCGAACTGGTTTAGACATTGTTGTAAATTTTTTGCAAATATACAGTTTTCCATTTTTGCAGTGTAAGCTTAAGTTTCTAATTCTTTCATTAGAATATTATGTTTTTTTTGCCATTCATTAATTATTAAAATTAGTACTTTTAGTGGTTATAAAATTAATAATACTATGTTGGAAAAATCAAATACAATTTATCTAAAGTTAGAAAGCTTTATCAAGAAGTATTACACCAATGAATTAATTCGAGGAGTAATTTTGTTCGTGGGATTTGGATTGATTTATTTTTTGTTTACGCTTTTTATAGAGTATTTCCTGTGGCTTAAACCAGACGGCAGAACATTGTTATTTTGGCTTTTTATAGTTGTTGAAGCTTTTTTCATTTTGCGTTTTATAGTTTTTCCTATTTCTAGACTGTTAAGATTTAAAAAGGGAATTGATTACACTCAGGCAGCTGGAATTATTGGAGCGCATTTTAAAGATGTAAACGATAAGTTGATTAATTTCTTGCAGTTGTCAAATTCAGAACGTTCTGAGTTAAGTTCTGAGTTATTGGTAGCTTCAATCGAGCAGAAAGCTAATGCTTTAAATCCTATTCCGTTTGGTAATGCTATAGATTTTAATGTTAATAGAAAGTTTTTGCCTTTAGCCATTATTCCGATTTCAGTTGTAATTTTCTTTTTTGTATCTGGTAATAGTACCATTATTTCACAGAGTTTAAATAGGGTAGTTCATTTTAAATCTTCGTTTACGCCGCCTGCTCCGTTTAAGTTTTTAGTTGTTAATGATAGTTTAGTTACGGAGCAGGGTAAAGATTTCTTGTTGCATATCAAATCTAAAGGTACGATTGTTCCAGAGAATGTGATGATTGTTATCGGAAGTGAAACCTATTTTCTTGAGAGTAATAAACCTGGTTATTTTCAGTTTAAAATTGCAAAGCCTACTGCGAATGTTAATTTCCATTTAGAGGCGAACGGTGTTTCTTCTATCAATTATGATCTTAAAGTCATCGAAGTTCCTTCAATTAAGAAATTTGAGATGCAATTTGTTTTTCCATCTTATTTGAAATTAAAAAATGAAGTAATCAAAGGGACAGGTAATGCTATTGTTCCTGAAGGTACCGTTGTAAGGTGGATTGTGAACGCTAATTTTACCGAAAATGTCAGTATGAAGGAAGGTACATCTACTTTTTCGTTTGCTAAAGTAGAAAACGACTTTAATTTATCTAAAAAAATTACGCAAAACACAGAATATCAAATCATTACTTCTAATAGCAACGTTAAAAACTTTGAAAAGTTGGATTATCAGCTTAATGTAGTCAAGGATCAGTTTCCTAGTATAACTGTTTCACGGGTTCCTGATAGTTTGAAAGTGGAAAGCTCCTATTTTGTTGGTCAAGTTGCTGATGATTATGGATTACGAACCCTTCAAATTGTATATTATAAAAGCGGTAAACTACAAGAAGCTAAGCGTGGAACTATAGCTATAAAGCAGGATACATTTGATCAGTTTGTTTTTAATTTTCCTAGTAATCTCGATCTTGAAGAAGGGTCAACATATGAATTTTATTTTGAAGTATTCGATAATGATGCGGTTCATAATTTTAAAAGCACTAAATCGTCTGTGTTTTCAAGTAGGATTCTTACCGAAGATGAGATATTAAATTTGAGTTTGAAAGAGCAAAGTAATGATATCAATAGTTTGCAGAAAACACTTTCAAAGCAAGATAAGCAGCTTTCAGATATTGATAAATTGCAAAAAGCAAGTAAAGAAAAAGTCGCTTTAGATTTTAATGATCGTCAAAAGATTAATGATTTTATTAAGCAACAGAATCAGCAGAATGAGATGATGAAGGAGTTTGCGAATAAGATAAAAAATAATCTCGATAAATCTATACCAAGCCAGAAGGAGGAGACTAAAGAACTATTACAAAAGAGACTTGAAAATACAGAAAAAGAATTAGATAAGAATAAGAAATTGTTGGAAGAGCTGAAGGAGTTAAATAGTAAAATTCAGGATGAAGACTTTGTAGAAAAACTTGATAAGTTTAAAGAGAAAAGTAAGAGTCAGAATAAAAATTTGACTCAGTTAGTTGAGTTAACTAAGCGTTATTATGTGGAGAAGAAAGCGGAGCAATTAGTTGACAAGTTGGATAAATTGTCACAGAAACAAGAAAAAATTGCAAATGATGACAAGAATATTTCTGTTGATCAACAAGAAAAAATTAAGCAAGAATTTGAATCTATTAGAAAAGAATTGGAGCAATTGCAGAAGGATAATGATGATTTGAAGTCGCCGATTGACATTCCAAATGATTCCCAAATGGAGAATAGTATTAAAGAAGATTTGGAGAAAGCAGGATCTGATTTGAAGAATAATAATAAGACGAAAGCGAAACCAAGTCAAAAGAGCGCTTCGAAGAAAATGAAGGAAATGTCTAAAGCTGTTGATGCTGCAATGGATAAATCGAACAAAGATCAGGCAGAAGAAGATGTAAAAATGCTTCGACAAATACTAGATAATTTGTTGGCATTTTCTTTTGGACAGGAAGATGTGATGAATCAGTTTAAAAGCGCCAAACCTGGTTCGCCTTCTTTCAATAAGTATATAAAAAATCAGCAAAATCTGAAAACACAATTTAAGCATATTGACGACAGCCTTTTTGCGTTGTCGTTACGTCAGCCTAAAATCGCAGAAGCCGTAACCAAAGAGATTGCTAGTGTACAATATAACGTAGACAAAGCTCTTGAAAGTTTGTCTGATTCGCAATTACCTAGAGGATTTGCACAGCAACAATATGCTATTTCTTCTGCTAATAAATTGGCTGATTTATTAAGCGATTCACTTAATAGTATGCAAATGTCTATGTCCGGTAGTGGCGGTAAACCGAAGCCAGGAAAAGGTTCTGGAATGCAATTGCCTGATATTATTAAGAAGCAAGAAGGGCTAAGCGACAAGATGAAGCAAGGAATGAAGCAAGGAATGAAGCCGGGCGAAGGCAATAAGCCGGGTTCAGAATCCGGGAAAGGTAAAGGACAAAATGGAGATGACGGTGATGACGGAGAAGGGGAGGCCAAAGCAACCATGGAAATTTATAAAGAGCAAAAGGAATTGCGTGAAATGCTTGAAAAAGAATTAGACAAGAAGGGCTTAGGGAAGAATGGTAAGAATGCTATGGAGCAGATGAAACAGTTGGAAAAGCAATTGTTGAATAAAGGCTTCTCCAATGAATCTATTCAAAGGATGAGTAACATTAAGCAAGAACTCTTAAAATTAGATACTGCAATTCGCGAGCAAGGTGAAGATCCAAATAGGCAATCCGAATCCAATAATAAATCATTTAATAATCAGATTGCACCTTTGCCAAAAGCGCTTACAGATTATTTAAATAGCATCGAGATATTAAACAGACAATCACTACCTTTGCGCTCGAATTTTAATCAAAAAGTTCAAGAATATTTCAACAACAAATGATCAATTTTAATTACGAATCCGACTTTACCTTAGACAATGAAGAGGAACTAACTGTTTGGCTTAGCGCCGTAGTTGTGTCTGAAGACAAAACAGAAGGAGACATCAACTACATCTTTTGTGATGATGAATACTTGCACAAAATTAATTTGGAATATCTTAATCACGATACTCTTACTGATGTAATTAGTTTTGATTATACGATGGGAAATGAAATTAGCGGGGACGTTTTTGTTTCTGTCGAGAGAGTGTTAGACAATTCGAACGATTACAACGTTAGTTTTGATGAAGAATTGAGACGTGTTTTAGCTCATGCAATTTTGCACTATTGTGGCTATAAGGACAAATCTGACGTTGAGGAAAAACTAATGCGAAGTAAAGAAGAAGAGAAATTGAAAATGTTTCACGTGGAACAGTAGTTTAGCCTTCAAATCTAATCGGGACAAACCAGATGTTCCACGTGAAACAGTTGCTTTCATTGTTACTTTTTTAGTTCGTTTTTAAAGAACATTCTACTATTTGTTTCACGTGGAACATCTCAGGCTTTGAATGTAGCATGGTTTAGATTGTTTCACGTGGAACGTAATTTGAAATTCACAATTCCTTTTGAAAGGAGTAATATAAAAAATAAATGTTTTTAGAAGAATATGATGTAATTGTGGTGGGAGCTGGTCATGCTGGTTCTGAGGCAGCGGCGGCAGCCGCGAATTTGGGATCTAAAACATTGCTAGTTACGATGAGTTTGCAAAACATAGCTCAAATGTCTTGCAATCCTGCTATGGGAGGAATTGCAAAAGGACAAATTGTTCGAGAAATTGATGCGCTTGGTGGTTATTCTGGTATAGTGTCCGATCGTACTGCGATTCAGTTTAAAATGTTGAACAAATCAAAAGGCCCTGCTATGTGGTCGCCAAGAGTTCAAAGTGATCGAATGCGATTTGCTGAGGAGTGGCGAATGATGTTAGAGGGAACTCCTAATTTGGACTTCTACCAAGAAATGGTAAAAGGTTTGATTATTGAGAATGGAAAGATAAAAGGAATTAAAACTTCGTTGGGAGTTGAAATTCGTTCTAAAGCGGTTGTTCTTACAAATGGAACTTTCTTGAATGGATTGATTCATATCGGTGATAAACAATTTGGCGGCGGTAGAGCAGGTGAAAGCGCAGCTTATGGAATTACAGAAGATTTAGTTAATGCCGGTTTTGAAGCAGGTCGAATGAAAACAGGGACGCCGCCAAGAGTAGATGGTCGTTCTTTGGATTATTCTAGAATGAACGAAGAGAAGGGTGATGCTAAGCCAGATAAGTTTTCTTATTCAGATCTAACAAAACCATTGGCGATTCAAAAATCTTGTCACATGACGTACACTTCGAATGAAGTGCATTCTATTTTACGAGAAGGTTTTGATCGTTCACCGATGTTTAATGGTCGCATTAAAAGTTTGGGACCAAGATATTGCCCTTCTATTGAGGATAAGATTAATCGTTTCGCTGATAAGGAGCGTCATCAGCTATTTGTGGAGCCTGAGGGATGGAATACTTGTGAGGTTTACGTAAATGGTTTTTCGACTTCTTTGCCTGAAGATATTCAATTTAAAGCGCTGCGTTCTGTTGTGGGTTTTGAGAAGGTGAAATTCTTTCGTCCTGGTTATGCAATTGAATATGATTATTTTCCTCCAACACAATTAAAGCATACATTAGAAACTAAGCTTGTTGACGGTTTGTATTTCGCTGGACAAATTAATGGAACTACAGGATATGAAGAAGCTGCGTCACAAGGATTAATGGCTGGGATAAATTCGCATCTAAAAGTACACGAAAAATCGCCATTAATTTTAAAAAGAGATGAAGCCTATATTGGTGTTTTAATTGATGACTTAATTACGAAAGGAACGGAAGAGCCATATCGTATGTTTACTTCACGTGCAGAGTATCGAACTTTACTGCGTCAAGACAATGCTGATTTTAGATTAACACCTTTATCCTATGAAATTGGTTTGGCTTCAGAAGCGCGTTTGCGTCGTATGGAACATAAATTGACCGAATCAGAAAAAATGGTTGCTTTCTTCAAAGAGACAAGTGTTTCTGTTGCTGAAACGAATCCAATCTTGGAAGCAAAAGAAACCGCGCTTATTAATCAAGGTGACAAAATGTTTAAAGTTTTTTCTAGGCCACAAATTGATTTAGATGATATGATGAAATTTGAAAAGGTAGCAGAATACATTTCAAATAATGATGTTGATCAAGAAATTTTAGAGCAAGCCGAAATTCAAGTTAAGTATTCTGGTTACATCGAAAAGGAAAGAAACAATGCCGATAAATTGAAAAGATTGGAAGACGTTAAGATTCCTGAAAATTTTGATTACAATAAAATTAAGTCAATGTCAATTGAAGCTAAGCAAAAATTGGGAAAAATTCGTCCTGTTACAATTTCACAAGCCTCTAGAATTAGTGGTGTTTCTCCCAGTGATATTTCGGTGCTTTTAATTTACATGGGAAGATAGGGGGAATAGTGTTCAGGTTTTAGTTAAGAGTAATTAGTTGTCGGTTATTTACTTTTTGTGTTTTTATACAGTACTGTTTTTTAATTACCGAACGAGCGTATTATTTATTTTCATTAAAGAGTTACTTTAAGTGCGATTTATGTTTTTGTGTTTTTAGTAAATTAGGTCTACATATTGCAATCTGAAGAGTGAGCACTGAATATTGCAGATTAAAAATAATGTTCCACGTGAAACTACTTCCGTAATGCCTATATTTGTTGAGTAATTGGTTTTTTATCATATTTGAAATGGAAATTATTGAAACTACTATTTTAACTTCGGAACAAAAAGAAAGGTTATTTGATCTTTGGAATACGGAGTACCCTGCAAAAATTTGTTACAATAGTACAGATGAATTTCAAGAATATTTGGATGACTTATCAAAGCAAAAACATTATTTACTGATAAATGACGTAAATGAAATTTTAGGTTGGGCATTTACTTTTGTTAGGGATTTCGAAGATTGGTTTGCTATTATTCTAAATTCTAAAATTCACAGGAGAGGGTATGGCAGGTTTTTGTTGGATGAATTAAAAAGTAATAGGATAGTTTCGAATGGTTGGGCCACAGATCATCAAAATGATTTGAAAAAAAATAAAGAGCCGTATCTTTCGCCTATAGAATTCTATACAAAAAACGGATTTCTTGTCCAGTCAAACGTACGAATTGAAAATGAAAAGATTTCGGCAGTAAAAATAAGGTGGGAAAAGAGTAACTGATGATGCAGTTTCAACAATAATATATTTATTAAAAAAAATTCATTTCAGTCCTTAGCGAGGTCTAAAATTATTTATTTAAAAACACAAATGGAGATTACAAACAAAAAACATTTTCTTACTGTTGAAGATCATTCTGTTTCTAAAGAGACTTTTAAGCTATATCATGATGAAGCATTGGATATGTTAATTACGCATCCACAACCTAGTTTAGATCTTTTAGGAAAATACTACGAAAGTGCTGACTATATTTCACATACCGATTCAAGAAGATCATTGTTTGAAAAGGCTTATCATTTTGTTAAAAGCATAGCTTTAAAAAACAAACTAAACTTAATTAATTCAGTTCAACCGTCCAAAGGTTTGATTTTGGATATTGGCGCAGGTACTGGCGATTTTTTGAGTGTTGCGCAAAAAGATGGATGGCAAACAATAGGAGTAGAGCCAAGTGATAAAGCTAAAGCTATTGCAAAAAATAAGGGAGTTCCTTTTGTTGAAAATACTGCTACTTTAGAAAGCCACACTTTTGATGTAATTTCTATGTGGCATGTTTTGGAGCATGTTCCTAATTTAGACGAGCAAATCAAAGAACTTAAACGTTTACTTAAGCCAACTGGAACTTTGTTTGTGGCAGTTCCTAATTTTAAATCTTTCGATGCCAGGCATTATGGAAAGTTTTGGGCCGCTTATGATGTGCCCATTCACTTTTGGCATTTTTCTAAAATGGCTATTCAAAAGATATTTGCGAAAGAGTCAATGGAACTTATTAAAGTACTGCCCATGAAGTTTGATTCTTTCTATGTTAGTTTGCTTTCTGAAAAGTATAAAAGCGGAAAGATGAATTACATAAATGCTTTTTATATTGGGCTGATTTCTAACCTAAAAGCCTTGAAAAATAAGGAATATTCATCACACATTTATATCATTAAAAATAAGTAAAGGCTATTATTTTACTTAACCGTGAATAGTTTATTACTATGAATAAAAGCCGTTTCAATAGTCAATAACAATTAGAATAAATTAGCTATCATTTTGCAAAGTTTTTGTAAATACTATCTAATTTTTTATATTTTTGTCATCCATACATAAAAAACTGAAATACATCAAAATGAAGAAAGTATTATTATTTATCGCAATTTCAATTTCACTAGTTTCTTGTAATAAGCCAGCGGAAGTTAAAGAAGTAAAAACAGCTTACGTTGATACTGCGGTATTAATGAAAGAATATACAGAGACTAAAGATCTTGAAGCAAAATACAAAGCACAAGCCGCCGAAAAAGGAAGACAATTAGAGGCTGAAATCAATAGATTCAAGCAAGATGCTGCTAATTTTCAGCGTAATGCTCAAGCAAATGGACAGGAATGGGCTCAGAAGAATGGTGCAGAGCTACAACGTAGAGAGCAACAATTAGGACAGGCACAACAACAATTGCAACAACAATTGCAGCAAGAAAGTGGTAAAGAAATGGACACGCTTGTAAGTGGCGTAAAAAAATTCATTAAAGCGTACGGTAAAGAAAAAGGATATTCATATATCTACGGTACGGGTGATGCTGCAACAGTTTTATATGCTGAAGAAAAATATGATATCACAAAAGACATCGTGAAGTTATTGAACGATAAATACAAGTCTACTGCAAATACAAAAACGGAAGAAGTTAAAAAATAGTCTTCGGTTTTAAAAACTAAAAAAACCTTCATCTTGAAAAAGATTGAAGGTTTTTTTATTTACTGTAAAATGAGTTTAAAATTGCACTTTATACTTTTTTATTAATCTCATGTAGATTTAAAAATTTTGCACTTTAATAGTTACTCACTTTAACTGCTAAAAATCCGCTGCTAATTATGATCATAAGAATTTTAATATGGGGCAATCATTTTGATCTGTGGCAGTTTCCCCCGTTTTTCTCTAATTCAACCTTGCAGAATTTTGGATTGCCAAAGTGAATCTATGGACATTCAGACTATACTGTTTTTTTATACTGTCACGTCTTGTTGCTTATTCCCGTTATTTTAAATATTTTAGCATTCTTAAATCTACACGCCAAATGCAATCCATATCCGAAGCTGCCGCTTATGCTCTCCGTTTTATTAATCAAACACATCAGTCTGTTTTTCTTACGGGTAAAGCGGGAACAGGTAAAACCACACTCCTAAAAGAAATAATAGCAACTACACATAAAAATACTGTTGTGGTGGCGCCAACAGGGATTGCAGCGTTAAATGCAGGAGGGGTGACGATTCATTCTATGTTTCAGCTGCCTTTCGGCGGATTTATTCCGGATAATTCCGCACCACAGTTTTCCGATACCACTAAGTTTGAGACCAAAGCTACCTTAAGACGACATTTTAAAATGAGCGGACAGAAACGGGCGGTTATACGGAATATGGAACTGCTTATTATAGATGAAGTAAGTATGTTGCGCGCCGATCTACTTGATGCGATGGATTATATGATGCAAACAGTTAGAAAAAAATCAGCTCCATTTGGTGGTGTACAAGTATTGTTTATAGGAGATTTATTACAGTTACCTCCTATTATTCGAGACGAGGAGTGGCGCACTTTGCGTACTTATTACAAAGGTAAGTTCTTTTTTCACGCGCACGTAATTCAGCAATACCCACCATTATATATTGAATTGTCTACCATTTACCGTCAGAAGGATGACCGATTTATTTCGGTTTTGAATAATTTACGTAACAATGAGATTACAATTTCGGATGTACAAATGCTAAATGAATTTGTGAAACCAGATTTCGATTTGAAAGCCAATAAGGGTTTTATCACTTTGACCACACACAATGCCAAGGCCGATGTAATGAACGCGCAGTCTCTGGAAGATCTAGAAGGAAAATGTACGACATTCAAACCCGATATTACAGATGATTTTCCAGAAAAAATATATCCTGTTGATCCCAATTTACAACTGAAAGTAGGTGCACAGGTCATGTTTGTTAAAAATGATTTATCGTTAGATAAAAATTATTTCAACGGTAAAATGGGGGTTGTTAAATCAATGACGAGTAAAGAAATTTGGGTACATTTTCCGGATGAAAACAAAACGATAGAAGTTGATAAGTACGAATGGCAGAATATTCGATACACGGTCAATGAGATGACCAAGGAAATCGACGAGGAGGTTCTAGGTACGTTTGTTCATTATCCTATAAAACTTGCTTGGGCGATTACGGTTCATAAAAGCCAAGGGTTAACCTTTGACAAAGCTGCGCTTGATGTATCGCAAGTTTTTCTACCTGGACAAGCGTACGTCGCACTATCGCGATTACGCTCTTTAAACGGCCTTGTTTTGCTTTCTCCGCTGCGTATGAATGGTATTTCCAATGATCAAGATGTAATGGAGTATGCCGAAAATAAAGCCTCAGATGAAGCTTTGTCAAATGCTTTGAAACGCGAGACTAAGAATTTTATACTCAACTACCTGAAAAACAGCTTTGATTGGAATGAGTTGGCACAAGAATGGCGCAACCATCAATTTAGTTACAACTCAGATACAGAAAACTCAGCGAAAGCTAAAAATGCTACTTGGGCACAAAAACAAGCGGGAGTAATTTGGCAGTTGCTCGATCCATCATCTAAATTCTTAGTGCAGTTAGATAAATTGTTTCGTAGCGAGCAATTAGAATTGAGCCATATTTCGGAACGAATTAATGCTGCCTTCAATTATTTCATCGTTCCAATGGATCAATTGGTTTATGAAACCCTGTGGAAAATTGAAGAAGTAAAAAGACTCAAAAAAGCCAAAACTTTTTATGAAGAGTTACTTGTACTGGACGATTTGCAGACCAAAGCTGCAATTCAGTTGATGAAAGCAAAATTAATGATCGCTACACTTTTAAAAGGAGAAACGATATCAAAAGAAAAACTGACTTCTGACGAAATCAAACAATATAAAATTTCAAAGCTCGAACGTGTATTTGAAGATTTCAAGAAAGCAAATATAACCTTAATCGAAGACGAAAAGGATGCCGACCGCTACACAACTAAGAAAAGCGACAAAAAAGAGCCCAAAAAATCTACAGTTCTGCAAACGTATGACCTATGGTTGGAAAAAAAGACAGTTCCAGAAATGGCAAAACTTCGTAAGTTAACACAAGAAAGTATTTTGTCACACCTTACAAAATTGATTCAAGCAAAGACAATAGGCATAACCGAAATAATGTCTGAAGAAAAAATAATTGCACTGCACGAAGCTTTTGCAGGATATAAAGAAGAGTCGGTTTCACCATTAAAAGAAAAATATGGTGACACTTTTTCCTGGGAAGAGCTAAGAATGTTCAAAGCAAGTTTGAATCTTAATTAAATAAAACTACTTCCACGAGGATCTTGTAAATAATTAAATAAAAGAAGATTTAATTCATGTATTTTTTTTGACGTCTTCTTTTCGAAATTTACAGGCAAGTGTCTTCTAATTAATTCTATCTCAAAGTTTTGATTTATTTTAACTTCCAAAAGCTTTGTCAGTTTTTTCTAAGCATATTCACAGATTAAAAATGTTTTTTTTGAATTCTGTAAATGGGCGGCTATTATTTTATTAATTTCTCTTTGGGCCTGCCAAGAGGTATTTTATTTTAATCACTTTACTGTACACTTTTCTTTTATAGGTGTTAATCGCTGTTTATTTCATAAAAGTTATATACTCAGTTGCCAAGGTAAATATTAGGCCTATTCCTTACATATATAAAATAAAACGTTTATATTTGTAAGTAATGGAACTGGATTTCACCACTTTGTGATAAACAAGAACTTATTTAAAATTTAAATAATTGTTCTTTTTCCTCCACTAAAAACCGGTATACTCAAAATATAGAAATCTAACTTACTTTTTAGCGCGATACTAAATTGCTTTGTTAGAAAAGCAGAATTATTTTAAAACTAGAATGTTGCATTTTAGTTGAATTTTTTTCTAAAATACGCATCTTAAAGAATAATTTCTCTATGCAGCAATCTTACCTAGAAAATATTTTATTAGATCAAAGTAAAGATCTTATTTGGATAGTCAGTTGCGAACTGCAATTGATTTATGCAAACGAAAGTTATCTAAAACGAACTAGAGAAATGACTGGTCTAGAAATGAAGCTAGATATTTCTTTTGTTTTGCAAGGATTTGATGAGGCTTATGTTGAGAGATGGAAATTGTATTACAAGCGAGCGTTAGCAGGTGAAAATTTTGTGATAGAGGAGCAATTTTATTATCCAGAAGCGAAAGAATTTCAAAATGGTCAAATTACTTTTCAACCTTTAATTAATGAAAATCAAGAAATTTTTGCAGTTTCATGTCAGTCAAAACATTGTACAACTGCCGTAGATAGGAGCTTTGAAGCAAGTACTATGATTGATGCTTCTTTAGATGTTTTTTGTACAATTGACGAACAAGGTCATTTTGTATATGTTAGTGCAGCATCGTTGCAACTATGGGGATACCTGCCCCAAGAATTAGAAGGTAAATTGTATCAAGATTTTATAGTAGAAGAAGATGTATCCAAAAGCAAAGAGGTAGCAAATGCTATTCATAGCGGTCAGGAGATCAAATCATTCTCTAACAGATATAAAAGAAAAGATGGCAGTATTGCTTATAATCTGTGGTCATTGACTTGGGATGATGTATCTAAACTATATTACTGTGTTGCACGAGATGCCAAAGAAATAATAGAACAAGAAGAAAAATTAGCACAAAGAGAGCAACGTTTTAAAGCATTGGTCCAAGAGGGTTCTGACTTAATAGCAATACTTGACGCTGAAGGAAATTACATTTATGTTAGCCCCACAAGTATTTCTGTTCTTGGTATTGCTCCAGAGATTTTTCTAGGAAAAAGTGCATTCGAATTTATTCATCCCTCCGATTTAGAAAGAGCATTAGCCTGTTTGCAAAAAATGGGCACAGAAAATATGATTATTATGGAACGATACCGTTTTCAAAATCATAAAAAAGAATGGAGATGGTTAGAAACAGTATTGACAAATATGCTTGATAATCCTGCGGTAAAAGGAATCGTCGCCAATTCTAGAGACATTACGGATAAAATTAAAGAGGAGCACAAACTTAAACTTTTCGAAAATGTAATTACAAATACTAGGGATGCGGTTTTAATTACGCAAGCGGAACCATTTGATGAACCTGGTAATCGAATCGTTTTTGTCAATGAGGCATTCACAAAAATGACAGGCTATACCGCTGAGGAGGTTATTGGTAAATCACCAAGATTCCTTCAGGGACCAAACTCTAACAAGAAGGAATTAGCAAAACTTAGTCGGTCAATTAGAAACTGGAAAACTTGTGAAATTACCACAATCAATTACAAGAAAAATGGGGAAGAATTTTGGATCAACTTTACTGTCACTCCTGTTGCAAATGAAAACGGTTGTTATACCCATTGGGTTGCCATAGAGCGTGACGTTACGGAGCAAAAAATTAAAGAACTAGAAAATGAATTACTAGCTCAAATCAGTATTAATTTTAATAGTGAAGTTGATCTTATAAGCGCGGCAAATGGTTTATGCAAATCGGTTTGCAAATACGGAAATTTCGACTTGGTGGAGCTATGGACTTCGAACCTTGAAAAAAGCGAAATGCAATTGTTCAGCCACTATGTTTCGAATACTGAAGATGAAAAACTGTACAATTTCATTCCTAATATTACAAAGCTAAGGTTATCGGAAGGGTTGGCTGGGATGGTATGGACTGAAAAGAAACAGAACCTTTGGAATGATATCGAAAGTAAAGATAATACAGATTTTGTGCGTAGAGAAGCCATGCGAAGTATAGGATTAAAATCCGTATTAGGAATTCCTCTAATGCACAATAAGGAAGTAGTTGGCGTTCTAAAGATTGGTATCAAAGATGTTTCTAATTCTTTAAAAAAATATACGCGAATATTCCAGCAAATGGAGGGCTATATTGGCTCAGAACTTAATAGAAAAAAGTTGGAAAATGATTTGACTCACTTGTTCGATGCAATTCGTGACATACTTTGCCTAACTGATTTTAATGGAAGGTTTCTTAAAATAAATAAAGCGGGCTGTGAGTTACTTGGCTATACTGAAGATGAAATCTTGTACCATTCCTTTGATGAGTTTGCACATTCCAAAGATAAAAAATTATCGATTCATAAATTGCTACGATCAGGTAAACTGAAGAATACTTTCAAATTTGAAAATCGTTTACTTACTAAAACCGGAAAGGTAATCTGGCTGAGTTGGTCTGTAACCGCAGACCCAGAACAAGGAATCGTATATTGTGTTGCTAAGAATATTACCGAAGAAAAAAAGCTTAGAGAGCTGAACAACGAGGTTGGTAAATTAGCCAAAATAGGAAGTTGGGAGATGAACCTAGGAACACAAACGCTATTTTGGTCAGACGAAGTGCACAAATTGCATGAAACTAAGCCAAAATTATTCGTACCTACAGTAGATACGGCAATCGCATTTTACAGAAAAGATTTTCAACAGTTAGTAAATTTAAGCTTTCAAAATTGTATTTCTACCCAGCAACCTTTTGATTTTGAAGCCGTGTTGGTAACGAGTAATAATAAGGAAGTATGGGTACGTTCCACTGGGAATTCTGAGGTTGAAGATGGACAATGTAAACGCGTTTATGGAAGTTTTCAAGATATTGATGAAAGGAAAAAAGCAGAAATTAAACTTGCAGAGAGCGAAAATAGGTTTCGAACCATTTTAGAAGCGGAGCCTGAATGTATAAAATTGTTAGGATCTAATGGTGAAATATTGATGATAAACCCGGCAGGACTTGCAATTATTGAGGCCGATAGTGAGCAAGAAGCCTTAGGTAAAAATGCGAATGAAATAATTCTGCCTAAACATAGACTGCCGTTTGCTAGACTCACAAAAAATGTTTTTAAAGGGAATTCTGGAAAGCTTGTTTTTGAAATTCAAGGGTTAAAAGGAACCACACGTTGGCTTGAGATACATGCTGTTCCTATGAAAAATGAGCAGGGTGATATTATTTCTATGTTGGGAGTAAGTAGAGATATTACTGATCGTAAGAATGCAGAGGAAAATTTGAGATATAGTGAAGAAAAGAACAGGCTCATTATGAACGCAGCACTAGATGCGATAGTATCTATAGATTTAGATGGTAATGTGATATTCTGGAACGCTCAGGCTGAAAAAATATTTGGGTGGTCGCGCGAGGAGGTAATGGGTAAAAAAGTTTCAGAGTATATTATACCTGAGCATTATAGAACAATGCATGATAACGGTATGAATCATTATCTGAATACTGGAGAAGCTAAAATGTTTAATAACATTGTAGAACTAGAAGCAGTTAATAAAAACGGAAAAATATTTCCTATAGAGTTAACAGTGTTGCCTATTAAACAAGGAAACGAAGAGTTTTTCTGCGCGTTTTTGAGAGATATTTCCCAGCGAAAAAATGCTGAACAAGAAAAAAACAGCTTACTAGCGACATTAGAAAATAGTTTGAATGAAATTTATATATGCGATAGTGAATCTCTCAAATTCACTTATGTAAATAAAGGAGCGCTTCTTAACCTAGGCTATTCAGAAAAGGAAGTAATGGAATTAACGCCTCTTGATTTAAAACCTGAATTTTCTATAAAGGCCTATAAAAAGTTAATTTTTCCTTTAATAAATGGCAACAAAGAAAAAATTACATTTTTCACAAGACACCAACGCAAAGACGGAAGCCAATATCCAGTAGAAGTTCATTTGCAATTAGTAACAGAAAACAATAATAAAAGATTTCTAGCAGTTATATTAGACATTACAAATCGTAAAAAGGCAGAGGAACGAATCATAAAAGCAAACGAGCGATTTGAGAAAGTAACAGAAGCGACGAATGATGCGATTTGGGACTGGGATATTGTAAAACAAACCTATTATCGTTCTAAAGCCATTGAAAGATTCTTTGGGAAACAATCTTTAAAAACATTTAGGGAGAGTGATTTTTGGCAAGATAAATTTCATCCAGACGATGTACTTACGGTAAAGAAAAGTTTATCTGATGCAATTTCCAATCCTTTAGCTTCACGCTGGGAGTCTGAATACCGTGTATTTAACGAGCACGGAAAAACGCTTTATGTAGTAGACAGAGCGGTCATCATTAGAAATAAAAAAGGAGAAGCAATCCGGATGGTTGGAGCGATGACTGATATTTCTGAGCAGAAACAAGCAGATCAAGAAAATAGCTTTAAAGCTAACCTATTGAGTATGATTGGGCAGGCAACGATTGCAACAAACATAGATGGTGTTATTAACTACTGGAACAAAGCAGCCGAAAAAATTTATGGATGGACTGCGGAGGAAGCAACAGGGATGAATATTATTGATGCAACAACTCCTGAGGTCAATAGAGAACAGGCGATGCAAATTATGCAAGTACTTAAAGAGGGTCAAACTTGGTCAGGGGAATTTAATGTTAGAAATAAGAATGGAGATAGTTTTCCTGCGTTGATCACCAATACTGCGATTTATGATGAAAATAATGTAATGTCGGGTATCATAGGTATTTCAACAGATATAACTCAGGAAGTCAAAAACGAAGAGTTGCTTAAACAATACACAATCGAATTGGAGCGCTCTAATGAAGAATTAGAACAATTTGCTTTTGTAGCTTCCCATGATTTACAAGAACCACTGCGAATGATTTCTAGTTTTATGGATCTATTGCATCGTAAATATGGAGATAAACTAGATGAAAAAGGACACCAGTATATATATTTTGCTACAGATGGTGCCAAAAGAATGAAACACATTATTCTTGATCTTCTAGATTACTCTAGGGCAAAAAAACCGGCAGAGGGAAAAGAAGCTGTAGATATGAATGAAGTACTTTCAGAATTTAAACAATTAAGAAGAAAATTGATTTCCGAGAAAAATGCGTTAATTAAATCAAGCTGCCTACCTACAATAACCACTTATAAAGCTGCGGTTACGCAAATACTTCATTGCTTGATCGATAATTCGCTTAAATATACAGCAGAAGGTAAAGTACCAATCGTAGCGATTAGCGCTAGAGAAAATGACAAAGAATGGGAGTTTTCTATTAAAGACAATGGAATAGGAATAGACGCTGTATTTTACGATAAAATATTTGTCATTTTTCAAAGATTGCACAACCGAGATAAGTATGACGGTACAGGCATTGGTCTCTCTATTGCCAAAAGGCACGTTCAATTCATAGGAGGTCGAATTTGGCTAGAGTCGATACTTGGCGAAGGAACGGTATTTTATTTCACAATTCCTAAAAATTAAAATTATATGGTTCACAACAAATCTAAACTTGCTCACATCCTTTTAGTAGAAGATAATGAAGGTGATATTTTGCTCACGCTTGAAGCTTTTGAAGAATGCAAAATAAAAACAGAGATCAGTGTTGCAAAAAATGGTAAAGAAGCACTTGATTTTGTGTTTAAGAGAGGAGAATATGCAAATGTGAGTAGACCAGATCTTATACTTTTGGATATTAATATTCCAATATTCAATGGCCATGAAATTTTAAAGCAAATTAAGGAAGATGCAGATCTTAAAAAAATTCCTGTAATTATGCTTACCACATCATCAAATCAAAGAGATATAGAGCTCGCTTATGAAAATCATTGCAATAGTTATGTCAAAAAACCACTAGAAATAAGTGAGTTTCTAACTGCGATACTAAAAATAGAAGAATTTTGGTTGCAAATAACAACATTATCACATTAATGTAATGAAGAAAATGGAGGACTATTCAGATAATTTGTCTGTGCTAATAATTGAAGATAATCTGGGAGATTTTATTTTAATTGAGGATTATCTACTAGATAAATTTAAGGACATTACCATTGAGCATTGCTCAAATTATTTTACCGCTGTTGAGTACCTTCGGAATTCTGATAAAATTTTTTCAGTAATCTTACTAGATTTAAGTTTATCTGACATGGCTGGAATTCAATTAATAAATAATATTTTATCCTATAATTTTCGTATTCCTATTATTATTTTAACCGGATATTCAGATTTGGCGCTTGCAAAAAGTAGTCTTCAGATAGGGATTTATGATTATCTCGTCAAAGATGAAATTAATCCAGCCATTCTTTATAAAACTATTATGTTTGCGCGACACAGAAGTAGTTTTGTGAATCAGATTGAAGATGAAAAACGGAACTACGAAGATCTTTTCAATTTTAACCCGCAACCTACTTGGCTTCTAGATGCTAAAACTTTAACAGTACTTCACGCCAACATCGCAGCACAAAAAAAATATGGATTCTCTTTAGATGAATTTTTGATGATGTCATTTACTGACTTACATCCCAAAGAAGAAGAGGATCTCATAAAGCAAACGCTATTATCACAAAACGTAGATTTTAATAGAACTCATTTTACGCATGTTTTAAATGATGGTCAAGAAATTAAGGTAGATATTTATTTCAGGAAGTTTAAAAATATTTCAAATAACGGACTTATTGTTCAGTCGAATGACGTCTCAGAAATGTTAAGGTACATCAATACGGTAGAAATTCAGAATTCAAAATTATTGAACATTGCATGGACACAATCGCATGAGGTACGAGCACCACTTTCACGAATATTAGGAATTGTGAATTTGCTGGAAGATCAGCCAGAGAATTTTAATGAAATCAATTTTTGGTTAACCCAATTACGAATTTCAGCCAATGAAATGGATGAAATTGTACACAAAATTGTTGACGAAACAAGTCATCTTAAAGACTAGCAAATGATTTTATAAAGCATGATAGAGTTATAAATTGCGATAATACAAAATATTCTATCGTAGTTTGCTTTACAAGCTTAAATTCGCCCTAATAAAAGCGTTAAATAATTTTACAACTAAATCTTTGAAAGTTGACAAAAAACCTCCAAAACACTTTAAAAACAACTTTAAAGTAAGTCTAATTGTTAAGTCTTTGGGTCTTTAAAATAAAAATCACGAAGAGAAGCTTTTGAAGGAATCTTATTCGTCATTTTTTTAATGAAATTCAGGAAATGTTACAGTGATTGTATCAAAATCCATGCTTCTGGATTATCGTTTTTTATAATTTTATTTTTTTCTTTTTCTGCTTCCGCAAAAGTGTCGTAGCTTCCATACAATACAGGATATAGCCCACTTTTGTTAATAGCAAGTACTCTCGCCTTATATCCTGCGGCAGTTAATTGATTGTATCTTGTATTTGCATTGGCCTCACTTCTAAAAGCACCAGCCACAATATGATACGGCATTTTTGATTCTTCAGTTTTTACAGTCAATGTCACTGCAGGCATGGGACTATGTATAAAAAAAGTAGCTTCTTGAATTTTGTTTTGTACTTGTTTTTGTACCGCTGTTTCTACTAGAATAGTTTCGGATGCAATTTTATTTTGATACACAGGATAGCCAACGGACCCTGCAGCTGCCAATCCTAAAACAAAAACAGCGGCGTACTTAAGATAGGGAGTTCTTGCTCTAGTTTCGGGAATAAAATTAAATAAAGGCTTCTCTTCTTCAACAACGCTTGTTATTATTTCAGTTTCTATTTTTTGATAGGTAATTTCTCTTTTTACGGCAGGTGAAACAAACGAAGTCAAACCAAAAGACTGTGTTAAGTAATTCGTTTGCTCGCTCGGTGCAAAAACCATATTATTGTCCATATTCAGTGTAAGGACACCTATGTTTTTAATCGCAAAGGACCTGTTTTCTTGCAATGCTTTTTTCCAGCCCAATACCTCATATTCTATGGCGCTTACGGCATAATCATATGATGTTTTTTCTGCCTGTGCAATGTGATTGGCTAACAAACCATCGTTATTTTTTAGATGGGTATTGAAAGAAATCATTTTCTTTGGAGGAAAAAACGAATGAGAGTTCTCAATCAACTGAGCCGACTGTATTTCAGTAAGGAAAGCACCGAAACCAGGAATGGTTACACATTGATAGCGATATAGAAGTTGTGCGATGTAAAGTTC
>JBBSSR010000025.1:0-50889 GCA_038241955.1 Flavobacteriales bacterium | reverse complement strand
ATACTCAAATTAATATAGAAATTAGAATGTAAGTGCCTAATAAATAAAAGGACATGGTATAAGTCAAAAATAGACTTACACAGCCTATAATAAAAAACAGTTTTAAAAACTAAAACGCTTATAACGGATCTTTAAAATCCAATTATAAGCGTTTTTTTTTTAGTCTCTAAAAATCACACTAATCCAAATAGACGATGTTTTTCAGTGCCCTCCCTCAAAAGGAGGGCACTGAAAAAGTCTCTCTTTTCAAAAAATCATAAAAAATCGCTTAAATAAAGGTTTGTTTTTATTTAGTTTGTTTTTTAAACTCTAATTTGATCTTCTGACATCATAAAGACTTAAAATAATAAAAAAGAGCATAAACAGTAGTGTTTATGCTCTTTTTTGGTTTTTCTCGGTTTTTACTTTTAATGGACTTTTTCAGTGCCCTCCTCAAAAGGCAACCTTTTTTTTACGATCAGTTGAGATATTTTTGTTATTTTAGCATTAAAATATAATTGTATGCCAACCGACTGTATCAGCTATCAAGACTCAGGATATTTCTCTCCTTTTATGAACGATTATTTAGAAAAAAAATCTAATTTAGAATCACTATATAATAATTTTCCAACGCTAGAAAATTTTGATAAACAGATTATTGAAAAGAAACAGAATTTCAATAATAAAAATAGGATTTCTCTAGTTACTGTTTTAAAAGAACAATATGCTGCGATAGGTACTTTAGATATAACATTACACAATATTGAACTTTTAAAAGACAACAATACCTTTACAATTACCACTGGACATCAATTAAACCTTTTTAGTGGTCCTTTATATTTTCTATATAAAATCATTTCGACCATAAATCTTACCAAAGAACTAAAAACCAAGTATCCTGACTATAATTTTGTACCCGTATATTGGCTGGCGACAGAAGACCATGATTTTGAAGAAATTAATTATTTCAATTTCCATGGAAAAAAGTTCAAATGGAACAAAGAAAGTATGGGTCCTGTTGGTAGATTGTCTACAGAAGGTTTAGCCGATTTCTTAGAAATATACGCACAAGAGTTAGGCTCAAGCACCAATGCACAAACCATCAAAAAACTTTTTGAAAATTCATACCTTAAACATAACAACTTAGCCGATGCTACTCGTTATATGGCTAACGCCCTTTTTGGAGAGCAAGGCTTAATTATTCTTGATGCTGATAATCAAGAATTAAAACGAGTTTTTATTCCGTATGTAAAAGAGGAATTACTACAGCAGTCATCTTATAAAGCAGTAAACGAAACGATTGAAAAAATAAAAGACTATACCATACAAGTCAATCCGCGTGAAATTAATTTGTTTTATATAGAAGATAATTTAAGGGAAAGAATAATTCTTGATCCCGATAGCCATCAGAGAGGGATTTATAAAGTAAATCACACCAAAATAGAATTTACCGAAACCGAAATTTTGGCATTGTTAGAAAGTAATCCAGAAAAATTCAGCCCCAATGTAATAATGCGTCCGTTATATCAAGAAGTAATTTTACCAAACTTATGCTATATTGGCGGCGGCGGAGAAATCGCCTATTGGCTAGAACTCAAATCGTTTTTCGCTGTTGTAAATGTTACTTTCCCAATACTGCTGCTAAGAAACTCGGTACTTTTGGCAACTGAAAAACAAAATAACAAAGCTGATAAATTGAATCTTTCTTGGTCTGATCTATTTTCAAAACAAGCCACTTTAGTAAATGAAATTACTCAAAAACTATCGAATTATCCAATTGATTTTAACGAACAAAAAGAAGCTCTTAGAAAACAATTTGAAACGTTGTTTGAAATCGCAAATCATACTGATAAATCATTTACAGGAGCGGTAAAAGCGCAAGAAGTCAAACAAACAAAAGGCCTAGACAATCTTGAAAAGAGATTACTTATTGCCCAGAAAAGAAAATTCCATGATGAATTACAACGTATTATTGACTTACAAAACGAATTGTTTCCAAACCAAAGTTTGCAGGAGCGTCAAGCCAATTTTTCGGAATTTTATCTTGAAAATGGCGAACAATTAATTCCAAAAATAATGAGTCAGCTCAAACCACTAGAACAGAATTTTAACATAATTACTTTGTAAGAAAGTTGGTGAGCTACTAAATCGCTAAGATTAAAGAAGCTTAAAAATTAATAACTTAAAGAAAAAACCTAGAAGCTCGGAAACTTACTAACTCAGCAACTCAAAAAAAATAATGACCAAAGAACGCTTAATTTCGCTTGATGTATTTAGAGGATTGACTATTTTATTAATGACTGTCGTTAATAATCCTGGAAGTTGGGCAACCGTTTATCCTCCTTTACTTCACTCCGAATGGCATGGTTGCACCCCAACCGATTTGGTCTTTCCCCTCTTTATTTTTATAATGGGAGTGGCAATTTCATTTGCAATGCCAACTAAGACCTACGATGGTACGACATTCAATAAAATTTTTACTCGTTCGCTACGTATGATCTGTTTAGGACTTTTTTTTAATTTCTTTGCAAAAATACAACTCTTCGGGTTAGAGGGTATTCCATTAGTCATTGGTCGTTTAGCCATTACAGCTGTCGTTGGTTATGCTCTTATGGGGAATTTCAATGCTAAATTAAAAACGTACTTAGCAATTACTATTTTTATAATTTATATGATTCTCGCATATAGTGGTATAGAAGCATATCACAATGTAAGACTCCCGGGTGTTTTGCAACGCATTGGGATAGTATATTTTGTAGCTTCTCTTTTATACCTAAAAACAACCCAACGTACACAATTATTGGTCGCTGTTGGATTATTATTAGCATATTGGGTAATACTAGCACTAATTCCTGCACCAGGTTTCGAAATAACAAACCTAGAAAAAGGAACTAATCTAGCCGCTTGGGTTGATAGTGCGTTATTAAAAGGACACATGTGGGAAGTGACCAAGACTTGGGATCCCGAAGGAATACTAAGTACTATTCCGGCCATTGCGACAGGAATTATAGGTTTATTAATTGGTCAATTACTGAACAATAATCGTTTAGTAAAATTTCAAAAAGCACAGCAAATATTCCTGATAGGGCTCGCTCTTACTATATTAGGACTACTTTGGAATATTGTTTTTCCTCTAAATAAGGCACTTTGGACAAGTTCATTTGTGCTTTACACAGCAGGATTAGCCTCACTTGTTTTATCCATTTTATATTATATAATTGACATTGCTGATTATAAAAAAGGAACTAAATTATTCCTTTTTTGGGGAGTAAACCCAATGATTGTTTTCTTTCTTTCCGAAATAATTCCGCAAGCGATGGTCATGATTTCATTTACAGATCCAAAAAATCCAGCGCAACAAATCAATCTTTTAGATTATTTATATTCTTTTGGCGTACAGCCCTTTTTCAATAATCCTATGACAGCGTCCTTAGTATTTGCACTAATTTACGTAGCACTTTGGTCTATTATGTTAGCCTATTTCTACAAACACAAAATGTACTTTAAAGTTTAAAGCTTAAAAAGTAACTTTAAAATCAGCTATGTTGCATTAAATTGACAATTTGCTGAAATCATTCGATAAAAAAAGTATATTTTTGCAGAAAATTTTAAAACATAAAAAAAATGGCTACTAATAGAACTTTTACAATGATTAAGCCTGATGCAGTTCAAAATGGACACATCGGAAATATATTAGCAATGATCACAAACGGTGGATTCAAAATCGTTTCTTTGAAATTGACTCAATTAACTATTGCTGATGCTCAAGCATTTTATGCAGTTCACGCAGCAAGACCTTTCTACGGAGAATTAGTAGAATTTATGTCAAGAGGTCCTATTGTTGCAGCTATTTTAGAAAAAGATAACGCTGTTGAAGATTTCAGAACTTTAATTGGTGCTACAAATCCAGCAGATGCTGCCGAAGGAACTATCCGTAAAGCATACGCAACTTCTATCGGAGAAAATGCAGTTCACGGTTCTGATAGCGACGAAAATGCAGCTATCGAAGGCGCTTTTCATTTTGCAGGAAGAGAGCAGTTTTAGATTGTAGATTGCAGATTGCAGATTGCAGATACAAAAAATCCCATTCGTTTCCAATGGGATTTTTTGTATCGAATCGTATTTACTTTTTAAAACTGAAATCTAAACACTTAATACTGCCTTCTAAAATCTGCTACCTAAGCACCACATCTCTCACCACATCTCTTCTCAACTCCTCATTAATCATTTTAATAATTTTCGATTTGCCGTGACTTAATTCCTCACGCAGCACCGCCGACGTCAGTTGCACATATAATGTAGAACCTTTCAAAACCACATTACTAGTATAACTATTCACACCATTCCCCATCAAATTTTTCCAGGCATCCTTCACATCAATTTGGTCCATGCCGGGTTGCAATTTATTAACTTCAATAATTTGCTTAAGTACATCCCCAATTGTACTTTGATTATTTAGTCTTTTTGCCATATTCATCCAGATTTATTGGTCCTGATTTTTTATAATGGTACTCCTTTTTCTCCGCATTCAAAACTACCAATGCTGTAGCCGTCAAAGCTAGTATTTCCTCACTCCATTTTGCATATGGTGTGCTATAATCTATAAAAGTATGACCATCTGCAAACCTAATTTTTACGTCTTCAAAGGAATCGTTTACCAAAAAAGTTCCATCCAATTGTGGCATTACTTTTTTTCGAATCCCCACATTATTTTGATCAATTTCAAAAAAATCATACGATTCATTCATGGTGTATTTCTTGTCATCACCATCCTTAAAAATTACTTCTTCAATTTCCCAATAACCATTTATTTTAACAATATCTCTCTGCTCAATCTTTTGTTTACATCCTGTCAAAACTAAGACAATCATCAAAATACCAAATACTTTTTTCATAAATAATCATTTTTGTTAGGAGCTTTCTCCATCTATCCACTTGTATCTTTTTATCGCCTCTCATCTTAAGAGACGAAAGGAGATAAAAAGGATACCGCTTCTATCAGGGCTAGGGCGTCCCATTAATCAAAACCTCTAGCTAACACCACAAAGTTAAACTTTAAAAACGCAAAGAAATTAAAAAACTACATTCTCATTAAACTATTTTAAATAATTTTTGGTCATAGCTAAACCCAATCCTCGCAAAGCTTTATAAATCAATGTTATTGACATTCATTGCTTTCTTTTCCATCAATTGCTCATCAATACTCCTGCTTCATTAAAACATTATAAATAGAAGTATTAATGCCCCGACAGTATCTTTCAATGCCAAAATAAAAGCTTTTAGATCTCAATTTAATAGTTTGCATAAAGTTCATTTTTTTTAAGATTATTTTATACTTTTGCCTATTACCAAATTTTTTTGCTTAATCAAAAATAAGTTGACCTTACTCATTTTAAACATAAAAAAAACCTTTATAGAAAACGTACTATAAAGGTTTTTTAAATTAAACATATTTAACAAATATCAAGGAAAAATTCCTCTTTGTAAGTAAGCCGTTTCTATTCGTCTAATTGCTAAAATGTAAGCAGCTGTTCTCCAGTCTACTTTCTCTTCTTTAACAACACCTTCTACTTTATGAAATACTTCCGTAATTTTTTTATCAATTCTTGGCATTACGTCATCCAGTTGCCATAATTCTCCACTTTTGTTTTGAAGCCATTCAAAGTAACTACCAATAACCCCGCCAGAGTTGCATAAAATATCCGGAATAATTATAACTCCTTTTTGTAATAAAATCTTTTCACCTTCAACATCTGTAGGACCATTAGCTCCTTCAGCAATGATAGGTGCTTTTATCATATTAGCATTCTCAGCAGTAATTTGATTTCCTAATGCAGCTGGGATAAGAACATCACATTCCAATCCAAAAAATAATTTTGGATCCATCTCCTCAGCACCAGTAAATCCTTGAATTGATCCTTTTCTTGGTTTAGAATGCTCAAATAAAGCATCAACATCAATACCTTTTTCATTAATTAATGTAGCGTGTGCATCTTGAACAGCAAGTAAAATAGCACCATCATTAGTTAAAAAATGAGAAGTCCAATACCCCACATTACCAAAACCTTGAACAATGAATTTTTTTCCTTTTAAACTTTCTCCTTTACTTTGATATAAAAGTTTAATAGTTAAATAAACACCATAACCAGTAGAACGATTTCTACCTTCTAGACCACCAGTACCAACTGGCTTACCTGTAACAACGTGTTGATTACGAGAGCGCTCCGATGATGATTTAGTCGACATATAAGTATCTGACATCCATGCCATAGTTTGCTCATTGGTATTTACGTCCGGTGCAGGAATGTCATGCTCTGGCCCTATGTTCTCTCCTAAAGCGTAAGTAAAACGTCTTGTAATACGTTCTAATTCACCAATAGAATAATCTCTAGGATCAATTTGAATTCCTCCTTTTGCACCACCGTATGGCAAGCCTGCTAATGAAGTTTTCCAAGTCATCCACATTGCTAAAGCTTTTGCATCTTCAACATCTACTGTAGGATGATAACGCAAACCTCCTTTGTACGGTCCTAAAGCATTATTATGCTGTACTCGGTACCCAGTGAATATCTGTACTTCACCATTATCCATCTTTACAGGAAAATGAAGTATGATTTCATTATTTGTTATTGATAAAATTTTTCTAATATTCGGATTCAAGTGCATGGCGTCAGCGGTTTTATTAAACTGCTTCATTACATTGTCTAGCATACTTTTTTTAGCTACTTCTTGCATTTTTTTTATTTTTTATTGATAATGTTCACAAAATATTTTGTTCTCTCTCACCCAAGAACATTTATTATTATTTGCACAATTACAGCATAATCCAGAAGATGAATTTCCAGTAAAAATTAAATTTTTATTGGCTAGAGAAAAGCTTCTACTTATATTCATCTTGTCTCCTTTTTTTTGCTGCCTTACGAGCAGAGATACAGGTCTCGTCTTTTGTTTATTCGCTACATTCATCTCATATAGTATAATTAAAATGTTTGTCATCGAATAAGCAAAGAGTATGCCATTACAGTGTTACAGATTTAACAAAAACCAAACCTATTGTGAATAAAGGATATAAAATTCAACTGTATTAAAGACAAAAATAAAGTACTGAGGAAAAATTACCCAGAAAGGTAAATAATACCCAATTTATTAATTCTATTTTTCTAGTTTTTGTCTCAGTGTTTTTCTATCTATTTGGAGAATTTCTGCTGCACGAGTTTTGTTATTATCCACTGCCAACAACACTTTTAGAATATGAGCTTTCTCCATATCTTTTAAGGTTTTAAACTCATCTTTTTCAAATGGCATTGGGTATTTTAGATATTCTGGAACATCCGCAACTTCTATTTGATCACCACTCATAATAATCATTCTCTGAACTACATTTTCTAATTCTCTAACATTACCTGGCCAAGAATGACGTATTAGAATAGCAATTGCTTTATCTGAAATAGTTATTTTAGGTTTATTATACTCTGATCCATATTTCTTTAAAAAGGTATTTATTAGAAGTTTTATATCACTTTTTCGATCACGAAGCGATGGTGTTTCAATATTCACGACATTTAACCTATAATAAAGATCTAATCTAAAAGTTCCTTTGCTAGACATCTCATATAAATCATTGTTTGTCGCAGCAATAATCCTTAATTTAATTTTTTGCGCTTTTTGGGAACCAATCATGCTCACTTCTTTTTCTTGCAGAACACGCAACAATCGCGTTTGAACAGCCAATGGTGCCGTCCCAATTTCATCTAAAAAAATAGTTCCTCCTGCAGCAGCCTGAAACAAACCCTCTCTAGTTTCATTCGCACCCGTAAAGGCACCTTTTACGTAACCAAAAAGTTCTGACTCCATTAAGCTTTCAGGTATTGCTCCACAATTAACTGCTATGAATGGTTTTACTGCATAAGCTCCTTTATAATGAATTGCTCTAGCCACTAATTCTTTTCCAGTACCACTTTCCCCTTGTATCAGTATAGTTGCTCTATTATCTTTTACGCGTTCAATCAGATCTATCAAGCGAACAATTTCAATAGACTGACCTACAATACCGGCATATTCTGTTATTTTATCATCAGGAACATCCATATTATCAACCGTAATAATAGGAATACTTTCTTTCGAATCTACTAAATTTTTAACTGCTTTTTTAAGTTCTTCATTGGTAAACGGTTTTGCTAAATAATCTGCAGCTCCAGATTTCACCGCTTCTACAGCACTATCAACAGAAGGAAATCCGGTAATCACTAATTTTGGAATTGCAGGGAAATGCTCTTCCACATATTTAATTAGTTCAATTCCGTTGATTCCTGGCATTTGCAAATCAGTAATCAATAAATCAATTGTACTGTATTTTAAAATGTCAATTGCCTCGGCTACAGATGATGCCTTATAGGTATGGAAATTTTGTGCTTTTAAATTGCGGTGCAGCAATTCAAGCATATCATAATTATCATCAACAATTAGAATATTTTCCTTTTTTAGTTTCATTAATGCGTTTTTAAAGGCAATCTTACTTGAAAAACGGTTCCTCTTGGCTTATTATCAAAGGAGATAATATCTCCTTTATGACTTTTAACAATTCCATGAACCACACTTAGTCCTAAACCTGATCCTTCTCCGATGGCTTTGGTCGTAAAAAAAGGTTCAAATATTTTAGACTTAATCTCTTCCTCTATCCCTTTTCCTTGATCTGCAATTTCAATAAAAAAATCCTCTTTTTCAGAATAAACCTTTACCTTAATTATCGTCTTTTCTGGAGATACGTAAATAGAATTAATCAAAATATTAAACAAAACCTGCGTAAGTTGAATTGAGTCTAATTGTGCTTCTAAATCTATATCTGTGTAATCGAGTTCACAAGTAACATTCGATTTCTTAAAATTAGGCTCTAACAAACTTAATGCTTCTGATACAATTGGTATGATTTTTACAAAACTCATATTATGAGGCATTTCACAAGAAAAAAACATTAATTTTTTTACAACTTCTCTCGAATATATAGCCGCTTTGATAATTTTAGCACTATCCATTTGGGATTGCTTTTCTGTTGTTCGCTCATTAATAAATTCTGCAAAGCCTAAAATATTACCCAATGGTGTATTCAACTCATGGGCTATTCCTGCAGTAATTTCACCAAGAATAGAAAGTCTATCCACACGTTCCACACTTCTTTTTAAAAGCTCTTCCTTTCCTTTGTTTAAATGCTTTTCGTAGAAACTACTAATATCCGAAGCGACTCTTTTTAGCAATTTTACTTCTTCTTCTAAAAAATCACCTTGAGAAAAATGATCAGAAGGATAATGGAGTTTAAGATTTCCTTTTTTTTCATTGAAAATAAAAATAGGAGCTTCCTGAAAAACAGTGTCATCAGGAATTATGTCAGTTGCATGACAATGATTAACTAATTGTAGCTCTACAATAGCATCAGCATTAAATTGCCAAGCTTGTTTCAAAGCAGCACAAATTTTATCTAAGGTAGTAGAAACGGTTTCTTCATGTTGACCGATTATAGACGAGACCTCATACAAACAAGACAATTCTTTAATACGTTTTTGCAGTACTTCTTCTGTAGAGAATTTAATATCCATAAACCTTTGGTGCTAAAAGTTAAAAAACAGACTACAAAGTAGCTTAAAAAAATCACTTCTTAATCCTTCTCATTAAACCTAAAAAGAAAAAAATAACACCAACGATTAGTAATCCATAATACAAACCATTACTAGTAGTTCTCATAATATTAGCCAATACAAAAGCTATAATGCTAACGAAATAGAAGTATATTGGGTTTGTTTTTTTTAATGAAGAAAAACTCATAAATATCTATTATTTAAAAAAACTGTCTACAAACTCGTATTTATTAAAAACCTGTAAATCTTCAATTCCCTCACCTACACCTATGTATTTTACGGGGATTTGAAATTGATCTGAGATTCCGATAACCACACCACCTTTGGCAGTACCATCTAATTTCGTAACTGCTAAGCAAGAAACCTCCGTTGCGGCGGTAAATTGCTTCGCTTGCTCAAAAGCATTTTGCCCTGTAGAACCATCCAAAACAAGCATTACATCGTGCGGAGCATCTCCAACCACTTTTTGCATTACACGTTTTACTTTAGAAAGTTCATTCATCAAGTTAATTTTATTATGCAATCGACCAGCAGTATCTATAATAACAATGTCGGCATTTTGAGCCACTGCAGATTGCAGTGTATCAAAAGCTACAGAAGCAGGATCGCTACCCATTTCTTGTCTAACTATAGGCACACCTACTCGATCAGCCCAAATTTGCAATTGATCAATAGCTGCAGCTCTAAAAGTATCACCAGCACCCAAAACCACATTAAAACCTGCTTTTTTAAACTGATAAGCTAATTTTCCAATTGTAGTTGTTTTACCCACTCCATTTACACCAACCACCATTAGAACATAAGGCTTAGTATTAAGTGGAATAACAAATTCCGTAGCTTCTCCTGTATTAGTTTCTGACAATAATCCTGCGATCTCTTCTCTTAAAATTAGATTGAGCTCATCAACTCCAAGGTATTTATCAGTTTCTACTCTTTTTTGGATTCGAGTAATTATTTTCAGCGTAGTATTTACACCAACATCTGAAGAAACAAGTATTTCTTCTAAATTATCTAAAACATCATCATCTACTTTTGATTTTCCAGCAACGGCTTTGGTCAACTTAGAAAAAAAGTTTGTTTTTGATTTTTCCAGCCCTTTGTCTAGTGCCTCTTTAGCATTTTCGTTTAGACTCGGCACTTTTTTCTCCGATGAGAATATTTTTTTTAAAAAGCTCATTTAAAATTGAGAATTACGGTTCTTGAATTTACATTTTCGAAAAAAAATTCGTTAGCATTTTTTTTTAAAAAATATTTTATAAAAATAACGCTACAAACTAAACATTTTAGATTTCGAACTGTAAATATAGAAAATAAAAAAGCTACTTTCGAATGAAAGTAGCTTTTCTATATAATGTGATAGTTAATTATTTCTTTTTCAAGAATTCATCAACTGCTTCAGGAGTCATAATAGATTCTACGAATGTATATGCCCCAGTTATTGGAGATTTCACCATTTTGATGGCTTTTGATAATCTCTTAGAAGATGTTTGTAACGATGCTACGGTTTTCTTTGCCATGATTCAAATGTTGTTTGAAATTATAATAAAAACTCGAATGGAGAACCATTTTGAGAATTTACAAAATCTCTAATTATTACTTAATTTCTTTGTGAACAGTTACTCTTTTCAAGATTGGATTAAATTTCTTAATCTCTAATCTGTCTGGAGTGTTTTTTTTGTTCTTTGTTGTTATGTATCTTGAAGTCCCCGCAACACCTGATGTTTTGTGTTCAGTACATTCTAAAATTACCTGGATTCTATTCCCTTTCTTTGCCATCTTGCTATTTTTTTATTTTGGAAAAGATTATTTAATAAATCCTTGTGACTGCGCTTTTTTCAAAACTGCAGAAATTCCATTTTTATTAATTGTTTTTATCGTAGATGCTGCTACTCTAAGAGTAATCCATCTATCTTCTTCTGGAAGATAAAAACGCTTTTTAACTAAGTTTACAGAAAATTTTCTCTTAGTTTTGTTCATAGCGTGAGAAACGTTATTTCCTACCATCGCTCTTTTACCTGTAAGGTCACAAACTCTTGACATTATTCTTATCTTTTATCGTTATTCAAAATCAGGGTGCAAAGAAAAGAAAAATAAACCTATAAACCAAAATATTTATTACACTTTTTTCAAAATTTCTTTCTGCAACATTTCGAGACTCTTTACCACAGCTCTATCTATCACTTTTTCACGCGGTTGACCAAAATTAAACTCTTCAACAATAACTTCGGTTGGTGTTGCAAGTGCAATAAATACCGTTCCTACTTCTGCATTTGCCTCGCCCTTTTCAGGACCTGCGTTTCCTGTAGTTGCAATTGCATAATCTGTATTCATTAGCTTTTTTACACTCAGAGCCATCGCTTTTGCAACAGCTGCACTCACTACAGAATTTTCCTTTATTATACTTTCAGAAATTCCTAAAACATCAATTTTAATTTCGGTCGCATACGAGACAACACTTCCTTTAAAATAGTTAGATGCACCAGGAACTTCAGTTAAAGTTTGAGCAATTTTACCACCCGTACAACTTTCTGCCGTTGAAAGCGTTTTCTTTTGCTGTGTTAGCAATTTTCCCAAAACTACTTCAATTGTATCTTCTTCCTCAAAACCGACAATGATATCATGAATAATGTTATCCAGTGAACTTATATACTCCTCTAACGCAGTCTCTAATTTTTCCTTATCAGTTCCTCTAGCCGAAAGACGCAAACGCAACTTCCCGATACTTGGCAAATAAGCTAGTTTTAAAAAATCCGGTAAATTATCCTCCCATTTTTCGATTCGCTCCGCAACCAAACTTTCTCCTTGACCGTACGTCAAGATTGTTTTATGAATTATATAAGGTCGCTTGTATTCTCTCACTACCTTAGGAATCACCTCATCTTCTATCAAATGCTTCATTTCAAATGGAACTCCTGGAAGTGAAACAAAAACCGTATTATCTTTTTTCATCCACATTCCAGGCGCGGTACCATATTGATTGTTAAGTATGGTGCATCTCGAAGGAACTAAAGCCTGATCTTTATTTATTTGATTAATTTTTCTTTTAAAATAATGCTCAATTAGTTGGGTTACATGTGTTAAAACTGCTTCATCAACCACGAGATGATCTTCAAAATAATCACAGAATGTTTTTTTGGTCACATCATCTTTCGTCGGACCTAAACCACCTGTAATAATAACTAGATCGACTGTGTTTTGAAGTTTAGAGAACGTTTCTAAAATGTGCTCTTTTGAATCGCTTATCGAAAGGATTTCATGGATCTCAACACCAATTTTGTCTAGTGATTTTGCAATAAAAGCAGAATTTGTATCTACAATTTGACCAATTAAAATTTCATCACCAATGGTAATTATCGTTGCTTTCATGTGTGTTGTTATTAGTACTCTAGCAGCTTAAGAAGATTTAGCCACTCTGAAAAAGTTTTGTTATATAAAAAAATTTTAATCTTTCAGTAGCTGTATTAAGAGCTACTTCTGATTAAAATTTATGTTTATTCTTTTTATACGAAACTAAGATTTAAAGATCGAAATCTTTTTTCAATTCTTTAATAGCCTCTTTTATCTGCGTTTTTACACTCTTGTAGGTTTCTATTATTTCTTTCTTTTTACCTTCCGTTTTGGTCCAAGCTTCGATTTGAAGAATTTCTTCAAATGCTACATTTAAACCAAGTAAATCAAGGCTAGGCTTTATTTTATGCGCATACGCATAAGCATGCTTATGATCTTTTTTCTTAATTCCCTCACCAATTTGTTGTAAATCTTCCGGAACTTCGTTCACGAACAAAGTCAAAATTTCATTTACAAATTCTGGATCGTTGTCTGAAAGTGCGTACACTTTTGCTAAATTGTATTTTAAAGCCATTATTTTACTTGTATTCTAAATAGTTTTTGTCCCTCTAAAAATCCTTCTAGAACATCATCTGGCTTCACTGCTGCGACTCCTGCTGGCGTTCCTGTAAAAATAATATCACCAATCTTTAAAGTGAAATATTGAGAAACATACGAAATCAGTTCATCAATATTCCATAACATCAGACTGGAATTGCCTTTTTGTACAGCGTTATTATTATTCGTTAATTCAAATGTAATATTTTCCAATGAAACAAAATTACTTTTTGGTAAAAATTCTCCAATAACTGCCGAACCATCAAATGCTTTTGCTTTTTCCCATGGCAAACCTTTGGCTTTTAATTTTTCTTGCAAATCTCTAGCCGTAAAATCGATTCCTACACTGATCTCATCATAGTATTTGTGAGCAAATTTAGGCTCAATATACTTTCCTACTTTACTTATTTTGACAATAATTTCGATTTCATGATGAACATCTTCAGAAAATTCTGGAATCACAAAAGGATGTTGCTTTAATAAAACTGCGGAATCCGGTTTCATAAAAACCACTGGTTCTGGAGGTCTTTCGTTTTTTAATTCTTCTATATGGCTGGCATAATTTCTACCAATGCAGATTATCTTCATATTAATAAGTGATCAGTGGTCAGTGGTCAGTTTTCAGATGCGACTGAACACTGACCACTGAATACTATTTAGTATTTAGTTTTCTTAATTTAATTGCTGTCAATACTTTTTTTGTATACAAAGGAAAGTCAGCATTTTGAATCCAACTGAAATAACCGGGTTCCGTTTCTAGTATTTTATCTACTTTAATACCTTTATGTTTTCCAAAAGTAAAAATTTCTTCGTTGTCTTTATCAAATGCGATCATTCCTGCAAAATCAGCAATTTTTTTTCTGGTTGTAAATTCCGATAATGATTTCATATCATTTTCTAATTCGGGATAACGATCCAATTGCGCTTTTAGAATTTCGTAAGTCGCCATAGTATCCGCTTCCGCAGAATGCGCGTTTTCAAGACTTTTTCCACAATAAAACTTAAGAGCAGCACTCAAAGTACGCTCTTCCATTTTATGAAAAACGGTTTGTACATCCACCGAGACTCTTCCTTTCATATCAAAATCTACTCCTGCTCGCAACAATTCTTCGGCTAATAACGGAATATCAAAACGATCAGAATTAAATCCTGCCAAATCACTATCCTTAATCATATTATATACTTGAGAAGCTAGTTCTGCGAAAGTGGGTTCATTAGCTACTTTTTCATCACTAATACCGTGTATTGCTGTTGTTTGTGCCGGAATTGGAATTGTAGGATTGACCAACCACGTTTTGCTTTCTTTATTTCCGTTGGGAAAAACTTTAAATATAGATATTTCTACAATTCTATCTTTTCCTATGTCGATTCCTGTAGTTTCGAGATCGAAAAAGCAAATTGGTTTATTGAGTTTAAGTTCCATTTTTTGTTTTTGAATTGTTACAAATATAAAGATTTGTGTTTGAATTTTTCCACTCTTTAAAGTTTAAAGTTGCAAAAGTACCCTAAAATTAAAAACCCGACTACTTTAAAAAATAGTCGGGTCTAAATTGTAATTATATATTTTTAAACATCTCTATTAACATCAAAAGCTTCAAGATATTCAGCTACGCGTTTCACGAAGCTTCCTCCTAATGCTCCATCTACGACACGATGATCATAACTGTGAGATAAAAACATTCTCTGACGGATGCCTATAAAATCACCTTCTGGAGTTTCAATAACCGCAGGTACTTTTCGTATCGCTCCAAGTGCTAAAATTCCAACTTGTGGTTGATTGATAATTGGAGTACCAAAAACACTACCAAAAGTTCCCACATTCGTCACCGTATAGGTTCCGCCTTGCGTATCGTCTGGTTTTAGTTTTCCTGCTTTTGCACGTCCTCCCAAATCGTTTACCGCTTTGGCCATGCCAACCAAATTCAATTGATCTGCATTTTTAATAACAGGAACAATTAGGTTTCCATTTGGCAATGATGCTGCCATACCAAGATTAATATTTTTCTTATTGATGATAAAATTACCATCTACAGATATATTCATTCCTGGGAAATCCTTCAACGCTTTTGCAACAGCTTCCATGAAAATTGGAGTATATGTTAACTTCTCTCCTTCTCTCTTTTCGAAAGTGTTTTTATTTTTCTCTCTCCATTTTACGATATTCGTCACATCAACTTCGATAAATGATTGTACGTGAGCTGATGTTTGTACAGAAGCCACCATGTAACCCGCAATCAATTTACGCATTCTGTCCATTTCAACAATCTCATCGCCTCCGTTTACCGAAACGGTTTGCGGTTTGCTTGCTACTGGTTGTACTGGAGCTACGGTATTCTGAACTACATTTTGTGGTTGTGGAGCTGATCCTTTTGCTTTTCTATCTGCGACATATTTTAATATGTCTTCTTTGGTAACACGTTCTTCTTTGCCCGAACCTTTTATACTTATTAGTTCGCCCAAAGAAATACCTTCTTCCTTAGCAATATTTTTTACTAATGGTGAAAAGAATTTATCGGTTTCAGAAAAATCAGTTGGTGTGGCAACCGCTTCTTTGACTGCTTCAATTGTTTTTTCAATTTCGGCAACAGCAGCTGGAGCTGATTCCTTGGCTGGAGTTTCTGCACAGTCACCATCGGTTTCGATAATAGCAATTGTTTGTCCTACCTGAACCAAATCATCTTTGCCGAATAATTTTTCAACTAAGACACCCGAAACCTCCGATGGCACTTCAGAATCTACTTTATCAGTAGCAATTTCTAGTACCGCTTCGTCTGCTTCGATTTTATCTCCTACTTCTTTTAACCAATTTGTGATGGTTGCTTCCGCAACACTCTCTCCCATTTTTGGAAGTTTTAATTCAAATCTTGCCATATTACTAACCTAAAAGGTGATTTTGATTTTCAGTTTGCGAAATTACTAAATATTCTCAATATAAATTACACTTAATGTAATTTTTACGTTATTTTTACTACCCGCCTTTTTTCGATACTTGAATCATTTTCAAGCCTGAAATTAGAGCTTTCTGAGCATAATTCTAAAAATAGTAAATTTTTTTTTATCTGCTTATTGAAAAATTAGAGAATAGATGAAAGAAACAAAAAATATTTTTAAAATTATCTGTGCCTCTTAATTTTCAGACAAATTTACCTCTTTTTAAGTTTTCCTGTCTCGAAAACCCTCTTTTTTTGTACAGAAAATGCGATTCTTTTTAGAGTTCTTTTGCTAAACAAAATATACTTAGAAAGTTTTCATGCAATCATACAGTTAATTGTATTAGACACCAAGATAGAAAAAATAAAACCTCCTAGTCCTGATGGAAGGGAAAATCCTTTTTTGTTCCGTTTTTGAGACGGGACAAAAAAGATTGGAATGACAGCAGGAACCCATGCCTGCTGATAAATCACTAATCATTCTCTCCTCAATTTTATACTTTTTTTATACTTCAATACCTTTTTTTGAGTACCTTACTTTTTATATCAAACTTAAACTGTGAAAAATATTTTTTGGCTTATCCTTTTCAACACAATTGGCTCGTATGCCCAAATTCTCGGCTGTACGGATCCTTTGGCTAAAAATTTTGAAGCAAAAGCTACCGAAAATAATGGTAGTTGTTGTTATGCTTCCGCAAAAGTAAAAGTGGTATTTTCTAAAAAACTGAGTGATTCCATCGCTGAAACTTCGGGTTTGATTGCTTTTGACCATTTGCTCTGGACGCAAAATGATGATTATGATACAACTTTATACGGCATGAATTTAGAAGGGAAAATTGAAAAAAAAATCAACTTAATTGGAGTGAAAAATAAGGACTGGGAAGAAATCTCGCAAGATAGTTTGTATCTCTACCTGGGTGATTTTGGAAACAATTTGGCCGGAAACCGAACGGATCTCAAAATCTTGCGTATCGAAAAAAAGTCTTTTTTAAGAAACGCTCCCATCATTGACACGATTGCTTTTTCATATTCGAATCAGTCTGATTTTAATGCAAAAAAAGCAAATACAACCGATTTTGACTGCGAGGCTTTTGTGGTTTTACAAGACAGTATTTATTTGTTTACCAAGCAATGGAAATCGAATAAAAGTTGTGTGTATGCGTTGCCAAAAGTTCCCGGTACATACAAAGCAAAATTTAAAGGAAACCTGAATGTGCAAGGATTGATCACGGGCGCAACAGTATTGCCAGGCGGTAAAAGAATTGTGCTAACGGGCTACTCGAATACATTACATCCGTTTTTGTACTTACTGTATGACTACAAAAAGAATGATTTTTTGACAGGAAACAAGCGGAAAGTTAAAATTAAACTTCCATTTCATCAGATTGAAGGAATTGCTACCGAAGACGGAAAATTATTTTACTTGACCAATGAAGCCACGGTAAAAAAACCGTTGGTAAACACGCCTGCAAAAATAAGTTTGGTTGATTTAAGTTTGTTTTTAAAGCAATAAAAAGAACGAAAAACGGTCGACTATTTCCCTTTTAATTTTCTCGATTCGCATTTGCTGTTATAATAGCTTACTTTTGCAAAAAAATTAGCGTTGTGAATTACTTATCAGTAGAAAATATTTCAAAGTCTTATGGAGAGCGAACGCTTTTTAAAGAGATATCGTTCGGAATTAATAAAGATCAAAAAATCGCTTTTATTGCCAAAAATGGCTCTGGAAAAACGACTATTATGAGTATTATTAATGGTCTTGACGAACCCGATACCGGACAAGTTGTTTTGAGAAAAGGAATCAAAATGGCGTTTCTATCGCAAAATAATAATTTGCAGGAGGAATTAACTATTGAGGAAAGCATTTTCGCATCGGATAATGAAACTTTAAAAGTTATTGAAGCCTACGAAAAAGCATTAGAAAATCCTGAAGACGAAGATGCCTACCAAAAGGCTTTTGACGGAATGGACCAACACAATGCTTGGGATTTTGAAACACAATTCAAGCAAATTTTATTTAAATTGAAGTTGGAAAACTTTAAATTAAAAGTAAAAAACCTTTCGGGTGGACAAAAAAAACGTCTGTCTCTTGCCATCATTTTAATTAATCGCCCTGATTTATTAATTCTTGATGAACCCACCAATCACTTAGATCTAGAGATGATCGAGTGGCTTGAAAGTTACTTTACCAAAGAAAATATTACGTTGTTTATGGTAACGCACGACCGTTTCTTTTTAGAACGTGTGTGCAACGAAATCATAGAACTTGACAACGGAAAATTATACCAATACAAAGGGAATTACTCTTATTATTTAGAGAAAAAAGAGGAACGCATTGCCTCCGAAAATTCGAGTGTCGATAAAGCACAGAATCTTTTTGTGAAGGAACTAGAATGGATGCGCCGTCAGCCAAAAGCGAGAACGACCAAATCGAAATCACGTCAGGATGATTTTTACGACATCAAGGAAAAAGCGCAAAGCCGTCGTCGCGAAAATAAAGTAGAGCTAGAGATTAATATGGAACGCATGGGAAGCAAGATTATTGAGCTTCACAAGATTTCGAAAAAATTTAAGGATCACGTTATTTTAGATAATTTCAGTTTTGATTTTCAACGTGGTGAGCGTATTGGAATCATTGGAAAAAATGGAACTGGAAAATCTACTTTTTTGAATTTATTGACAGGAACGCTGCCGCTTGATAGCGGAAAAGTAGTTATTGGCGAAACCATTAAAGTGGGCTATTATACACAAAGTGGTATAAACCCAAAACCGGGTCAGCGTGTTATTGATGTGATTAAGGAATATGGAGAATTTATTCCGCTGATGAAAGGGAAATTGATTTCGGCTTCGCAATTGTTGGAGCGTTTTCTTTTTGATGCCAAAAAACAATATGATTTTGTAGACAGATTGAGCGGTGGAGAATTGAAGCGTTTGTACTTGTGTACTGTTTTGATTCAGAATCCTAACTTCTTGATTCTCGATGAGCCAACCAACGATTTAGATATTGTAACCCTAAATGTGCTAGAAAGTTTTCTTCTGGATTATCCTGGCTGTTTGGTTGTGGTTTCTCACGACAGGTACTTTATGGATAAAATTGTAGATCACTTATTTATTTTTAGAGGTGACGGTGTGATTGAGGATTTCCCTGGTAACTACTCTGATTTTAGAGCCTACGAAGACAGTGCCGATGTAGCTCAAAAAGAAGAAAACAAAGCCGAAAAGAAAGACTGGAAACAAAACAATCCTACAGGCAATTTGACGTTTAATGAGCAAAAAGAATTTCAGAAAATCGAGAAAGAAATCAAAGATTTGGAAGCTCAAAAAGCGGCTATCGAACTCCTTTTCGCCGAAAGTAAAGTAGTCGAAAGCGATGTTTTGGCCAAAGCCAAAGAACTCGAAAACATCAATAACAAAATGGAGGATAAAGAGGAAAGATGGTTTGAATTGAGCGCTAAGATAGAAGGATAAATTTCTTTCTAAGCAAGAATCGACAACATAAATCAAGGATTGAAGTATTTAATATTTCAATCCTTTTTTGGTTTTTACAAAATCTATGGTATTATTAGGAGCAGCATCATTGGGCATTTTTTAGGCACATCGTCCTGCTCTACGTTAAATTCCATTATTTTTTTTAAGAAAAAAAACAATGGGATATCACTTCGGTCAGGGCTAGAGAGAAAGATAAGTTCATTTTTGTTGTCCTTGATAATAATGAAATATTCAGTAAAAATTCCTTTTCCAATTTGTAAGAAATATTTAATATCTTCGAAAAAAAAATACGGTGAAACTGCATCAAAATCACCTACATTTATGTTTATAGACGAAAGTTTTACGCGGATATATACAAGTTAGTGGCAATTTGAGCGAAACAACCTAGGATATGTTATTTATTGAAAAAGAAAGCGCACTTAAATATTGGTACTATTTGATTTGTATTGCAATGTTTTTAGTTTTTAAAAGTTACTTTATACTTTTTACTTCAATAATAACTTTATTTATAATGTCGAAAAATATTTTTCTGATCGACAATACAGTAAATAAATTGGATTTTAAATTTAGCACTTTAATTTTACTTAATAGAGGTGTAATTAAGTACAATAATATTGATAATGTAGAAAAAATAAAATTTTCTACATTCTTTGAATTCTATAAATTACAACTTTATCAATATTGTGATTCGAATAGATTTTCAAATGTCAAATACGGAATTAAAATAAATTTAAAAAATGGAGAATCAATTATTGTTCCCTCTAGAAAACCAGAAGAACTTAAACGAAATATTGAATTGCAAATTAAAGAAAACTGCCACTAACAGGCGTTTGGTGAGATTGGTGTTTTAGTAAAATTAACGTTTTTTATCAAATCTTCGTTTCGGCCAGAAATACTGAGGTATAAATTTCCCAACCTCGCCAAGCGCTTGGACACTGTGAGATATGCCCAAAAAAATCAGGAAAATTCAAGTAAATCAAGGATATTTTAAGCGGTGTGTAGAAAAACTTCTGCAGGAATGCTAAAGTAATTTTTTAGTTTTTGAGCCATTTTTAAAGTAATTTCACGCTTTCCTGAAAGAATTGCAGAAACGTGTCCTTTACTTCCTATAATTGACTCCAAGTCTTTCGCTTTCAATCCCATTTCTTCCATTTTATATTTGATAACTTCTAATGCATCAAGTTCGGGCAAATGATAATGTCTATCATCATAATCTTTCACTAAAACCGAAAGCAAATCCAATTCATCACTTTCTATAGTGTTAGCTTTTGCGTGGAATATCTCCATCAATCTGATTGAAGCTTTATTATAATCTTCTTCTGTTTTTAATACTTTCCAATTCATAATTATTGCTTTTTAAAGTTTAAAATTGCTGTATCAAAATCAACTGTTTCGACATTGATTTTATCATACTCACTATGAGTTCCGAACCAGATTACATAACAAGCTGTTTGGGAAAAATTTATTGAAACAACTAATCGATAATCATTTCCTTTAATATTGAAGACAACTCTTTCATTATTTACAATACTTGCATTTCCGTAAACTCTTTTAAGTTCATTAAAATTTCTAAAATCACATTTTGTAAATTCATTATACCAAATTAATAATTGCATTTTTGCAATTGGATATTTTTGGGTATAATATAAAATTGTTTTCTTTACAAGAATTTTCATTTGACAAATGTAATTAAATAGTTTTCAATTTGCAAACCATGTATTTTAAATATTGATAAATAAAGACACATCAATTAACAGCCGTTTCACGAGATTACTTCGTCTTTTCGCTGTAGCACGTGTGGGGATTTTACTGTTATTACTATTTTTTATCATACCTTCGTTTCCGCCAAAAATACTCAGGTGTCAATTTCCCCAAACCTAGAGTAACGGCAAGACTTCACTAACAAACATAAAAATTTACACAATCAAAAATCATATGAAAAAATATATAAAACAGTTTGTCAAAGAAATAATTCCAGTAATTGTTGGAATTCTTATAGCGTTGTGGATCAACAACTGGAATGAAAATCGAAAAGACAAAAAGTACATTAATCAAATCTCTTCTTCAATTAATAAAGAATTAGCTGAAACCAATCAAGATATTTTAGACAAGATCGTAATTCAAAAATCTCTCGTTGACACTATTGATTTTTATATTCAGGATCCTAAAATATCATTACTTGATATAACAATTAAAGCTAAAGGAATTTATATACCTGCAATAAAAATTAATTCTTTAAAAGCGCTATCTAATTCGAAGATAGAACTAATGGAGTATAAAAAAATATCTGCTTTGGCGAATATTGAGGAGCAAAAGGAAATGTTAAAAATGAAAAGTGAAAGATTACCAGATTTTGTTTATGCAAATACGAAAGAAACTGGAAAAGATAAAAAAGAATTTATGAAACTATTAATGTTAGATATTATTAATACAGAAATAGCCTTACAAAAAGAAATTGAGAGCATAATAAAAGATTAATGCCTGTTGCTAACAGTTTTTGATATTTAACGCGTCATTCCGTTATTCCTAACTTTTTAGTAAAGCATGATTTTTTAGCTGCAACTGCTTTTAACAAAATCCCTACTTCATTTTATTATATTTGTGCTTTAAAAAATAAAAAATCCCCTATGAAACATTTATTGTCTGCTCTACTAATTTTTACGCTCTTTGTTTCTTGTTCTAAAGATTCCGAAGTTGACTATGTTGCCCAAAACGAAAAAGAAATTAAGGATTATATTGCCAAAAATAATTTGACAGCTACACGAAGTGATTCTGGTTTGTATTATGTAGTTAATGAACCTGGAACTGGAGCCCAACCTACAGCAGCTTCTACTGTAACTGTAGCCTACAAAGGGTATTACACTAATGGAATCACTTTTGATCCGGGCAGCACTACAGGAACTTCTTTTCCCTTAAATAGAGTTATAAAAGGATGGACCGAAGGAATTCAATATTTTAAAACAGACGGTAGTGGTATACTTTTGGTTCCTGCTCATTTAGGATATGGCAATAGTGATTACAATGGTATTCCTGGAGGTTCCGTACTTATTTTTGATATAAAATTAATTGCAGTAAAGTAACTATTACAAAAATAGTAGTCTGCAAAAAATAGGTAATCATTTCTAAAAAGACTTAAAAATAAAAAAGCCAGTAATCTAAATTACCGGCTTTTGTTTTATAATTAATCTAATCTTTCGACGTTTAGAATTTGCATTTTTTTAGTAGCGCCTTCAAGATCCCAATTTACTTCGTCTCCTATTTTACATCCTACTAAAGCAAGACCAATAGGACTGAGAATTGATTCTGTATTGTTTCTTCGTTTTGCTCTAAGTGGCGGCACAAAAGTATATACTTCCTCTTCATTCGATTCAAGGTTCTTTACGGTCACTTTAGCATCAATAGTAACCACATCTAGCGGCAAATTCTTGCGAGTTAGCTGTTTGGCATGTTTGAGCTGTAATAATAATATTTCCTCTTCTTTTGGAGTTGCTTTTTTTCTTCTTAAATGATCTTTAATTAAATCGTAAACTCCTGTTGTAAGTGTTATTTCTTGTGTCATTTTTATTTTTTTGTACCAATGCTACGATGCAATTTTGCCAAAGACCCAAACACAAAATGCTACTTCCTTTTTAGAAGGAGTATTCTATGATCAAAATTGACATCAATTTGCAATTGACGGTTAAATATATAAAAGGATCAGAAGATGTCCCTGTCTTGGATGTGACAGGGATTATGAAATAAACTCTTTGGAACTTTGTAAAAATGAATCATCATGCAAATACGACAACGAAATAAATTGTCTAAACGCAAGATTGTCTATATGTAAAATAAGTTGATGATTCATGTTCATTTTATAAAGGAGCAAGCTACCACAATATACTGTAAACACAATGCGCTTTAACAAATCCTTGATAAAGTATATAAAAGTAGTGCGTGGTTTAAAGGAAATTATACGCTACCAAGAAATAGGATTATAATCTTTTAAAAACTTTCCGGACCAATGTTTTCCTGTATTTATACCATCAAATAACGGATCCATAACTCTTGCCGCTCCATCTACAATGTCCAATGGTGGCTGAAAATCTTGTTCCTCCTGTTTTCTTTTGGCTAATTCTGCTGGATCTTCGTCGGTTACCCAACCTGTATCTACTGCGTTCATGAAAATTCCATCTTTTGCCAAAGTTCCTGCAGCAGTATGCGTCAACATATTTAAAGCCGCTTTCGCCATATTGGTATGTGGATGACGGTCTTCCTTAAAATCTCGGTAAAACTTTCCTTCCATAGCGGAAACATTGATGATGTGCTTTTTACCCGTATTGTCTTTCTTCATAACTTCCGAAAGTCGGTTGCACAACACAAAGGGAGCTACTGAATTCACAAGCTGTACTTCGATCATTTCAGTAGTTTCAATTTGCCCTAATTTTAAACGCCAACTGTTGGTTTTGCGCAAATCTACTTGCTGCAAATCGGCATCGAGTTTGCCCTCTGGAAAAACTTCTTGAGCTACTAATGTATTATCGAACGAATACGGGATCTGAGACAATTTGGCGGAAGCCCGCAAACCAATTCCTGGTTCAGGTCCGTGCCAAGTTACGGGCATATTCTGGTTTGAAGAAGCACCTGTTGTCAGCACTTTTAATTCATCTAGACAATCTTGATGATCTAATAGTAAATCTTGCGCTTGCTTTGGTAACGAAGAAATTATTCGCTCTTCATTTTCCATTAAATGCGTATAAAAACCTGCTGGTCGTCTAACGGTCTGTGCCGCATTATTGATTAGAATATCCAATCGACCGTATTTTTGTTCAATAAAATTACAAAAAATCTCTACGCTCGGAATGTGACGTAAGTCCAAGCCATGAATTTTTAGGCGATGTCCCCAATGCATAAAATCATCTTCCTTGGCAAAACGCAAAGCAGAATCTACTGGAAAACGAGTAGTTGCAATTACTGTTGCGCCACCTCGCAGAAGCATTAAAGTAATATGATACCCTATTTTTAATCTAGAACCTGTAATTACGGCAATTTGACCGTTTACATCGGCGGTTTGAAAACGCTTCGCATAATTATAGTCGCCACAATCTGTGCACATCGAATCATAAAAATGGTGCATTTTTGTATACTCCGTTTTACAGACGTAACACTTTCTGGGAGTTTCTAGTTCTAGTTGCTCTTTGTTTTGCAATTCATTGGCCGCCAAAAGTTTTGGTGCTGTAAAAACACTTGCTTCACGAGCTGAACGAATTCCGGTTTCCTTACGAGCCGTCCTGTCTTTCTTTTCTTGCTTGCGTTTGGCTATTGCTTTTCCGTCTTTTTTTCTACGAACAAGTTCATCACGATCAGGGCGTGCAAATTGTCCTGCTGCTTTAATCAAAGCGGTTCTCTGTACTTTTGGAATATCAAAAATTTGATCTGTATCGGTATTTAATTGTGCTAATACAGCAATACAACGCTCAATTTCTTCCGAAGTTATTTTAATTTTATTTTCAATTTCTTCAATTATCATCCTATGAATCTGTATTGTTATTGGTGTAAATTCCAAGGGCGCAAAGATAGTTTAAACCACGAATTAAAAAGGCAGTTTCGCAAAGTTTCGCAAAGACAACACAGAGATTCGCTAAGTTTTGTTTTTAGTTTTTCTTTAAAATAAAAATCTCTGTGTATCTTTGTGTATTAAACTTTGCGAACCTTTGCATCATAACACCTATGTTTTTTCAAATAAAATCGTATTTAAAATTTCTTTGGCACTCCAAAAACGAACATGCAGTTCATTCTCCATTTGTCTATTGTTTATTGACAAAATGTTTCTATGACAAAACCCAAAAACCCTATTATCAGGTTTTATCAAACTATCGAGATGCATTACTACAAAACAAGAATACCATTGAAGTAACCGATTTTGGGGCAGGTTCTCGAGTATTTAAATCGAATACAAGACAAATCTCAAAAATTGCGCAAACTGCGGGGATTTCAAAAAAAAGAGCGCAGTTATTGTATCGCATTGCGGAATACTTTCAAACATTATCTGGTGATAGTGAGCAAAAGCAAAATGTTTTAGAAATTGGTACTTCATTAGGATTATCGACTGCTGCACTGGCGCTAGGCAATAAAAAGTCTTCACTAATAACCCTGGAAGGTTGTCCTGAAACCGCTTCAATTGCTCAAAATCAATTTAGTAAATTTGGCTTAAATAATATTACTTCTTTAGTTACTGAATTTGGCAGCTATTTGAGTGGCTTTAAACTTTCGAATTTAAGTTTTCAACTTGTCTATTTTGACGGTAATCATTCTAAGGAAGCTACTTTAAATTATTTTGATTTAGTATTACCAACTATTACCAATGAAACAGTTTGGATATTTGATGATATACATTGGTCCTCAGAAATGGAAGCTGCTTGGGAAATTATTAAAAACCACCCCAAAGTAACTGTTACTATTGACACATTCCAATGGGGTTTGGTCTTCTTTAGATACGAACAAAGAAAAGAACACTTTATAATTAGAACGTAGCTTTACAGCTTTTATATAATAAAAAATTATGGATATTAAACAGATTTTTGCTAATAATAGCAGTTGGATTACTAAACAACTTCAACTTGATCCGGATTATTTCGATAAATTAGGAGCAGGTCAAGCTCCTGAATTCCTTTACATTGGTTGTTCTGATAGTCGTGTCTCGGCTGAGGAACTAATGGGCTTGCAACCTGGGGAAGTTTTTGTACATCGAAACATAGCCAATATGGTACCTAATACAGATCTCAATTCAATGTCGGTTATCAATTATGCAGTGGTTCATTTAAAAGTAAATCACATAGTGGTTTGTGGTCATTATGGTTGTGGAGGAGTACTTGCTGCCATGCAACAATCTGATTTAGGCATATTAAATCCTTGGCTTAGAAACATTAGGGATGTTTATAGACTTCACCAAAAAGTACTGGATGCCATACAGAATGAACAGGAAAAATATAAAAAACTGGTCGAACTGAATGTACAAGAACAATGTATCAATATTATTAAAACTGCCGAAGTGCAAAAGGCTTCAAACCTAAGAAACTTAAAAGTTTATGGTTGGGTTTTTGATATTCATACCGGTAAATTAATTGACTTAAACATTGATTTTGATCAAATATTAAAAGACATAAAAAAGATTTACAAAATATCAAATTAAGCTTTCGTATTGACATATCCTATTCGTTTCCTTTTGAAAAAAGGTACAACAAAAAAAATGACAATCATTTCTGATTGCCATTTTTTCAATGAAATAGTATAATTAGTTGTTGTTTATTCTTTTGCTTTAGACATTTCAGCAGATTTAGCTCCCATTCTATTTACAGTTAACATAGGTGCAAATTTCAATTTTAAACCTGCAATTTTCAAATTATCAGCAGAGCTAAGCCCTTCTTTTTCAACTGTATTTTTTCTGCTATCAAGTGCTTCATACATCAATTTTACTTCATCCCAATCCTCACGAGTATAAGCATCTTTATTTTTTTGAGCTGTATCAACAAAAGATTGATAAACTCCAAGAATGTTTGATGCATTTACCCAAGAAAAATTCATATCGTCGCCAACTTTTCCTTCGCCAAACAATGCATTTCTTAATAATTGTTTAGGATTTGCAGCGGCTTTTTCAGCGGCTACTTGTGCATTTATTTTAGCTTTTAAATCCTCATATTTTGCTTTACTATCATTAATACGTTCTTGTGCTTTTATACTGTCTTTAATATTTGCTACAGCTGCTTCTGCTTCTGCACTACGCATTTCGTAGGTAGTTTCTATTGACTGCCAATTATCTCTTGTAGCTGTTGAATCCATATTTCCTAATGAATCTACATATACAACATATGTATCAACCGTTTTTTGAGCTTGTACTTCTTTCTCATCCTTACATGATGTGAATACCAAAGCCATTACAGCCATTCCTAATAACATTTTTGTAGTTTTCATAAATTTGATTTTTGTTAAGATTTCTGTAGCAAATATATGCACAGTACTAGCGCTTAAATCTATAAGCTAGGAATTATGAAAGTATTTTAAAAAATTTTGATAGAAAATTGATTAATGCGGATATAAACGGCTCATTTTGCGATAAAAGTCGTAAATTCATTGCTTCTAAAAATCTGTTTGTAACAAAAATGTATTCTATTCTACTAATGATTAATAAAAAAGTCATTGTACTTTAAAAACGAAAAAAAATAATCTGCAATTGTAAATTCTAATGACAGAACTACTTATAAAAATCACCGATATCAAACGCGATTTTGTGCTAGGAAACGAAATTGTCTACGTACTAAAAGGAATTGATTTACAAATAAATAAAGGCGAATATGTTGCATTAATGGGACCTTCGGGATCTGGCAAGTCAACTTTAATGAATCTTTTAGGTTGTTTGGACACACCTACTTCTGGTAGCTATATATTGAACGGAAAAGATGTCAGTCACATGAAAGACGATGAATTAGCCGAAATTAGAAACAAAGAAATTGGTTTTGTATTTCAAACCTTTAATCTTTTGCCAAGAACAACAGCTTTAGATAACGTGGCCTTACCAATGATTTATGCTGGTTTTTCAAAATCGGAAAGAAATATCCGCGCTACTGAAGTACTTAATCAAGTAAATCTTGGCGACAGGATGGATCACCAACCCAATCAACTTTCGGGAGGGCAACGACAGCGTGTAGCTATTGCAAGAGCTTTGGTTAACAACCCTTCAATTATTCTAGCCGATGAGCCAACAGGAAATCTTGACAGTAAGACATCGTTAGAAATCATGAAGCTTTTTGGCGATATACACGCGCAAGGAAATACTGTAATTCTGGTAACTCACGAAGAAGAAATAGCTGCTTATGCACACAGAGTAATCCGTTTGCGTGATGGAATTATTGAAAGCGATACTCAGAAAGAAGAATACAGTACTAGTAAATAAGATAAAGAACTTGTTTTAATTAAAAATCGGCAAATAAAATTTCAAAAAATAAAAATGAAAGTATATACCAAAACTGGAGATGGCGGTACTACTGCACTCTTTGGAGGAACAAGTGTTTCAAAAGATCACATAAGAATAGAAAGCTATGGAACAGTTGATGAATTGAATTCCCATATAGGACTTGTTCGAGACCAAGAAATGAATAGCCACTATAAAGAAATTCTGATCGAAATTCAAGATAGATTGTTCACTGTTGGAGCAATCTTGGCAACTCCTCCCGAAAAAGAAGTAATGAAAAATGGGGAACTTCGTTTAAAAAATCTGGGAATAGTTGAAAGCGATATCGAATTATTAGAAAAAGAAATAGACACCATGGAAGAATCACTTCCGCAAATGACACATTTTGTTTTACCAGGCGGGCATCAAACTGTGTCATATTGTCATATTGCACGTTGTGTGTGCCGTCGCGCAGAACGTTTAGCTGTACATTTAAGTCATAATGAACCTGTTGCCGAAATTGCTATCAAATACTTAAACCGACTTTCTGACTATCTTTTTGTATTGGCACGAAAGTTGTCTTTTGATTTGAAGGCTGATGAAGTAAAATGGATAGCAAGAAAATAGTATTCATTATTCAGAAGGTAAATTTCAATAATCAGTATAATTATTGAAGGTTTTTTTTAGTCTTAAGTTGTCATATATAATGTCAAAAATGGATCATTAAAAATCAAAAACGGATTACAAAAAATAGACGTTCTTAACTTTATAAAAAATAAATGATTTTTTGCTTGTCTTCTTCGGTAAAAAATTTATTTTTGCACAAAACTAAATCGATAAATATGTATTGGACATTAGAATTAGCATCATATTTAAGCGATGCACCGTGGCCTGCTAACAAAGACGAACTTATTGACTACGCTATTAGAGCTGGAGCTCCATTAGAGGTAGTAGAAAACCTTCAGTCAATTGAAGACGAAGGCGAGATATATGAATCAATGGAAGAAATTTGGCCAGATTATCCAACTGACGAAGATTATCTTTGGAATGAGGATGAATATTAAAAAGTAAACAAAGAAAAAGTCTCTAAAGAGGCTTTTTTTTGGTTTAAATTTTCACAGTTATAAAAAAATAAAAATAAAAATAAATCATGAGTTTCATAAACAGTATTATAAAAGTCTTTGTGGGTGACAAATCACAAAAAGATGTCAAAGCTTTACAACCTTATTTAAATAAAATAAAAACTTTCGAAAGCGCTTTACAATCATTATCAAATGATGAGTTAAGAGCTAAAACTGTTTTCTTTAAAGAGAAAATAAAAGAAGATCGTGCCGAAAAAGATGCAAAAATAACTGCTCTTAAGACGGAAGTTGAAAGTATTGAAGACATAGACCAGCGCGAAGATATCTACAGCGCAATAGACGCTTTAGAAAAAGAAGCTTATGAAATATCCGAAAAAACGTTGATGGAAATTCTTCCAGAAGCTTTTTCTGTTGTTAAAGAAACCGCAAGACGTTTCAAAGACAATTCACAAATTACAGTTACTGCCACTGCAAAGGACAGAGAACTTTCTGCAACAAAAGGTTATATCACTTTAGAAGGAGACAAATCAATTTGGGCTAATACATGGAATGCTGCAGGTAAAGAAATTACTTGGGACATGATTCATTATGATGTACAATTGATTGGTGGAATGGTTTTGCATGAAGGAAAAGTAGCCGAAATGCAAACGGGAGAAGGAAAAACTTTGGTAGCAACTCTACCTTTATATTTAAATGCATTGACTGGCAACGGTGTACACCTTGTAACTGTAAATGATTATTTGGCTAAACGTGATAGTACTTGGAAAGCACCTTTATTTGAATTTCACGGATTGACTGTTGATTGTATTGATAATCACCAACCGAACTCTGAAGGAAGAAAAAAAGCATACGACTCTGACATTACCTACGGAACAAATAATGAGTTTGGTTTTGATTATTTAAGAGATAACATGGCACATTCGCCAGAAGACTTGATGCAGAGAAAACACAATTATGCAATTGTCGATGAGGTCGATTCTGTATTGATTGATGATGCTCGTACACCACTTATTATATCTGGTCCGGTTCCTCAAGGAGATCGTCATGAATTCAACGAATTGAAACCAAAAATTGAAAATTTAGTAGCGTTACAGCGTCAACTAGCAAATGGTTTTCTTACTGAGGCCAAAAAATTAATCAAAGAAGGTACTACTAAAGAGGGTGGTTTCTTATTATTAAGAGCCTATAGAAGTTTACCTAAAAACAAAGCATTGATTAAGTTTTTGAGTGAAGAAGGAATCAAACAATTACTTCAAAAAACCGAAAACACATACATGCAGGACAACAATCGCGAGATGCACAAGATTGACGAAGCTTTGTATTTTGTAATTGAAGAAAAAAATAATCAAGTAGAATTGACTGATAACGGAATCAAATTCCTTTCAGGAGATACCGATTCAGACTTCTTCGTTCTTCCAGACATCGGGACAGAAATTGCCCGCATTGAAAAGAAAAAATTAGACAAAGATGCGGAAGCAGAAGAAAAAGAACAATTATTCCGTGATTTTGGTGTAAAAAGTGAGCGTATACATACCTTGACACAACTTTTAAAAGCATATGCTTTATTCGAAAAGGATGTAGAATACGTAATCATGGATAATAAAATCATGATTGTCGATGAACAAACAGGACGTATCATGGATGGTCGTCGTTATTCTGATGGTCTGCACCAAGCGATTGAAGCCAAAGAAAACGTAAAAATTGAAGCTGCTACACAAACATTTGCAACTGTGACTTTGCAAAACTACTTTAGAATGTACAACAAACTAGGTGGTATGACAGGAACAGCTGTTACAGAAGCTGGAGAGCTATGGCAAATCTATAAGCTGGATGTGGTAGAAATTCCGACGAACAGACCAATGGCGAGATTTGATAAAGAAGATTTTATTTATAAAACAACTCGTGAAAAGTTTAATGCTGTAATCGAGGATGTAACGGAATTGTCAAAAGCAGGAAGACCAGTTCTTATTGGTACAACTTCTGTAGAGATTTCAGAATTATTAAGTAGAATGTTGAAAATGCGCGGTGTAACTCACAACGTATTGAATGCAAAAATGCACAAGAAAGAAGCTCAAATTGTTGAAGAAGCAGGAAAAGCGGGAGTGGTAACCATTGCTACCAATATGGCTGGTCGTGGTACCGATATCAAATTATCTGCCGAGGTTAAAGCCGCTGGTGGTTTAGCAATCGTTGGTACAGAACGTCATGATTCTCGTCGTGTAGACAGACAGTTACGTGGTCGTGCTGGTCGTCAAGGAGATCCAGGAAGCTCTCAGTTCTATGTTTCTCTTGAAGACAACTTGATGCGTTTATTTGGTTCTGAAAGAGTAGCAAAAGTAATGGATAGAATGGGATTACAAGAAGGCGAAGTAATTCAGCATTCTATGATGACAAAATCTATTGAGCGTGCTCAGAAAAAGGTAGAAGAAAATAACTTTGGTGTTCGTAAACGTTTATTAGAATATGATGATGTTATGAATGCGCAACGTGAAGTCGTTTACAAACGTCGTCGTCATGCATTATTTGGAGACCGTTTAAAACTCGATATCGCGAATATGCTTTATGATACTTGCGAATTAATTGTTAACGAAAACAAAGCAAAAAATAGTTTCAAGGATTTTGAATTTGACATTATTCGTTATTTCTCTTATACTTCTCCAGTTTCTGAAGCTGATTTTGCTAAACTCACCGAAATTGAAATTACAGGTAAACTGTATAAAGCAACGCTAGAGTTTTATACTGAAAAAACAGAACGAAGCGCAAGAGAAGCATTTCCTATTATCAAAAATGTATATGAGGAGAAAAACAATCAGTTTGAGCGCATAGTAGTTCCATTTACAGATGGTATAAAAACATTCAATGTAGTCACGGATCTGAAGAAAGCGTACGAAACTCAAGGAACGCAACTTGTTGCTGACTTTGAGAAAAACATCACTTTGTCTATCGTTGATGAAGCTTGGAAAAAGCACTTACGTAAAATGGACGAAATGAAACAATCAGTTCAGTTAGCCGTTCACGAACAAAAAGATCCATTGCTTATCTATAAATTTGAAGCTTTCAACTTGTTCCGCTCTATGCTTGAAAGCATAAATAGAGACGTAATATCATTTTTATTTAAAGGTGATTTACCAGCTCAAAATATTCCTGTTATTGAAGAAGCAAAAGTGGTTCGCCAAAAAGAAGATTACAAATTAAGTAAAGATGAAATTGTAAATAGCGAAGACGATAATCGCGAAGCTGGACAAACACAACAACGACAAGTTACAGAAACTATCGTTCGCGATATGCCAAAAATCAATCGTAATGATACCGTAACAATACAAAATGTTGCTAACGGACAAACACAAGAAATGAAGTTCAAAAAAGCCGAAAGTTTGATAGCTAACGGAACTTGGGTTTTGGTTTCGTAATAAAAAATAAATTTGATTTGAATCCCCAATTACGAAAGTAGTTGGGGATTTTTTTATTCTATAAATAAACTAAATAGTACAACTTTAATTCCCTATTTTTACTCGGATCTTAAGAAATAGTTTTCAAGATTTTAAATAAGATAATAGAGCTCATTACAGACAATAAATAAGTATGAACACACTGCTAAATAAAATAATTAATTTTCTAGATCTTAAAGAAGGCGAAGAACAAAATAAAAAAGTATTACAGAATATTGTAAGCAACATCTCGTTTCGGGGCTCTAATTTATGGATTTTGGCATGTGCAATCGTAATTGCATCTGTAGGTTTAAATGTAAATTCAACCGCAGTAGTGATTGGAGCGATGTTAATATCACCTTTAATGGGACCAATTGTGGGCGCAGGTTTTGGACTAGGAATGTATGATTTTGACTTGCTAAAAAAGTCAATCAAAAATTTATTAATCGCAACAGTAGTCGGATTAATTGTTTCTACAATTTACTTCTATATAAGCCCTTTTAAAGAAGTACAATCTGAAATTTTATCACGAACATCTCCAAACATTTACGATATCTTAATCGCTTTCTTTGGAGGATTGGTAGGAGTTGTTGCCGTTACTAGGGTAGAAAAAGGAAATCCTATTCCTGGCGTTGCTATTGCCACTGCATTGATGCCACCATTATGTACTGCTGGTTACGGTTTAGCAACGGGAAATTATGCGTTTTTTGGTGGAGCAATGTATTTATATACCATAAACTGCGTTTTTATTTGCATTGCTACTTTTATCATTGTCAAATTTCTAAAATACCCAATTGTAAAACACATTGATATAAAACATCAAAAGCAAGTAAAACATGGAATTACAGTACTTCTTCTTGTTATGATTGTTCCAAGTATTTATTTTGCTTACCAATTATTTGACGAAAAAAAATACAAACAAAAAACCGAAGAATTTATAGAAAAAGAATTTCCTCAAAAACAGTATACTCTCATCTATAAAAAAACCAATTATAGAACAAATCCTAAAGTTATCGAATTGGCTTTTTTGAGTAAAAAATTTAATGCTTTAGAAATTAAATCTTTCAATGCAAAATTAAAAGAATATGACTTATTAAATACGCGTCTGCTAATCAAGCAAGACACTTTTAACTTAAAAAATGATATCTTAAATACAATAAATAACGAGAAAAAAACGGGTGCTGAAAAAGACGAATTGATTCAAAGATTACAGAAAAAAATTATTGACGATCAATTAAACAACACCAAAATTAGTAAAGAAATAAAAATTATATTTCCGGAAATTGATCCTATAACGGTTACTCAATATGCCAACAAGGACAAGATAATTCCTGTACTATTGTACAAAACTAATTCTAATTTAACTTTACAAACTAAAAGTAAATTAGTTACATGGTTAAAACAACGACTAGAGAAAGATACCGTAGAAGTATATCAACAGCAACAATATCGTAAAACGAAATGAAAAATTTGCTAACTTTGTTTCAACAACTTAAAAAATTAATAACTTAAAAATAATAGAACCATGGCAAAAAGTCAAGATGCAAAGAAAACGGAAAAAAAGGAGCCTCTTAAAACTGCAAAAGAAAAGAAGGAAGAAAAAAGAGAAAAGAAAAATAGTCCTAAAAGAGACTAGAGTTAGTACTCAGTGTTCAGTTTACAGTGTTCGGCTAAAAGCTGAACACTGTTTTTTTTACTGAACATTGCATATTATTTAACTGGAATATTTTTTAAAATTTCCAGTACAAATTTCCAGTATTTTTGAGTAGATGAAATACTAGCTCTTTCATCTGGTGAATGTGCTCCATGAATCGTTGGTCCAAAAGAAATCATATCCATATCTGGATAATTCGTTCCTAATATTCCACATTCTAGTCCTGCGTGACAAGCAGCAACATTTGGTTTTTCGCCATTTTGCTTTTCATAAATAGAAACGAGAACTTCTAAAATTTCAGAATTTGGATTGGGTGTCCAACCAGGATAAGGTCCAGAAAATTCTACTTCACAACCCATTAATTCAAATGCAGAACGTAAACTATTAGCTAAATCATATTTAGATGATTCAACAGAAGAGCGAGTTAAACATTTAACAGAGAATTTTCCTCCTCCAACTTCCACTTTGGCAATATTATTAGAAGTTTCCACTAGATTCTCAAAATCGGCACTCATTCTATATACTCCGTTGTGTGCTGTGTACATTGAACGAACAAAATAGAATTGAGCTATTGGAGGCATTACAGTTGCAGGTACAGTATCTAATTTTTCAAAAACTACTTCAAGATTAGGCTCTGTAGTTAGAAACTCCGCTTTGATTTCATTTACTATCTGCTGCATATCGAACACAAAAGCTTCGTCATAGACACCAGAAATAATAACTTTTGCAGCACTCTCTCTCGGAATTGCGTTTCGAAGACTTCCTCCATTAATTTCTGAAATTTGTAACCCAAAGTTATCAAAACCATCAAATAACAAACGATTCATAATTTTATTGGCATTACCCAAACCTTTATGAATATCCATTCCGGAATGCCCTCCATTTAATCCTTTTACGGTTATTGAATATCCAACAGAACCTTCAGGAGTTTGCTCCTCATCATATTCCGCAGTTGCTGTCACATCGATTCCACCAGCACAACCAATACCAATTTCATCATCTTCTTCGGTATCTAGATTCAATAAAATATCACCTTTTAGAATTCCTCCTTGCAAGTTTAGAGCACCTGTCATTCCTGTTTCTTCGTCTATCGTAAACAAAGCCTCAATCGCTGGATGCGGAATATCAGTACTTTCTAAAATTGCCATGATTGTTGCAACTCCAAGACCGTTATCAGCACCAAGAGTTGTTCCTCTAGCGCGAACCCAGTCTCCATCAACGTACATATCGATTCCCTGTTTGTCAAAATCAAATACAGTATCGCTATTTTTTTGATGCACCATATCCAAATGTCCTTGCAAAACAAGCGCTTTTCTGTTTTCCATTCCGGCCGTCGCAGGCTTACGAATAATTACATTTCGAATTTCATCTTCAAAAGTTTCTAATCCCAACTTAGTTCCAAAATCTTTCATGAATTCTATTACACGCTCCTCTTTTTTCGAAGGACGCGGTACGGCATTCAAATCTGCAAATTTATTCCAAATTGCTTTTGGCTCTAAATTTCTTATTTCTTGGCTCATTTATGTGTGTTTGAAGTTTAACAATATTTAGCTTCAAAGTTACAAAGTTTAAATTCTTTTTCGGTAGTAAATACCAAACCAAATTTGATTTATCAATTGCCACGAGTTTAAACTCATGGCAATTGATAAATCAAGTTTTAACTGTAATCCATAATGTAATACATTCCGAATTACTTAATTTTACCTTTGACCTTTGTCAAAGTTTTAAACTTTGACAAAGGTTTCAATAAACTAAAGGATTATCATGTACATTTCTAATGCAAAGTCACTTTGAAACTACGCCCTTCTATTTTTTAAGAACTACCAATTCCACAGATTAGACCTAACAGGTTTTAAAAACCTGTTAGGTCTTCGTTAAAAGAAAATAATATTAACTTAGATTTTTGAATGAATAAACAACTCCCCTGCTCATTTTAAACAATAATCTTATATTTACATTTCCAAAATCTAAAAAGTGAAACGTAAATACATTCTTCCCATATTCTTACTCATTCAAATTATATTTTTAAAAATTATACGATTCTTTCCCGAATTAGTAGAACAGTTTTACAGCAACGGATTGTATGTATTGATTTCAAAAACCTTGCGTATTATTTTGGGCATAATTCCGTTTTCAGTAGGTGATTGTATTTATTTTATTTTAATTGTTCTTCTTATAAAATGGTTTTGGAATAATAGAAAATCATGGAAACAAGAATGGAAAAACAATCTTTTAAGAGGTTTAAGCATCTTATCTATTTTTTATTTTCTCTTTCATTTGCTATGGGCATTCAACTATTACAGAGAACCGCTATTCGAAAAAATGGCAATCGAAAGGGATTACACAGATGCTGATTTGTTGGCTTTTACCAAAAAACTAATCATAAAAACAAATGCAATTCAACGTCAGATCACAAAAAACGATAGTTTAAAAGTAACAGTACCATATTCGCAGAACCAAATTTTTGAGATGAACCAAAATGGATATAAAAACCTTTCTAGAGAATATTCATTTTTTACTTATTCACGTCTAAGCATTAAGAAATCACTATTTAGTTTACCCTTAGCGTATATGGGTTTTGGCGGTTATTTGAATCCGTTTACCAACGAAGCTCAAGTCAATTATTTAGGCCCGATGTACAGTTTCCCAATGACAACAAATCATGAAATGGCGCATCAAATGGGTTATGCTAGCGAAAGCGAATGTAATTTTATTGGCTTTATGTCGTCTATAAAAAATGACGATTTATATATTCAATATTCGGGTTATAGTATGGCTTTGCGTTATTGTTTGGGAAATTGGCAAGTTCGTGACGAAAAAACTTTTGATGAATTACTAAAAATGGTACATCCTGGAATTCTAAAAAATTATAAAGAAAGTCAGGATTTTTGGGATTCTTATCAAAGTCCAATAGAAACTGGATTCCATGCTTTTTATGATCGATTTTTAAAAATCAATCAGCAGAAAGAAGGAATGGATAGTTACAGTAAATTCGTGAACTTGATGGTGAATTATTATAAGAAAAGAAATTTTTAAATAATGCAATACTTCACTAACTCAACATTTTCAAGATTTATAAAATTCAAAAAACCTTCAAAATCAATGACTTTGGAGGTTTTCGAAAATTGTTTTACTTTATGGTCTCTTCAAAAGTATCCAATATATCTCCTATCGAGAATTTAATATTTATGAGATGTTTGAATTGTTACAATTTATCTAACACCTTTTTTTTCAACTCTTCCAACTGAGCATGAGAATAATATTTACCAGATCGTACAACTCCGTATATTTTATGCAAATTTTGTATACTGAGGATTGGGTTGGCGTCAAGCAGGACTAAATCAGCATTTTTACCGGTTTCAACTGTCCCATTTCAGAGGTACGTCCGAGAAATTCTGCTCCATTAAGTGTTGTCATTTGTAATACGGTAAGCGGTCTAAGACCTGCTTTTTCTAATTCGTCAAATTCTTGATGAAGACCAAAACCAGCCACAACCCAACCGCCTCCAAAGTCGTCTCCAGCAAGCATTTTCACACCCATACCATCAAATATTTTAACTAATTTAGTTTGAAGATCATATAGCTTTTTATAAATAATTTTAGAAGATTCAGGCATATTTTCTGTAAAATCTTTGCTCAATTTACGCCAATTCTCTAAAGTAGTTTTTGGTACGTATTTTAAGTTCAGATTATTACGGTATTCATTTGCATCAGCAAATTGCATCATTCGCAAACGTATCAAAGTTGGCACTTGCCAAGTTCCGTAGGCAATAAATTGTTTGGCCAGTTCCTGGTTTCTACTTTGAGTATAACTATCAATTGCTTTTTGAAGAATAGCGATGTTTTCTGGACTAGGAGGCAGTAACGGATTAATAGTCATTCGTTCTTGTTTGCCTGCCGTTAGCAATTTAATAAACGGAATTTTGAAAGGAGGACCTTTTAAAGGTGGTAGTGCGTCTACAACTTTAGTAAGTTCGACTTCATCATGAGAACAAGCAATTAAAAATGAATTTCCTGGTCCTAAATGTTCAATGGATTTCATTCCTCTTTTGGAAGCTTCAATTACATCTACTCCCTCAGGAATATGACCCACTAAAGGTAGCCCAATTCGTTTTGCTTCGGCTTGTGCAGCAAAAAAAACTTCGGAATTAACCGCTACTACTTTAATAAAATCAGCTCCTTCTTTTTTTTGTTTGTCAATTTCGGCTATTGCATCTTCAGAAGTTCCAGCATTTAATGGGTTTAAAACTTCTCCCGGCATTGCAAGTAATTCTGGTGCTTCTGTTCCCATTGACAATTCTCCACTTTTTCGTTGCTCAAGCAGTTCCGAATTACCTGACATTTGGCGATAACCCGTAATTCCATTTGCCAAAAACAAATCAAGACTTCCTGAAATATCCCGTGTTCCTAAAGGATGGGCGTGCATATTTAGATAACCTGGGACCAAGAATTTCCCATGCCCATCTATAACATCTATTGTGATGTCATTCAAAATTTCTCGGGCTGGAGAAATACTAAGAATTTTACCCTTACTAATTAAAACGTCACTAGTATCACTTAGTTGCCCAGTTCGGGTATCCACAATTATTACCGATTGAATGAGTACATTTCGATCAGCAGTAGCATGATATGTTTCTTTCTTTTTTTCACTGGATTGACTACATCCGTAAAGAAGGAATCCTGTAAAAAGAACAAAAATGATTTTGATTGCTTTCAACATAATTTTGAGTTTTTATTGTTTTTTCTCAAAGTTAAGTAAAATTTTAGAAGTTTTTATTCAGATAATATTCTGTAGTGGAAGCGTAGGTGAGATAACTAAAAGTAAATAATCACAGGTCAGAATGGTATATAGAAGTAGAATTATTAAAATTAAGTGCAAATATTGAGTATGGCTTTTTTATAAGTTAAAAAAAAATTACTTTTTTAACTTTATAATTCTATTACAACTGGAAAATCCATCGGTACATCTAATACTATATCTGTAAAATGTGTAATAAAATTATCTCCAACAACATAAAGCGCATCAATTAGACTTTCACGCGAATATCCTTGTTCGAAAAAGTTTTGAAGTAAAACGGAATCAACAGCTCCTCTTTGTTCCAAACTATTTTTAATCAACTGTACTAATAAATTCAACTTTGCATCAAAACAATCATTCCCAGTTCGTAGCTCCAGAATTTCGGCATCACTAAAACCATTAAGTTTCCCAATCATTGTGCTTGCACTCAAGCAATACAACGAATGTTTTGCTGACATACCACTAGCGAAATTGACTCTACTTCTCTTTTAGATAAAAATGTTTTTCTAGTATGAAAAGGATAATAAGCGTTTAGTGCATTTTCAGAATGCATCATTGCGGTGTATATATTGGGAGTGTGTCCGAGCCTTTTGTTGAAGTAGTCAGTATAGATCTTATTATTTATGCAAACCTTTGTAAAATGTATTAAATCTATAAAAAACATATTTATTTTTTTTTAAATAAAACATTCAACTCACAAATTTCTGAATTCTGAAACATTGCTTCCAGAATACATCTTGAAAAATCTACTAAAGTGAGCAGGACTTTCAAAACCAAGCTCATAAGCAATTTCTTTTGATGATTTATCTGTATAATGGAGATAGCGTTTTGCTTCTAAAATAATCCGCTCTTGTATTAGCTTTGATGGTGGACTTTGCTTTAAAGTAGCAAAAGTGTTGCTCAATGTCTTAGCGGATTTATTCAAACCTTCCGCATAAAAACTAACGCCATGCTCTTTTTTGAAATTACATTCAATTAATAACATAAATTTTCGAATCACATCCATTTTTTCATCAGGAAATTCTTTGTAATTTTCATTTTGTTCTTTGGCAGTTCGAGTGGTTCTGATGATTAATTGCTTCAATAAAGTCCGCAACATTTCTCCCTGAAAATTGTCCTTAGTATTCCATTCATCAGAAAATGTTTTTTCTAATTTCACCATGGCTGCCTTTTCAGAATCATTAAGCGTTATAAACATGGGATGATGGATTCCGTAGAAAAGAAATCCCACACAACCAACTTCAGCATCATGGTTAACAATGCAATAAAATTCTCGATTGAATTGCCAGGCAATGAGTTTATCTGGATGTTCAAAAGTAAAATGCTGATTGGAAACTAAAGGCAAAATTGAGGCAGCTGGCATCGTATAGGTGATATCATCAATGATGACATTTTGTAATTCCCCCTTGTTATAAACGAAAGTGTTTATGGGTTCCGCCGTGTCATTACGAAGTCCTAAACCCTTTAAATCTTCATTATTTAGGTGCATGATAAAATGCCCAAGGGTTGATTTTTCTTCGTATTCCTTTATCATATTCCTTTATACTAATTTTTATTATTTGTAAGCTAAAATGCTTACTTTTTCTATTATAGGCGCTGTAGCTAATAAGTCGGGAGCATTTTGCATTAATGCTTTTGCAATTTCTCCACCTAAATGTGCATCGAGACCTTCTTCAGTTTCAAAGGTATCAAAGATACCGAAAGTTGTTGTGTCAATTTTTAAAGCATACCATCTAGCTGTCCCTTCTTCTTGCTGTGCTAAAGAGAGTGCACTTTTTATGAAGTTTTCAACTTCTTGCTCTTTCCCTTTTTTGGCTTCAAGCCTAACTAATAATGAAAATTTTTCCATGATTGTTTTTTTTAAATGTTATCGTAATGATAAATATATTTTCTAATCAATTTAAAAATAAGAAAATTGATACTAATGTAAAAATAAGAAAATTAAATATAAAAAGCATCCCATAATTAAATAGGATGCTTTTTAAAGTTATTGTCTTATAAATCTTTTTTGATGTTTTTAGATACAGCAATCAATAATTCAGGACTTAGTCTTTGTTTGAAATCAGGATTGATATATTCAAAATGAATTATTCCTTTTCTATCTAATATAAATACCGATGGAACAGGAAGAAGTTGATCTACATCTTTTCCTCCAGTAGTTTTAGTAAGCATTTCTGAATAATCTTTTGGTGCTTTAAAAGCAATTCCAAATTGTTTTGAAACTTTTAAATCTGAATCTGAAAGTAGCGTATAACTCAGCTTTTCTTTTGTGGCCGATTGCATAAGTCCTTCAGGTTGGTCTGTACTTATGGCAATAATTTGGTATCCTTCTTTTTCAAGCTCAGGCACTATTTCCTGAACGCCTGCAAGTTGTCGCGAACAAAATGGACACCAGCCACCGCGATAAAATATAAGAATAGTTGGTTTTTCGGCGACAGCCTTATTCAAGTCAACGTTTTTTCCTGATGCGTCTAATAAAGTAGTCGTGGGAATCATTTCACCAATCAACAAAGGACTAACGTCTTCTGGTTTTTGTGGAATTATGTAGGACATTTTATCTGTGTTTCCCTCATTCATTTTTGTGTTTTCCATTGTTGTTTTGCTTATTTGTGCTTGTATAGTAGCATTTGGGAAAATGCAAAAGAGAGTCATCGCTATCGATGAAACTACGGTTACTTTCCTAATTGAATTTTTCATTGTATTATTTTTTTAAAATTAATGAGTCAATAGATTTTGCTAGCGGAAAATCTACAGGAACTTTTGTAATTGAATGCAAAAGATTGGTAATCGTTTTGTCTCCTATTAATACAATAGTATCCACCAAGTTTTCCTTAGTATAACCTACTTCGAAAAAATCCTTTAAAATACCGTTGTCAATACTACCGCGATGTTCCGTAATACTTTTTGTCAGTTTAGATAAGGCATCTAATTTCTTATCGAATGGTATAGAAGCTGCTCGAATTTCAAGTGTTTGCTCGGCTGTAAACCCAGCATGCTCAGCGACAATGGTATGTGCACTTAAGCAATAAATACAATTATTAACTTGACTAACTACCAGATTAACAACCTCACTCTCTTTTGAAGAAAGTGAAGTTGCTCTGTTTTGTAATTTAAGATAGGCTCCTAGAGCATTTTCAGAATAAGCAAGTGTAGCGTACAAATTGGGTACTTTACCAAATGATTTTTCTATTTGATCAAAAAGCTGTTGATTGCCTGCGGAGACTTCTTCTCTTTTTGGTACAGAAAATAATGTTTCCATTTACTATTGAAGTGTTACTTTCATAATATTTGAATTCGTAGGTAATGTTGTAAAGGCATTTGGATTTGGAACTTCCGATATAACTTTACTCTCTGTAAGTGGTGTACCTGCTAAGTTAAATTGAGTAATTCCTGCGCCTGGAAACTGATTGAGAGCTGTACCATCATCATATAATCCTATTGAATTAGAAATGTCACCTTTTAGCATCGCATCTACTCCGTTATCTTTTGATGCAAAGAACCAATCGTTAGAAAAACCATACATTGTAGTAACTGCAATCCTGTCTCCCGCATGTACTGTAAGATTTTGCGAAACCATGCTTCCTACTTGAGTACCAATTTTAGGCAAAAGTACCTTTGAAGTAGCAGCTTGTAAAACATATACATCTTTAACTCCTGGTACCGTTTTTAAGTAAGCCGCTAATACGCTAGCATCTCCTTTTTGGGCAATTTCTTTTAAACCTTTTCCTCTGTCATTTTCTCCATTTTTATAAATAGGATTATCTATTCCGTTATAAACAACAACCAAGACTGGAGATAAAGGTGTGAAAATACCTGTTTGTGATTTTAAGTAATCGCCTAAAACACTATTATCACCCATTTCTGCAATGTTAGTTAAGCCATTTGCTGAAAGTTGACCCTCTTTATATAATGGATTAGGATTTAATAAATTTCCTCCTGCAATATAAGATACTGCCCATACACCGGGACTAAATGGTGTTGGATTTGCAGTTGCTCCAGAAGTATTGGTAATAGTCAAAGTGAACATTGAATTTCCATCATATTTTAACGATGCCTTCATCATTTCCGATGCTGCAACATAAGTATTCCCCTGTGCATCTGTACCATTTACCTCAGTAACATTTTTGATTGTCGTTTCTGCTACACCTGGATGCATTGCAGCCATTCCTGGAACTTGATTTATTCTTGTGCCATTATCCCATAGTTTAATTTGGCTTGAAACATCTCCTTCAATAGGAGTCCCATCTTCTTTATATAAACCAATACCAGGATTAACGGGAGCAAAGAAAAGATCATTTGACCATCCGTACATTGTAGTAAAAGCTAACGCCTGTCCTTTGGCCGCTGAAAATTGTATGGAAAAAGATTCGCCAGGCATAAACACCGGAGGAGTTCCAGTATTCTTAAAAGTGCCAGATTCTACCAATGGTCTAGAATCAAGTACGTTTTCTATAGTTATTGAAGAAAGTGTTCCTGCATCCGTCTTATCGTCATCATTATCATTACAAGATAATAATAAAAAAGGAATTGCTGCTAAGGCTAGCCATGTCAATTTTGATCGATTTGTATTCATCATTTTAATAGTTTAAAGTTAAGAAACGAAGGTATTTATATATTAATCCATAGCCGATACCAATATTTCCTAATATGATGACGATATTCCCAGGAATTAAAATGTGATTAAATTTAGGATCGATATATAATAATTTCAATTTATCCTTATTTGTGGTCCTATCTTTTTAGAGAAATAGAAAATATAAAAATCATTAATTGTAAAATATCGTAGATTATTCTTCTATTCGTTTTTCTTTTTTGCAGATTTAATTTTAGTTTATGCTCTTGAGAAATTTACGTTATTTGCTTTTGCACAGGGTTTCAAATGGTTTTACGAAGAACGAAATTTTTAGAATAGCCCCGATAACAGTGGAAATCCTCACCGTCACGTCTCGTCCTTAAAGACGAGATGTGACGGTGAGATTGCAACGAATAGCGGGACGACTATTGTTATAAAAAAAGGAATTCTTGCTCCTAATTATTATTTAAAAAATCTTTAATTGTAACAAAATGTACAACCTTTGTACTAATGAACTATGAGTGAAAATTTAGAACATTCCTTTGTCAAGCAACTGCAGGCGAATCAGAATATAATCCACAAGATTTGTAGATTATATACTGCGGGTGAAGATGCACACAAAGATTTGTTTCAAGAAATCACTATTCAGTTATGGAAAGCTTTTCCAAAATTTCGTGGAGACAGTAAGTTTTCGACTTGGGCGTATCGTGTGGCATTGAATACTGCCATTACTTTATATCGGAAGAGCAAGCGAAGTATTGCAACTGTGGAGTACGAAGGGAGACAACATTTTACACAGGACATAGAATATAATTATGAAGAGGAGGAACAATTAAAATTGATGTACAAAGCTGTTTATCAATTAAATGATATCGAAAAAGCATTAGTATTTATGTATTTAGAGGACAAGGATTATACCGAGATATCGGAAACTTTAGGAATAAGCGAAGTTAATGCAAGGGTAAAAATGAATAGGATAAAAGGGAAATTAAAAAAAATATTAAATCCATTAGGCATATGAAAGAGTTGGATTTATTGAAAAAAGACTGGCAAAAGAACTCCGATTCTTTTGAACAGGTATCGGAAAAGGATATTTATAAAATGCTACATAAAAGATCCTCATCAATAGTGAAGTGGATATTTATCATCAGCGTTTTAGAACTTGGACTAGGTTTAGTTTTGGGTTTGATGATATCGTGTACAAAATATGATGAAAAGCAAGTTGACCTCATAAAAAGCTTGGGAATCTATGGCTATTATGTCGCTGCTTCGGTGGTTTTATATGTCGTTATATTTTATTTTATTTACAGGTTTTACTCAATGTATCGCAAAATTGCTGTTGATGACAATACCAAAAAGCTGCTGTCAACCATTTTGAAAACGAGAACCGTGGTTAAACAATATATTGCGTTTAACTTAACTTCTTTTGCATTATTATTTATCGTTTTTGGCGGTTATATTTTTTACGAAGGATATATACACGGGGTTTACACGAATGGAACGCTACATCAAGAAATGCCATTAAATATCGCCTTGATATCATTAGTAGTATTTATAATCACAACTGCTATCTGTACTTCTGCATTTTGGTTGATTTACAAATTAATCTATGGTGTTTTATTAAAACGCCTGCAAAAAAACTTCGAAGAGTTAAAAAAAATAGATTTATAAAAAAAAGAGGCAATTGCCTCTTTTTTTTATATTTTAATATTCCCAATTTCTTTTTTTGTTTAGCTCTTCTTGCTCTTTTAAGTCCTCTGCTGGAATAACCTTGAGGAAGGATGCATGTTGCTCAATTGCATATTCTACTTTCTCTACAATCTCATCAATGGTGTCATTTTCATAATCAATATCTAATGGTTCTTTAATAATAAAGGATTGCAGAATTCCTTTCTTCTTCATTCTTAATCCTTTTTTACAAAAGGAACGACGGAATCCATCGATTACCACAGGAACAACTATCGGCCTGTGCTGTTTTATTATGTGTGCAGTTCCTTTTCTTACTGGCTTAAAAGATTTAGTGGTTCCTTGCGGAAAAGTAATTACCCAACCATCTTCTAGAGCAATTTTAATGTTCTCAGTATCATTTGGATTAACATCTTTTTTCTCCTTTACATCTTCACCTTTAGCTCTCCATGTTCGCTCCACAGTTATAGCACCCGCATACGCCATAATTTTGGGCAGTAAACCAGCGTTCATCGTTTCCTTTGCAGCTACATAATACATATTGATTTTTGGATTCCACATGTACCATACATTTTTTATAGAATCCTCACGACCACTCAAACTAGCGTTAAAAACATGAAACATTGCCGTAACATCTGCAAAATACGTCTGATGATTGGATATAAAGAGAACGTTTGTAGGTGGTAAGGCTCTTATAATTTCAGAACCTTCAATATGCAATTCATTAAAACCGCGATAACGTCTATGGCTAATAAATCCAAAAATTCGAATGAGCCATCTTTTTATAAATACTATATGTCCAAAAGGATTTCGTTTAAATAATCCCATAAGATTTTTTATTTGTTTTTTGATTCAGGATTGCAAAATTACGATTTTTTTTCCTTTTTAAATATTAATTTAAAAGGCTTTTAACAAAAATACTACTTCAAAGACTTGACTTTTTTATAACAGAATTTAAAGCCACTTTCAATTCATTTAACATCATAGCGGTGGCTCCCCAAACAAAATGTTCTTCAATCTTGAATCCGGGAACTTCAACCGCCTCAGCATACGAAGTATTCATCGCAGTAGTAACAACAATCGAATCACTTAAGAAAGTAGACAAAGGCAATTCTATGATTCCTGCAACTTCCTTAGCGTCAAGATAAAATTCTATTTCTTCTTTGCAGATCCCCAAAAAAGGATACACCATAAAATTACTTGGCGGAATATACATTTTAGTAAACGATTTCACTATTTCTATTTTTTCTGAATCCACACCAATTTCTTCTTGTGTTTCTCTCAAAGCCGTTTTATCATAAGTTACATCTTCCTTTTCAAACCTACCGCCAGGAAATGCAATTTGAGAAGAATGAACTCCTTTATAGGAATTACGAACAATTAACACCAAATGTGAAATTCCTCCTTTGGGATAAATCAGCATCATTACTCCAGCAATTTTAGGTTGTATTTCATCAAAATTAAAATCTTTCAATGATAGCAATCGGTCTTTCGGGGCCATACTAAAATGCGCTTCTTCTCCAGAAAGAGATAAAGTATCAAAGTCAGGAACAATTCCTAAAAACTCTTGAAAATTCATAAGCAAAGTCTATTTTTGTAATCAATATGAATATAAATATAGTTTAGAAAAAATGATACACAAAATTTTCTACTATCTAAACCGCAATAAATGTATAGCAAAGAAGAAAATCAAAAACTAAAACATGAATTCTGGGTTGATTTTGCTCAAAAATATCCTCGAAAATGGGTTTTATATGACACCAAAATAAAAGATTTCTCTTTTAAATTTTTTGTCGAGAACACAAAAGCTCAAGTGCACATCGATATTGAAATGAGAAATAAAGATGTCCGCATGCAATATTTTGAAAAACTAGAAGCTTTGAAAAATATACTTGAAGAAGAATTTCTAAAAGATTTAGTTTTTGAGAGAAATCATACACTCGAAAACGGCAAAACCATAAGCCGAATTTGGATAGAAAAAACGAATGTAAGCGTTAGTAACCGTAAATATTGGGATGAAATTTTTGATTTCTTCTTCGAAAAAATGAATGCACTCGAAAGTTTCTATTTAGAATATGATGGTTTTATAAAAGATATTGAAATATAAGATTTCTTAGTTAACACCAAACCGAAATCAACAATCTAAAATCGTAATCTTAAATCAATAATCAATATCTACTTATTCGAACAATCAAATGATTGGGCACAGAAATTAGAACCAATACTCAAGAAATACAAAGGCCGAAAACATCCATTAGACTACCAGAATCTATATCAACTAGTTATTATGGCCGTTCTTTCAGCTCAAGACTCGGACGCTAATATCAATTCAATCTCGCCTCCTCTGTTTGAAAAATTTCCTAGTATGGAGCACCTTTCAAAATCAAACGTAACCGAATTAATTCCTTATATTTCTACGGTTCGGAATTTTGGTAGCAAGGCGCATTGGATAATAGAGATGGCACAAACCATCAAAAAAGACAAAAACATTCCATTAACTATGGCAGATTTAATCGCATTAAAAGGAATCGGAAGAAAATCAGCCAATGTAATTATGCGTGAAGCAGGAATTCCAGCCGAAGGAATTATTGCAGACTTGCACGTCATTCGTGTTGCCCCTCGAATTGGAATGATATCAGAAACAAAGGATGGCAACAAGGTTGAAAAACTATTAATGCAAATTTTGCCAAAAATAATTTGGAATGAGATTGGTATGGCAATTTCATTTTTGGGAAGAGAAACTTGCCGTCCCAAACCAAAGTCCGAAGAATGTCCAATAAATAAAATCTGCAAATATTATAAATTAAATAATTAATTTTAGATCAACGTTCATTCAATATTTTGGCATGACCGCAGGAAAAGCGGTCGGGCTGTACACTGTATCTTTATTTTCTTAAAGAAAGAAAATAAAGGATGCCGTTTCCATCCCTCATGCAACCAGAGGATCAAGACACTACTAGCTATAGTCAATTACAGACTAGCTCTTTCAATGGCAAAATAAAACCTTTCAGAAATAAATTTAGAGGAGTCAGAAAAGTTGATTTCTTCCTATTAAGATTAACTAAGTTATTTGAATAATTCCCAAGTTTCGTTCTTGATTGCTTAATATTTTAAATTTCTTAATGTTTCAAAAAGTTAGAACGGATCAAAACATATTGTTGTGGGGAAATATTAAAATTTAGATATTTGTTTTTCCAAATTACACCAAATGCAAGATTCTTATAGCGAACTAATAAAGTTATTATAACCTGAAATTATTGTTGAATATTTTGAATTAACTTCTTATAGAAAGGGAGAAGATATACTTGATCTATATTTAAAAGAGCTCAATTCTATTCCTAAAGAGTATAGAGAATCTAAGTTAAGTTCAAAGGGCTTCTTTGATGAGATTACAGTTCAGGACTTCCCCATTCGTGGACACCAAGTATATGTTCATATTACTCGCAGGAGATGGCTCAATGAAGATACTGGAAAAGTTGTATTTAGTCCCGATAGCTATCGGGAGGAATTTAGTAGCTGACGGAACTCGAATAACACAAGAGTTTGCGTCTTTTTTAAAAGAGATCAATAGATTCTAGGCCTAACGATTGTAATGCTATCGCTTCCTTTTATGGCGTTACAGGTCGAAATTTACAAAATCAGTATAAAGATTTTTTAAGTGATTTTAAAACTTGGGATCAGAAGTCTCATGCTAAAAAATGGCTTTTGTTTGTGAAAAATTTAGGGAAGCGTTTGTCAATAGACGAAACATCCCTCTCCAATGGAGAACTTTATACCATTTTTACTAATAAAGCAGGCAAAGGAAAGAAAGGCAGTATAGTAGCTATAATTGCTGGAACTAAAGCTAGTGATGTCATTGATGTCCTTGATAAAATACCTCTTAGGCAACGAAATTTAGTTACAGAAATAACTTTAGATATGGCTGCAAATATGGGACTAATTGCTAAGAAATGTTTTCATAACGCTGTTCAAGTAACAGATCGATTCCATGTACAAAAACTCGCATTAGAAGCTTTACAAGAAATAAGAATAAAGTACCGATGGGAAGCTATCGATTCCGAAAACGAAGCTATAGAGAAAGCCAGGAAAACAAAGACTAAGTTTGAATATGAAATTTTATCAAACGGTGACAGTATTAAGCAGCTGCTAGCTAGAAGCCGATATATCTTATATAAAAGCAAATCTAAATGTTCTGAAAACCAAAAAGAAAGAGCTAGATTATTATTCGAATTATATCCTCACATTGACAAGGCATACGGGCTTGCTCAAGACTTAAGAAATGTATTCGAAAACACTACTGATAAAATCTATGGCTTATCAAGGCTAGCAAAATGGCATGAAAAAGTAAATCAATGTCAATTTAAGTCATTTAATACAATATCTAGAACAATCCAAAATCACTATCAAACTATCTTAAATTACTTCGACAACAGAAGTACAAATGCTTCTGCAGAATCATTTAATGCAAAAATAAAAGATTTTAGATCCCAATTTAGAGGTGTGAGGAATATTGAATTTTTCCTTTTTAGGCTAACAAATACTTATGCTTAATTTTTACCACTCCACAGGTTTACGTTATGATCAGAAAAAGTTAGAACTTTTTGTTAAAGTCGCTCGACTATTTTGAAAACTGCTGCTCCCACAAAACTTAGGTAAAACAAAAAACCCCGATTCGATAGGAATAGGGTTTTCAAAAGAAAGGCGACGACATACTCTCCCACATAACTGCAGTACCATCTGCGCAGGCGGGCTTAACTACTCTGTTCGGGATGGGAAGAGGTGAGCCCCGCCGCAATAACCACCTTAAGAAGTTATAATTGCTTTGGGCAATCTT
>JBBSSR010000024.1:0-56189 GCA_038241955.1 Flavobacteriales bacterium | reverse complement strand
TTCTTTTTCAATTGTAATTTTCGAAAGTGTAAAAGCGAATAGTGCGTACAATAAAATAAATCCTATAAAGAATAAGATTATTTTTAGAAGAATTTTGAAAGTTCTTTTCAAGCTAGAAATTTTTGTGATTTGCATCAAAAGTAGTAAAATTGCGTCAATACCAAAATAAAAATTGGAATGATATTTTTCAAAAGAATCTAAAATGATTTACGAAATATATAAAAATTAAACTGTAATTACCTAACAAAATTACCATCTTAAAACTAAAGTCCATAATTGAAAACTGACAATAATTCTTTACTTTTGCACAACTCAATTTTTGAACTATGTACAAGCTTTTTATTCGTCCTGTCCTTTTTTGTTTTGATCCTGAAAAAGTACATTATTTTACTTTTTCTCTGATACGAATTCTTTCTAAAGTACCGGGATTTCCATCTCTTTTTAGATCGCTTTATGAGGTCAATGACAAAAGATTAGAAACCGAAGTTTTTGGTTTAAAATTTAAAAATCCTGTTGGTCTTGCCGCTGGTTTTGACAAAGATGCTACGTTGTATCAAGAACTTTCTAATTTTGGGTTTGGATCTATAGAAATTGGTACACTTACGCCAAAAGCACAAGACGGAAACCCAAAAAAACGTTTGTTTCGTTTAAAATCCGATTCAGCTATTATCAATAGAATGGGTTTTAACAATGGCGGTGTTTTATTGGCAGTAGAACGATTAAAAAAGAATAAGGGTGTTTTGATTGGTGGAAACATTGGTAAAAACAAACTCACTCCAAACGAAGAAGCAACCTCAGATTATGAAATTTGTTTCGATGCCTTATATGATTATGTGGATTATTTTGTAGTGAATGTGAGTTCTCCAAATACACCTAATTTAAGGGCTTTACAGGACAAGGAGCCACTAACACAATTATTGCAAACTTTGCAGAATAAGAATATGGCTAAGCCAAAACAAAAGCCAATATTGTTAAAAATTGCTCCGGATCTTACGGACGAACAATTATTGGACATTATTGATATTGTAAAACAAACTCAGATTGCGGGAGTTATTGCAACAAATACAACTATTTCTCGTGAAGGATTACAATCGGAAGCTAAAACTGAAATGGGAGGATTGTCAGGAAAACCCTTGACAAAACGCTCTACAGAGGTAATTCGTTTTCTGTCTCAAAGAAGCAACAAGGCATTTCCTATTATTGGAGTAGGAGGAATTCATTCTGCTGCTGATGCTTTAGAAAAACTAGATGCGGGAGCAAGTTTGGTTCAGCTTTATACCGGTTTTATTTACGAAGGTCCCGCTTTGATAAAAGCAATTAATAAAAAGATTTTAGAGCGTTTGTAATAGTCCAAATTGGATTAGGATTCCGGCTAATAAGGCTATTCCGAAGCTGAGTAATGTTCCAATAAGGACATATTCTGTTAATTTTCTATCCTTGGCTTCTTTCAAATCTCCAAAACGGAAAATAGATTTTGCAGCTAATAAAAAACCTATTGCTTCAAAATGGCCCGAGATTATAAAGTAAAACACAAAAAGTCTTTCGAGTATGCCAATGTAGTTTCCTGCATTTGCCAATGAATCGTCTGATCTTGTTTTGTCTTCGGGCGTCCAAATTGAGATAATATTTTTTATTATAATTGATGCAGGCTTTGTTAAGAAAAGAAAGGCTGTTATTACGATCCAAAACCGAGTATCAAATGCTGTGTAATCGATGCGTTGCTTTGTGTATAAGAGTGTGATACCGATAATGATGATACTATGTAGACCTTGATCTACAAGAAACAAAGTTCGTTTTGTTCGGGCATTTTGAAAATATAATTTTAAAAAGTCAATCGCTCCGTGTGAAAGAGCCAATAAAAGTGCCCACCAACCAAAAGCAATTCGTCCAATCAAAATCCAAGCTAGTATTCCGTGTAATAAAGTATGAATATAAAGATATTTACTTCTTTGTTTTTGGGTTTCTTTGTCTAAAACCCAAGAGGTAGGTTGTAATAAAAAGTCGCCTAGAAAATGCGCTAAAAGTAATTTTACGAAAATAATCATACGTCGATCGTTTTTATTTTGTTTCTAAAAAATAGTTCCAATTCCGTTACTAAATCAAATTGTGCGCGTTTTCTTCTTCGGCTCACAGCAGCTTGATTAATACCTAATTTCAACCCTATTTCTTCTTGTGAGAGTTCTTTGTTTGCTAGTGTAGCCAAGATGAATTCTGCAGATTGAACGGACCAATTATCCATAAATGTAAGACTTAAACGTAACATTAAATTCATTTCGGTGTCAAAATCGGTATTTCCTGAATTGAGCGCTAAATTATTCTTTTGTTTTTTTAATGTTTCAAATAGCTCACCAGAACGGATGAAGGCACTGCCGTTGCTTTCAGAAATTTTACTAGCGTTATAGGTTTTGTCTCCAAAGCCAATGCTCATTCGCGCATCTAGCTTTACAGTTCTCAAATATGCTTTTATTTCTATAGCGGTTAATAATGCCACTTCGGGATTTTTAATTTCTAGTTGAAATTCATCGCCACGGTAAATGTCCCATTCCGCAGGGTTTTCTCCTTTGGTGGTAAATATCTTTTTTAATCCTTCCATCCAAACGGTAGAAGAAAGCTTTCTAGAATTGACAATGTCTCCTGTGATTATACTTAGCATATTCAAATATAATTAAAAATTAATTTCAAAATGAGCAAATTATTATAGATCAGTATTATTACCATTATACGTAATAATAGTGATTATTACCAAATAACGTAATATTATCGAATATTACCAAATAACGTAATATTTATTTTTGTTTTAAGTTTTAAAATAATTAAAGAAAAAACGATTTCGTAAAATAGAATTCTTTCTTATCTTTGGATTTCTATGGAGTCAATAAAAATAATAGAATGTCCTCGTGACGCAATGCAAGGCATAAAAACATTTATTCCTACCGAAAGAAAGGTCGCTTATATCCAGTCTCTATTGCGGGTCGGTTTTGATTCCATTGATTTTGGAAGTTTTGTTTCGGCGAAAGCCATTCCTCAAATGCAGGATACTGCCGAAGTGTTAGCGCAACTTGATTTATCAAAAACTACGAGTAAATTATTAGCAATTATTGCCAATACTCAAGGAGCAACTTTAGCTTCGCAACATAGTGCTATACAATATTTAGGATTTCCTTTTTCGATATCCGAAAATTTCCAGATGCGTAATACACATAAAACTATTGCTGAATCTTTGATGACGCTTCAAGAAATATTAAACATTGCAGATAAAACAAATAAGGAAGTTGTAGCTTACCTCTCTATGGGTTTTGGAAATCCTTATGGCGATCCGTGGAATGTTGAAATTGTTGCCGAATGGACAGAGAAATTGGCAAGTATGGGAGTGAAAATATTATCGCTATCGGATACTGTGGGAAGTTCTACGCCTGATGTAATTGAATATTTATATTCCAATCTTATTCCGCAATATCCTCAAATTGAGTTCGGTGCTCATTTGCATACAACGCCTACTAAATGGCTAGAGAAAATTGATGCTGCATATAAAGCAGGCTGCCGCCGTTTTGATGGAGCAATTCAAGGTTTTGGTGGTTGTCCTATGGCTACCGATAATTTGACCGGTAACATGCCCACAGAAAAATTACTTTCCTATTTTACCGTTCAAAAAGAAAACACCAATTGCAGCCCGATGAGTTTTGAAAGCGCCTACAACGAAGCGTCTAAGCTATTTGGAGAGTTTCATTAAGAACAATCTTATTGATCCGTTGGTTTTTTAACAACATAGAAATATAGTTTTTATTCCTTTTTATAGTCATTTTATTTAATAATAGAAAATGGAGCTATGCGAACTCATAAATTGCGATATTCAACTTTGTTTTTCTATGTTTCTATGAGTTTAAATTTTATATTTAGCTATAAATGAACAAAATATTTTTTTTACCATATAAGGAATATAAGGTCATGTAAGCTAAATCTTAAATGAACTTATATTCCTTATATGGTTAATTTTTTTTAAAATAGATTAGTTCTACGGCCATAATTACTTTATATATAGGCATTGAATGGTATTATTGCCTACTATTTAAACTGTAGTTTTATTTTTACGTCTTCTGTAAAATTTATAAATTTCAATCCAAAAAACGGAAACAAATCCAACTGTAATACTCAAGCCAATTTGTAAAAGGGAAACATTTTCAAAAAAGAAAAACTTTCTAAAAACGGGAATGATTAATAGTGAACTTGTTATCAAGATTGTTGCTCCAATAATAATTGGGAGTAAGTTATTTTTATATTTTAAAGTAGTTAAAACGGAGTAATGAAAAGACCGATTCACGAGTGTCAAAAAGATGTTTGCTGCAATTAGTGTCAAAAAAATCATAGTTCTAGTGCCATCTTCAGAAAAGTCATTATATATACTGTACTGATACATAAGTAAAAGCCCCAAAGTGATTATAAATCCCTGAACGATACTGATGGTAATTTCTTTAAGATTGAAAAAAGTAGTAGTAAAAGGACGTGGCTTTTGGGTCATTAAATTGGGTTCCATAGGTTCGTTTTCATAAACTATCGAGCAAGTTGGGCCCATTATAATCTCTAAAAAAATGATATGAACAGGAGTGAAAATATTAGGATAGATCCATCCTAAAACCAATGGAATAAAGACAATCAGAATTATAGGAATGTGAATTGAGATAATATACTGTATTGCTTTTTTTAAATTGATGTATATTTTCCGTCCCATAGCAATGGCATCTGTCATTTTAGAAAAATCATCATCTATTAGTATTAGATTAGCAGCTTGTTTGGCAATTTCGGTTCCTTTTTTCCCCATTGCAATACCTATATGAGCGGATTTTAACGCAGGACCATCATTTACTCCATCGCCTGTCATGGCAACGATTTGGTTGTTTTCTTTTAATGCTTTTATAATTTTTAATTTGGCTTCGGGAAACATTCGGGTGAAGATATTGGTTTTCATTACCGTTACTTTTAATGTTTCATCATCCATAGCCATGAGTTCATCTCCATTTATTATTTCTTCTGGATTTCTAAAGCCAATTTGGTTGGCAATAGTTGCGGTTGTCAAAGCATTGTCTCCAGTGACAATTTTCACTTGAATTCCAGCTTTATAAAAGGTTTCGAAAACTTCTTTTATGTTTTCTTTCGGAGGGTCATAAAAAGCAACCAAACCTTTAAAATCAAATAAAAATTCTTGCTGTGTTTTTGGATAATCATTTCCATAAAAATTTGCAACTCCTACGCCTAGAACTCTATATCCTTTTTTCGCCATCGATTCCATTGCGGTCATGGTTTGATTTTTTTCCTTTTCAGATAAAGAAGAGCAAGCAATTATAGCTTCAGGTGCGCCTTTGGCAGCTACGATTCGGTCACCATTTTTATTTTCGAAAATGTGAGTCATCATAGGAGGTTTTCCGCTTAACGGATATTCATGAACCATTTTGTAATTAGGACGTTCATCTTTGATAGCCATTTTTGAATAATTATCATGTAATGCTATTTCCATGGGGTCAAAAGGAATGGGTTCGCTAGACCACATGGCTAGCGTAAGTAATTCGTTTTCTTCGACTGAAAGTGTATTGGTTTTATTATTCTCATTGACCTTGACATTGTCATTGTCATTGCTGTAGTCATTGATCTTATTGTTTTGAAAAGAATAGGACTCCGCCAAACTCATTTTGTTTTGAGTAATTGTTCCTGTTTTATCGGAACAAATTACTGTAGCGCTTCCAAGAGTTTCTACCGTTTTTGTTTGTTTTACAATGATCCCCATTTTCATTAATCGCCAAGCGCCAAGCGCCATAAACGTAGCAAAGGCTACAGGTATTTCTTCGGGAATAATACTCATTGCCAGCGTTAAGGCTTTTAATAAGCTATCTAAAAGAATTCTAGAATTGTAAAAATTGATTCCCCAAACCAACAGAAATATCACTAAGCCTACAAGAGACATTTTGGTAACAAAACTTCCAATTTGGACTTGTAAAGGTGTTTTTTCTTCAACAATATCATCAAGACTTTTGCCGATTTTTCCTAATTCTGTTTGGCTTCCTATGGCTGTAACTTTGCAAATTGCCAGTCCTGAAGCGACAATTGTCCCTTGAAATACTTGTGCGTTTTCGCTTGTTTCATTTTTGAAAACAGAAAATGATTCTCCAGTAATTACGGATTCTTTTACTGAAAAATCGTTTGATTGAATAATGATTCCGTCCGCAGAAATAAAAGTACCTTCCTCGAACTGTATGTAATCACCTATAACTATCTCTTCGGATGGGATTTCTATAAGCTTCCCGTTGCGAATCACTTTACTTTTTGGTTCCGTCAATTTATGCAAGGCTTCAATTGCATTTCTACTTTTAGATTCTTGGAAAAGAGAAATAGTAGACACTAGTAAAATAGCGATGGACATAAAGATACCGTTTCCATAATCCCCAGTAATAAAATAGATACTTGTAGCGGTTAATAATAACAAGAACATTGGTTCTTTTACCATTTCAATTATAGAAGAAAGGATGCTGTTTTTGTTATGATGTTCCGTTGAATTAAGTCCGTTTAGAAGTCTAGATTGTTCTACTTCTTTGGCGCTAAGCCCCGTTATGGTTTGGTTTGTAGTTGTCATGAAATAGCTTTTCTAGTTTTTATTTGGATTATTACAAATCAAATAATGGATTTGGTATTCATAACCTTAAAGTATGCAATGTAAAAATAAAACAGCAGAGTAAGGCGATTTTTAGCTTAAGATTGTCTATATTTGCACGCAATTCAACTAGAAATTGCAACATGAAAGCACACAACTCCAAGATTGTCGGCGAAGGTTTAACATACGATGACGTATTATTAGTTCCCAATTACTCAAATGTCCTTCCACGCGAAGTCAGTATCCAATCAAAATTTTCCAGAAATATTACACTTAATGTTCCTATTGTATCTGCTGCTATGGATACCGTAACCGAAAGTGCTATGGCTATCGCTATGGCACAAGAAGGAGGAATTGGTGTTTTACATAAAAACATGACGATCGAGCAACAAGCTGCGAAAGTGCGTAAAGTAAAACGTGCAGAGTCAGGTATGATTATCGATCCAGTAACTTTACCATTAACTTCTACCGTTGCAGATGCAAAAAATGCGATGAGAGAATTTGGTATTGGAGGTATTCCAATTGTAGATGAAAATAAGATATTAAAAGGAATTGTTACCAATAGAGATTTGCGTTTTGAAAAAAACTTAGCAAGACCTATTGTTGAGGTAATGACCAAAGAAAATTTAGTAACTGTTGCAGAAGGTACTTCTTTGCCGGAAGCAGAAATAGTATTACAAGGTCATAAAATCGAAAAATTACCTGTAGTAAACGATAAAAATGAGTTGGTTGGTTTAATCACTTTTAGAGATATTACCAAGTTAACTCAGAAACCAAATGCAAATAAAGATAAATATGGACGTTTGAGAGTAGCCGCCGCTTTGGGTGTTACTGCCGATGCTGTTGAAAGAGCAACTGCTCTCGTAAAAGCAGGAGTAGATGCTGTAATCATAGACACTGCGCATGGACACACCAAAGGTGTGGTTGATGTATTGAAAGCAGTCAAAGCCAAATTTCCAGAACTAGATGTTATTGTTGGTAATATTGCTACTCCAGAAGCTGCTTTGTACTTAGTAGAAAATGGTGCTGATGGTGTAAAAGTGGGAATTGGGCCTGGTTCTATTTGTACAACAAGAATTGTTGCAGGTGTTGGATTTCCTCAGTTTTCTGCAGTACTTGAAGTAGCTGCGGCTATAAAAGGAACAGGAGTTCCTGTAATTGCTGATGGTGGAATTCGATACACTGGAGACATTCCTAAAGCGATTGCTGCTGGGGCTGACTGCGTAATGCTTGGTTCTTTATTAGCTGGAACAATGGAATCTCCTGGAGAAACGATTATTTTTGAAGGAAGAAAATTCAAATCGTATAGAGGAATGGGTTCTGTTGAAGCGATGCAGGAAGGATCGAAAGACCGTTATTTTCAGGATGTAGAAGATGATGTTAAAAAATTGGTTCCAGAAGGAATTGTAGGTCGTGTACCTTATAAAGGAGAGTTGAACGAAAGTATGCAACAATTTATTGGTGGTCTTCGTGCTGGAATGGGATATTGCGGTTCTAAAGATATTGCTACTTTACAAGAAACGGGTCGTTTTGTTCGTATTACAGCAAGCGGTATTAACGAAAGTCATCCGCATAATGTGACGATTACTAAAGAAGCTCCTAATTATTCGAGATAAAATAAGACGATGAGTCTAAATATAAAAAGGCATAGGATTTAGAATCTTATGCCTTTTCTATTTTAACTCGGTATTACGTATTTTGAAAAACAAAGACACTTCTAAATCTTTAAAATCAATTACCGTCGAAAGGATATTAGATTTGCCTTTTCTTAATTCTCTAAAAATAGTAGCCTGTATATTTTTTTTAATTTTTTTTAAATTGATTTTTGAGATTGATTTTAATCATGAACCAAATCCCATAATAATTTTTTATCACCAACAATCCACAAAATATCGTCTTTTTCTAGCATTACGTTCGATTCTGGATTTAAGATGCGTTTTCCTCTTTTTTCGATACCCACAATTAAGCCTTTCGTTTTTTCACGAAGATTTGATTCTTTAATACTTTTACCGTGGAAAGAATGGTTTTTTAATTCTATTTGCCTTAAAACGATATCTGGTTCTTTAGTTTCTGGGGAAACATCCATCTCGTGTTGGTCTAAATATTTTTTAAATTCTTGTACTTGATCGTCTGTTCCTATGACGCAGATTTCATCTCCAGGAAAAATACGTTCGTTAGCATTCGGAATGTGTATCATCACATCACCACGTTTTATAGAAACAACATTAACGCCCATTTGTTCTCTAATTTGTAAATTTTTTAAAGATTCTCCAGCAATATTAGACTCGGCCGCAATGTCAAATATTGCCATGTGACCATCCCAAGGTGATAAGTGACTACGACTTCGTTTAGCTTTGCTAATTTCTCGCTCATTTAAATTGGATAAGAAATGATTTTCTATTTTGTGGTATTGTTTGTGGAATTTCTTTTGAAAAATCACATAGATAACAACTGCAAGTATTAATGCCATCAATGTGATCTTTCGAGAGAAAAACACATTTAATAGTAAACCTATAAAGAAAATTGCTAATAGTATCCGTATGAAAAACAACATGGTTAATGGACCACGTGATTTACGGTCTTCGAGTAATTGTTGCATTTCATTATTAGCCACTCTTCTAAAAGCCAAAGCCCATAAAAATGGAGCTAGAAGGGCTAGCGTAATTAGTGCGCCTATTGCATTTCCAAAAGGATAATCGCTTACCAAAGGCAATATAAAACGAGCAGAAAGTAATATAATAGCAAGAATAATTACTGCAAATAAGATAAGCTGTAGTAAATTAGCATTGATCACTGTTTGCCATAAGCTTACCGTTCTTATGGCTTGCGTACTAGCGGAATAGCGTTCGATACGCTTCTTCCATTTACGTGGTAATTTACGAGATAAATATTCAGAAAACGGTAGCGAGTATTTTATCATAAACGGAGTAGTAAATGCGGTAACTGCCGAAACGGCCACAACAATTGGATATAAAAAGCGACTTGTAGCATGTAACGTCATTCCTAAAGTGGCTATAATAAACGAGAATTCCCCGATTTGCGACAAACTCATTCCAGTTCTAACCGATTCTTTTAATGGTTGTCCTGATAATAATGCGCCAATTGTAGAGCTAATTGATTGACCGAATATGACAACAACTGATAAAATTACTACAGGGATAGCGTGTTCATACAAAATTTTCGGATCTATTAACATTCCAACTGATACGAAAAAAACGGCTCCAAATAAATCTTTTACTGGTTTTACTAAATGTTCAATATGTTCCGCCTGAGTAGTTTCAGCAATTATGGATCCCATTATAAAAGCACCTAGAGCAGGAGAAAATCCTACATTAGATGCTAGAATAACCATCATCAAGCACAAAGCAAGCGACACAATCAGGAGCATTTCATCGGATAATAAGTGTTTTGTCTTTTTTAAAATCGTTGGAATAATAAAAATACCACCCACAAACCAAATTACGAGAAAGAAAATAAGTTTAACAACAGATATTAATAAAGCGCCTCCAGCAAATTGATTGCTTACTGCTACTGTTGACAGTAAAACCATTATTAAAATAGCTAGAATATCTTGTACTATTAAGGAGCCGATTACAATGCCTGCGAATTTTTGTGTTTTCACACCCAATTCATCAAATGATTTTAAGATAATTGTGGTTGAAGATATCGATAGCATTGTGCCTAAAAAAATACTGTCCATATTGGACCAGTCCATCCACTGTCCTACCATATAGCCCAAAAGACACATAGTCACAATTTGCACAGTAGCAGTGATGGAGGCAGTGCCGCCTACTTTCATTAGCTTTTTAAAACTAAATTCTAAACCCAGACTAAATAGTAAAAAGATAATTCCAATTTCGGCCCAAACTTCAACACTTTTGATGTCTTTAATAGAAGGAAAAAAATCAAAATGATTTCCCGCCAAAAAACCAGCAATAAGATATCCCAAAACTAAAGGTTGCTTAAGTTTTTTGAATATCACAACAGCAACGGCAGCAGTCATTAAAATCAGTCCTAAATCACTGATCAATGGATGTAAATGTTGGGAAACTTCGGCCGCTTTTTCTAATGTATCCATGTGCGTATGCTAATGTTTTTATTGTTTTTTGGACTTTTGGTAAGATACAAAAAAACTTCATTTGAGAAGTTAAACTCTGTTAAAATGGTTTTTATTGGATATTTTTTAAAGAAATTTCTTGAAATAAAAGAGTTTCAAATTGAATTTTAAATGTTATAAAGAATTCTAATCGAATTTCTCTAGATCGGAAACGGTATAAAAATTCATATTATTCCGCTTTATGTATTGGCAAATCAGTTCTAATGTAGCATTCTTTGTTTGGTAATCTGCAGTTGCATTATTTACCGTTTTGTGACTATTTAAAATCAAAATTTTATTGTTCTGCTTTGCGTAATCTAATAAACTTAAAAGATGCGAGATGTTAAAATGTTCGTGCGTGTCATCAATACTAAAACTAAAAATAAGTTTAGAATGGTTGTAGTAGCTATTTTGACTAGCAGCATTTTCTTCGCAAAATGCTCTTCCTCTTATGATTTTAAATTTTTTTAATAAAACAGTATCTAATGTCTTAGATCTTGCGCCATACGGATAAGCAAATGTACTAACCTTCAATCCATAGAAGTTCATTAAGCGCATCATGGGGTTTATTTCATCTTCTAAATACTCCTCAATAGTATGATCATTTAAAAAGGTAGCTGCATTGTAGTGATTAAGTCCGTGGCCTCCAATTTCATGTCCCTGATTTTGTAAATCAAGAAGTTTTCTAATTTCGGCATGTTTCAAAGTGTTTATTTTACAAACAAAAAAAGTAGCTTTCCAGTCATATTTTTTTAAAATTTGGTTGGTTTTGTACCATTCATCTACATAAGCATCATCAAATGACAATATAACTCCAGCTTTAGGAGATTCGAATTCTTCTATTATTTTTTCGGGAATATCTTCGTTGCAGGAGATTAAAACAAAAAAAGTATAAAGCAATATGATTTTCAGAATAGAATTCTCTCGCATTACTTTGTACATTTTGGTATGTTTTTTTGACATTAAATTCCCAAGAAGTTACTAGGAGTAATTTTCATCAATTCGGATTTTATTTCATCCGAAACATCTAGTGTTGCAATAAAACCATGAATTGCTTTTTTGTCAATCGCTTCGTTGGTTCTTGTCAAACCTTTCAACGCTTCATAAGGATTTGGATAGCCTTCGCGGCGCAGAATCGTTTGAATCGCTTCGGCAACAACTGCCCAGTTTTTCTCTAAATCTTCGTGAAACTTAGCTTCATTCAGCAATAATTTGTTTAATCCTTTCAAAGTTGCTTCGAATGCGATTAATGTATGTCCCATTGGCACACCAATATTTCTCAAAACGGTACTGTCTGTTAAATCACGTTGCAATCTTGACAACGGTAATTTAGCAGATAAATGTTCGAAAATAGCGTTGGCAATTCCTAAATTCCCTTCAGAATTTTCAAAATCGATCGGATTTACTTTGTGTGGCATAGCCGATGATCCAATTTCTCCTGCTTTTATTTTTTGTTTGAAATATTCCATTGAAACATACGTCCAAATGTCACGGTCTAAGTCAATTATTATAGTATTTATTCTTTTTAGAGCATCAAAAAATGCTGCAAAATGGTCGTAATGTTCGATCTGTGTCGTAGGAAACGAGTGGTGTAATCCCAAATTGTCTTCTACAAACTTTCCTCCAAACTGTTTCCAATCAATTTGTGGATAAGCAACATGATGCGCGTTGTAATTTCCTGTAGCGCCACCAAATTTTGCTGCAAACGGAATGCTAAACAACAAACGCATTTGTTCTTCTAGACGTTCTACAAAAACACCAATTTCTTTACCCAAACGAGTAGGAGAGGCAGGTTGTCCGTGTGTACGAGCAAGCATCGGAATGTGCTGCCATTCGTGGCTTAATTCCTTTAGTTTGGATGTCAACGTAATTAACGATGGCATGTATACTTTTTCGAAAGCCTCTTTTGTCGAAAGTGGAATGGCGGTATTATTAATGTCTTGTGAAGTTAGACCAAAGTGTATAAACTCTTTATACTGAGACAAACCAAGTTTTTCAAAAGCATCTTTTATAAAATATTCGACAGCTTTCACATCATGATTGGTCACTTTTTCGGTTTCTTTTATCCAAAGGGCATCTTCGGTCGAGAAATTTTTATAAATGTTTCTTAAACTATCAAAAAGAGATGGGTTTACACCTTTTAATTGCGGTAGCGGTACTTCGCATAAAGCGATGAAATATTCAATTTCTACCAATACTCGGTATTTGATTAAAGCCTCTTCAGAGAAAAAAGGAGCAAGTGAAATAGTCTTATTTCTGTATCTTCCATCAATTGGCGATATGGCATTCAATTCGTTTAAAGTCGTCATTTTTTGTTGTTTTTTCGAAAGGCACAAATGTAATGAGAATTTAGGAATTTGGACCGAGAAATTTGGCGTTTCATGAAGAAATTAGTGATAAAAACGCAAATTAATTGTAATAAGATTTAGATTGAAATGATATAAATACTTCTGCTTTTAAAAATAAAGCTCAATTTCTTTCAAAGCAGTTTAAATAAATACTACATTTGTTTAATAAATATAGAATATAGATGAACAATATAAAAAGTGTTTTCAGCATTAAAGATTTAGAAAACCTCTCTGGCATAAAAGCCCACACCATACGTATATGGGAAAAACGATATAATGTTTTACAGCCCATGCGTACCGATACTAATATTCGTTTATATTCTTTAGAAAGTTTGCAAAAGCTTTTAAATATTACATTATTACATGATTATGGATATAAAATATCAAAAATTTCTACTTTTTCCGAAGAAAAAATACCGGAATTAGTTAGAGACATTATATCCAGTAAAAATGCAAAAAACCATGCTGTAAGTGCCTTCAAGATGGCAATGATGAATTTCGACCAAGAACTATTCTCAGTTACTTACGACTGGCTTATTGCCGAAAAAACCTTCAAAGAAATATTCAACACGGTTTTTATTCCTTTAATGGAGGAACTGGGGCTTTTATGGCAAACCAATACTATTACTCCAGCACACGAGCATTTTATTAGTTGTCTTATTACTAGAAAGATAGTGTTGAATATAGAGAAGATAGCAATAAATAAACCCGTTCATACGGATAAAGTATTTGTACTAGCTCTTCCTATTAATGAAATACATGAGTTAGGACTTATGTTTTTGCAATATGAAATAATCTTAAAGGGCTACAAGGTCATCTATCTTGGGGAAAGTATGCCAATTGAGAATTTAAAAGATTTAAAAAAGCATTTCGAATCGATTGTTTTTTTATCGTATCTTACCATACAACCTGAAAGAAGTGTTGTAAATGAATATGTTACTGTCATGAGAGACGAATTGTTGGGAAATAATGCTCAAATTTGGTTGATTGGCAGAATGACAGAATATATCAATCCCGCTATTTTGGGGGATGATGTTAAAGTTTTCGAATCCATACCAGATTTAGTTGTAAAAATTTAGTTTTGTTTAATATTTTTGTATATTTGCTAAACAAATGAAAAAATCAATTTCTATAATAGGTTCTGGGTTCTCGGCAATTGCGGCTGCCTGTTACTTAGCAAAAAGTGGACATCAAGTAGTGGTGTACGAAAAGAATACTTCAATAGGAGGAAGGGCTAGGCAATTAAAAGCAGAAGGCTTTACTTTTGATATGGGGCCAAGTTGGTACTGGATGCCAGATGTGTTTGATCGCTTTTTTGCCGATTTTGGTAAAAAAACCTCCGATTACTACGACCTCATAAAATTGTCACCTGCATATCGCGTCTATTATGGCATTAACGATTTTGTTGCAATTGCAGATAATTTGCCACAAATTGTAGCAGATTTTGAAGACATCGAAAAAGGAAGTGGTGCAATATTAGAGGAATTTATAGCCGAAGCCAAAAGCAACTATGACATCGCCATAAAAAGTTTGGTATATCGTCCTGGAATTTCACCTTTAGAATTAATAACTGTTGAAACGGCTATAAAGGTCGGACAGTTTTTTAGTAATATTAGTAAAGACGTTAGAAAGAAATTCAAAAATGAAAGACTAATTCATATACTTGAATTTCCAGTTTTATTTCTAGGTGCAAAACCTTCGGATACGCCTTCTTTTTATAATTTTATGAATTATGCCGACTTTGGTTTGGGAACTTGGCATCCTAAAACAGGAATGTTTGATGTCGTTCGTGCTATGGAAAGTTTAGCACAAGAGCTAGGAGTAACTTTTGTAACCAACGCCAATATTGAGAAAATTAACGTCGAAAATAAAATTGCTCGTTCTATAGTGGTCAATGGGAAAACAATTTCGTCTAGCATCATTTTGAGCGGAGCAGATTACCACCATACAGAAACATTACTAGATCAGGAGCATAGAGCCTATTCTGAAAAGTATTGGGACAGCCGTGTTTTTGCACCATCTTCCTTACTGTTTTATGTAGGTTTCAATAAAAAAATAAAAAATATTTCGCACCATGCTTTGTTTTTTGATGTCGATTTTGAACAGCATGCTAAAGATATTTATGATGAACCAAACTGGCCTAAATCACCTTTGTTTTATGCCAATTTTCCGTCATTGACTGATAAAACTGCTGCGCCAGAAGGAATGGAATCAGGATTTTTTCTAATTCCGCTCGCTCCTGGAATACAAGATACCGAAGCATTACGCGAGGAATACTTTGATAAAATAATAGAGCGTTTCGAAATTTTAACGCAACAAACGATAAAAAGCAGTATTGTATTCAAGCAATCTTTTTGCAAAAATGATTTTGTTTCAGAGTACAATTCATATAAAGGGAACGCGTACGGGATGGCAAATACGCTGCTGCAAACTGCCTTTTTGAGGCCAAAATTAAAAAGCAAAAAGGTTAAAAATTTATATTTTACAGGACAATTAACCGTTCCTGGACCTGGCGTTCCTCCAGCTTTAATATCGGGAAAATTAGTATCAGAATTAATAGACAAACAACTTTTAAATCAATAGTCATGAAACAATTATTTGATGATGTGTCCTTCAAGTGTAGTAAATTGGTAACCAAAAACTACAGTACTTCATTCTCCATGGCGGTTTATATGTTGGCGCCAAGCATTCGTGATGCGATATACAGTATATATGGATTTGTTCGTTTTGCCGACGAAATTGTAGACTCCTTTCATGGTTTTGATAAAGAGGAACTAATCAATGATTTTGAAGCCGAATATTATAAAGCTATGAAATCGGGTATCAGTTTGAATCCAATATTAAACTCTTTTCAACAAACCGTAAAAGAGTACAATATCACGGATGAAATGATAAAATCGTTCCTTAAAAGCATGAAACTCGATTTAATCAAATCCGATTACCACAGCAAAGAAGAATATAATGAATACATTTACGGTTCTGCCGATGTGGTGGGTTTAATGTGTTTAAAAGTTTTTGTAAAAGGAGACGTTTTAAAATACAATCAGTTAAAAGACGAAGCCATGCGTTTGGGATCTGCTTTTCAAAAAGTTAATTTTCTACGTGATTTAAAAGACGATAATCTAATGCTGAATCGTAATTATTTTCCAGGTGTGAATTTGAAATCTTTCGATGAAAGCTCCAAACAAGCTATCATTCAAGAAATTGAAGAAGATTTTAGAATCGCTTACCAAGGAATTGTAAAGTTACCTTTAGAAGCAAAATTTGGTGTTTACACGGCTTTTGTATATTATAGAAAGCTGCTAAAAAAATTAGCTAACACGCCTAGTCACGAAATTGGAAACACTAGAATTCGGGTTTCTAATTATTCAAAAGCAGGATTATTGGCACAGTCATTCGTGTCGTATAAGTTGAAATTAGTTCAATAGCAAACGCAGTAAGTTTTAATTTAATAATAAGAATATGATTTCCTTTTTGATATTTTTAGGCGTTTTTTTATTCATGGAATGCGTTACTTGGCTTACCCATAAGTACATTATGCATGGACTTATGTGGTATTTTCACGCCGATCATCACCAGCCAAAGTACGAGCATGTTTTTGAGCGTAACGACATATTTTTCGTCATCTTTGCCACTCCCAGCATTATACTTTTCTATTTTGGAGTGCAAGGAGGTTTAAATTATTTGTTTTTTATCGCACTCGGCATCACGACCTATGGTTTTTGCTACTTTATGGTGCACGACGTTTTGATTCATCAACGATTCAAATGGTTCAAAAACACAAAAAATAAATACCTGATAGGACTCAGAAAAGCCCATAAAGTTCACCACAAACACCTTGGTAAGCACGAAGGCGAATGTTTCGGAATGCTTTTCGTGCCTTTCAAATACTATAGATTTAAATCATAATCTAATACCTATATAATAATTTGGGCATGACCTCATTGTTTAAAGTGGCTTATTTATAGCACCGCCCATAAAGCCACTTTAGACAACGCGGTCGGGCTATCCGTTCCCGCTTTTTAGTATTTAATTTCGTTAAAAATAACGAAATTAAATACTAAAAGAGCTCCACTTCTATCCCTCATGCAGAAAACAGCTTGGCCTTATTAACGCTGTTTGGTACATTTCGGTCAATCATAAATCAACAAGAAAATGAAAGTATATAAAAAAGAAACCGTTCAGCACATCAATGCATCGCTAGACGAATGCTGGGCATTTTTCTCTAGTCCTGAAAACTTACAAAAGATAACTCCCGAAACCATGGGTTTCCAAATAACAGATTTTGATAATAAGTCCATGTACGCCGGACAAATTATTCAGTACAAAGTCTCACCACTTTTAGGACTGAAATTAAGTTGGACTACCGAAATTACTCAAGTCGTAGACAAAGAATACTTTATAGACGAACAACGTTTTGGACCTTACAGTTTTTGGCACCACAAACATTTTTTTGAGGCAACGCCAACCGGAGTCAAAATGACAGATGTAGTACATTATGCTTTGCCTTTAGGATTTTTGGGGCGTATTATGAACACCTTTATGGTCAAGAATAAACTAAAAGAAATCTTTGATTACCGAGTTGTAAAAGTAGATCAAATGTTTAATTCTATTCAGTAGAAATTTTACTGTAATAGTCTATAAACCTTTAGGAAATAAAAAACAATAGCTAACAGGTGGAAAAAAACCTGTTAGGATGAGTACGATGTCCTACCAGGTTTTTTTTCAACCTGTTGGGTATGCTGATTTTGGATGAATATTTTAGAAACTTAGATGAAGTTGTTAATAAATAAGATTAAAGCAGACAATTTCAAAAACTTAGAATCTGAGCCACTTAGCATCTACTCTAAAATCAACTATTAAAATGATAAAAAAACAAGTATCTTTCTTTTGGTTCCGACGCGATTTACGTCTAGATGATAATGTCGCGTTGTATCAAGCTTTGCAGTCCAAACATCCTGTGATTCCGTTGTTCATTTTCGATACGGATATTTTGGATAGTTTAGATAAAAAAGATGCACGTGTTACCTTTATATATGATTCACTTCAAAAAATAAATACGCAGTTACAAGCCACTGGAAGTTCAATTTTAATAAAAAACGGAACTACAGTTGCGGTGTGGGAATCTCTTTTTCAAGAGTTTGAAGTTGCCGAAGTTTTCTTTAATAAAGATTATGAGCCTTACGCCATACAGAGAGACTTGTCTATTTCGGCTTTAGCGAAAGCGAATAATGCAAATTGTTTGTCTTATAAAGATCAAGTGATTATCGAAGAACTTGAGATCACCAAAGCCGATGGTTTGCCGTATACCATTTATACACCCTACAAAAATAAATGGCTTGAGAAATACAAAGCTATGGCACCGCTAGTAGAATACAATACAGAAAGTAATTTTTCAAATTTTCATAAAAATAATTTTGCGTTTCCTACTTTAAAACAAATTGGTTTTGAAGAAAGCGAAATCAAAGTAGTTCCACACAACCTTTTTCAGATTTCTAATTACCACGAAACTCGTGATTTTCCTGCGATAGATGGTACTTCGTATTTGTCACCTCATTTACGTTTTGGAACTGTGAGTATCCGAAAACTAGTCAACTGGGCAGTTCATAAAAATGATGTTTTTTTGAGCGAATTGATTTGGAGAGAATTCTTTATGCAAATCCTTTTTAGCTTTCCAAAAGTGGTGACCCATAACTTCAAATCTTCTTATGACGGCATACAGTGGCGCAATAATGAAGACGATTTTAAACGTTGGTGCAGCGGAACTACTGGCTATCCTATGGTCGATGCGGGAATGCGCCAGCTTAACCAAACCGGTTATATGCACAATCGTGTGCGCATGGTCGTGGCTAGTTTTTTGTGCAAACATCTTTTAATTAACTGGCAGTGGGGTGAAGCTTATTTCGCCGAAAAACTATTAGATTACGATTTATCTGCGAACATTGGAAATTGGCAGTGGGCTGCGGGAACAGGTTGTGATGCTGCACCTTATTTTAGGGTTTTTAATCCCGAAATTCAACTCAAAAAGTTTGATGCAAAAGGAATCTACATCCGAAAATGGATCCCTGAATTCGATTTACAATATGGTGAACCTATGGTGGACCACGCCTTCGCGAGAGATCGAGCTATCGCTACATACAAAGCGGGGATTTTGAAGTGAGTTTTCCTAACATCCCGCTTCGGTTAGAGTTTTAAAGAATATACTTAATAAAAAGGAAAAACTTGTGTTGGTTTAACGTTGTTAAAACGTTACTAAAAATCACAAATGCATCAGATATTTGCGAATGAACTGCAATTTAAACGAGTGTTTTATAAATATGACAGAAAATTTTTAGACAAAGTTTTTTATTTGTTCCCTCATCATTTCATTAGGAGTACTGTATTTAAGCATCTTGCTTCGCATTTCATTCAAATATTTGGTACTATATGTTTTTACTTTATCTAAATCTCTCGAATCTTCGTAAGAGCCTTTTATATGATAAATAAAATCATTTAATGATCCCATCGTTTTTCGATCATTATCAGTTGATAGAATCTTTGCAAGTTTATGAGTTTCTCTAATATGATTTTCAAATTCAGGAGTTAGTATGCCATTAAAATCAAGTTGATTAATAAATGATTCAGTAAATATAAGTGGTAATTTTTGTAAATCTTTTTTCAAAATATCAATAAGAACAACACTATATAATGTTTCTTTGTTTACTACAATTACACATTTTCTGCCAGCAATAGAAAATATATGAGCGCTCCAGTCATTTTTAGAATCTACTTCTCGATTCTCAAATTTTTCTGTTTTAATTAAAGTCGAAAGTTTATTTGAACAGTATATATTTAACATAAATTTAATTTTTATCAAAGAAAGTAAAAATTGAATTACTAAGTATTCTTTTTATTGTACAACTAGAAATGTTAGCTTTTTCGAGCTTTAACACTTGACGTATAAAGTGCTTTGGATCTTGTTACTAGAGTATCTTTGGCTGAAATAGTATAAAAAGTAATAATTTTTTAGTTCTTTTTTTATTTATTTTTTTTCACGATTTTTTATGCCTTTTATCGTTAATGTCATTCCAACCACTAATAGTAAATTAGATACAATCCCCCAATAATTTTCCTTTTTTAAATTGTCAAAGTCTAAATTGTAAACATTTATAATTAATAGAATTAAGCTACCAATTATTAATAAATATGCGAATTTCAATTTGTTCATGTTAACTATTTTTTATCTTTGTTTGCTTCTTTTTTTTCTTTTATACGCAAAATGTAGCACAAAGTCTAGTCCATTCCTGATATTATGGAAATTTATGCAATAGTATCTTCGGCTAAACTAATATATGATAAAAAACGTTAATATTATTACAACTCCAACCCGAGACTGAAAGCGGAACTGACGCAGTAATCTTGCCAACTGCTGTTCGTATTGATATTATTTAATCCGTTGATAATTTTGCATACCCATAATTATCAGACCATCCTGATTTTAAAGGTAGTAGTTTTCTAGTATGAGCTTCTCTAAACATTCCAACTTTTTCTAGTACTTTTATAGAGCCAATATTTTCTACTGCACAACCTGCCTCAATGCGATGAAGGTTTAAATCATTAAAACCAAAATGTAAAATTTCTCTCAATGATTCTGTTGCGTATCCTTTGTTCCAAAATTTAGGATCAAATTTAAACCAAACTTCAGCATTTTTGTATTTAGGTTTCCCGATAGTAATTCCAATTATTCCAATAAAATGTTTGTCCGTTTTTAATTCTGTTGCAAAAGTAAATCGTTGAATATTCTGTTTATTATTTTCTGCAATCCAAGTAGCAAGTAACAATTTCGTTTTTTCTATGTTTTCGGGAATTCCTAGCGTATTAAATTTATCGACTTCTGCTAAAGAATGTAACATATGAACGTTCTCAATATCCATTTCTGAGATTGGCCTTAAAATTAATCGATCACTTTTTAGTATTAAATTACTCATTTTTAGATTTTCGGGGTACTATTATACAGTTAACATCTTAGCTCTTGGCGTAGTTGGGATATTTATGCCACAGTGCCTTTTGCTGAACCAATATATGATAAAAAACGATATTTCCATTAAACTTCACTGTTGCGAAACGGCCGTTAGCTCTTCATTATTTTTTATTCAATTTGTCTGCTGTAATTATTCTGTTGGTGTAAGAGTTAATTGTCAGCCTTACATTTCTTTCGTTGTTTGTAATATAAATATTTTTACCTGTTTTTTGGAATTCATCTTCATTTGTTTCGGAGATAATTGCTAAAATCATTTCTTCTATTTTTACCTTCGAAAGTTCTTTGTTTAGTTTTTTATTAATTCTTCCGAAAACAAGTTCTGTGAAACAAATTTTTTCTAAAATTTCTTTTTTATAATTTTTCATTCTTACTTTTCATTCTTTATTAACTATTCGTGTTAAAAGGTAAATAAATATCAATTTCTGAAGTCAATTTGTCCCAATGAAAACGGTGATCATATTTCTCAAAATGTATGAAACCTGTTTTTGAATAATGCTCAATTGTTAGATTTGAGTTTGGTAGTATGTTTTTATAAATGTCTTGAATAGTGTGTTTTATATTTTCCATTTTACCTTTATGTGTAAAAATTTCATAATCTCCCATGGGAATTTTTTTGTTTACAAAATGGTTTGGAAAAATCATTTTGTTCTGTGGAATTGTTGCTAAGTAAAAATACTTTTCACCTGTCTTAATTGTAATACCATATTTTTCCCAATTTCCGTTATTTTGAATTAGATTATATTTTTTCAATTCAGCATTAAACTTTTTCCAATGCTTTTTTATAATCTCAAAATTTTCAGATTGAGAGTTCGTAAGTTCTATTAGAAGCCCAAAAGTAGATATATTTTTTTCTATAGTTATCATTCTATTTCTGCATTTTTTTTTTTCAACAATGACAGCCAAAGTATTGGTTCTTGCTGTGTTTGGGGAATTTATACCACAACATTTTTTGTCCAAGCGAAAATAGGATAAAAAACGCTTATTCTTCTAAAACCCCACACAGTCGAGAGCTAACTGACGAAATACTCTTGCCAAAGCGGTCTTAGCGATAGATTTTCTAATAATTCCTAAATTCGTTTCCTTTTTCCGTTATAGCTTTTTGAAAATCATCTAATTGATTTTTAGTAGATACAATTTCATTGAATTCAAAAGTAAAATTCTTTTTTCGATTTGCACTTATCCAATTACCCGAAATTTTGTTTTCTATTAAATTACCAAAAAATATTCCTGAAAAATTTGCAGTTGGTAGTTCAACTAAAATAATATTGCCATCATTATTTCTGAATCCATTCAGTAAAAAATATTCCTTTTTGTTATCATATTTATAACTTCCAATAATTTGGTCAGCATTTGTACCTTCGTCTAATCCTTCTAAATATAAAGTGATTTTAATTGTAGTGTTAATAGTCCCTTTATATAATTTACCTGTTTGTGCAAAAATTGGTGTAAAAATTATCAGTAGGAAGATTGTAAATATTGTTCTCATATCTTATTTCTTAAAATTCCGCTGCCGCAAAATTACCGTTACCGCCTTGGTGATTGGTGCTGTAGGGCATTTAATGGCAGAGTAGTCCTAGCCGAAACGAAGATATGATAAAAAACGTTATGCATTAAAACTTTAATCTTGTTTAGCTGTAAGCTGTAATACTATTATTGGTAATGAAGCCTTTATTTCAAAATTTGAATTTTATCATCTTTAAAACTGTAATTTGATCAATATTCATCATCACTTCTTCTTGACCAAAATCAGGCAAATTTGTGTTTCAATGGTTCTGGTTTTCCTATTCCCTCAAAAGGCTTTTTGGAAATATCTTTGAGTAAATCATTTACAGCCTATTAAACCTAAAACTCCGTAAGATTGTTCGTCTACGTTTACTGCTCCCGTACCACAGAAAACTAAAGCGAATGTACTTATAAATTCTGCAGAATATTTTTCATAATAAAAGAAAAGAGGATAATTAAAAATAATTATCCTCTTTGTAGTAATGTGATTGTGATTAGATGGCTAATGCTCCTGCCTCTGCAACGGCGTGATCATTTTCTACTGCGCTTCCGCTTACTCCAATTGCTCCAATAATTTCTCCTTGAATGTTTTTTATTGGAATTCCACCTGGAAATGTAATTAGTCCGTTGTTAGAATGCTCGATATTATATAAAGAACCTCCTGGTTGAGATAATTCTCCTATAATTCCAGTATTCATATCAAAATAACGTGCTGTTTTTGCTTTTTTAATAGAAATATCAAGCGAACCTAACCAAGCACCATCCATTCTTGCAAATGCTACTAAATTTGCTCCTGAATCTACGATTGCAATATTCATTTTTGTTTCTATTGCTGTAGCTTTTTGTTGTGCTGCCGCTAGTGCTTTTTCTGCTTGTGCTAATGTAATGTTCATAATATGTTGTTTTAGAATTGTTATTATTATGGAGCAAAGGTACTATGATAGTCATAGAATGAAGTTACTAAAAGAGTTCAATGACTTATGAAAAAAGGTCAAATGTAAAAATAAAATCGAAGCAAAGAGATCAGAAAGAAATTTGACTTGGACTATAACCGAATTTATTTTTGAAGGCAATGCTAAAGTTGGATAGATTATTGTACCCAAAATCTAAATAGATGTCTGTTGGTTTTAAATCACCTTGTTCTAAAGTTTCTTTTGCTTTTTGAAGTCTTTTGTCTTGCAACCATTTTCCTGGAGAAACTTTATATTCATTAATAAAATGTCTTTTAAAAGTAGATAAACTCATGTTGCATAAAAATGAAATTTCTTCTAATTTTAAATTTGAATGTATTTTACTTTCAACAATTTTTTTAAAAGCTGAACTTTCTTTACTAATTAAAGAATGTAGATATAATTCAAATGCACTTCCATATTTTTGCAACAGATAAAGCATCAACTCTTCAAATTTTACCGAAAGTAAGTTCTGCATAAAAACTATTGGTGCTTCGCTAATTGTTGATAATGAGTTTAAATATGAAATTATATAGGCGTCATTTCTAATAATAAAAAAAGGGGAGTTATCTTTTACTATTACTCGGGTTTCTGTGTGTTTTTCTAAAAATTCTTGTAGTTTTTTTTCAGAGAAAAAGAAAAGTTTACAGTAATAAATAGCTTCGGCATCTAGTAACTCTGTCCAAAGCCAATTTCCTTTCTTTAATAATAAAGATTGGTCTTTATTTACATCAACGGATGTTCCTGCGAAGTGTACTTGTTTTTTTCCAACTTGTAAAAAACTAAACATATTCATGCCTAAATTGACCTTACTTTTAACGACATCGCTGGTCATTTTAAAGTCGTAGACAAATAAATCAGGACTTTCTTTTTTGTTCTTAATATAGATTTCAGGTATATTTTCTATTGGCATTCGATTTTTTTAAGCTCGCAAGTGACAAGTATTTAAAGGAAAAAAATTTTCTTCTTTTCCAATTGATATAGAAATTTTTTTTTGAGGATTATTTCGTTTTAGTCTTTTTCAAAAATAATAAAAAAAAAGATGACAAGCGAATGTAAAAAATATTGATTTCGTCTATGAAAAAATAGGAAATGCCGTTTTGCTGAATTTGTTGTGCTCGCGTGAAGGATAGAAGCAATCCGCCAAAGCGGAGCGGATAGCCTGACGCCGTTGCGTAAAGGGGCGAATAAGCGGTGCTATAAATAAGTCCCTTTGCGGAACGGGGGCACGCCCAAATAATTTTTGTGATGAAGTTGTTGTTTTGGTAGAAAACAGAAAATTATTTTATAAGTCTTTTAAGCATTCCGTTGAAAATGAAGCCGTGGAAAGGCAATACCGAATACCAATATAATTTTCCCCAAATGCCTTGCGGTCTAAAAGTTGCCGACTGATATAAGGTGTCGTTGATGATTTTGAATTCGAGCCATGCTTGTCCAGGCAGCTTCATTTCGGCATAGAGTACGAGTTTGCCTTCGGTTTTATTGGCATATAAAACGCGCCAGAAGTCTAAGGCGTCTCCTGCATGAATATCGTGTCTATTGGTACGTCCTCTTCGCGAACCTACTCCGCCAAACAACTTGTCGATAAATCCTCTAAAACTCCATAGCCAGTCTCCATAATACCAACCAGTTACGCCACCGATGGACCAAATTTGATTGATGGTAAAGTCTCTATTTTCAATTTTCATTTTGCGCCTGTCGATGAAACAGTTTTTTTTGGGCACTTTGATATAGTCGTTTACATTACCAAAAAAACGTCCGCTGATCATAGAATCTTTCCAACTCGAAGCAATGTCGTTTGTGTCAATTTTTACTAACGCTCTTGATAGCGCTTGTTCATACGACATGGGAATGATTTGCAAAATATCATTAATACGATTGTCGTTGCAAATGACTTCTACTTTCATACTTGACACCAATGCCGATGCTAATTTGTAGGATGTAGAGGTTACAAAATAAAGCCAATAGGACGATAATTTTGGCGTCATTAAAGGGATTGTATATATGTACCTTTTTAGATGTACCGCTTTTGCAAATGCTAAAAGCATTTCTTTGTAGGTGAGGATATCGGGTCCGCCAATGTCAAAACTTTGATTGTACGTTAGCGGATTTCCTAAGGACTTGGTTAAAAACGCAAGAACATCGGTAATGGCGATGGGTTGGCACTTGGTGTTGAGCCATTTTGGAGTTATCATTACAGGTAGTTTGTGTACTAAGTCTCTAATGATCTCAAAGGAAGCGCTTCCTGATCCTACAATGATTCCAGCTCGTAATGTGGTGGTTGCAAATTGTCCCGTTTGTAGCACGTCTTCTACCGCTTTGCGCGATGACAAATGTTTAGAAAGTGCTGTATCATTGACTATTCCGCTTAAATAAATCACTTGTTTTGCAGCGGTCTGGTTGATCCTTGCGACAAAATTTTCTGCCGATTGATGTTCTAACTCATCATAATTACTTGCCGATCCTGACATGGAATGAATTAGATAATAAGCGATGTCAATATCATCTGGGATTACCGATAGTGTTTCTTCTTTTAGAAAATCAACTTCGATCACCGTTACACTATCAATAACTGCTAGAGGACAATAAAAGCGCTGCTTGTCTCTTGCGCAACAAATTATTTCGTGACCTTGAGCCACCAACAGCGGTAAAAGCCGTTTCCCTATATATCCTGTTGCGCCTGTTAAGAGAATTTTCATTGCTTATGTTTGTATGTACTCAATTAGCTTAATTTATTGGCTACTAAGCTAATAAATTCTTTTCTAGTTTTGTCTTTTTCAAACGCACCTGTAAAAGAGGAAGTTGTAGTTACGGAGTTCTGTTTTTGTATACCACGCATTTGCATACACATGTGTTGCGCTTCGATAACTACTGCAACACCAAGCGGATTTAAAGCTTCCTGAATGCAATTTTTTATTTGATCGGTTAAGCGTTCCTGCACTTGCATTCTTCTAGCGAAAGCGTCTACAATTCTCGGGATTTTACTTAAACCAACAATTTTGCCATTTGGAATATAAGCAACGTGCGCTTTCCCGAAAAAAGGTAGCATGTGGTGTTCACACATCGAGTAGACTTCGATATCTTTTACAATGATCATTTGCTTATGATCTTCACTAAACAATGCTGACTTTAATATTTGCAATGGATCTAGTTCGTATCCATGTGTTAGATATTGCATCGCTTTTGCCACTCTTTCGGGTGTTTTTTCGAGTCCTTCTCTATTGACATCTTCGCCTAAAGTTCCGATTATTGTTTTGTAATTCGCAGCTAATGCTTCTGTCATTTCCGTATCGTACTGTTCAATTTTTTCGTAACCTCTCATTTCTTTAATCATGTTATTTGGTATTATTTTTTTATTTTTCTCTACATTTTAAATGTTACTAAACCATAATCCATTTCGAAAACTTGCCCCGATAATGATTTTGCATTTTCAGAAATTAAGAAATTTGCCATTTCGGCTACTTCATTAGGTTTTAAATAATTTTTCATCGGGTGACGTTCGATCATGTTTTCCTTCATACGGTCGTTCCTAAGAATGTTTGCCGAAAGGGAGGTTTCGGTTATAGTAGGCGCAATAGCATTGATGCGAACTACCGATGCCAACTCGGCTCCAAGCGATTTTACCAAACCTTCAATTCCTGCTTTCGCCGTAGCGATACTCGCGTGAAAAGGCATTCCTAATTTTGCGGCAACGGTACTAAAAAGTACAATAGAAGGATTTGTACCTTTTTTTAAAGCCGGTAAATATTTCTGAATCGCTTTTACGGCACCGATCACATTGATCTCAAAATCAGTTCTAAAATCCTGTAGATTTAAATTCATAATGGGTTTTAGATTAATTGAACCGGGACAATAAATGAGTACATCAACTTCTTCAATATCTGGTAAATCATCTTCTAATATATCTACAGGATAATGCACCAAGTTAGGATGCGTGATGTCTGGTAATGACCTACTAATGTTATAAATATTGTTTTTTTCTAACTGTTGCAATAGTATAGCACTTCCGATTCCTTTGCTTCCGCCAATTATTACGATGTTTAGCATGTTGACTATTTTATTTAATTATCTTTTAGGGATTTTAGTTCCCCTTGTACTTTATAGTTTACAACTGTTCCTTCAACCCAATTACTGGTATTTCTTATAGTGATTAACTACAATTTTTGCTTTCAAATCAAACAACAAATTATACAGACCAAAGAATGTTCTGTTCATGTATATAAAATGTTTCGAACCTCTATTGCCATTCATTTTTCGCAAATTGGTATCTTTTGAAAATCGTTCTCCTAGTTGGGCAATTTGTCCAAAAAATTCGGGATCCGAAAAATCAAATGTCTCGCCTTGAAATGGTTTTGTAAAAAGAGATAATAAATCGTAAAACATCGTGGTGAAATAGGCGATTTCTTCTTTAGAATCATCTGCTCTTAAAATCTCTAACTCAAAAAGTTTGGTATTTAATAGTTCAGGATTGGATAATATTTTTGGATCAACTAATTCAAAGTAAGGAAAGTAAAAATCATCTGGAATTTGTTTCATACAACCAAAGTCCAAAGCAACTAGTTGATTGCTGTGGTTTACCAAGAAATTTCCTGGATGCGGATCGGCATGTACTTTTTTTAGAATATGAATTTGATACATATAAAAATCCCATAGCGCTTGTCCTAACGTATTGCCTAGTTCCTCATTGTCATTTTTGGCCGTAAATTCAGAAAGGTGAATTCCTGTCATCCAGTCCATCGTAATTATTTTCTCAGAGGAGTATTCTGGGTAGTATTCAGGAAAAACCAAATGCTCGATTTTCTTGCAAGCCGCAACCACTTCTTGACTTTGTTTCAGCTCTAATAAATAATTGGTTTCTTCGATCAATTTATCTTCCACTTCCTTAAAGTACTTATCAGAATCTTTTCCTTGTAAATTAAACATTCTAATCGCGATGGGTTTTACCAAAGCCAAATCTGAAGAAATACTGTTAGCCACTCCAGGATACTGAATTTTTACGGCTAGTTTTTTACCGTTTTTTACAGCAGTATGCACTTGACCAATACTAGCGGCATTGACAGAATTAGGATTAAATTCATCAAAAACTTCATAAGGCGTTTTGCCTAAATTGCTCTTGAATGTTTTTAAAACCAAAGGAGCAGAAAGTGGTGGAACAGAAAACTGTGATAAAGAAAATTTCTCTACGTATGCCTGCGGAAGGAAACTTTTATCCATGCTCAGCATTTGGGCAACCTTTAGCGCACTCCCTTTCAAACTTTTGAGTCCATCATAAATATCTTCGGCATTATCCTCATTAAGTTTGTCGCGAGTTAAGTCGGAATTAACCATTTTTTCTCCATAATATTTCAAATAGTTAACACCCACTTTTGCACCAACTTGCACTAGTTTTGTGGCTCTTTCTATTTTGGATGTTGGTATGTAGTCTATCGTTTTCATTATTTTTTGTTTATTTTTTCTTTGAAAAGGAATTTTCCAAAGTCAATTAGGCTGTCAATAGGTGTGACATCTATTAATTCGAAAGAAACTTTTACTGATTTTTCTATGTACATATCTGTTTTTTCGAAAGATGGAGACGCATCTTCCATCCAAAATTTAAGTGTTAATAAAAATTGAATCCAAAAGGATTCTGCTAAAACCTTCTCTTGAAATTGTTGTAATTTTTCAATTTTAATTCTAAAATCAGCAGTTATAATGTCAGAGAAATACTCTTTGAAGTGGTTTCTGAAGTCAGAGAGAATCATTAAATTTTTCAGTTGATTTTGATGCTGTTTTAAAGTCATCAACACATAACTTCTATTGGCTGTAATTAATTCGAAATACGTAAAGTAAAAACTCAGAAGCTTTGTTCTCATGTCGTAGCCTTGGTAATTCTCGTCCTTATATAATAGTTCTACTGTTTTTTCGAAAAACATATTGAATATTTCTTTTTCAATACTCTCTAATGTTCCGAAAAAAGTATAAAATTCGGCTTCAGTAAAATTATTTTCTTTTCCAAAATGAAATACAGATTTTGGCTTTTCATTGTGTTCTAAGGTATAGTCCATATACATTGAAACAATTTTGTCTTTAGATAATGTAAATTTTTTAGTTGCCATTTTAATTAAATTTTTAATTTGAGTATAAAGATACGAATGTTTAACGTATTATTAATAACGTTAAACAAAATATTAACTTATATTTGCATAGTTATAATTGATTCTCTAATGTTTACGGGTCATTAGGGCAGTAGAAAATGTTCTTATTAGCAAAATAGTTCAGCATTAAAATTTCATTTTAGAAGCAAAAGAAAAAAAGAGTATGAAAAAAAATGTATTAATAACAGGTGGTTCTGGTTTTGTAGGTACGAATTTGACTAAAATGTTGCTAGATAACGGTTATACGGTTTCTATATTAACTAGAACTAGTAAACCAAGCACTGGCGATATACGGTATTATTTGTGGGACGTAGAGAGTCAAACTATTGAAGAAGCTGCCGTACTAAATGCGGATTATGTAGTTCACTTGGCTGGCGAAAACATTGCTGATAAGCGATGGACTGCAAAAAGAAAATCTCAGATTATTGATAGTAGAATACAATCGGCACAGCTGATACGTGGTGTTTTACAGAAACACAATAAAAAACTAAATGCCTTTGTTTCTGCTTCTGGAATAGGAATATATGGTGCTAAAAATGGGGAAGGAGTTTGCACCGAAGATACAGCTCCTGCAAATGATTTTATAGGAATGGTTTGTCAAGAATGGGAAAAATCAGCAGATTCGATCGCGGATCTTGGTATTCGAACGGTAAAAATCCGCACTGGATTGGTACTAGGAAAAGAGGAAGGATTTTTAAAGAAGCTAACACCTATTTTTAAATCGAAATTAGGTTCTGCAATTGGTTCAGGAAATCAATACATGCCTTGGATTCATATTCATGATTTGTGCTCGATATATTTAGAAGCTTTAAAAAATGATGATTTAAGCGGTGTATACAATGCTACAATTAATGATAGTACTACGAACTCCTCTTTCTCAAAAGCTTTAGCTAATTATTATGGATATACAATATGGTTGCCTAAAGTACCTGCTTTTGTAATTAAACTTATGTTAGGTGAAATGTCGATAATAGTTTTAACTGGAAGACGCGTTTCGTCGGATAAAATAAAAAGCGTAGGATTTAGATTTGAGTTTACTGATTTACAAATGGCGCTTGAGGATTGCTTGCAGGAATAAAGTTTTTGAAGACACATTCAACATGCGTACTTACCATTTTAGATACTTTAGTAATAACAATAGAAGGGATCTCTATTTTAAAATCATCTGCATTTAATACAAAATCCGAAGTTAATTGCAATCCGTTTATTGTTGTAACGATTTTTGCTGAAATACTAATTTTTTTTGTTTGACCGTGCATTTCAATGCTACCATTAATGATGTATTCTTTTTCAATTTCGGTAATGTCTTTTAAATCAAATTTTTCTATAACACCTTTAAAAACTGCTTTAGGATAGCGCTGGCTTTCCATATAATTATTATTAAAATGCGATTTCATCAGATTTCTTTTAAATTCGAAGTTTTCGATAATGGCAATAAAAGTGATTTGACTTTTATGCGGAATTAATACGCACTTAACCTCATTGCTTTGCGCCTTTACTTCTTCAAATAAAGGAACAGAGGCTTCGAAAATAATCATACATGTTGATGTAGTTAACTTTTCTTGTGCATCCATTTTCATCACTGCTAAAAACAGCAATAGAATAGAGATATATTTCATAACTTTTTTGTTAAAGATGAATTACCTAAAGTTACGCTTATTTTCGTAAAAAAGCTATAAAATTACCACCATAATTTCGCTGAAAAGATAATTTTATAGTGGTGTTCTATAGAAATAGCTTTTAGAATCTAAAGAGATATTAGTCTAAATTGAGTTGCACATTGTAATTTTTCAAGCCTTCTAATGTTTCTTTTGATGTATAATCAAAAATTTCTTCGTGAAGTTCATGCTCTTTCTTCATAGTGATTTGTTTTACAGCATTACAGAACCGTCTGACTTCTTCAAAATTAGATAAAATTAAACCTGGAACTTGCACGCTCTTACCATGATTATCTTTGGCAACCATTGTAAAATAAGAAGAATTACAATGTTTTTTAAAACCCGTTTGTATATTTTCTGCCTCGACACGAATCCCTACAATCATCGAGCTTTTTCCAACATAATTCACAGAAGCGTTCATTGTTACTAGTTCGCCAACCTCAATTGGATTTAAAAAATTGACAGTATCTACAGAAGCTGTAACACAATAATTTCCAGAAAATTTAGATCCACAAGCAAAGGCAATTTGATCTAATAGTGACAGAATATGACCACCATGTATTTTACCGCTAAAGTTAGTATGAGACGGTAACATTAACATTGAAAGACTAACGTGAGAAGAGTTAACGGTTTTATAAATTTTCTCCATGAATTTATTTTTGATTGAAAGGGGATGATTCTTTTTGAACTGTTTTTACAAAAAATCTCGATTCTCCCCACCAAACGAATGTTCGGTGTTTTTCTACATACGTGAGTTTTACATATTGTCCTTGTAATTCTTTCATTTCTTCGATAACAGCTTGATCAGAATCTAATATTGAAAATTTAAAAATTTGTGCGCCAGAAATTCCTTGGCTTAATTCTCCTTCCCAAGTTTTTATTACAACGCCCTTGTGACTTAACCGAATGAGTTCTCCGGAGCGAATGCCTTCGCTAACGGGAACGTAATAGATGAATGCAAAATAACTTAGCAAACCAATGGTGACTACTGCTACAATTAATATTAAAATTTTTTTCATATTCAATTAATTTAAAAGTGAATTTTCGTCTATATCAGCTCTTTTTAATACACTTTCGGGTAAAGACTTTTTGGCTTTGGCACCCATTTTTTTGAGTTTTTCAACACTAGTAATTAGGTTTCCTTTTCCTTCTACGAGCTTGTTCATCGCGCCTTGATATTCTACTTTGCTTTCGTCTATTTTTTTACCGATCTTTATTAGATCGGATACAAAACCTTCAAATTTATCATATAGCGCTCCTGCTTGTCTAGCAATTTCAAACGCATTTTCCTGTTGTTTTTGATTTGCCCACATGCTGTCAATGGTACGTAAAGTAGCCAAAAGAGTAGAAGGTGTAACAATTACAATATTTTTCTCGAAAGCTTTGTTGTACAATGCAGTATCCTCATTGAGTGCAATCGCAAAAGCAGGTTCTATTGGTATAAAAAGCAATACAAAATCAGGGCTTTCTATTTGGTATAAATCATGGTAATTTTTGTCTCCAAGTTGATCCACATGACGCCGAATGGAATTGACATGTTCTTTTAAAAAACTTATTTTTAAATTATCATCTTCCTCATTTATGTATTTTTCGTAAGCTGTTAATGAAACTTTGGAATCGACAACCATCTTTTTTCCATCAGGTAAATTAATCACAACATCAGGAAAAACACGATCTCCATCACTATTGGTATGCGATTGTTGTACAAAATATTCGCGATCCTTTTCTAAACCAGATTTAGCAAGTACTCTTTCCAGGACCAATTCTCCCCAATTTCCTTGCATCTTACTGTCACCCTTTAAAGCTTTGGTTAGGTTGATTGTTTCTTTGCTCATTTGAATATTCATTTCGCTTAGGCCAATAATTTGTTGGCGAAGTGCGGCATGATAATCAATACTCTCTTTATGAGTATCTTCTACTTTTTTCTCGAATAGCTGAATTTTATCTTGCAATGGAGTCAAGATATTCTTCATATTTTCTTTATTTTGTTCGGTAAATTTATTCGACTTCTCTTCGAGTATTTTATTGGCGAGATTCTCAAATTCTTTGGTGAATTTTTCTTGAAGTTTTTCGACTTCTTCTTTTTGTTCTTTGTTGCGCTCCCAAAGATTTTCGAAATCTACTTCTTTCTTAGAAAGCTGAATGGCTAAACTATCTTTTTCGTTTCGGATGTTTTCTTTTTCAGTATTTGATACTTGGATTTGTTTCTCGAAAGTGTTTTTATCTAAAGTAAATTGATCTCTTTGCTGGTTTAATTGTGCATTTACCGCAATAAGTTTTTCCTCAAGACTCACTTTTTCTGATTGAAAGCGAGCCGAAAATAGTAATTTACCAATGAAAACACCAATGAAAAGTGCGAAAATAAAAACCAGTACTGTGAGAAGAATTGTGGACATAAAAAATTTTTATAAAAAAGTAAAAGTACGCATTAATACGAAGTACTTAATTTTAAAAATTAAATTTTGATATTTTTTTATCCTGCGAGTAGACTTCATTTTCTTTTTTAACGCAACCTTTTTGAGAAAGGCACATCTTATAGATATAACCTAAAAAAATAAGAATGAAAAGGATAATATCAGTAGTGTTTGTAGTTTTTGGCTTCTTTGCCTGCAGTCTTTCCGCTGACGATACAGCTCCCAATTGCGGTACGTTAAACAATATAGTATACGAAGAGTTCAGCTATTGTGGCACATTAAAACAAAATCTAAAAGAACCATCATTTATTGTTTTAAGTTCTGAGGAAGATGTTAAAAAGAATTTTACAACCTGCGACACATTTGCTCCTGCTGACTTTCCTGATTTTACAAAAAAAAGAATACTAGTTCTGTTTGCTGGTGTAAAGCCTACTGGAGGTTATACCATAGAAATCAAATCAATAAAGGAAGATGACTGCCAGATTACTGTTGACTATTTTGAAACGGAGCCAAAAGCCGAAGATTCCGTGCCGCAAGTTATAAGTTATCCTGCAGATTATGTGGTAATCCCGAAAACTAATAAACCAATTTTCTTTAAGAAAGTAAACCAATTCGATAAGACTATTTGTGTATTCTAATACAAAATCACAGAGTTAAAAAATAAATATTTTTTTGAGAATTATTAATACTATCAAAAATTTTTAAACAACAGAAGATGAAAAATTTAATTGTTATTCCTACCGTACTTTTTATTATTTCTTTCTGTTGTTTTGTTAATTACAGTCACATTTCTAAGAAAGAAATGATGAACAGTTGGGCTTGGAAAATTTTTATTTTTACAGATGAAGGGGATTTTATGCCAATAGAATCAGCCCAACATAATTTTCAGAATTCTACAAAAGTTAAGCCTATTTTTGTAGAAGATGTTTTCGAAATTTACAACAATGATGTTTCATCTTTGAGTGATGAACGCGAACTATTCAAATATCCAGTAGTGTTTGCCTATTATCAGGAAGATGGTAGTAAAAAATAACGAGTTTAAACTTATTCTTTATAGAAAATATAGCGGTATATATTGAAAAATGTATCTTGAATGATCGAGAAGCACAACTGAAAATATATCAGTTGTTTTCTCCTATTTTATATGGGCTATGTCTTAAATACATGAGAAATGAAGATGATGCGAAGGATGTTTTTCAGGAGGCTTTTGTAATTGCTTTTCAAAAAATAGGGCAATATAAATTTGAAGGCAGTTTTGAAGGGTGGCTTAAACGGATTTTCATTAATAAATTATTAGAAACACTAAAGAAAAGGAAAAAGGATATTTTGTTTTTGGATGTTTATGAAATTGATGACGAAGTAAGCGATGACGACGAAATCGAATTGGAAACAATTCCCCAAGAAAAATTATTAGAATACATACAAGAATTACCAGATCAATACCGAATGGTTTTTAATTTATTTGTTTTCGAAAAAATGAAACATAGAGAAATTGCTGTTTTACTTGACATAGCAGAAGGAACTTCAAAATCGAATCTCAACAGAGCAAAAGGGATTTTGCAAAAAAGAATTTTATCGGTATTAAACAATAAAACAGCATGAAATTGATGAAAAATAAAGAAACAAAGTCTATTTTTTCTTCACTGGAAAACTACCCTAGTATTCCACCTCCCGACTTATGGGATAAAATTGAAGTACAGTTAGATAAACCTAAAAAGAAAAGCCGAGCAATTATTTGGTGGTCGATTGCTGCTAGTTTAATCGTTGGTCTTTCGATACCAACAATTATGCATTTTACATCAAATGAAAAAGGTATTGAATTAAACATTGAAGATAGTTCAAACCAAGTAGTTTTTGAAAACTCGAACGGAGTAAATACTACAATCGAGAAAGGTAAGCTAGAGAATGCTAATAATTTAAATACTGGTAGTTCTAATCAAAATAGCGCAAAACATAATGTTATAAATGAAGAAAGCAATTCTAGTACTATCAATATAAACAACAATACTTTAAATAATGCGAACCAAGTAGTAACAACAAAAGCCGCTGCTAGTTCATCTAAGAATAAAGTTGCATCACAAGCAAGAAATTCAGATAATAACTCCAAACAAGAACCTAAATCAAATGAAGTAGTTGCTGCGCAAAATTCATCTAGAATCAATTCGAAAACTAAAGTGATGTATGGCATTAATAATCAAAATAGTAATTCAAAAGAGAATAGTAAAACGACGAATAGTCAAAATTCTGTCGTTTATACTTCTACATCAAGAATAAATAATGACATTCCTGTTCAAAACAGCTATACAGAAGACAATAAAAAAGCGGTTGTAAATAATCAAAATGTGTTGTCAGTTCCTTCTAAACTCGAAGTTATAAGTGATATTGCTGTTCAAAATAATATTTTAAAAGAGAATAAAAAAGCAGTTGCTAACAATCAAAATGTGTTGTCAGTTCCTTCTAAATCGGAAGGTGCCAATTCGGAATTGACTAATAAAAAAGAGGTCTATGTCAGTAAAGCAAATGCCAATAGTATTGCTGATGCGAATACACAAAAAAATATAATTTCGCCATCGAACTTCAACAATGATAGTGCGGAAAAAAGTATTTATAAAGATTCGCTTAACAAAATTAAAATAGAGGTTACTAAATTAGAACAAGCATTGGTCGAATTGGATAAAGATAAAATCAAGAAAAAAACAAACCCAGAAAGTATCGATAAATGGTCACTTCAGGTTTTTGCAGGTGTTATGAGCTCTCAAAATTATAACAATGAAAAAGCATTCGGAAATGCGGTAGCATCGAAACAATCGGGTGGTTATGGAATAAAAACGAACTACAAACTAAACAAAAAATGGGCAGTAAGTTCTGGTTTTAAGATCAATGAACTCGGACAAAAAATCGAGGGAGTTTCTTATTATGAACAAGTAAGTACTTCTGGAATGGTTGCTCGCGCTTTGCCACTAGCTAATGATTTTGCACAGTCTAGTTCTTCGAATGTAGAAATCGTCTCTATTTCTACAAATTCAGATTATTTATTTGCAGCAAATTTAGGTACAGAAAATGGTTTTGAAAAGGGTGATGTTACACAGAACCTGAAGTATTTTGAAATGCCAGTAGAGATATCGTATGCTATACTAAATAAAAAGAAGGCCAATATTACTATGAATACGGGTGGTTTTGTTGGGAAGCTAATTTCGAATGATATTGCTTTGAATGGAAATTCAATAGGAGAAAATAAAAATGTAAACGAATATGTTTATGGAACGTTATTAAGCAGCACGTTACAATATGAATTTTACAAAAAAACTAAGTTTTTCATAGAGCCTGGAATGAATTATTATATCAATCCATTAGAAAATCAGAATTTCAATCAATTTCAATGGATGTTTAATGTTGGTTTAAATGTCTCCTTTTAATTGTTTAAAGTAATGTAAAATGGGACTTTAGAAATGTAATTTCATAAGTCCCATTTGATTTACTAAGCATAACATTTAATCGTCTAACTTTATGTTTCCTCTGTTTTTGTGATTATCAGGATCTGAATTTGGATAGCGATTGGGAGTTATGTCCGAATTCCAATCTTTATTTTCAATCGTTTTTTGGGTCTGTTTTTCGGTAGTTACACCGCGATTCAAACCTTCATGTTCTTTTTGTTCCTTGCTTAATTCTTCTGGAAGGGTTGGAATAACACCCTCAATATTTCGTGCTCTTTGCACAATTTTTTCATTTCCATGAGCATCAATTTCTAATTCCTCACTAAGTAGTGAAGTATTAGGATCGACATCATTAGACATGTTTTTGCCACTAAAACCTTCATTAACCTCCTGCTTTCCATTCATTTTTGTTGAACCTAGATTTTTATTTTCCATAGTGTTAGTTTTTTGCTTGAATCGTTTATTACTTCAATACTACAATTTTTACCGTTAAAATTTCAATCATTTAACATTGCTTTTGGTTTAAATATTTAGATAGACTCATTTAGTATATAATTAATTAAAACAAAACTATCTTTGCTTTCAATAAATACCATTAGAATGTCCCACCAACATTATATACTTCATAAGCCATACGGCTACTTAAGCCAATTTATTTATGAATTGAAACGCAAAAAAAAGCTCTTAGGAGAATTATATGATTTTCCTGGAGGAACAATGGCAATTGGAAGATTAGATGAAGATTCTGAAGGCCTACTATTATTAACCACTGACGGAAAAATGAGTGAAATCATTCGAAGTAAGAAAGTAGGCAAAGAGTATTATGTACAAGTTGACGGCAGTATCACTCCAGAAGCCATAGAACAATTAAAAAAAGGAGTGGAGATTGGTTTTAATGGAACTAAGTACATTACTAAAAAGTGTGAAGCATTTATCATAAACGAAATTCCTAATTTTGGCCCAAGAGGAAAAAAGATACGAGATGAACGTCATGGTCCTACTTCATGGGCTTCTATTACAGTCAATGAAGGAAAGTTTCGTCAAGTTCGTAAAATGACGGCGGCAGTTGGTTTTCCTACTTTACGATTAGTGAGAGTTCGAGTAGGAAACGTCCGTTTAAATAACTTAATGCCAGGGGAAGTTTTGGAAGTCGAAAACTTCATTTAATCTTTCAATTTTTAAATCATTTAATTTTTCAATTTAAAAACATGTTAAACATCGTATTAATAGAACCCGAAATACCAAACAATACAGGTAATATTGGTCGTTTGTGTGTAGGCACTGCAAGTCGTTTGCACCTCGTTCATCCTTTTGGTTTTGTTATTAATGATAAAAATCTAAAGCGTTCGGGCCTCGACTATTGGGTACACCTTGACGTGACAGAATATCAAAATGTAGGAGAGTGGATTTGTCAAATTAAGGATAAATCTAGAGTTTTCTTAATGAGTTCACATGCAGAAAAATCAATATATGAAGCCAAATTTCAAGACGGAGATTGGTTGGTTTTTGGCAAGGAAAGCGTTGGATTGAGCAAAGAAGTGTTGGCTCAATTTGAAAATCATTTAACGATTCCAATGTCGGATAAAATACGAAGTTTTAATATTGCCAATTCTGTTGCTTTTGTTTTAGGCGAAGCAAAAAGGCAGCTTATTGAGCAATAAAACTAGTATACGATTTTATGAGATTATTTACCGTGTTCTCTAATGAAGGTTTTACATCTTTATAATCGGATTTAAGTTTTCCTTCGGGAGTAAAAAAGTCAGCAAGTGCAGATTTTAACGGTACGGAATCTATATAAATATCTTTTACGATAAAGGTAATCGTGTATTTTTGATTGTCACCAAATACAATTTTAAGAATATACTTGATGTCGTAATTGTATTTCACACCTAAATTATAATTGTAGTACGCATTTTCAATAAGTGCCTCGATTGAAAGTGAATTTTCAGTCACATCAAATACATCAACCCCATTTTTATTGTAATACGGTGCCCAAGCTTTCGATTGATCTATTAATTTGGTCATCAATATATTTGGCATTTCCATAGTCAGAGGTTCGAAACCCTTAGGTGTCATTTCCAATTTTGTTTGTGCGGAACATATAGTGATCCAAGTAAAAAAGGCTATTGTAAGAAGGTTTTTCATCTTTATAAGTTTTACAACTCTTACAAAGATAATCAACTTATTATAAGTTTATAAAAGTAAATTTCGCTTTTTCTCTATCGAAAATGAGATTTTCATCTTTAAATATGGAGTCAAAAAATCCGTTCGAAATCAAATTGCAAGGGTCATCCTGCACTACATTTTCGGGAGTCATAATAATCATTTCGTCACTCAGCTGTATGGCCATATCAATGTCATGAGTCGAAAATAAAATACATTTTCCAGTCTCATGGGTTAGTTTTTTCAGGAGTTTTAGCAACGAAACTTTGTGCAATAAATCCAAGTGAGTCGTAGGTTCGTCTAGAATTATTAAAGGAGTATCTTGGGCTAAAGCCCTTGCAATTAAAACCTTTTGTAATTGTCCGTCGCTTATCTCATAATGTTTTTTTTGAGACAAATGGCCAATTTGCGTAAGTTCTATCGCTTCTTGAATGATTCGAATATCGATAGCTGATAAAGTGCCAATCCAGTTGGTGTAAGGTTGTCTTCCCAACGCGACCAATTCAAAAACGGTTAAATTACTAGGAGGTAATTTTTCGGTCAAAACCATGCTTAAATTTTGAGCAAGTTCGAGAGGTTCGTAGCTGCTTATTTTTTTTTCTTTCAATAATACAGTTCCGCTTAAAGGTTTTTGAATTCCAGTTATAGTGCGAAGTAAAGTCGATTTTCCAATACCATTCGCTCCAATTAAAGCAATCAGCTTTCCAGCTTGTAAATTCAAGTTGAGATTTTCGGTTATGGTTACAGTTTCCTTTTTGGAAGTGTATCCAATGCTTAAATCTTGAGTGGTAAGGATGTTATTTGACATTGTAAAAAATAAAGTTTAAACACATAGATTAATAGTAAATATAAACGCTTTGCTTAACATAATAGGAAAAAATAATTGCCTTTTTCTTAAAACATTTAAGGCATTTAAGGCATATAAGTTCATTTAAGATTTAGTTTATAGGATACTTATATGTTCTTAAATGTCTTATATGGTAAAAAACATTCTGTTGTTTAAATACATCACTTAAAATTCCGCTTTCTAACTAATAACCAAATAACCACGGGCGCACCCAATATTGATGTAATGGCATTTATTGGCAAAGTCATTTCCATTCCTGGCATTTGAGAAACCACATCACAAACTAACATAATAGCTGCGCCAAAAAGTAATGTACTCCAATATAAAATAGTATGATTACTCGTTTGAAATACCAACTTGGCAATATGCGGAACAGCTAGACCAATAAAAGCAATTGGTCCCGCATAAGCAGTGATGCTTCCTGCCAAAATACTTGTTGCTAGGATAATAATATATCGTGCTCTGTTGAAATTCAAACCCATACTTTTGGCGTAATTCTCACCTAGTAACAATGCGTTCAAAGGTTTGACACTTAGCAAACTTAAAAATAATCCAAAAAGTACGCAAATGGATAAAATTAGAATGGATAACCAAGATAAATTACCAAGATTACCCATTGACCAAAACGTGAATTTTTGTAATTGTTCTGCCGAACTAAAATAAGTAAGAACCCCAACAATGGCACTTGTAAAACTTCCAAACATGAGTCCCACAATAAGTATAGCCATGGTATCTCTTAACCGTTTGGAAACCAATAAAACCAGTAACAAAACCGTTGTGCTTCCTAATGTTGATGCCAAGACAATTCCATAAGGAGATAATAAAATTCCACTTAAAAATGAGGGAACTATGCTCGCTCCTAAAATTACAAAAGCAACCCCCAAACTCGCTCCCGAACTGAGTCCTAAAACATAAGGTCCAGCCAGCGGATTTCTAAATAAAGTTTGCATTAGTAAGCCACTTATTGACAATCCCATTCCAACCAGAACGGCCGTAATGGCTTTCGCTAAACGATAATTAATAATGATGTATTCCCAAGTCGATTTGCTAGCTTCTCCTCCAGTTAAACTTGTATAAACTTCTTTGAAAGGAATTGAAATGGAGCCCAGACTGATGTTCACAAAAAACAAGACAATTAGCGCTATAAAAAGCAGCGAAAATAATAGAGTATGTCGTTTTTGATTGTTCAATTAGTTTAATTTTTGTGCAAAAGTAAAATCATAATTAGGAAGCAATTCGGGATGAAAAATTTTAATGTAATCTTTCAAAACCAAATCGGGTCTAGCAGGAGACAATTCATAAAAAACGGTTCCTCCGGTGGCGCCCATTTTTCCTTCAAAATTATAAATGTTTCCACTTTTAAAAGCGTCAAACTGACTATAATGTGGGTTAGTACTTTTCATTTCTGCCAATGATTTGAACGAACCTGTAGCAATCCAAAAATTAGCCGTTTTGGCTTTGTCTAATATGTTTTCGAAAGAAAGTCCAAGACTTCCCGTTCCGTCTAAATCGGACCAAAGATAATTCGACTTGGCATCTTTCATAAATAAGGCAACCCAGCTACTACCTCGTGCTACGTACCATTGGTCTTGGTACATGGAGCCATACAAAACAGTCGAAGTTGGTTTTTGATTGGCAACTAATTGTACAGAATCGTTGTAATCTTTTACAATTTTGTCAAATAACTGATTGGCTTCTTTTTCTTTGCCAAATAAAGTGCCATAGAGTTTTAGCCACTCCGCTTTTCCGAGTGGTGACTGCTCCATCCAGTCGGCTTGAATTAAAACTTTTAAGCCACTCTTTTGTAAATTATCTATGGTCGGATTGTTATTGTCAATGCCAAAAGTAACAATAAGTTCTGGAGCCAGTTCGATAAGTTGTTCGATATTCAGTTTTTCATTTTGTCCGATATCTTTAATTAGACCAGAGTCAATTAAAGCTCTGGTTTTTTCGGATGAAATGTAATCGGTATGCGGAAAACCAACAAGTTTTCTTTCAACGCCCAACATTTCCAAAAATGGAATATTAGTAGTAGAAGTCACTACGATAGACTTTAAAGGAACGTTAATTTGAGTGTATTTTTGTAAGCTATCTGGAACAATAGCGTTTTTTTCTTTTAAGATATAAGTGAAATTTTTAACAGCGTCCGGCCAAGGATTTGAAACAGTTAAAACGCTATAACCTTCTTGTTTTTGGATGGATAAACTTTTGGCATACTGAATACTGTTTGCAGTATTAACAGTATTTATAACCTCTTTTGTTTCATTTTTTTTACATCCAGTAAATGAAAAAAAGATACTGATTAAAAGAATTTTGTAGAATGAAAATCGCATAGACTTTTTTTTTCGATAGCGACAAAGGTATAGTAAATTATAAATTTCTTGTTTAATTTTTGCAGTAAAAAATAAGACAAACGCTATCTTTACAAAATGAATACTATAAAAGAAAAACATTGTTCAACTTGTAAAAAGCCTTTTGATTGTGGAGCTACTCCGGAAGAGGAAGTATGTTGGTGCAATGATTTCCCTCCAATTTTTAATTCTTTTAGTATCGCAGATTGTCTTTGTCCAAGTTGTTTCAAAAAGGCTATTTCCGTTAAAATAGACGAATTTGTAACATCAGTAACTCCTGAAACGGCAATAGGAAATAAAGCATCTTTATTGCCAGAAACTACTCAAATCACAGAAGGCATTGATTATTATTTTGAAGAAGGAAACTATGTTTTTAAACCTTGGTTTCATCTTAAAAGAGGCTATTGCTGTAAAAGTGACTGCACACATTGCCCCTACTAATTCTTTACTTAAAAATATTTATTAAACTAATATGATTTATTTAATTACAGGAGGCGAACGCTCAGGAAAGAGTAGTTATGCCGAAAATTTGGCCAAAGAACTAGCAGAAAATCCATTGTATGTGGCAACAGCTCGAAAATGGGACGAAGATTTCGAAAAACGAGTTTACCGACACCAAAAAGGTCGTGATGAACGATGGATAAACATCGAAAAGGAAAAATATCTTAGTGAAATTGATTTCTCAGGCAAAGTAGCCGTTGTCGATTGTGTAACACTTTGGTTAACCAACTTTTTTATAGACACCAAAAATGATGTAGCTCTAAGTCTAGAACAAGCCAAAGCCGAATTGGACGCCATTGCAACACAAGAAAACACCAAGATTATTATTGTTACCAACGAAATCGGAATGGGAGTTCACGCTGAAACCCACATCGGTCGGAAATTTGTAGAACTGCAAGGTTGGATGAATCAATACATTGCTCAAAAAGCAGAAATTGTTGTATTGATGGTCTCCGGAATACCCGTAAAAATTAAAGAATAATCCAAATAATATAATTTTGGGCGTTACCACAAGGGTCGGGTTGTACGTTATATCTTTATTGCCGAACCCCGGCAATAAAGGATGCCACTTCCATCCCTAACGCAAAAACGACACGACAATGACTTTAGATGAAATCATACAATTCCGCCGAGATACCCGTCATTTTACTGCCGATGTCGTACCCGATGAAGTTATTCAAAAGGCTCTATTAGCAGGACATTACGCTCCATCTGTAGGATTAACAGATGCTACAAAGTATTATATCATAAAATCGGTTGACATAAAAAAAGAGGTAAAAAAGCTATTCCTTGCTTATGACCAAAAAGCAGAAAATCAAACCGATGATGATTTGCAAAAAGAAAAGTATAAAGCCCTAAAACTAGAAGCCATTGAGGAAGCGCCTTTAGGATTAGTAATTTGCTATGACCGTTCGGTTTTGAATACTTTTACCATTGGAACTGTTGGAAGCAATGAAGCGATAAAATTCAGTGCCGTATGTGCAGCCCAAAACATTTGGTTGTCATTAACCGAGCAAGGATATTCTATGGGTTGGGTTTCGATTTTAAATCATTACCTATTCAAACAACTTTTGGGATTACCCGAAAACATTGAGCCTTTGGGTTATTTTTGTGTAGGTAAACCCGCCACGAATTATGACAACCAACCCATGTTACAACAATTGAATTGGAAACAAAAAGCAGAAAAACCTTTTGTGCAGGAGATTTTGAGTCCAGCTCCAACCTCCGTTCCTAAGTCAATTCAAGAAACAAAATTATCACATTCCTACAATTCAACAATAAGTGAAAAAATTCAAGAAAAAATTGATAATAAAACAAAACCAACAGGTTCATTAGGTATTTTAGAAAGTATAGCCAAACAAATCGGAACGGTTTTCCAAACTTTAGAGCCCACAATCACAAAACCTCATATAGTAGTTTTTGCGGCAGACCACGGAATAGCCAATCATGGCGTAAGCGCTTATCCGCAAGATGTAACGCGACAAATGGTTACTAATTTCTTAGAAGGAGGAGCTGCTATTAATGTGTTTTGCAATCAAAATAATATTTCGTTAACCATTGTTGATGCAGGAATAAATTATGATTTTCCAACAAATACTAAATTGGTTTCGGCTAAAATAGCAAAAGGAACACAATCCTTTTTGCATACTTCAGCAATGAGTAAAACCGAATTCGATTTGTGTTTTATCAGAGGAAAAGAAGTCGTCAATTCTATTTTTAAAACAGGTTGCAATTGTATAGGTTTTGGCGAAATGGGAATTGGAAACACATCTTCAGCTTCTGTTTTAATGAGTATTCTTTTAGAAGTACCTATAGAAAATTGCGTAGGAAAAGGAACAGGAGTTGTCGAGGAAAAGTTACTTCAGAAACAAAATATTCTCAAAAAAGCACTTGAAAATTATGACGGTTCAACTGATTTAGAAAGTAAATTATCCTATTTTGGAGGTTTCGAAATTATGCAAATGGCAGGCGGAATGCTACAAGCAAAAGAGAACAAGATGCTTATATTAGTTGATGGTTTTATTTGTACCGTAGCTTTTTTAATCGCTTATAAAATGAACCCAGAAATTAAAGGAAATGCAATTTTCTGTCATTCCTCTGCAGAGCAAGGACATCAAAAAATAATAGATTATCTAAATGTTAGACCGTTATTGCAATTAGATTTGCGATTAGGCGAGGGAACGGGTTGTGCGGTAGCATTTCCAATTATACAATCTGCAGTTTCATTTTTGAATGAAATGGCAAGTTTTGAATCAGCGGGTGTCAGTAATAAATAATACAAGAAAGGGTTGAATTTTTTGTTATTAATGTTCAACGAAAACCTAACAGGTTTTTAAAACCTGTTAGGTATAATTTAAAGAAATTACTGATTTGTATCAACCTTTGATTTATAATAAATAATAGATTTTAAATAAAAATGAAAAAAGAACTCCATATATTTTTTACCGCCTTAATGTTTTACACCCGAATTCCGTGCCCAAAAAACATCGACCACAGTCCTGATTATTTAAACAAGGCTTCCCGTTATTTTCCGCTGATTGGTTGGATTGTTGGAGGGATTTCTTTTGCAGTTTATTATATAGGCTCTGTTTTATTTACCAATGAAATAGGTGTAATTCTAGCAATAATTGCAGGAATACTAACAACAGGAGCTTTTCACGAAGATGGTTTTGCCGATGTTTGTGATGGATTTGGTGGAGGTTGGACCAAAGAAAAAATTCTTTTGATAATGAAAGACAGCGCTATCGGTGCCTACGGAGCGATTGGTGTGGTTATACTTTTTTTATTGAAATTTGAAGGACTTTTGTTAGCACTCTCTAAATCTGAAATCAGCAATCAAAAAGCGTTAATTTACAATCTTCTTCTTTTCATTTCTGCACATTCCATCAGTCGATTAGCAGCTGTTTCTATCGTTTTTACGCATCAATATTCAAGGGAAGATGCATCGAGTAAGAGCAAACCAATTGCACAAAAATTTACATGGAAAGAAGTAGTTGGCGCTTTCTTTTTTGGATTATTACCACTTGTGGTTTTATCCTTTTTTCAGTGGCAATTGTTACTGATTTTAATTCCAGTTTTTATCGCTCGTTTTTTCCTCGCTCGTTATTTTCAGAAATGGATTGACGGTTATACTGGTGATTGTCTGGGAGCAACGCAACAAGTTTGTGAAGTAATTTTTTATCTATCAATTATTGCAATATGGAAATTTATTTAGTACGTCACACCGAAACGGTTTGTGAAAAAGGAATCTGCTATGGTCAGAGTGATGTTGGAATTTTGGAACCTTATAATGTACTCTTTCATGCTATTGTGAGGCAATTACCTCAAGACGCTATCTTGTATTCGAGTCCGTTGCAACGTTGTAAAATGCTGGCGCAAGATATTCTTGAAAATACTCAAATAGCATCTATAATTGAAGATTCAAGATTAAAAGAAATGAATTTTGGCGATTGGGAATCGAAAAGTTGGGATGCTATTCCGCAGGATATATTAAATCCTTGGATGGAAGATTTTGTAAATGTCCGAGTTCCTAATGGCGAATCTTTTGTTGATTTGAATGAAAGAGTTATGAATTTTTTAGAAAATGAAATCCCGAAAGGCAGTAAGAAACCGATTATCATTGTTGCACACGCAGGAGTTATCCGAAGTATTTTATGTAAAATAAATGATATTCCACTAAAAGATGCTTTTCAGAATTCGGTTGATTATGGAGAAGTTATTAAGGTTGTTTTTTAGGGAGTTTTTGAGTTTTTTTTAGTTCCTGCAAGGTTTTTTTTAACCTTGTAGGTCTCATATTGATTTTGGTTTTTAACGCAGACACCTACAAGGTTAAAAAAAACCTTGCAGGAAAATGAGAATTCAATAAATTACTACTTCCAAAAAAGCCAAATTTATCCTTTTAGTCCCGATGGGAGGGAAAATCCTTTTGTGTCCGCCGCGGCGGGCACAAAAGATTGGAGGGAGAGCGGGAACCCTATTTCCTAAAAATACCTAATTTTTATACTTCTAAAAAAACAACAATTAGGAGCTTGATTAAAAACGATTTAGGAGTATACTGGATTGATTGTGTTTTTAATTTGATTATTCAGTTTTTTTAACATTATCTTTGCACTCGAATTAAGGTTGTGTTTTACTTTTTTAAGAAAACGCATTAAAAGGGAATTAGGTTCAATACCTAAGCTGTTCCCGCAACTGTAAGCTATCAAGCTTGTTGTTATCTACAAACCACTGTTTGAAATTGTAGATTTTAGAATTCGGATTTTAGAGTTATCTAAAGTCTAAAATCAAAAAATCTAAAATCAAGAATGGGAAGGTGAACAACAAGACGCAAGCCAGGAGACCTGCCTTTTTTCTTAACAAATATCGAACTTTCGGGAAAAAGGGTTCAGAAATTATGACTTTAAGAAAACTGTTTTTTTGCTTTTTTGTTTTACTATGCCAATTGATTTCGGCACAGAATGATTCTATAAATAATTTAAAAGAAGTTATAGTTTCAGATCGTTCGTTATATGCTACTAATAAATCGCAATCGATTCAGATTCTTAATGATTCGGTTATCAATAAAAATCAATCTACGCTTACCAATTTATTAAATTATAACAGTGTGTTGTATTTCAAGGAGTACGGACGCGGAATGGCTTCTACGGTGTCTTTTAGAGGAACAACAGCGTCCCAAACGGCTGTAATTTGGAACGGAATTAACGTTAATTCTTTACTCAACGGAAGTACCGATTTCAATACTTTTACAGCATCTAATTTTAACACTATAAGCGTAAAAGCGGGTGGTGGAAGCGTAAGTTATGGTAGCGGAGCCATTGGCGGAAGCATACATTTAAACAATAATCTGAGTTTTAAGAACAAGTTTGAAAATGATTTTCGCCTCGATTATGGTAGCTTTAACACGATTGGTATCAATTATAAAATGAATCTTTCGAACCAAAAATGGAGCAGTCAAATTGGTTTTTCCCGAAATAGTTCTGAGAACGATTATGACTATATAGACCTTTATACTTGGAAAGGAGTACAGCGAAAAAATGAAAATGGACAATGTGCAACAACGAGTTTGTCTGCTAATATTGGCTATAAAATTGCTCCCAATGAGGTACTAACTTTTTACAGTCAAACTAGTAATACGAATAGAAATCTTTCATTAGTTTCCGAATCGGAGTCAAAAACAAAATACATCAACAGCTTTAGTCGCAATCTTTTAGAATACAATGAAACCGAAGGGCATTTTACGAGTAATTATAAAGTGGCTTACCTTACAGAACAGTATCAGTATTTTGCCGACATTGAGAGAGCGGATTTTAGTTTTGGAAAATCGGAATCGCTTATCGCAAAAGTAGATTTAGGCTATCAATTAATAAAATCTATAAAACTAAATGGGATTATAGATTATACTAGAACGAAAGGTTTTGGAACCAGTTTTGGTGATAACACGAGACAAATTGGTGCAGTAGCACTAAAAGCAGTAGAACAACATAATGCAAAGTGGCAAAATGAATTGGGTTATAGAAAAGACGTAAGCTCTGACTATGAGAGCCCGTTTTTGTTTTCTTTGGGTTCTTCGTATGCTTTTACTTCTTTTTATAATTTAAAAGTTAATTTTTCAAGAAACTTCAGGATTCCAACATTTAATGATTTGTATTGGTCGCCAGGAGGAAATGCCGATTTGAAGCCAGAGAGTTCTTATCAAGCTGAGGTTGGGAATGTTTTTAAGTATAAAAATATCACTTTATCCGAGACGGTTTACTACATGAAAATAGACAACTTGATCAGTTGGATTCCTAATTATCGAAACGTTTGGTCTCCCGAAAATACAGAAAGAGTGAACACTTACGGTTCAGAAACTCTTTTAGGTTGGGCTAATTCTTATGGTAAAAATAATTTTGCTCTTAACGCAACTTATGCTTATACCATTTCAAAAAATATTGATACTAGAAAACAATTGTTTTTCGTTCCTTATCATAAAGCAACTGCTTCTGTTGCGTATTCCTATAACAAGTTTTCTGTTGATTATCAATTGCTATACAATGGTTTTGTTTATACCAGGGCAGATAATGATCCCAAAGAAGTTATCGATGCTTATTTGGTTTCGAATATCGGATGTAGTTATGATTTTAAGTTATTAGAGTCTTCAAATATAGGTTTTCAGGTTTTAAATTTGTTTAATGAGAAATTCGAAAATGTAGAAGATAGACCTATGCCAGGTCGCAATTTTAATATGTATATAACCCTTAAATTTTAAATAGTTATGAATTTTAGTAAGTCTTTTTTTGTTGCTCTTGTGAGTGTTTCACTTTTCGTTTCGTGTACGAATGATAATGATGAAGTAATAGTTGATTCAGGTGATTATAATCAAGGAGTTTTGGTTTTGAATGAAGGAAGTGCAGGGCAAGGTTCTGTTTCTTATATCAGTAATGACTTAAGTGTTTTTATTAAAGATGCTTATACTACTGCAAATGGATCCGATTTGTTGGGTAAATATGTGCAGTCTATCTTTTTTGATGGCGATAAAGCTTATATTATAGCAGGAGGTTCAAATAAAATTACAGTTGTAAACAGAAATACTTTTAAGATTATTGCAAAAATAGAAACTGGTCTTGTAGCACCAAGGTATGGCGTTGTAAAAGATGGTAAAGCGTATGTAACTAATGCAAATACTTATTTTTCAGATAAAAATACTGTTGGTAATACAGATGATTATATTGCTGTTATAGATTTGAAAACTAATTTGTTTGAATCAAAAATTGAATTGAATGCTACGGCCAATAGAATTGTATTAGAAAACGGAAAACTATACATAACAGAGCCTTATAATAGTAACAAGTTATTAGTCGTAGATCCTACTACTAAAACACTAGAAACTCCCGTAGATGTTGGTTCAGCTGCAGATACTATGGAAGCTAAAGATGGAATACTATATGTTTTAAGAAGTCCTTATGGAGTAGCAAGCGAAATTGTAAAAGTAAAATTGTCAGACAAAACAATTTCTAAAATCACATTTCCTGAAAGTTTAGATGGAGCTGGATATTTGGATATTTATAAAAATAGTATTTACTACACTGTTTCAAATTCAGTTTACAGTATAAACACAAATGCAACAGAAGCTTCAACGACACCAATTTTAACAGCTTCTTCAGTGGCAAATCTATATGGATTTGCTGTTAATAATGATCTTATTTATTTGGCTGATAGTGGTGATTATAAATCGGATAGTAAAGCTTATGTTTATAACCTAACGGGAGTTTTAGAAAAAGAATTTACAGTAGGTGTTGGCCCTAACGGATTTTATTTTAATAATTAATTTACGCTATTATCGGCATTATTGTTGATTATTAGGTTTAGTATAATGCTGTTGTGTATTGAATAGTTGTGGTATTCTGTTTAATTAAATAACAGTATTGTTTTTGTTTTAGGAGAAAAAAAAGGCTTTCACTGAAAGCCTTTTTTTATTTAATGTTGTTCAATGTTTAAATGTTTAAAACGGAATTATTATTCCAACGCTTGTAAAAGACCAACTGGAACTTTATCAACATACATTTGGTTTTGTAAACCATTTATTGATTTTATATCTTGAAAATAAGGGAATACTTTTCCTTTATTGGTTTTAACCATCCTGTTTGTTCCCGTGATCTTACCAATGGCAGTACTCAATAAGGGTTCTGCGCTATTACCTAAAACTCCCAAATTGGCTAGATTTTCTTTTAAAGAATACGTAGGTGTTAAACCATTAAAATAATCACCATAACCATCGGCATTTACAATTTTTAGAACAATAGGCTGCATGGCATAACGATGATTTGGATTTCTATTTTCTTTGCCAAAAGTAGGGGAGTCATAGATGGTTATAGAACCTACATTTTTTCCTGTTGTGATGTCTCCAATTTGAACCACATCTATATACGATTTCAACCCGTTTATTACTAATTCACTAGCAGATGCAGAACTTTTTGACGTTAAAATATAGATTTTGGTTAGATTTAGACTGTTTAAAGGGTCATTACCTACTTTATCAGTAAATAAGTCATTTAATTGACCTGGATCATCCGATTCAAAATAAGCGTTTATCTTGTCATTCCATCGTTGCTTAGCGAAAATTTTTCCTGTAAATTGACCAGTAATCATACTTGCCAATCGCGTAGCCGTTAGAACAGATCCACCAGAATTGTATCTTAAATCTAGGACTAAATCAGTAATATTTTGTGATTTTAAAGTTGCAAAAGCATCATTTAATTGCGTATCATAATTAGGATAAAAACCATTGTACATTAAATATCCAATTTTGTGACCGCTAGATTCTATTACCGTATTTACTAATATTGGATTTTCGGCAAGAACGGTTTTTGTTAATGCTATGGATTTTCCATTTGGTGTAATAACTCCATTGTTGTAATCCGCTAAGTTTAAAGTAAAACTATCAGCATTTAGTAAATTTTTATAATTATTTTCACCAGTGGCTTTGTTGTTATAAAGAGGAATGCCATTAATTGCATAAAAAATAGTTCCCCGTTTGATATCTTTTGCAGCTGCATCAGAGTTGGGAATAATATATCGAACCCAGCCAAATATTTCATTAGAGGTATTAGATTTATAAGAAAGTCCAAAATCCATACCGCTATTCTTTGTAGTACCTTGCAGCAAACCTTCCAATTCCAGATAATCACTTACAATCCAACTGAATCGATCAATAGATTTATCTACTCTTAGTGCATCAAATAAAGTTTCGGGTTTAGAATAACCTTGTAAAAAAACATTTAAAGCTTCTTGATTTGCAAAACGGTTGTCGGCTAAATTAGGAACATCGGCTTGCCATAAATAATATAAATTAAGCCCTTTCCAGATAAAATCATTTACTTCAACAGACTGAGGAGCTGCTACATCGTCCATGTCTTCGCAACTTTGGAATACAAAAAGAGTAAAAAATAGTATAAGAGCACATTTAAATGTTGTTTTCATATTGTTGGTTTAGTACTTATTAACGTAAAAATACTAACTTTAGTTTTATTTATAGTTATTTGTAACATATATAATTGTCAATCGTCTTGATTGTATAACAGTTTTTATAAATGCATTTTATGAACCAAAATGAATTTGTGCTTTTAATCAGTCCTTTCAAAGATAAACTCTTTCGATTGGCGAAGCGATTGCTCGTAAGCACAGAGGAAGCTGAGGATGCTACTCAGGAAATTTTGTTCAAATTATGGAGTAAAAACGAAGGTTTAGCCTCCTGTAATAATATAGAAGCATTGGCCATGACCATGACAAAAAATTATTGTTTGGATCAATTAAAGTCGAAACGATCGAGCAATCTTAAAATTGTACATAATAATTACACCGACCGCGCCGCAAGCGTAGATAAAAAGGTAGAAGATTGTGATAGTTTAAACTGGGTAGAGAAAATTATCGATCAATTGCCAGAGCAGCAACGTTTAATTATTCAGCTGCGCGATGTAGAGCAATACGAATTTTTAGAAATTGCACAAATGTTGGAGATGAATGAAACTGCTGTTCGAGTGGCACTTTCTAGAGCAAGAAAAACAATTAGAGAATACATGTTAAAAACACACAGTTATGGAGTTAGCTAAAATAGAAGGGATTTTAGAAAAATATTTTGAAGGAGAAACTACTATTGCCGAAGAAACTGAGTTGTCCACTTATTTCTCTTCTGCATTTGTAGCAATGCATTTAGAACAGTATAAGCCTTTGTTTGGTTATTTTGCTGTCGCAAAAGAGCAAAAGAGTACCGATAAATTTGTAGTAGTTTCGAAAAAAAGAAAGCTGGCGTGGTTGTCAGTCGCAGCTTCGATTGTAGTGTTGATGGGTATTGGTAGTTATGTCTATTTAAATGCTACTACTGTGCCCGAAACGAAAGAATTAGGAACCTATGACGATCCTAAAAAAGCACTAGAAGAAACCCAAAAAGCATTGGCGATGCTTTCTAATCAGGTAAATGTAGGTATCGTGGGCGTTCAATATATTAAGGAATATGAAACGACTAAAAATAAGGTTTTTGTTGATTAAAGGAAAGCTATTGGGAAGTTTTGGTTTTGCGTGAGTGATGGTAGTGAAGCTCTTTTTTCTTTTAATTTGCCAGGGCTTTAAGCCCATGGAAAAGGAAAAGAAAAAAAGCGGGAACGGACAGCACGACCCGAAGTTTTCGGAGGGGCACGCCCAAGTTAAAAGTAGGTCAGTTATATAAATAAAAAAATTACGCGAGAGTGATTCTAGAGCATTTAAGCGGAGTAGTTGAATTGAATTTTTAAAAATAATCATTAAATCAAATTAAAATGAAGAAGTTAATAATCACGTTAGTAGTAGTATTGGTTTCAAGTCCGTTTTTTGCTCAATCAGCATTCGATAAATTCGACGGACAAGATGATGTAACCTCTGTTGTTGTCAATAAGAAGATGTTCGAATTGATGAGTAAGGTAAAAATTGACGCTTCGGATAAGGAAGCGCAACAGTACCAAAATCTAATTAAAAAATTAGATCAACTGAAGGTTTTTACAACCAAAAGTGTTCGTGTAGAAGGAGAAATGAAAGCAGCAGCCGAGAAATACATTAAAACGGCAGGTTTGGAAGAGTTGATGCGTGTAAACGACAAAGGAAGAAACATAAAAATTATGGTAAAATCCGGTTCTACTGATAGTAAAATTAGAGAATTACTGATGTTTATAGAAGCAGGAAAAGGCGAGGATACGGTGTTAATGTCGTTAACAGGAGATTTTGATTTGAGTGAGATTTCAGTTCTTACAGATAAAATGAAAATTCCTGGTGGAGATGATTTGAAAAAAGCAACTAAAAACAGAAAGTAAAATGAAGGTTCTACTCTTTATAATCACATTGCTAGTCGGTATGATTTTTGGTAGTTGCCAATCGGGTCCTACTTTGCAAAAATACTTTGTAGAAAATACAGAAAACAAAGATTTTATTGCGGTTGACCTTTCATCAAATATTTTGAATGTTGATGAAGCAAAATTGTCGGTTGCGCAACAAGAGACGTTGCATTCTTTTGATAAAGTGAATGTTTTGGCTTTTAGATTGGATGCTAAAAACAAAGCCAAAATTGAAGAAGAACGTGCGAAGGTTAATTTGATTCTAAAAGATACGATGTATCAAGAGTTAATGAAATTTAGGTCAGGCAAACAAAGTGCTTCGGTGAGCTATGTTGGTAACGATGATCATATTAAGGAATTCGTGCTTTTTGCTAATAAAACCGATGCTGGTTTTGCTGTCGTTAGAGTTTTAGGAAAAGATATGAATCCATCCAACATTATGAACATGCTTTCGGTTTTGAAAGAGTCAAAAGTTGATTTGGAACAACTAAAGCCTTTGCAAGAATTAATTAAGAAATAGGTTGATTTTTAATGTAAAAAAAGCGTTTCGATAGTTTTCGAGATGCTTTTTTTTGATGTATAGGTTTGATATTATTTAGCATCTAAAAGTTTTTGGCCACAGATTAAAAAGAATTAAAAAGGATTTTGAGTTGGTGTATTTTTATTATAACCTCGGATATTTTCAATCTATCAAGGTAAAAATGGTTGGTCGCATTCCTTAGTGTTTGAGTTTTTGTCGTTTATAAAGTCGAAACAACGTTGTTATTCGTCATCCTCAGTAGTATCAAAAATATCATCCATATCAAACCTATCGTCATCGAAATCTGGCGATTCTGCTGGCTGAATAGCACCTTTTGGATTAAATAATTCCCAATCATCCCAGATGTAATTGTTAGTATCAAAACCACTTACCCAATCTATAAATAATAGGCGGAATTCTTCAATTTCTATTCGAATGAGCTTTATGTATTCTAGCTCTTTATAACTTTCTTGAAATCGTAAACTGCCTACATGCACATACAAGCTCATGGCGTGTTCGCGAATTATAGCGGCATTTTGCATCCGAATGCTGTATAAATCACCGCTTTCTGCTCCAGCAATTTTAGGTAAAAGCATCATAGCATCTGCTAGCATAAAATCTTTAGTAGCTTGAATGTACTCATCCTCTTCGGGTAAAGAAGCTACTAAACTTTATACTAGATGGTGCAATAATTCTGCTTTTTGATAAATGGGAAGTGCTTTTATTTTATCGAAATAGGTCATGGTTACTAAAAATGAATGTTTTTGTAAAAAATTATTTCAAATCAATTACTAAATAGCTAATTTTATAAGTAAACCATTCCTCAAACACTTCAAAGCTTAGTGGTTCTGGCCAATCATTTTCGTCTAGCCATTGTCCCTCTAATTCCAATTCGAATATTTTCTTGAAATTCTTTCTTATGCAGTAATCATGATCGTCAAAATCTCCTTTTACCAAATAGGTTGTTGCTTCTAACTGTGCATTCTCGCTAAGCTGTAATTCGGGCGTTAGTGTATTAGTCCAGTCGATAAAAGGCTTTTTATAATTGATGGTTATTGCATAACGGTTTTTAATATTCATATTGTTTTGTTTTATATTTTGGACATTTAAAAACTTGATTTTAGTACTAATGCTGGATCAATCCTAAAAGTTGGGGAGGAATTAAATATTTCCTAAATTAGCTGATTAAAAAAACAAGCTTTGGAGAATTATGTAGAACTTTTAAAACTTATCCTTCCTGAATTAATTGTAGAACACTTTGATTTGGTCAATACCAAAATTGAACAAGAGAAAATGCATCTATTCTTTGAAGAAAAAAGTACTCCTCCAAAAGAATATAATAACAGACAACTTGTCTCCAAAGGTTTCTTAAATGAGATTACTATTCAAGATTTTCCACTACGAGGAAAACTTGTTTACTTACACATTAAAAGACGACGCTGGACAGATAAACAATCTCAAGAAATCATCCAGCGTGATTGGAATATAGTAGCACAAGGTACCCGCATGACTCATGAGTTTGCGGATTTTTTAAAAGAAATTAATAGATACTAAAGCAAACGACTGTCATACCATCGGCTCATTCTTTGGTGTCAATGGTAAAAAACTACAACGACAATACAAAAAATATCTTAGCAACTTTTCTGCGTGGGAGCAACGAGAACACGCTAGTGAGTGGCTAATTTTCCCCCAAAACATGGGAAGCCATTTATCCATAGACGAAGTAAACCTATCAATGGGAGAACTTTATACAGTAGTCACCAACAAGGCAGGTA
>JBBSSR010000023.1:0-61659 GCA_038241955.1 Flavobacteriales bacterium | reverse complement strand
TTAAATTTATTTTTTTCATGGTATGTTTTTCCAGTTTTAATAATCAGCTTCAAAAATAGTGGAAGTATATTAATAATAGAGCAATCCTTAACGGTATTTTATGAAAAAATGCTTTTGTATCAGAAATTTGTTTCAAAAATAAAACTACTTGCATTTTTATGATTTTTTTTGTAAGAAGCAAATTTTTTTTCGTACTCTTGCAACTTCTTATAAAAATCATAATTTATGAAAACAAAATTACTTTTAATTTTATTATTTTTCTCGTTAATTACTAAAGCACAGACTAATTTGGTGCTAAACGGAGAATTCGAGGCTTGGACAAATGGCACAAAGCCAGCTCCAGCTGACTGGACCATAAAAAATAGTGTGAGCCAAAACACTGCCTATTTTGCTCAAGTTGGTAAAAGTATCCAATTATCAATTGCGAACAATGCCACTAAACCAGAAATTACGACACAAGTTCCCCTGATTGCTGGAAAAACGTATATTATAAAATTTAAGTATAAATATTTAGACGCAAATTTTAACGGTCAACATCCTATAAGCTTAAAAATCATTCAAGATGGGAGTTCAACAACATTGTCTAGTAGCTCATTCGCAACAAACAATAATTGGACTGTAAAAGAAACCACTTTTTCACCAGATCAAAACTTGTCTTATAACTTGAGTATTTCTTTGTCTACTTTCGACGATGCTGCTTTCAATGTACTAATTGATAATGTTCAGGTTTACGAACAGGGCACAGAGCAATATACTTTGATTCCTGACGTGAATTTTGAAAAAAAATTAATTGCTTTAAATTTGGATGTTATAGTAGACGGAAAAGTGTTGACTCTTAATATAAATAGTTTGACAACATTGAACGTTACTTCTAGTTCTATTGTTAATTTAACAGGTATACAAGACTTTGTTGCTCTGACTTCTTTGTATTGTTATAACAATCAATTAACCTCTTTAGATGTATCTAAAAATAAAGCTTTGACTTCTTTATACTGTTATTCTAATAAAATAACTAATTTGGACTTGACTAAAAACACAGCATTAAATGAATTATATTGTTATGCCAATAAGCTAACAACTTTAGACCTATCTTTAAACACAAGTTTAACAGAATTAATTTGCTATAGAAATCAATTGAGTAGTTTAGATATAAGCAAAAATAAGGCTTTGACACATGTTAATTGTTTTTCAAACAAATTAACCACTGTGAATTTAAAAAATGGTAAAAATAATTTGATAACAACTATCAGTTTAACTGATAATCCAGATCTTTCTTGTATTACTGTAGATGACGTAGCTTATACAAATGCAAATTGGAGTGCTTGGAAAGATGCCGCTGCTATTTATTCTGCTTATGACTGCTCCACAGTTACGTTAATTCCAGATGCTTCATTTGAAGATAAACTAATAGCGCTAGGAATTGACAGTGATGGTAAAAATGGAGTAGTATTAAATTCTAGTATTTCGACATTAACTTCTTTAGATGTATCTAACAGTTCAATTATAGATTTAACAGGAATTCAAGCGTTTACTTCGCTAACAACTTTAAACGTTTCAAATAATTTATTAAAAGCTTTAGATTTGTCTAAAAATGCTGCTTTGACTACTTTAAATTGTTTAAATAATGCAACACTATCTTGCATTCAAGTTGCCGATGTAGCTGTTGCCACCAACAATTGGACAACAACCAAAGATCCTAAAGCAAGCTTTAATCTAGATTGCACGCCCTATACTCTTATTCCAGATACCAACTTCGAAGCTAAATTAATAGCTTTGGGTATTGATGATATCGCTGATGGAAAAGTAATGACTAGTAAAATAAATACTTTAACGTCATTAAATGTTTCAAAAAGTGCCATTGTAGATTTAACAGGGATTCAAGATTTTTTGTCATTAAACTCCCTTGATTGTTCCTTTAATGCTATGACGGTTGTAGATGTTTCAAAGGTTACAACTTTAAAATTGCTTGATGTCAACAATAATCAATTATCAAATATTAATATTTCTAAAAATCTTGCTTTAGAAAAATTAGAAATTGGTTCAAATCTGATTACAAATATTGATATAACCAATAACTTAGCTCTCAAAGAACTACATATTTATGGAAATAAAATAGAAACTTTAGACACTTCTAAAAATGTTGCTTTAACGAAATTGATTGCTTTTATAACCGATTTAAAATCTATTGATGTTTCTCAAAATACAGCTCTTACCAGTCTATTGGTTAGAAATACTCAACTAACAGCTATTGACGTTTCAAAGAATATACTCTTAAGAGAATTTAATGTCAGCTTCAATAAAATTAAAACAATAGATGTGTCAAAAAATCCACGATTAACTTCTTTAATTGTGTTTTCAAATCAATTAACTAGTTTAAACCTTAAAAACGGCAACAACAGTTTGCTATACAACAACGAGGTTTCATTTGCAGCGAATCCTCAATTATATTGCATTCAAGTAGATGATGCAGCATCTGCTAATACCTACTGGTCAAATAAAAAAGATGCAATTGCAACTTATAATACTGAATGTACAGGTGAGCTGACATTGCCTTCAAACAATTTCACTGTTGAAGCAAAAGGAGAATCTTGTCTAGGTGAAAACAATGGTGAAATAAATGTAAATACAAAAGCAGCGTTTATATGCACCGCAAGTATAGGCGGGGCAAACTATCCTTTTGTAAATAATAGGTTAGCTGTTACGAACCTAGCACCTGGAACCTATACAATGTTGATTACAATTCCTGGAACAACGTTTGAGCAAATTTTTAATGTTACCATCCCAAAAGGAGCAACAATTACGGGAAAATCGAGTATAACTAAGAAAGAAGTCAGTGTTGAAATTACTGAAGGTACAGCTCCATTTACGGTTTTTGTTAATGGAATTGAACAGTTTGAAACAAACAATTCTACTTTTTCTGTAACAGCAAAAGGTGGTGGTTTATTAGAAGTAAAAACTTCAAAAGCCTGTGAAGGTGTTTACGCTGCAGCTATTGATGGACTGGATATTGTTTTAGCTGCGTATCCAAATCCTACTTCGGGAAGTTTTGAAATTGAATTGCCAACTTCAAAAAGAGAAGTGACCATAGAAATTAACACCTTAGACGGTCGTATTATTTCTACTAAAAACTATACTTTAGAAAATGGAAAGGCAAAACTAACTCTTGAAAATCAACCAAAAGGAGTTTACATTGCTAAAATTTACTTAGACACGATCAAAAATGTTAAAATTATAAAAAATTAATAATGAAGAATTATATATACCTATCAATTATCGGCTCACTATTCATTTCCTGTAGCAGTGGCGGCGATGATCCTGGAAGCCCTCCAGAAGTTAAAAATGTGGCGCCAACAGTTCCTGTTTTGACCATACCAATAGACAATAAACTGTGCGTAAACACTACGGTTATTTTTGAATGGAATAAAGCTACGGACGCAAATAATGATGCTATTATTTATCAAATTGAAATTGCCAAAGACAACCAGTTCACACAAATTATAAAAACAGCCGAAGGTTCAACTAATGGGCAATCAGTACAGTTAGATAAAAATACAGCGTATTATTGGAGAACGAAAGCAACGGATAGCAAAGGTTTATCGAGTGCTTATTCTACAACGTCTAAATTTTACACTGCTGGTGATGCTGTAGTCAATCATTTGCCTTTCTCGCCAGAGTTGATAGCACCCGCAATAAATACACTTTTAAATACTACAACCGCTTCATTAAAATGGAACGCTAGTGATGTTGATCTCACAGACGTTCTTAGTTATGATGTGTATTTTGGAACTGCGAATCCGCCAACAGAAAAAGTAAGCGACAACATTAGCACAAAAACGGTAGATGTTACTCTAGCTTCTGGAAAAGAATATTTCTGGAAAGTAGTTGTAAAAGACAACAAAGGAGGAGAAACGGTTGGACAAATTTGGAAATTTAAAACCAATTAATTTCAGCTTTTAAAATACTACTTCATAAAAAAACCTCCATTTTCGTTCCTATGAAAATGGAGGTTCTTTTTTAATACAATTCAAGATTTCTACAAAACCTCTTCACAACTTAAAGCATCCTTCAATCGAACTCCTTTTTCAGTATGCTCTACCGTAATAATTTGGTTGTGGGCGTCGTGTTCTAAAAACAAATAATAATTTTGATCTGCGGCTACTTCTAGGAATTTAGATTTTTCCGGCATCGTTAACAAAGGTCTTGTATCATAACCCATAACATACGGCAACGGAATATGTCCCGCTGTCGGTAACAAATCAGCACAAAAAACAATAGTTTTGTCTTTGTATTTAACATGAGGAATCATCATTTTCTCGGTATGTCCATCTACATAAAAAATTTCAAATCCCATCTCTTTTGAAATTGCTACGCCTGTTTGTCCTCCGTCCTCGAGTCCAAAATCACTTTCTGGTTTTCCTATAAAATGAAGTTGTCCACTTTCTTGCATCGGCAAAATATTCTCGGATAAAAACGAAGCTTTCTCACGTGCGTTGGGTTTTGTAGCCCATTCCCAATGATCTGCGTTGCTCCAAAATTTGGCGTTTTTAAAAGCAGGTTCATAACCCGTCTTGGCTGTGTTCCATTGTACACTTCCACCACAATGGTCAAAATGCAAATGTGTCATAAAAACATCGGTAATATCATCGCGATGAAAACCGTGTTTTGATAACGATTTATCCATAGAATGCGTTCCCCAAAGCGAATAATAGCCAAAAAACTTTTCTGATTGCTTATTTCCCATTCCGGTATCAATGAGAATTAATCGCTTTCCATCCTCAATAAGCAAGCAGCGCGCAGCAAGATCTATTAAATTATTGCCATCGGCGGGATTGGTTTTATTCCAAATTGTTTTGGGCACTACACCAAACATTGCACCACCGTCTAGTTTAAAATTGCCTGTTTCTATTGGATATAATTTCATGATACTATTTTAAAGTTAAAAACAACGCAATTTACTAAAAACCGATGGCTTCCATCGGCCTTAATATAACAAAATTTTATAGAGTTATTAGTTATAAAAATGTTATGAATTGGCGAAAGAGATTTTTATGCACTATCTTTGGCGTTAATTTAGACAAAATCAATATAACAATGATACAAGTATCTGAATCTGCAAGTAAAAAAATTGTCGGGATGATGACAGATGATGGTTTTGACCCTACCCAAGACTACGTAAGAGTAGGCGTAAAATCGGGTGGTTGCTCTGGATTGTCGTACGATTTGACTTTTGACAAACAAATAGGTGAAAACGATAAGGTTTTTGAAGATAATAATATAAAAATAGCTGTTGAAAAGAAATCATTCCTGTATTTAGCGGGAACGATTTTAGAATTTTCTGGAGGATTAAACGGAAAAGGATTTGTTTTTAATAATCCAAACGCAAGCAGAACCTGTGGTTGTGGAGAATCATTCTCGCTATAGGAAAGGTTGAAAAAATATAAAAAGAGCAAAAAAATCTAAAAAAAAGTAAAAGCAAAAAACGAAAAGAATCTAAAACACATAAAATCTAAATTTTTTATGCAATTAAATTTATCAACAGCTTTTTTAGATTTTTTATATTTTTCACTTTTTTAGCTTAAATTAAAAAATATAGCGAAATATAGTTCTTTTGAAGAAATGGAGGTTTATCAAAAAGCACTAGCTTTTGGTGTAAAAGTTTATAAACTTACTCTAATAAATGAAAAAATAAAGTCTGATTTTGGATTAAGAGATCAATTAAGAAGAGCTGCTCTTTCCATTTCAAATAATATTGCAGAAGGATTTGAAAGAGAAACAAAAAAAGAATTAATTCGTTTCCTATATTTTTCAAAAGGTTCAGCAGGTGAATGCAGAAATATGTTCAATTTTTTACAAGCTATTGAGCTTATTACTGAAGAAAATTTCTATGAAAATAGAAACGAAGTTTTGGAGATTTCAAAACAATTAGGGAATTATATCAAGTATATGAAAAACCTAGAAATACAAGATAAATTAAACAAAAAATCTTAATTTGAAAAGTAGATCAATTTAAAAAAACCTGATATTTTTTTTGATTGTTTTGCTTCTTTAGATTTTTTAAATTAAATAAAATGTCAAAATATACCGAAGACGATTTAAAAATCGAACTAGAGACCAAAGAATATGAGTATGGATTTTATACTAATCTAGAATCAGATACTTTTCCTATTGGTTTAAACGAAGATATTGTTCGTGCAATTTCTAAAAAGAAGGAAGAGCCAGAATGGATGACCGATTGGCGCATCGAAGCTTTTCGCGCTTGGCAGGAAATGATTGAGCCAGAATGGGCAAATGTAAAATATACCAAACCAGATTTTCAGGCCATTTCGTATTATTCTGCTCCAAAAGTTGTTGACCCTAATAAATCATTAGATGACGTAGATCCGGAACTTTTAGAAATGTATAAAAAGTTAGGTATATCTGTCGATGAGCAAAAAATGATGAATAATGTAGCGATGGATATTGTTGTCGACTCTGTTTCGGTAGCGACAACATTCAAAAAGACGTTAGGCGAAAAAGGAATAATCTTTATGAGTATTTCAGAAGCCATTCGAGAACATCCAGAATTAGTTCGTAAACATCTGGGAACGGTTGTTCCTCAAAAAGATAATTTTTACGCGGCTTTAAATTCGGCTGTTTTCTCAGATGGATCTTTTTGTTACATTCCAAAAGGAGTTCGTTGTCCGATGGAACTTTCTACTTATTTTAGAATCAACCAAGGAGGAACAGGGCAGTTCGAAAGAACCTTATTGATAGCTGACGAAGGCAGTTATGTTTCGTACCTTGAGGGATGCACAGCGCCTACTCGTGATGAAAATCAATTACACGCTGCAGTAGTAGAACTAATTGCAATGGACGGTGCAGAAATTAAATATTCTACTGTTCAAAACTGGTATCCAGGAAGTAAAGAAGGTAAAGGTGGCGTTTTCAATTTTGTGACCAAAAGAGGAATATGCGAGCAAAATGCAAAAATCTCGTGGACACAAGTAGAAACAGGATCTGCAATTACCTGGAAATATCCATCGGTTATTTTAAAAGGAGACTATTCCGTAGGTGAATTTTATTCGATAGCGGTGACTAATAATCACCAACAAGCCGATACTGGAACCAAAATGATCCATTTAGGTAAAAACACTAAATCGACTATAATTTCGAAAGGAATCTCTGCAGGAAAATCACAAAATAGTTACAGAGGTCTCGTGCAAATTAGCGCTCGCGCCGACAATGCGAGAAACTTTTCGCAATGCGATTCCTTATTGATGGGAAATAATTGTGGAGCGCATACTTTTCCTTATATCGAAAGCAAAAATCCATCGGCAAAAATAGAGCACGAAGCAACAACTAGTAAGATTGGTGAAGATCAAGTTTTCTATTGCAACCAACGAGGAATCCCAACCGAAAAAGCAATTGCGCTGATCGTAAACGGATTTAGTAAAGAGGTGTTGAATAAATTGCCAATGGAATTCGCTGTTGAAGCACAAAAATTATTGGAAATTTCGCTAGAAGGAAGTGTTGGGTAAAATAATTCGTTTAAAGTTTAAGGTTTAAAGTTGTTGGATTGGACAGTATAGAATTATTACGCAACTTTAAACTTTTAAAAAAACTTTAAACAAAAAAATATGGCGACAATAAACCGATTTGAAGATTTAGAAATTTGGAAAGAAGCTAGAAGATTGGCAAAAGAAATTTATCAATTGTCAATCGAAACAGAATTGAAAAATGATTTTAGATTTAAAGATCAAATAAGAGCTTCGTCAGGATCGGTAATGGATAATATAGCAGAAGGATTCGAAAGAAATGGAAATTTAGAATTTCGACAGTTTTTATCAATTGCAAAAGGTTCTGCAGGAGAAACACGATCTCAACTTTATAGAGCTTTTGATTGCAATTATATTAAAGAGGATAAATTTGAAATTCTAAAACAAGATTTGGAAAATTTAAGTGGAAAAATAAACAATTTTATATCATATTTAAACAAAAAGGATTTTAAAGGTACAAAGTTTCAGTAGCTAAAGAAACTTTAAACTTTAAACCTTAAACAAATAAAAAGATGTTATCAATAAAAAATTTACATGCCTCAATAGGCGACAAAGAAATATTAAAAGGGATAAACCTTGAAGTAAAAGCGGGAGAAATTCACGCTATAATGGGACCAAACGGTGCAGGAAAAAGTACCCTTGCTTCTATCATTGCAGGAAATGAAAACTACGAAGTAACCAAAGGAGAAATTTCTTTAGACGGCGAAGACCTTTCAGAACTAGCTCCCGAAGAGAGAGCTCACAAAGGTGTTTTCTTATCATTTCAATATCCCGTTGAAATCCCAGGAGTTTCGGTTACGAACTTCATGAGAACCGCAATCAATGAAACTCGAAAAGCAAATGGTCAAGCAGAAATGCCGGCTAACGAAATGCTAAAAGTGATTCGCGAAAAATCAGAATTATTAGAAATAGATAGAAAATTCCTTTCTCGTTCACTTAATGAAGGTTTCTCTGGTGGAGAGAAAAAACGAAATGAAATTTTCCAGATGGCAATGCTAGAGCCAAAATTGGCTATTCTAGATGAAACAGATTCTGGACTTGATATTGACGCTTTACGAATAGTTGCCAATGGCGTTAACAAATTGAAAAGCGACAAAAATGCAATCGTAGTAATCACACACTATCAACGCTTATTAGATTATATCGTTCCGGATTTCGTTCACGTATTATACAATGGAAGAATTGTAAAATCTGGTGGAAAAGAATTAGCACACGAGCTAGAAGAAAAAGGATACGATTGGATTAAACAAGAACAAGAAGCATAAAAAATAGTTGGCAGTTGGCGCTTGGCGGTTTTCAAAAATCATATCGCAATAACTCACAACTTATAACAAAAAATAATGGATTTAAAAGAAAAATTACTCTCGTCTTTTATGGCTTTTGAAGAGCGCATCGATGTTCATTCTGAACTTCACGATGTGCGAACAGCGGCTATAAAAAACTTCGAAAATAAAGGATTCCCTTCTAAAAAAGAAGAAAGTTGGAAATACACTTCGCTAAACGCCATTTTAAAAAATGACTTTACTGTGTTTCCAAAGAAAGAAGATACCGTACAATATAGCGATGTAAAAAAATATTTTTTACACGAAATAGATACCTACAAAGTTGTTTTTGTAGATGGAATTTTCAGTTCACATTTATCCTCTACAACGCACGAAGGTATTGATGTTTGCTTGATGTCTTCGGCATTAAACAAGCCAAAATACAAAATGATTATTGATGCGTATTTCAATCAAATTGCAAACAAGGACGAAAGTTTGACTTCGTTAAACACCGCTTTTGCAAATGAAGGAGCCTACATTAATATCCCAAAAAGCAAAGTTGCAGACAAACCAATCGAGATAATGTACTTCTCTACCGGTAGCGAAGCAGCACTTTTGGTTCAGCCAAGAAATCTAGTAATTGTTGGCGAAAACTCACATGTGCAAATTATTGAGCGCCATCAAAACTTGACCGAAAATCCAGTTTTAACCAATTCAGTTACGGAGATTTTTGCTCAAAAAAGAGCAATAATTGATTATTATAAAATACAAAATGACAATCTTGAGGCCAATTTAATTGATAATACTTATGTCTCTCAAAAGCAAGAAAGTCACGTTTCGGTTCATACTTTCTCTTTCGGAGGTAATTTAACTAGAAACAATTTGAACTTTTATCATTTTGGAGAACGTTTAACAAGTACCTTAAACGGAATCACTATTATTGGTGAAAAACAACATGTCGATCATTACACGTTAGTGCATCACGCTACACCAAATTGCGAAAGTTTTCAAGACTATAAAGGAATATATTCCGATCGTTCTACAGGTGTTTTCAACGGTAAAGTTTTTGTAGAAAGAGAAGCGCAAAAAACAAACGCTTTTCAAAAAAGCAATAACATATTGCTGAGCGACAAAGCAACCATTAACGCCAAACCGCAATTAGAAATTTTTGCCGATGACGTAAAATGTTCTCACGGTTGCACGATTGGTCAACTAGATGAAACCGCAATGTTCTACATGCAACAACGCGGAATCCCTAAGAAAGAAGCCAAAGCTTTATTGATGTATGCGTTCTCTAATGCTGTTATCGAAAGCATCAAAATACCTGAATTAAAACAGAGAATTACCAAAATTATCGCAAATAAATTGGGTGTTAAAATTGGATTTGATTTGTAAACCAATTTCATAATAAAAATGAAACCCGACAGATTTTTTAAAATCTGTCGGGTTTTTTTATTTAAAAAATAATCTTTTTTATTCATTACTTTCCCAATAAGAAAAAGATTGTGGCGGAGTTAAATTATAATCTTCTCTTAAACATTTAGGCGTTTTAAACCTTATCTGGTTTTTTATTTGAATAGCAAAACCTTGTTCTCGATTAGCAAAATACTGATAAAAATAATCTTCACTTATTCCAGAAAATTCTTTTGTACGCTCCCACAAAGTTTCCAAATCGTCATTAAAAATTTGATCTATTTGAAATTCGCCAATGACTTTTTGTACAGGAGAAGAAGAGTAAACTAAAATAGATGTAATATTTTTATTTTTAAAAATAGCTTTACGAAATTCAAATTTTTTAGTTCCGTCAAAAATTTTATTCGCAAATTCGGGCTTTATTGACATTACTACTTTCATTTTTAATTACATTTAATTGTTAATGCGCCTTTTAGGATATCATAAAGCCAATTACTAAACAACTCAATTATTACAGCAATTATGAATGCAAATATCGTGTATTTACCAATGGTTTTCCAATTATTTTTTTCATATTTTGTTTTAATAAGTGTACTAACACTTTCTACATTGTTTTCTTTCCAATGGTATGCTAGATAGACTTGATTATTAACATTTGGAATATCTACATATTGATCCCATTTATAGTTTTCCAAATTTCTACAACTCAAAAAAGGTTGGTGATTTCCAATTAATTCTTCATCTTTTGAACAAATAAAGAAGAAATGTTGCTTTTGAATTTTTAATAATTTTTCTAATTTAATTTGTTCCAGTGATTTAAATCTCTAATCTCATTAACTCTAAAATCAATCATTTCAATTTCAGAGAAGGCGCTTTCTAATATTGAATTAGTTGGTACACTTAAAGTGGATATAGAATTTATAAAACTTCCCTTAATTCGAAATCTAAAATAATTTGCCTTTTCTTCTTTTGGAATATTTATACTTATTATTGTTCCTCCGTATTTTTCTTCAAATGATAAATCAGAATGTGAGGTTTTATAAACATTAAATACAAATTCGTTTTTTGTGTCTTTTATTTCAAAAGATTTACTCGTCGCTGTTGAAATGACCTTGTAATTTTCATTAAAAATTGCACTTAATAAATCTACTTTATGAATAAATTTTTCAACAATATCTTCAAAATCAGTCTTTTTTATTTTTACAGGAAAATATATTTTTAATGACTCAATATTTTTAGTGTTAGATATTTTAATTCCTATGTCTAAGAACTTATGAGATTTAGTTGTTCCGTTTGGAATTTTCCAAAAATTAAAGTGTAAATCTAGTTTTTCATCATATTCTAAATTCATATCTATTGGCTTATACCAAATTGCTATACTTTTCATATTAATAAGCGTATTTCAAAAGTTTATCAAATTGCTCAACACTAATTTTTGTAAAACCTCTAGGAACATTTATATAATCTGCAATAATTCCATTATTAATTAACCATTCAAGATTTGGTCGCTTTCTAAATGAATAGGTATAAAGAAAATTTACAATAAAAGGCCTGTTGGCAGGATTATAATTCCAATGTTCTGACAATTCTTGATTAGAAAAAACACTTATTTTCCTACATAAAGACAAGAATTCTTCTTCAGTTTCTATGTTTAAGATACAAGACTCAACTATTCCTAATGTTGTTGCTACACCTTTATATTTTCCACCTGTCATATAAAAAACTATTATATCACCTGATTGCATTTTCTTCTCATAAGAACGTGAAATGTATACTTTACTTAATGCGTTTCTATGAGGAAAGCTTTCAATATAATCCTTTGGTGATTGGTTGTTTAAGATTGAATCAGGAAATAATTCTATATGATAATCGGGATATATTGGAACAATAAAAATGTTTTGTTCTCGAGAAAAAAAAGGAAATGTTAATTTAGGATTCTCAACTTTAATTATTTCTTTGCTAAAAGTTCTAACATAAACTTGCTCGACACCATTATGAGTTGTTTTTGTCCCATAATAATTAAAACCCCAAATTTTAAGAAGTTCTATTAATCTTTCTTGTTCATCTCTTTGATCGAAAATAGTTACATATATTTCATCAACTCTAAATTGTAAAGCATTATCAAAAATTATTTTTAAAAATCTTTCTCCAATTTTATATCCATTTGCAATTACTTTGAACGTGCCTATTTTTAATCTTTTTTTCTTTGCAAAAACAGGAGTGATCTCATAATAATTCTCGTTTTCATCTTCTCTTTTTAAAAATAAAAAAGCAGTTAATCTACCCTCACTATAACAAACATAACAAATATCATCAGCTTTTTTATTAAACCATTTATCAAATTCTGCATAATCTTCTCTGAAACTATCAAAAAAAACATCTCTTATATTGACCTCTGCAAAATCAACTTTCTGAACGGATAGAACCTTATAGTCAACTAATTCTGGATTTTCAGAGGTTACTTTTTCTAGAAAATTTTCAATTTTATAAACTTTGTCTGCTATACCAAGTAAATTCGCTTTAGTATGTATTTTTTTATCTTCTGAAATTAAAATATCTACTCTTCCTTCATAAACTTCATTTAAAATTTGAGTGTCATTTATATCATTATCTTGTTTATCAATATTTCTACTAACTTTAAGTATCTCTTCACCTAACGGAGCTTGATGCTTAAGCAAATTGTAACTCTCAATTTTAATACTCATTGTGTCAAGAGCATTAGGATCTTTATATCTTTCTAATTCTTGAATAGTTAATGGATGAATATATTTAGAATATTTAAGATTGTCAATCCATTTAAAAAGCTGACCTATTTCTGGTTTATATATTTTATTAGCTTCTCTATGGATAATAATATTGGTATCGAGTAAAATTTTCATCATTAAATAATTTCCATTAGTTGAGTATAGTTCCCGTTTTTTATTTCGCCGTAAGGTATTGAATATTTCTTTGAAAGGTATTTGGCATATTCTACTTCCATTTTTTGTAACTCATTTAAAACTAGGAAATCATAAATTTTACCGTCCCTTTTCTCTAATCTTTTAGCAATTTTTTCAACATCATCAATTACAACCACAATAGCTTTTGGATTAATTTGGTCAAAAGTATCTTCATCAATTCTGTTTGGAGTTCCATTAGAGTTTAATAAACAGAAATGACCATCAATAATATATTCTTTATCTTTCTTAATTAAATTATTAAGACCATTGATTAATCTTTCTTGTGTTGAAGTAATATTTTCAACCAACTTGTTGTCTTTCTTACTAATTTCCACCCATTTTAAAATTTGACTTGCTGTGAGATGAATTAAACCTGTATTTAATGAAATATCGCTACAAATTGTGCCTTTTCCAACTCCGTGAATACCTCCAATGAAAATTATATTTTTATTAGAACCCATAATTTTACTCAATTCTAAATGCTAATATACTGAAAAATATTACAGCTAACGATTGATACTCCCAACAATCTCCTTCAACAAACCATTAAAATCAAATTCATTATCATCCGTTAAACCCATTCGTACAATAACCAAATCTAGCGATGGAATTATAAATATTTTTTGCCCTTGAAAGCCACTGCAATAATACATGTCTCGGGGAGCATCTTTATATTTACCACCAGCATTCAGCCAAAATTGTGCGCCATACTTCCCATTTGACGTAGCCGTTGGAGTCGCTACATATTTCGCCCAGCTTTCATCGAAAAGCTGTTCGCCATTCCAATTGCCTTTGTGCAAGTACAACAATCCTAATTTAGACCAATCTCTGGTTGTCGCCCATGCGTACGAAGAACCCACATAATTACCTGCCATGTCCGTTTCGACAAGCATCGAATGCATTCCTATTTTATCAATCAAAGCAAAATACCAAAAATCTAAATACTCTTGATGAGTTTTAAACTGCCTTCTCAAGATTCCTGACAATAAGTTTGTGGTTCCCGATGAATAGTTCCAATGTGTATTGGGTTTATATTGTAATGGTTTTGCTAATTGTACTTGCAACATGTCTTCGGCTTCAAAAAGCATTTTTGTAGCATCACAAATTGCATCATATTTTTCGAGCCATTCCAATCCAGAATTCATGTGTAATAAATCGTTGGTTGTGATTTGTTTGCGTTCGTCATTTTGCCACTCTGCTATCGAAACCGGTTTATAGATATCATACTTCTTTTCTTTTTGAAGTATTCCAAAAAGAGTTCCCGTAATACTCTTGGTCATCGACCATCCTAAAATCTTACTGTTTTTATCAAATCCTGTAGCATACTTTTCGGCAATGATTTTATCTCTATAAAGTACCAAAACGGAGCGGGTTCTCTTTTTAATTTCTTCTTTAGAATCAAAAGCATTTGCGACCGCTTTTTCTAACGTATTATAATCTACATTTGCAAAAAGGGTATTTTTTGGTTCAGTATCTCCATATGGAAAAGGCAAATTAGTAACTGTTTTTGTCCGATTTGGTACTTCATACGGTTTCGAAGAATCAAAATCATCATTGATCAACGTAACTCCCAGACCTTCTCTATAAATCGCTTTTCTTTGTTTTAATCCAAAAATGGTAGACGTTGCAAACTTCCCTTCTTCATCAATTGTATTGGTTGCCAACTTAACCATTTTTATCTCATTATCTCCTTTTTCTATAGTTTCAAGTGATCGATTATCAATAAAATGTCCCGAAGCCACGCTTTTGGCTGCAAAGCCAGAAATTAAATCGAGCTTAGGATAATTAGTGAATACTAAATAACAAACAACAAGTAGAACAAGAAACCCTAAAATTTTTTTCATAACAAACTGTGTTAATTTTGACTGCAATATAATTAATATATTATTCTTTAAAAATATTCAATTCACTTAAAGTCAATAGTAAAGAAAAAATATTTACGCAATTCGAATAAAAATTTATGGTCTATCTTTCTTATAAAAGTGTAAAAGGAAATTTTAGAATACTCGGTTAAAACAATTTAGTTTTAGTACTTTTGTATTTAGAAAAAATCTAAATAAAGATAATGTTAGATATTCAAAAAATAAGAGCCGACTTTCCTATTCTTTCACAAAAAGTAAACGGAAAGCCTTTAGTATATTTCGATAACGGAGCTACTTCGCAAAAACCACAGATCGTAATTGATGCCATTTCGCATTATTATGAGGAAATAAATTCCAACATACATCGTGGTGTTCATACGTTAAGTCAATTAGCAACAGACGCCTACGAGGTTTCACGTGAGAAAGTGCAACATCATATTAATGCAGAACACCTTCACGAAGTACTTTTTACTGCAGGAACCACTTTTGGGATCAATTTAGTTGCCAATGGATTTGCTTCCATATTAAAGCCGGGTGATGAAATACTAGTTTCAGCATTAGAACATCATAGCAATATAGTGCCTTGGCAAATGTTGTGTGAAAAAACAGGTGCTGTACTCAAAGTCATTCCGATGAATGAAGAAGGGGAACTGATTATGGCTGAATTTGATAAATTACTATCGAATAAAACCAAAATTGTAACGGTGAACCATATTTCGAATGCACTTGGAACCGTAAATCCTATCAAATACATGATTGACAAAGCGCACCAATTTGGAGCAGCTGTTTTGATTGATGGTGCACAAGCCGTTCCGCATTTAAAACCAAATGTACAGGAATTAGATTGTGATTTTTATGTGTTTTCAGGACATAAAATGTGTGGTCCAACAGGAACGGGGATTTTGTACGGAAAAGAAGCTTGGTTGAATAAATTACCGCCTTATCAAGGTGGTGGCGAAATGATCAAGGAAGTAACTTTCGAAAAAACAACCTATGCTGATTTGCCTCATAAATTCGAAGCAGGAACACCAAATATTGCGGGAGGAATTGTACTAGGAACTGCTATTGATTATATGAATTCGATAGGTTTTGAAAACATTCAACAACAAGAGTTAGAATTATTAGAATATGCTACAAAGAGACTGTTAGAAATTGAAGGTTTGAAAATTTATGGAACATCCAAAGAAAAAACTTCGGTGATTTCGTTTAATATAGCAGGCATTCATCCCTACGACATAGGAACCATAATTGATAAATTAGGAATCGCCGTTCGTACTGGTCACCATTGCGCGCAACCTATTATGAATTTCTTTGATATTCCGGGAACTATTCGAGCTTCGTTTTCTTTTTATAATACTAAAGAAGAAATTGACAGTTTGGTAGAAGCGGTGAAGAAAGCACAAACAATGTTATCTTAAATTTAAAAAAACATCTTATGAAAATTATATCACTTTTATTTTTAACATTATTTCTTGGTAAGAGTTGCCAAAGTCAAACCGATTTGGATATGGAAACTGCAAAAATAGAATATACAGCCAATACTAGAGGTTTCTTTCAAAATATAATTGTAGAAAATAAAACCGTATTGATAACTAATACTAGAGAGGGCAAGCCTGTCTCAACTTCGCTTACTGAGACGCAATGGCATACTGTAGTTGCTGAATTTAAAAAAGTGAATTTAGAGGAAATTCCAAATTTAAAAGCACCAACAGAGAAACGCTTTCACGATGGTGCAGCAATGGCCAATTTAAACATTACGTATAAAGGAAAAACATACGAAAGCCAGACTTTTGACAATGGATTCCCGCCAGAGCAAATTAAAAAATTGGTAGAAACTTTACTTTCAATTACAACAAAAAAAGAATGACAATAAAAGAAATACAAGACGAAATAATAGATGAGTTCTCGATGTTTGAGGACTGGATGCAGCGCTACGAATACATTATAGATTTAGGAAAAGGGTTGCCTTTAATAAAAGAAGAACTTAAAACAGATAATAACCTTATAAAAGGCTGTCAGTCGAAAGTTTGGTTACAAGGAGAAGAAAACGACGATAAAATTGTCTTCACCGCCGATAGTGACGCTATTTTGACAAAAGGAATAATTGCGATTTTGATCCGTACATTTTCAAACCAGAAAGCAGCAGATATATTAAATGCCGATATGGATTTTATAGATGAAATCGGTTTAAAAGAACACCTGTCGCCAACAAGAGCAAATGGGCTTGTATCAATGATAAAGAATATTAAAATGTATGCATTGGCATTCGATGCTAAGAAAAATTGATTTTAACATATAAGCCATTTAAGTTTTTTTTTGATGAATATAACAAGGACTTTATTAAAAGATTTAGTTTATGAAGTAAATGGTGCAGCAATAGAAGTTCATAAAAGTTTAGGCCCCGGACTTTTAGAAAGTGTATATCATCAATGCATTAAAAAAGAATTAGAATTACGAAAAATAAAGTACTCTTCAGAACTTCAAATTCCTTTAAATTATAAAGGTTATGACTTAGAATCAAAGCTTCGATGTGATTTATTTATTGAAAATTCTTTGGTTGTAGAACTGAAATCTGTACTCGAAATGAATCCTATCTTTGAGGCTCAATTACTCACTTATATGAACTTATTGAAAGCTCCTATGGGTCTATTGATAAATTTTAGTGTAAAAAACATCTTTTATGAAGGGCAAAAGACAATGGTAAATGACTTTTATAGAAGTCTTGAAGATTAACAATTTTAAACACATAAAGTCATTGAAGTAAAAAACTTAAATGATGTTAAAGCTTTTAAAACAAATTAAGAGTATACACGTTCAATGAAAAAAACTTATATGACTTATATGTTTTAAAAAACATTTACAGTTCAAAAAATAAACTAAAAAAAATGGAACAAGAAATAAACACCGCAGAATTAGGAGAAGCTATCGTAAAAAAATTGAAAACCATTTACGATCCAGAGATTCCAGTAGATATTTACGAATTGGGATTAATATATGACGTAATGGTAAACACTGATTATGAAGTAAAAATATTAATGACTCTAACTTCACCAAACTGCCCAGTTGCCGAAAGTTTGCCAAGAGAAGTAGAAGAAAAAGTAAAAGGAATCGAGCACGTTAAAGATGCCGAAGTTGAGATCACCTTTGATCCACCGTGGAGCAAAGATTTAATGAGTGAAGAAGCAAAATTAGAATTAGGAATGCTTTAAAATAAAGTAGGCAGCGTTCAGTATTTAAGTATTCAGTTAGTAACTGCTTACTAAATACTGAGCAATCACCACAACGTTTAGAAATGGATGAAATTATAAATAAAGTTGCCAACAGCGCACTGGAAGTTTTCGATCTCGAAGACTATTATCCAGCCGGCGTACGTGCGCAAATAGACATTTCGCAATGGCTACTGGAGGGTTTTTTATTGAAAGAAAAAGACTTTAGGGAACAGCTCAATAATCAAGACTGGTCACAATACCAAGGTCAATACGTTGCTGTTTATTGTGGTACAGATGCCATAATTCCAAAATGGGCAGTCATCTTGGTTACCATGCATTTAGCACCTTATGCTAAGAAGATCGTAAACGGATATAAAGAAGATCTAGATGCTGCTTTGTATGAAGAATTGCTTCCTAAAATTGATTACACAGTCTATCAAAACAAAGCCGTTATTATAAAAGGCTGTTCAAAAAAACCTGTACCTATGCGGGCCTATATTTTAGCCGCACAATACCTACAACCAGTTGCTAGGAGTATAATGTATGGGGAAGCTTGTTCAGCTGTACCATTGTACAAATGGCCTAGAAAATAATTTGCATTAAAAAAAAAGCACGTAACTACCCTGTTGATTGCGTTAAATAAAAAAACACCCAAAACCTATTGAAAGATTTGGGCGTTTTTTCATAAAATTTAAGATCTAAAGTTAGTTAAGCGTTGGGTTATGCCTTGTTCTCCACTGCAATTTGTTAAAGGTTTCCAACAATTTATTTCCTGCTTTTACTAAGTCTTTACCATCTCCTTTATCATAATCGTTAGCAATCAATCCTTCTCCTTCTTTTATTGCCTTTTCAGGTTGATCTAGGTATAAGTAAATTTTTCCTAAATTATAATAAGCTGAGTATCTAATCTTTTTAAAACCCTTATTGTCTTCAGTATATTTTGTTTTTAATGATTCAAAATATTCAATCAACGGTTGTAAATCTGCTGTTAATTTGTCTATCGATTCGTCAGCTTTCATCTGAGAAAACTGAAGTTTAACAGCCTCAATAGCTTCCCTTTGAATTGCTCCTTCTTCTTCTTTAGAATCAATGATCCAAAGTTGCTCCTTGAAACTAACAGGTGAAAAACCATAATTGTAATTTAACTGTCCGTTTAATCCACTAATAGCATAATTAACATACTCTCTTAAACGAGTATTATAATTGGATTCTTTATTAAATCTTGCTTCCTTTTCAAGAACAGCCTGACTAGTGTTTTCAGAAGATTTGTACGTGAAATTTCCAGAGTAATTAAAGGTGTTTTCACTTACTTTAGCAGACTCTGACGCTTCTGCAGTTGGTGGCGCCACGTTCTTCATAAATCTATTAGTACTTTTAACTTCTGCAACAACTGGTGCGACTGGCTCAGCTGGCTTTTCTGCAGCAGGTTTTATTACAGTAGCATATCCTTTCCCTCCATATGTAGTAACGAGAGTGTACATAGGATAAGAACGAGTAACTTTACCGTCTTTATCCTTTTCTTCAACAGTTCTGATCTCATACGCTCTGCCAGCTTCATAAAAATCAGATAGATTAAGAGTTACAGTAATGGTCGCATCTCCTTCAATCTTTTTCCAACCGTCAATATTTAAACGATTATTTAAAACTTTAGCATTATCAAACTGTTGTGCTATAGTTCCATCTGTAATAATTGTAGTAGCAAATGTTCGTTGTTCAAAAGGTATGATTGTAGTTGGCAATTTTTGATAATTCACATCAAAATAAAATCGATCTAAATCTACTTTTTGTGCATTAGACACTACGGAACTTAAAAAAAAACTGAATAGTAAAAATTTTTTCATAAAATAAAATTAATTTATAGGCGATACTTTTTTGTTTAAAATCTTGTGCTAAATCTAGTAATTTAATCAGTACTAGATTTATAAGCGCAAAATTTTAAGCAAAAGTAACTGTTTTTTGTTTTTATTTGTTGTTTTTATTTGTTATTTTTATAACGAAACTTTTATAAAATATAATAGAAAATGAATAAATTTAACACACTGCTTTTTTTAGCAATTTTTCCACTTTTAGTCAGTGCCCAAAAGACAGATACTGCAAAAAAAACCTTCTCAATTCCTATTCCAAAATCAGATTTATTTAATGCCATAAAAACGTACGACATTATAATTCAGGGGACAGATCAATGGGGATACTCAAAAGAATATAGTAAAGACAAAACATTTGAATCTTTTATAACAAACTCTCAATACAAAAATGATAAGAAGTTAGATTCTGTAGCTCCAGATCTAAAAATATTGGTTGGTTTTACTGCCACAAAAAGTGGCTTTAAAGATGAAACAGGGCGCACCAATATAGTTGGTGATATGCAGTATTTATTATTAGGCAAAAATAATGAAATCATCGTTGAACAATCAGTAAACAAAACTTATCTCCTTGAAAAAGGCACTAATAAGAACCATGAAGGAGATTTAGCTAATACATTGAGTGTTGAAGCGTACAAGTTTCTCGATCAATTGCTAATCACGAAAAGTGAAAAAGAATTTATCTTTAATTATGGTCTATTTGCAAAAACAGAAAATGTTCCAGAACTAGTAGAATTTAACTCAAAAACTGATGAATTACTTGGAAAATTACAAGGACTTTCTTTCGATGATGCCTATTTAGAAAGTATGCAAACTTTTTATAAAAGCTATATTGGAAAACAATTTGGAAAAATTAAAGAAAAAGATTTAAATAAAGTTATTTACTTGAATTTAAGTTTAATCGAAATTTTTAAAGTTGATTTTAAAAAAGCAAATGAGTATTTAGCACAAGCAAAAGAAGGTGCTGGATTTATTAGTTTTTGGCCAGGAGAAGCTCAAAGTAATATAGATCAGTTAGCTTTTATTAATCAATCATCTTTTACCAATAAAATAGAAAATTTGAATGCTCAATCAGTGTATTATATCACTACAATTGGAACAGCTTATTATAAAAAGAAAACATTTGATGGTACATTTCTCGTACGCAGATTTAAGCCAGGAGCGAGTGGAAGCAGTGGAATGGTGAGCTTAGATTCAGGTTACACTCCTAATTTAATGATTTATCAAAACAAAATATTTGCTTATGATTACCCAAATTCAAATAAGTTTAATATTAAGACAACTTCGGGCAAAGATATCTACTTTAAAAAGTTAGGAAGTGATTTTATAATGGTTGAGAAAATTGGCGATGATACCTATAAAGGATATGAAACCATCTCTAATGATGTTTATACTTCTAAGGAGGGAGATGATGAAAAAATTATATTGAAGAAATGATTAAAATAATAAATAATTTAAAAACCCCAAATTTACAATTAGATTTGGGGTTTTTATTAACCACTATGTTTAAAGGCCATCTTATAGGTCGTCAGTTTCCTTCTCAACAGCGTCTTTATAATCGGGATATAAAAACTTATTATATGGAAAACGAGTAATGTGTATTTGTCGAACTGTTTCGTATAAACGTTCTCTCAATTCTTCAAAATTTTCTTTGTTGGTAGCCGAAATAAAAAGTGCGTTTTGCTCTCCTAAACGACTCATCCACGTCTGTTTCCATTCCTCAAGCGTGTAATGTCTTGGCGTTTTCTCTGTCATTAAATCATCGGCATCTATAGTCAAGTGCTTGTAGGCATCGATTTTATTGAAAACCATAATAACAGGTTTGTCATTGGCTTTTATGTCTAATAATGTTTGGTTTACTGATGCTATATGATCTTCAAATTCCGGATGTGAAATATCAACTATATGAAGTAATAAATCGGCTTCACGCACTTCATCGAGCGTACTCTTAAAAGAATCGACCAGTTGAGTAGGTAATTTTCGAATAAATCCAACAGTGTCAGAAAGTAAAAATGGTAAGTTTTTAATAACCACTTTTCGAACGGTAGTGTCAAGTGTTGCAAATAATTTATTTTCTACAAAGACATCACTCTTTCCAATGGCATTCATTAACGTTGACTTTCCGACGTTCGTATAACCAACCAAAGCCACACGAACCATTGCTCCGCGATTGCTTCGTTGCACTCCCATTTGTTTGTCAATAGTTTTTATCTTTTCTTTTAGTAATGCTATTCTGTCCCGAACGATACGTCTATCCGTTTCAATCTCTGTTTCTCCAGGTCCACGCATACCAATACCCCCTTTTTGACGCTCTAAATGCGTCCACATTCCAGAAAGACGAGGTAATAAATACTGACATTGTGCTAATTCAACTTGAGTTCTTGCATACGAGGTTTCCGCTCTTTGGGCAAAAATATCAAGGATAAGGTGTGTTCTATCTAAAATTTTGCAGTCGATTATTTTAGAAATATTCTTTTGCTGTGAAGGTGATAATTCATCATCAAATACTAATGTAGAAATATCATTCTCTTTTACAAAAAGATTAATTTCTTCAATTTTTCCTGTCCCCACAAAGGTTTTAGGATTCGGTCTTTCCATCTTTTGCGAAAAGCGTTTCACCACTTCTCCACCCGCGGTAAAAGTTAAAAACTCTAGTTCGTCAAGATATTCATTGAGTTTTTCCTCACTTTGGTTTTGCGTTACAATACCAACTATTGCTGTTTTCTCGAAATTTATTGTTTCTTTTTCTAACATGTTTTTATATAAGAATACAAATTTAGCGATTTGAAAGCTACAATGCGTTCAATACTCTTATAATTTAACAAAAATACCCTTCCGTATTGGGAAGGGTATTTGTATTTTAAACCGTTGATTTGTTTATTTTTTAGACAATTTTGATAACAATCTTAAAAATTCAATGTACAACCAAACTAGCGTTATCATTAATCCCATGGCACCATACCACTCCATATATTTAGGCATTTTTTGCTCCGCACCTTTTTCTATTCTATCAAAATCTAAAAATAAATTTAAAGCTGCAATGACAATTACAAAAATGCTAATTCCAATACTCATCATTGAATTACCGTGATGAACTGGTGTAAAACTAGTGAACATAGAAAATAACCAAGAAATTAGATAATAGGTCGCAATAGCTAATGTTGCAGCAATAACAACTGATTTGAATTGCTCTGTAACTTTTACAATTTTATACTTGTACAAGGCCAAACAAACCGCGAATGTCACAAAAGTGGCTCCAACAGCTTGCATTACGATTCCAGGATACATTGTTTCGAAAATAGCAGAGATCCCGCCAATGAACAGACCTTCAAACAAGGCGTATCCAGGAGCTAAATAACCAGAATATTGCGGTTTAAAAGCTGCTATCACAACTAGAATCAATCCAACTATAGCACCACCAATAGTTGGGACCATTGGGTTTATTCCATTAAAAGTGGCCCACCAAATTACAGTAGCAGATGCCAATAAAATTAAAAAAAGAAGTAAACTTTTATTAATTGTACCAGCCACAGTCATATCTTGATTGTGATCAATAACTGTCGCAGAATGAACTTCGTCGTTTTTTGAAACGGCGGTTGAAAAAGTTTTATTCGTTAAAAACGGATTTTTTGAACTAAAATTCATAAATAGTTAGATTTAATTTTCGTCAAATATAATTGTTATTTTCAAGAAGACTGTTTAATTATTCTTAATTTTTCTCTATTTACCAGACAACCAATATCTAGGATTAGTATAGGTTGTGTTTTGCGTTATGGCAAATTTCAATATTGTTTTTCCTTCTCCATTCGTTTTAATTTTTCCTAGACTTTGCTTTGTACTTACTTTATCTCCTTTGCTTACACTCACTGAACTTAAATTTTGATACAACGTGAAAAAATCACCATGTTGCAGCATCACCACCTTATTGACAGGGGAAATGATTATAACACTCGTAACTACTCCGCCAAATACTGCCCTAGCATTTGCTCCAGCATCGGTAGTGAATTCTAGGCCACTATTATGGATAACTAATGATTGATATACAGGATGCGCTTGATCTCCAAAACCTAAAGAAATATACCCTCTTTCTACCGGCCAAGGTAATTTTCCTTTGTTGGCTTTAAAATTATCCGAATCAATTTTACCATCCGATGTTAAGACAATTTTGGTTGACGAAACAACAGCAACTGGAGCATCTGGCTTTTTAGCAATTGCTTGTTGCACTTCTTTTGGAATTGGTTTCGGTTTTGGAATTGGTTTTGAATTGGCTTTTGCTTTTGCTGCAGCAAGTGCGTTTTCCTTTTCAATTGCGGCCTTTTTTGCTAAGGCTTGCGCTTTGGCAAGTGCATTCGCTTTTGCAATTGCAGCTGCTTTGGCCTTTTCTTTCGCCGCTTTTTCACGTGCCGCCTTTCCATTAGCTTCTGCGATAGCTTCTCTAATTAACGTATCAATTTTTTTATCTATAGACTTTGCTTCCTGCTGTTTCTTTCGAATCGCTGCTGTATATTGAGTTTTGTCCTTTTTTAATGAATCAACAAGCTTTTGCTGTTCTTGTTTTTCCTGTTCTAACGATTTTTTCTCCTTTTCATTCTCAGTGATGAGTTGTTCTTTATCGCTTTTTTGAACATCCAATTTGGCAATATTAATATAAATTTGAGTCGCTTTTTATTTTATATCTTGACCTTGCTGTCTTCTAAAATTAGCATATTGCTTCATATACTGCGCTCTTTTATATGCTTGCAAAAAACTCTCTGAAGATAATAAAAACATGGCACGGCTTTCCTCAGACCTGCTTTTGTATGACTGAACAATCATTTTGGCATAGTCCTCCTTCAATACTCGTAATTCTCTTTCTAATTTATTGATATGAAGTTGATTGATATATATCGTATTACCTAAAAACTTTGTTTGCTTTTCCGTGGTAGAAATCAGTTCTTCTTTAAGTTTGATTTTATCATTTTGTAATACGATAGCTTTGGTAGCTGTTTTTTCTTGTTTTTTAACCGATTGTAATTTGTTTTCGGTTTCTCGAATTTCCTTCTGAATTTGCACTTTTCGTGCTTCTAATTTTTTTTGTTGATTGTCTTGACTCCAAAGTAAAGTCGTTGTAACGAGAAAAATAAGGCTTAGAAAATATTTTAACATCTTTAATATATATGGTGCAAATTTAATGAATGATAACTTTAAAAAATAGCACTACTTTATTTTCTAAAATAAAATAGTGCTACATCTTTTAGATTGAATAATCGCTACATATTAAATAACCAACTTGCAGGATTATCGTAAGTAGTGTTTTGAGAAATTGTAAACTTCAAGATAGTTCTACCGTCTCCATTAGTTCTTATTTTTCCTAAATTTTGCTTTATACTTACCTGATCTCCTTTACTTACAGAGACCGAGCTTAAATTTTGATATACTGTAAAGCAATCTCCATGTTGTATTACAACCGCTTTATTTACTGGTGATAAAACAATGACACTCGTTACCACTCCGCCAAAAACAGCTCTTGCGGAGGCATCATGATTGGTTGTTATTTCTACGCCACTATTGTGAATGGTGAGGTTTTCGTATACGGGATGTGCTTGATCGCCATATCCTAAAGAGACAAATCCCTTTTCTACCGGCCAAGGTAATTTTCCTCTATTAGCTCTAAAATTATCTGCTAATAATTTTGATTCCGCTGTTAATACAATTTTCGATGAAGTATAAGCTGCAACAGGAGCGTTTGGATTTGCTTTTGCATTTTCACCCGCTGCTTTCTTATTCGCTTCGGCAATTGCTTCTCGGATTAATCTGTCGATTTGTCTATCGATTGTTCGAGATTCTTGTTGCTTTTTCTTGATATCTGCTAATAGAACTTTCTTGTCCTTTTTAATGGCACTTACCAATTTAAGTTGCTCTTTTTTTTCTTTCTCTAAAGACAACCTTTCTTTATTATTTTCTGCTAATAAGTTCTTTTTTTCAACTTTCTGGGTATTTAGCTTTTCATTATAGCCAAGCAGTTCATCCGTCTTAGATTTAATGTCTTCTCCTTGTAATTTCCTGTAACCCGTATATTGTTTCATATACTGAGCTCGTTTGTAGGCTTGCAAAAAACTCTCCGACGAAAGTAAAAACATAGCTCTACTCTGCTCCGACCTACTTTTGTATGATTTGACAATCATCCTTGCATAATCTTCTTTAAGCACAACCAATTCTCTATTCAACTTATTCATTTTAAGTTGATTGATATACATGTCATTTCCGAGAATTTTACTTTGCTTTTCTGTAGTATAAATCAGTTTCTGTTTTAACTTGATTTTATTATTTTGAAGAATAATTACACTAACAGCCGATTTTTCTTTGCTCTTAACCGATTGCAGTATTTTTTCATTATCTGAAATCTCTTGCTGAATTTCGGCTTTACGTTTTTCTAATTTTTCCTGCTGCGATTCTTGTCCCCAAGATATGGAGGTCAAACTTATAAAAAACAGACTTAAGAGAAATTTTCGCATCTTAAAATTATATTTGTTCAAATTTACTTAATTAAAATTCTTTTATACCCACTTGGCACACTATAAGGAAATGTAAGTTGCTCGTTTAGGGTAATGGTATTATAATCTAAATTGATTTTGGTATTTCCTTTTTCTTGCAAGGCATTAATTTCAATATTAGAAGGAAACTGTGATTCATTATACTTCTTGAAATCGGAGTAAACCACTTGGATAGCTCTTTTTTCGACACTTTGTACAATTTGTTGTTTGTTTAATAAAAAACTTTTAATGTCAAAAAAGAAATATTTTTTGGTTGCACTATTCGAGATGTCTTCGAGTCGATAGGATTGATCTACCAATGAATCTTGATATTTCCCTTTGGTTAAATCGTCCATTACTTGACCAAGTAACATGTTTTGAACTTTACTGTAATCCAAATTCGTACCAAGTAAATCACTTAATGTACTATAATCACCTTCAAAATAACTGCCATTTATTTTCTCATAATAGTTAACGGTAGTTGGAGTTATCAAGGCTTTTGCCATTGTTATTCCTAAAAATCGAACACTAACTAAAATTTGTTCATCTTTCTTGATTTTTATTTCTGCTGTTACATTTTGAGTTTGTTTCTCATAGCTAAATTTTACATTAGACTTTATGTACAAAGTCGAGAATTCACTTTTATTATTGTAATAATTTTTTATAATGCGCTGTGCTGTTAACTCTTTCGCATCTACCGCAACATTATTGCTTACCAATTTTGCTTTAGACTTACACGACACTATTGTTAGTGAACTTGTAACGCAAATCATGAAAACAAATAAGGCTCTTACTATAATTCTATTCATTATTTTTTTGCTTTTAATAATTCGTTGGCTCTATTAAAGTATAATTCTTTCTTTGCTGAATCTCCTAAACCATTATAAGCTTCGCCAAGCTGTATGTTAAAATTAATCTCTAAAGTTACGTTTTCTACCAGATAATCCACTCCCATTTCTAGCATCTCTTTGGCTTTTTTAAAATTTAGCAACTGATTGTTTGCTAAACCTGCAAAATAATAAAATTGAGGTTCTGCAGGAAAGGAGTCAATCATTGCCATAGCTTTTTTGGCAACAAGATCATAATTCTTTAATTCAGTATTGGCTTCAAGCCAAAGTAAGCTCGTTTCTATATCTTCTTCTGAGTTTCTTTTCTCCGCAAGATCATAATATTTTATCGCTTTTTCCAATTGCTTTTTGCTGTGATAAAATTTTCCTATTTCTTTATAAACATCTACCGTTTTGTCATTATTAAAATAAGTGATAGCTCTGTCTAAGTCTGGTTCAAACTGCGGCTTCGATGTTGTAAAAAGCAAAAATTCATTCAGAATTCTATGCTTAATTTTGGAATCTATCTTAGCACTTGCCAAAACAATATCCATCGATTTTACAGCATTTACACCATCATTTTTATCTAAATAATTTTTGAACAAACTCACTTGTGCCCAAACTGATTCTGGTATTTCCTTTTCTAATTTTTGCGCAGTTTGTAATGCTTCGTTTTCTTGATTATTATTAGAATATAAAAAAATCAAAGCAATATAATTAGATTCTTCTTTAGGGTTTTTATTAATCTGGTCTTTTAAATTATCAATTTCGGTGTTTTGAAATTGTCCTTCAGACAAAATTTGCATTTTATACATTTCCCTTCTTTCCGTTTTTCCAACCTTTTCATTCAGCTCGTTAATACCTGCAAGCGCTTTATCGAGTTGCCTGGTTGCCATGTACAACGAAACCAAATCTTCCTTGTATTCTGGATCAAAAAGTATAAGTCTATTGACAATTAAAATGGCTTGATTATAATCTTTGGTTGCATAAACTACATCATACATTCCTACCCAAAACCATTTGTTACTTGGGTCAATTTGAGTTGCATGTTCAAATGAATTGTATGCGTTTTTATAGTCTTTTGCGGCTAAATAGTTTTTGCCCAACTCAAAATAAACGGTTGCATTATTGGGTTTTAATTTCAAACATTGGTCTAACGATGCAATAGCTTTATCATAGTTTTCGATACTTTTTTGGAATAAAGATTCATAAAAAAAATCTTGAAATTTATCGCTATCCACTTTTATTTCTTCTGGTTCTACTTGTGCCCAAGCAGAAAAAGTATTGCAAAGCAAAATTGAAAAAGTGATCACCGAAACTAAATTTCTCATTATATACTGTACGCTTTACATCCGTATTACAAATAAATTAAAAAAGAAAACAAAGGAGCACAATTAAAACATAAATAATGCACTTTGATTTCCACTTACTGCTTTTATTTTATTCTAAAATTGAGTAATCTCCTATACTAATACTGGTAAAATTACCATCAAAACTTGCATGGTTACCAATCATGGCATTGTCTAAATTAGCATTTTTTATGTGCGAATGTGTCTGAATTAAGCTATTTTTGACAACACTATTTTGAACATGACAACCATCTCCTAAGGAGACGTTTGGACCAACGGTCGAGTTGATTAAAATTACGTTCTCTCCTATGTAGCAGGGAGGAATGATAGTTGAATTCTCTAATTTTACATTAGGATCAACCAAATGAATTCCGTCATTATGAAGAAAACCCAACATTCTAGAATTCGTTTCAACGGTAACATCTTTGTTACCACAATCCATCCATTCATCTACTTTGCCGGGAACAAATTTCATGCCTTTGGCCATCATTTGCTTTATTCCGTCATTTATTTGATATTCTCCGCCGTGAATAATATTGTTATCAATTACAAGTTGCAACTCATTTTTTAAAATTGCAATGTCTTTAAAGTAATAAATCCCGATAACTGCTAGATCCGAAACAAATTCCTTTGGTTTCTCTACTAATTCTACTATTTCGTTTTTGTCATTCAAATTGATCACACCAAAAGCTTCTGGTTGATCAACTTGTTTTACCCAAATCACGCTGTCGGCAGTGGTGTCTAAATCAAAATCGGCACGAATCAAAGTATCAGCATAGGCAATTACTGCTGGTCCACTTAATGAATCTTTCGCGCACATAATGGCATGACCAGTTCCTAATGCTTCATTTTGATAATAAATGGTTCCTTTAGCCCCTAATTTATTTGCTATAGCTATTAAATCCTCTTCTACTTTTTTGCCAAAACTTTCATGAATTACAAAAGCTACTTCTTCTATTTTTTGATTTAAAACTCCAGCAATATCTTCGACCAATCGATGTACAATTGGTTTTCCAGCTACTGGAATTAGTGGCTTTGGGATCGTTAAGGTGTGTGGGCGAAGGCGTGATCCGCGTCCTGCCATTGGTACTATTATTTTCATTTTGTTTGGTTATTTTGTGTTTTATATTTCAAAATTCAATATTCCAAGTTGAATATTCAAACTTCAAAATAATTACCTTACTTACTAATTATTTTTACTTCTAGATGTTTCTAAACTTTTTACAAATATTGAAATTAATTCGTCATTTTCTTTGATTGCTGCAAGTAGGTATTGTTCTTCTTTTAAAAACAATTTAGCTCTATGAATTATTTTCATACATGAATGTGTTTCTCGTAATTCTTTTAAAACTATAGACATTTTATGAATAAAATCATTTCTTGATTCTGCGCTTTGAGCTTCGCTATAGTTCAGCGAAGGAGATGTCCCAGAACGAACAATTTGACCTGACAAATGATTGCCTGCCTTACTACTTTTAAGATTGTCTGTGATTTCAATAATAACAACTGCAAAATCAATTAATCTTTCGTGCGAATCAAATTTTTTCATAAAGTAATTTATTTAATAACTTAATTTTGAATATTCAACTTGGAATATTGAATTTTGAAGGTTTAAAAATGATATACTACTTAACTCCCGTACTCCCGAAACCGCCTTCACCTCTTGATGTTTGCGATAATTCCTGAACTTCTATCCACTGGGCACGTTCGTGTTTGGCAATAATAAGTTGCGCGATTCGCTCTCCGTTTTCGATTACAAATGGATCATTTGATAAATTTACTAAAATTACTCCAATTTCTCCTCTATAATCGGCATCTACAGTTCCAGGTGCGTTAAGAACGGTGATTCCGTTTTTGGCAGCTAAGCCACTTCGAGGTCTCACTTGTGCTTCGAAACCTATTGGTAATTCGATAAAAAGACCTGTTTTTACAATAGTTCTTCCTAAGGGTTGTAATGTTATAGATTCTGTTAAATTGGCTCTTAAATCCATTCCTGCCGAAGCTATGGTTTCGTAGTTTGGTACTGCGTGTTGCGATTTGTTGATGATGTTGATTGTCATATTTTTTAAAATAAATTATGTTGATTACGTAATGCCCTAGCCCTGATAAAAACGGTATCCTTTTTATAAATTGACTTTTTTTTTATTTTATAAAAAGACACAAGTGGATTGCTTCGCCAGTTCGGCTTTCAGCATCGGGTGCAGGAAATAGCTCTTAATTCTTAGCAGGGCGTTTTAAGATTTTTAAAAGTAACTCTTTTTCGTTATAATAGATAAAGCCCATAAATACAGCTAAAAGTAAAATTCCGATGTAATAATTTTGATTGAATCCATAAAACGAAATGCATGAAAAACCAATTGATAATGCAAGATATCCGCCTATTTTTTTCTTGTCATACGGAATTGGATAATATTTGTTTCCGAAATAATAGGAAATAAACATCATGCTCCCATACGCCGCAAGTGTAGCAATAGCAGAACCATAATAGCTATAATACGGAATCAGCACGTAGTTTAAGACCAAAGTTACCAGAGCACCCACTATCGAGATATAAGCGCCAATGTGTGTTTTGTCAATCAATTTATACCATACGGAGAGATTAGTATAAATCCCTAGAAAAAAATTGGCCAAAATAATTAGCGGAACTACTTTCATCGCTTCCCAATAGGACGGATTTGGGATCATGATTTGTTTTAAAACATCAGCAAATACGATGACAGATAGTAGAATAAATGATCCAAAAATTACAAAATATTTGGTAATTGTCGCATACGTTTGTTGCGCGTTTTCATTAGAAGCATGACTAAAAAAGAAAGGCTCGATTCCCAATGTGTAGGCTGTTCGATACAAAACCATAAAGAGTCCTAGTTTGTAACAGGCGGAATAAATTCCTACTTGTTCATCGGCAATATTGGCGGGTAAAAGCCATCCTAAAAGAATTTTATCAAATTGTTCGTTGATCGCAAAGGCAATTCCTGCAATCATAATAGGCAATCCATAACGCATCATCTTTTTCCAGAGCTCGTAATCAAATCTCCATTTAATAGAAAAATAGTTTGGCAAAAGCACGACAAAAGTCAAAAAGCTTGCGATAATATTGGCTATGAAAATATAGCCAATCTGGAATTTTTCTATGTAAATTGAGCCAAATAAACTATCGGGGTGCGATACTGCTACTCTTGGTAGATACAGCAAGAAAAACAAATTCAAACACAGATTAACAACGACATTTCCTATTTTGATCGCGGCATAGTATAAGGGTCTTTGATTGGCTCTTAGCTTAGAAAAAGGTACAATAACGAATGCATCTAGCGCTAAAATCCAAATGGAATAGGTAATATATTGCGTATCTACGCCTGACCAAAGTGCCAAAGAATTTCTAAATAATAAGGCTATAAAGATAAATAGTATGGTAGTCCAGAAAATAGAAACAGTGGTGGTTTCTACTACACTATCCTTATTTTTTTCGGCACTGTAAAATCGAAAAAAAGCAGTTTCCATTCCATAAGCCAAAATCACGTTGAAAAAAATCATCCAAGCAAAAATTATGGATACCTTTCCGTACTCTGCTTGCGGCAATAATCCAGTATAAAGCGGAACCAGTAAGAAACTGAACATTCTAGGTATTACTGTGGCAAGTCCGTATATGGCGGTTTGTTGAAAAAGCTTTTTATATAATCCCAAAATGAATTGTCTGTTTATTATTATAAAGCAAAAATAACCAATTCTTTGGTTATTTATTACGTTTCGTGATTGAATATAAGTTGGAATAGCTTTACGTTAATCCTTCCTCGTTTATCATTTTTAGAAAATGAAAGCCGCGTGGTTCATATCCCTGATTGTAATAAAAACGATGTGCTGTGAAATTACCTGTGAATGCGTCAAGAACAATCGCAGTACAACCTTCTGCTTTTGCCTTGGTATCAAGATAATCAGTCATTAATTTTCCAATACCTTTAGAACGATGTTCTGGATGCACAATAAAATTATCAATTTCTATGTACTTGCCTGTCCAGAGTTTCATCGCCGTCCAAAAGCCAGTTATTCCTACGCAAACTTCTTCATCAAAAATCGCAAGCTGTTTGTAATTATGAGGAATCATTTCTTGTAAATAAGATTCGTATTTTTCTAAGCTCAATTTGGGATATAAATGCTGCATTACGTTGATCTGAGCTAGCATTTGTGGGATAGTTTGGAGTTCGACAGTTTTCAATTGAATGGTATTTTATAATAGAAGAACAAAAATAAAGAATAAAAGTGATCTAAGAGATGAACTTCCCTTTGTATTCATTCATTTTGTAATACCTATATAAATGATCGTAGATTATCAATTCATACATCCTTTGTTTAGAGGTATATTGTCGGTTGATCATCATGTGAATGTGACTCATTACAAAAGCAACGATTGGTATTTCTAATTTTTCCTTGATTGACACTACCACATCTGCAATTTTATAGTTTCTATCTTGCACTATCTTGATCATTTCTGAGAACTCATTTTGTACTTTTCCCACTAGAAGATTAGCTATAGCTGTAGACAATTCCCTATACTGCTTATCCAATTCTTTTTTTACATTCTTATCCGCACTAAATTCTTTTTTAAAAGATTCTTGCAGCGTATTCATTAAATCTAACTTTTCTAAATTGGTCAATGAAAACGAATTTAGAAACGAATCAACAGCATAAAAACTAAAAAGCAATTGGATTTCATCATTTATAAAACTTGGCTTTAGTTTCAAATAATCTAAAATCATTTCACTATCCTGCCAAAAAAGAAATTCAGAATCGATCATCGTGTTTTCACCATATCTCTCGATTTCTCTTTTGTAGGTATCTGTTTGAATTTTCCAAACTAAATTCTCCTCTAGCATGGAATTCAAAACAGGATACAATTCCGCTATTACTTTAGATAGATTTTTAGGATCATCAATTAAAAATCGGATTCGAAGGTGCTCATCGATATCTTTATATCGAATGAAAAACCATTGACTGATTAAATTTTTATTTTTTAACTCTATAATAATGGGTTGCAGTTTTTCTAATAAAACAATATCTGCTGTTCTAACTCCTGTATAAATTTTATAATACAGCCACTCACTTCCAAGACAAAAATTTCTTTTCATTTTACTACAGTTGTTCTTTAAAGAATGACATTACAAGCTCATTACTAAAATTGTCGCCTTTTTTGTCTTTAACAACAGCTCCTTCTACAAATAGAAATTCTTCTAAAATAATTTTAGTGTGATTCTGAACTGATTTCAAAAATAAATGCACACATACTTCTTTTTCAAAATCTAGTAAAAGTGTATGATCATAATCTACCAAATTCACAAAACGATTTATTTTTCGATCTTGTCTCCAAGTGGAAAAAGCATGCAATAACTGAAACTCTTTTTTTCTATATAAAAATTCAATTTCATTTTTATTCACAATCCATTTTGCTTTAGAAAGCACTACTTCTTTATAATAAACTCTAGGAAAAAAAGTGTAATGAGATTCGAGAATTCCCCAACTAAAATTAAAAATTGGTTTCACATTTTGGGCCTGTAAATCTGCTAAAAAATGATAAATAGGCAGGGCGTTATTACTATAATTATGTGCGTTAGACAAACAAGGAATTATTTCCTTATGGTGTGTTTTAGATCTCAAAATAATTTTGTTGTTCTTAACAGAAACCGTCAAATCATTGATAGCAATAGTACATTCTGGACTTACTCCTGAATTTGACAAATAAGCTATTTCATATTCTCTTAAAGCAGGTCTTCTCAATATATTTCCTGTTCTAGATTCTGGAACATGCACAATTTCGGCAAGAATTCTATCCGAATGATATGCTTTTTCTTTTTCTACAATTTTTTTGGTTAGCTCATTAATTTCTTCATTTCCGGTACAAAAACGACCCAATAATTTTGCTGCACTAACATTGCCAGAGGATTCAATACTTATTTTTTCGTTTTCGAAAAGAGAAATCATTACAGAAAACGTTGCTGGAGCACTATCAATATTTGCATCAAAATCAGGAAAATCTTTTTCTGAAAGCTCAATTGATTTTCTTTTTTTAAAAATACACTCTTGCAGTTTTTTCTCTAAAATAAAATCAGTAGCAGACCATTGTTCATTTTTGACCTCCTGAACCTTTCCCTTTATAGAAAATTTTTCGAGAATATCATGTGTGTCATTCATCCCGTCATTTTGCAGATAACCAATTCCTACTTCTGTATCTAAAACAATAGCCAATTGCATTTCTTGCGATTCATACCTTTTGGTGAATGCCTTTATAAAATTTTCTTGATTTGGAGATTTCTTATTCTTTTGAATTCCATTCAAAAAACGAATAGCTTCCAATACATTTTGTGTAGTTATACAACTTAAATTGTTTGCAGAAGTAGCAGTGTTTAGATCCGTTTGAAAAAGATATTTCTTATCATATTCTAAACCAATTTCTTGAATCAATTGTGTTATTTCTTGATAGCTATTTTCAGAGGGAACAAGAGTAGCATCCAATTCTAAAAATAAATTTTTAATTCTATCCAAGAGATCTTTTTCTGTTTTTAGAGACGGGATTTTATTTAAAATAGTAAAAACCCTTTCCCACTCATCATTTCCAGTTACTGACGCATCAAGTTCACTTACTAAAAACTGAAAATCGATCAGTTGATTAATATATTCTTCAGCTTCTTCTCTTTCTGATTCGTCATCTGCAAGAAAAGAAATCATTTCGTCGATGGTTATTCCTGATTGTGCTCTAATGACTAAATCATCTAACAAATCTGATTTTCTAAGAGCCGAAATACTGTGCTCTCTTCTTGTTTTTACATATTTGTATTCAATATATCGGTAAAAATCACCAAGTTCATAAACAGAAGTATTTGGATAAAATATAAGATAAGGTCTAACCTCTTTTCGTGTGGCAAATTCTTGCAACATTGCTACCCAAAATTGCATATCAAATTGTGTAAAGCGCTTAAATTTTTCGGATAACTGAAGTTCAACAGTTGTATGCGAAGCCAAATTACCAACGGAGCAACCAGCAAATAACCCGAAAGGAGTACAGCGAGTGGACATTCTTGCCAAGTATTTTAGAAAACTAAGTTCTAGACCCTTCTTTTTTTTAGCTAAAATCGCATTGGGATTTGATTTTAGTTTGTCTAATTCGGTTACTAATTCTGGTGAAGCCAAACCTATCGCTTCTTTTATAATGGGATTTTCTAATTGTTGCAATAATTTTTGAGAGGAATAATTTTCCAACACATTCAAATACATGGAAACGGGAAACAAAGGTGTTCTTAAAACATATTGAGGGAAAGACAACACTTTATAATTGATCATTCTCGCTTAGTTTTACTCACTTTTTCTGCGAGTTGCATAGCATTATATACATTTAAGACTTTTCCAGATTTAGACAATTCCGAAAAAGGAACTTTTTTATCTTTTGTACCCGGAACAATAACTTCGATGTCGTACGCTGTTCCCGAATCCATAATAATTTTTTTTACTTGTGCTGCGGTAAGTTTAGGATAATACGACCAGATTAAAGCAGCCGTTCCCGAAACCATTGGTGCCGAAAATGATGTTCCTGATTCCGTTTTATATATATTGCCAGCACCTGTAGTATATATTTCCTCGCCAGGGGCAAATAAATCTACGTTTTGTTTCCCATAATTTGAAAAATCTGAAACAAAATATTGATTTAGTTTATAGGTTGTAGAACCAACATTAATAAAATTATGACAAATTTCGGGAGTTCCGTCAAAAGAAACATCACTCGGATAATCTGGATTTTTATCTACATCAAAAGAAAAATTTCCAGCACTATGTACTATTAACACATTGTGTGCTTCTGCATATTTAAAAGCCTCTAGTACCCAATCTTCATGCATCGAAAATTCTTTTCCAAAGGACATATTGATTATTTTTGCCCCATTATCAACAGCATAGCGTATCGCCATGGTTATGTCTTTGTCGTGTTCATCTCCAGAAGGTGAAATGTTCAAGGGCATGATTTTTACATGCTGTACAATCCCTTTTATACCTTTGTCATTATTCCTGTTTGCAGCAATGATGCCAGACACCATAGTATTATGATCTTGAATAGTTCTGACACCTTTTATCGTATTGCTAACGTTGTTATTGCCATATCCTTTTTCTAGAACAGTTGGATTATCGCCTATTGGTAATCGTTCGTCATAATCTAAATTCAAGTTTTTATTGATAACAGAGTCGAGTTGAGTTTCTTTATCTTTTACTTCCTCAAAAGTATTTTCATTAACTTCGAGACATACCATCATGTAAAATATAAGTGCTCCAAGATCTTTATCATTGTCATCTCGCATTTGACGATATTTTTTATCATTTATTTTATACTTTTTATACATACTGTCAAGCTGTTTATATGTATAATTTTCTTTTGGAAAAAAATATTTTAAGGTGTCTTTCATTAAAGGATAGATCGCTACATTGTGTTTTAAAGATTTAAACCAATTCTTGTAATATTTGTTTTTTTCTTCAAGTGTTTTTAATGCTCTTTGATATTCTTTATATTTATATAAGTCTTGAATCTCGATCTGAGACTCCGTTTTATCTTTAAATAATGATCCCCATTCTTTTACGATACGTACGTATTCATATCTATTCCATACAACATATCCACCGCTTTTAGTTCCTGTAAAACTCCAACCATTGATGTCGTCTATATAGCCATTTTTGTCATCATCAATTCCATTGTTTGCAATTTCAGTTGGGTTTTTCCAAATTTGTCCCTTGAAATCTTCGTGCATCAAATCGATTTGGGTATCTATTACGGCAACTATGATACTTTTACTTTTAGGCTTTTTTTTATTTTGATCATACCATTTATCTAATGAAATACCGGGAATGCTATCTCGTCCATAGTCTTTTTGATGCCACGTTTTCATCGTTAAGGAAGTGAACTCTTTTTTTGTGCGTAATTTGTTGGAAGGAAAAGTTGATTCCTTTGCTGATTTGCACCCTATAAAAAATAAAAAAATGAGAAAAGTATAAAATAGCTTCATTTGTTTTTCATTACCTCTATATAATGTTGGTTTTTCTATAAATAAGTTAATTTTAATACTACTAATTATTATCTGAAAAGCGTATTATCCGCAATTTGCAGTAGAATCCACTTTACCATGATTCGTATCAATAGGGTCATCAAATGCAGGGGCATATCCACCATTAATTAAATGAATGTTCTTCAACTTTGCCACTTTCATCTTTTCTAAATCAAATTTAGTAGCTATTTTTTTTTCTTTATTCGTTTTCATTTTTTAAATTTTTTATTGTTTATATGAGCAAATGTAATGTGTCGAGTCTTTTATTTAAAGAAAAACTATTTTTTACTTATCGAAATTCCCGAATTCCGATAATTTATATTTTATAAATAATTGTTAATCATTGTTTTGTAATTTTCTAAATTCTACTAACTCTTTGATAAAATAAGTAGGTTTTATTTTTGCATTTTTATAAAAAGCTACCGAAAAAGACTCAGCACTATTAAAACCAAATTCTTGAGCCAATGCTTGAATCGTGTAATTTGTCAATTTGCGATCATTTTGCAATTTTGCAATTGCAAACTCGATTCTCAAATCATTTATGTATTGAATAAAAGACTTTTCTTTATAAACATTTATAATTTTAGACATGTATTTACTATTGGTCTCAAATGTAGTAGAAAGCATTTGAATAGTAAGATTTGATTCTAAATATCCTTTTTCAATTTCAAACTGATGGAGCTTCTCGAGAATTTGGGTGACTAAATCGTCGGCAATACCAATATCTATTTTATTTATGCTTTTTTCTTCACATTCAATTTCTTTGGGTTTAGAATCGATTACATCGTTATGAGATGCATTTACTATTTTTTCAAATTGGGTTTTATATCTTTTCTTGAGTTTTTGCTGATAAAATCCAAATATACTTATCACAATAACTATGAGTACTAATATTGTTAATCCCCAGTAAAATTGTCGGTTATCGTTTTTAAGTGATAAAATTACTGCTTCCTTTTCTGCAAATAAGTGAGGCGTATCATATTCTTTAGATATGAGTTTATTCCACTGCTTATAGTTATTTTGTAAAGTGCTATCAATTGCCATATAGGCCGTGATGTATTTTAATTGATTTATTTTATCCCCATTTTTTTTATAATAATTTATTAAGTAAGGATATCCATCAATAAATTCGGTACTAATTTCTTTTGTCTTATTGTAAATGGAATCAACTTTAATAAAGCTTACAACTGCTTGCTCTTTATTTCCTATTCCATCAAATGCTTTTCCTATATAATAATAGCTAGCCAAGGTATTAACAACATTCTTAAATAAAATCATTTTAGGCAGTGCCTTTTTAATACTATCTATTGCTGCTTTATAGTTCTTTTTTAATACTTCATTCGCCCCTTCATTTAAAATAAAAAGATGTCTAAATTCTTCATTATTTGTAATTGTCGATTCTTGATACCCTAATCGATTATAATAAGAGGTAGAATCTGTATTATTTAAAGATTTATAACAATCGGCAATACCAAAAATTATATTCTGATAATAACGGGCATATTTAGGATCTCTTACATCTTTAGTTTTATAATGTTTAAAGCATTCTTTATAAATAAGTAATGCATCATTGTATTCACCTAGATCTTCTGATTTAGTTGTGGCTATATAATCTCGAACATTGTAGTAGAAATCGATATTTACTTTTAGTGCAACTTTTTCGGCTAAATTATAATTAGCCATAGCTTCCTTAAATTTAAATTGTCTTCTAAGAAGATCCGCCTTTTCACAATAGGCAGCTGCTGGAAAATATTTATCATTTGAGTTTAAGGAGTATTTAATTACGTTATCCAAGTACTTAATTGCTTTACTTGGGTTTGAATCATAATACAAAAGAGCAAATTGATAATTGGCTTTCGCTTTTCTAATGTTTATATTTTCAGCATTCGCCTTAGCCAAATAGGTAGTTGCATATTCTAATTGTTTGCTTTTGTTATTCTCATTATCAAAATACCTATCATGCAATTCATCATAAGAAAGCTTTTTCAAGTCTTTTTTGTGAGTTTGAGCAAGCAAAACAATAGGTAAAAAGAATAACAGTACGTATTTATTCCAAAATAAGGAAGTCATAATGAGTAATTTTTTACAAAAATAGTATAAACTATACTTCCAAATGTAATAAAAACAAGTTTTTAAGATTTGTATTCAAATAGTTATTAATCAGTAAATTAAAATTTTTTATAATCAGAAATTCCTGAAATCCGTGTCGAAATTCACGAATCTCGATAACGATCATTTGTTTTGTAAAGCATGTTCTTCTAGTTTTGCCTCAGAAAAGTGAACTAATTTATACTAAGACGTTATTATAAAAGTCGAGCACTTTTTTAAAATTTAATTGGACCAATTAGTAGGGATTGCTTCAGCTGTATTGTAACCCATAAAAAACAGAGCAAAAACGGAATTTACAGAAGCCGTTAAAAAGAATGTCACAAAAAATGTTTTGAAAAAAATGATTTTTCAAAGCTATTAATTAACAATCGTAAAAAAAACAAAGATGAATTTAGATAATTTGAATTTAGTAGAGCTTAATGCTCAAGAAGTGCAAGAAGTTGACGGGGGATTTATCTTGCAATTGATGATTGAACATCCTGGTGCAGTTATGGAATTTGTTGGAGGTGTTATAGAAGGTTTTAGACAATATCGTTAATTTAAAAAAATAAAAAATGAATAATTTATTAGCACTAAGTCAACTAGAATTGACAACAATTGAAGGAGGCAGTATGATTCATGACGCAGGAGTTGCTTATGGACATATTCTCCGTGATCAGTTTGATTTTGTAATGGGGTTTTTGGGATATTAATTATTAACAATTTAAACTATTAAATAATATGATACAATTATTAAACAAAACAGAAATAAGAGAAATTACTGGGGGAAGTCAAGCAACTTATGCAATAGGACAACAAGCTCGTAAGCTTTTTGATAATATTTTGATTTTTGCACTATTTTTATAATTAACAAATTAATGTAGGGTTGTCTTCAAATTTATTTTGAAAACAACCCTTTTTAAAGTAAAAAAAATGAATGATTTTTTTTCAATCAAAAGTGAAAATATTAAATTGTATAACCATAATTTCTCGAAGAAAACGGTAAATTTATCTCTTTCAATATTGTTTATACTTATTTTAATTGCTGTATATAGCCTAATAATTATATCTCCTTTGGATTATTTTATTAAAAAAATTTTACATTTTGAATCAATCAAATATTTAATAAAAGAAAGACAAACTAATGTTTTAGAGTTATATCCAATCTATCTGATTGCTTTTATAGGTCCTTTAATAGAAGAAATATTATTCAGATTGGCTCTACAGGTTAATAAACTTAATGTTTCAATTTTTTTAGGAATGTTATTTTATAAAATTATTGGTGGTCAAATTACAACTTTTGATATCCACAACCCATTTTATTTGTATTGCATCTTATTAAGTATTGCAATTTCAATAGTGTCTTATTATTACTTTCCAAAAACATTATTAGTCTTTTTAAATCAAAGAAAATACGAGTTAATTATAATTTCAATAGTTTTGTTTGGGTTAATGCATATTTTTACTATTGGTGTTCTGCATTGGCAATTGGCTCTATTTTATCCTTTTTATGTTTTTCCACAAATGATAATGGGGTACTTTATCTCGAATCTGCGCCTAAAATATGGTTTCATTTGGGGTCTTCTATTACATATATTACTTAATTCAATTGTTGCTATTTTATTTTATTTATAATTTTTCCTGTACTATTTTTTACTTTTTAGGACTCAATATGCAAATTACTTTAAAAGCTTAAAATAGAATTATTACTTAAAATGAGTTTTGATAAAAATTAAGCTGTTTTTAATAACAGATCAAATCAAAAAATTCCAGTAAAAACCATGACCTTCAGTTCAGACCCCGTAAACACCCTCGAAAACCTTATCGCCAAAAACAAAACCAAGAGTATTTCGATTTACTTGGTACTTATTGTAGTTATACTTGTTTTTTTAGTATTGCTTCCTGTAATAAAGGTTGATATTAGTAGCCAGAGTCGCGGTATTATTCGAAGCACTACTGATAATGTTCCGTTGAGTAGTTTAGTAAATGGCAAAGTTACTTTTGTGAAACTAAAAAACAATCAGGTAGTCAACAAAGGGGATACGCTGGTACAAATTACAAAAGAAAATTTAGACACCGAAAAAAAGACAAATCAAGATATAGCACTTACTTTACAAAATCGAATTACCGATTTGTCATTTGCAATTTCACAGAACAATTCAAAGGTAAAAACAGCTGCTATTGAGCAAGAATTATACAGTTTTTTGAGTAAAAAAGATGAATTACAAAGTAAGATTGACCAAGCAAAAATTAATTTTGACCGCAATAAAGGTTTATATGATAAAGGTGTAATTGCGCATGCTGAATTTGAAAAATATTCATTTGAGTATACTTTAGCACAACAAGCATTATCTAGTTTCAAAAAAAATCAGCTAAGTGTATGGCAAAACAATAAAAGAGATTTAGAAGAACAGCTTAAAAATCTAGATGGCTCGCTTCAAAAAATGAATGTCGAAGCAAAAAATTATGTTATTACTGCACCGTTATCAGGAACCATAGAAAACTTTTCAGGAATTCAAGTAGGTTCATTTTTAAATACTTCACAACCCATCGCAACAATTTCGGCTACTGATAAATTAATTGTAGAGAGTACTGTTTCTCCAAATGACATTGGATTGATACAAAAAAACCAAAAAGTAAAATTTCAAATCGATGCTTTCAATTACAACCAATGGGGATTGTTGGAAGGCAAAGTAATTGATATCGATCATAATATAACGATACAAGGAGAGCAAGCTTTTTTTAAAGTAAGAAGTGAGTTAGCGACAACTCAAATGAAATTACAATCCGGTTACACCTCCAATGTTTCTAAAGGTATGACCTTAACTTCGAGATACATGATTACGAGACGGAGTTTGTATGATTTATTATTTGACAAAGTCGATGACTGGCTTAATCCGCAACAGTTAGCTGCAAGCAAATAAATATAATTTTTTAATATAAAAGTGAGTACCACATTCAATAACTTAATTCAGGAAAAGACAATCGTCTTTAGTCTGCTCAATTTTTTTAAATGGCTTCAATAAAAATAAAACAACATGATATTAAAGATTGTGGTGCTGCTTGTCTCGCTTCTATTGGAAATCATTACAAAGTTAATCTGCCTATAGCTCGCATCAGGCAATATGCCAATACCGACAAACGCGGTACAAATGTGCTAGGAATTATAGAAGCGGCTGAAAAAATGGGGTTTACAGCCAAAGGTGTAAAAGGCGGCATGGACTCTATGGACAAAATTCCACTTCCTGCAATTGCCCATGTCATAGTACAAGAACAACTACATCATTATATAGTAATTTACAAAGTCTCTGCTCCATCAGGAAAATCGGGTGGAGAAATTGTGGCTATGGATCCTGCTTATGGCAAGATGCAAACCTACCCCTTCGAAGATTTTAAAAAAATATGGAGTGGGGTGCTGGTACTTTTTGCCCAAAATGATGATTTTAGAAGTTATAATGAAAAAATTTCTCCAATAAGTCGGTTTTGGCATCTAATACAACCCCACAAGATTATATTGATTCAAGCATTGGTAGGAGCCATACTTTTTACGGTACTAGGACTTGCAATGTCTATATACATTCAGAAAATAACGGATTATGTGCTGGTAGATGGGAACAGGAACTTGCTCAATTTGCTAAGTGTCTCCATGATTGGCATAATTCTTCTGCAAGCATATATAGGTTCTAGAAAGAGCATATTTGTCCTAAAAACGGGTCAATTGATCGATGCAAAATTGATTTTAGGCTATTACAAACATTTACTTCATTTGCCGCAACGTTTTTTTGACACCATGCAAATAGGAGAAATAACCTCGAGAATTAGCGATGCCGTAAAAATTAGATCTTTTATAAATGAGGTAGCAATAGATATGATTGTAAATGTATTTATTGTGATATTTTCATTCACTTTAATGTTTACTTATTATTGGAAATTGGCTTTGGTCATTTTATTAGTTATTCCATTCTACGCCTTAATTTATTTTATTTTAAATAAGTTTAATAAAAAAGTAGAACGTACCATAATGGAGAATGCTGCGGAGCTACAGACACAATTGGTTGAGAGTGTAACGCATATTCGAACTGTAAAAGAATTTGGTATTGAAGAATTTACAAATATCAAAACAGAGAATAAATTTGTAAAATTATTATTTACCACTTTTAAATCTGGATTGAATGGTGTTTTTGCAGGAACATCTACACAGTTCTTAGCTTCTATTTTTACAGTTGTGTTATTATGGGTGGGCTCAGGATATGTAATAGATCGAGCCATTACTCCTGGAGAATTATTTTCTTTTTATGCCTTGATAGGTTATTTTACATCTCCTGTTGCATCATTAATAGGTATGAATAAAACCGCACAAAATGCATTAATTGCAGCCGATCGTCTTTTTGAAATTATGGATTTAGAAAGGGAAGAAACGGAGAATAAAGTGGTATTAGAGAGAGAAAATATTGGTGATATCACATTTGAAAATGTATCTTTTAGATATGGATCAAGAGTAGAAGTATTTAAAAACTTTAATGCTGTTTTCAAGAAAAATCAAACCACAGCCATTGTTGGCGAAAGCGGAAGCGGAAAGACCACTTTGATCTCTCTCTTGCAAAATTTATATCCCATACAAGAAGGAAAAATATTCATTGGTGATTATGACACACAGTTTATTCATTACCAAAGTTTACGCAAGTGCATCGGTGTTATACCACAACAACTCAACTTATTTTCAGGAAATATAATTGAAAACATCGCCTTAGGGGATTCTTTTCCTAATATTCAAAGAGTTTTAGATCTGTCAAAACAGTTAGGAATTACAGAATTTGTAGAGAAATTGCCAAATGGTTTTGAAACCCAAATTGGCGAAAATGGCGCAATGCTTTCGGGTGGACAAAAACAAAGAATAGCAATCGCTAGAGCATTGTATAAAAATCCAGAAATCTTATTGATGGATGAAGCTACATCATCATTAGATACAAGCGCTGAACAAATTGTAAAACAAGTTATTGATGATTTTAAATCACAAGGGAAAACCGTTATTGTTATTGCTCATAGACTAAGTACAATAGCGAATGCAGATACTATCCTCGTAATGGAAAATGGAACCATCATTGAAAGTGGGAATCATACAACTTTAATTGAGAAAAAAGGAAAGTATTATGATTTGTGGAATAAACAAGGAATTGTTTAAATTAAAGAAGATTTCAAAATCATTCACAGTACTTAAAATTTCACTGTAGTTCAAATCATGCTGAGGATATATTGAGTTATCTCTAAATGTGGGTATTAAAATTGTACTTACCTCTATCATTTTAATCATAATTTTTTTTCTAAAATCTTAAAAATACATATATTCGTACAAATAATAGATAGAAGTAAAATAAATGAAAAAAGCATTAATTTTTATAAAACGGTTAGCAACCAGAATATTGAAATGGAAAGATACAATATCAGTGATATTATAATGGAGGTTTCTTCAATAGGAGATGTTGACATAGATGTTAGAAATGAGAATCTTATATTTGACAGTGATTTTCTTGTATCTATTGAGTGTAATCAATTATGTGAAGAACATTCCGCCTGTAGTCAATAAAAAGAATGTAATATATTTCAGTTCAAATGTTTTTTGCGGCCCAATGTATTTACGTCCGAATCATGCTACCAAATGGACTGCTAGTAAACAAAAATACAATCCTTACTTAGGTATTCAGCTCTTTGTAGCCTATTAGATACTGATTCTAATCGACCAAATAAGATTACATATTCATATTAATTTTGAAAATAAATGTGCCAATCAAAATCCCTAAATTTCATCTATGAAAACTAAACAAACAAATTCAAATTATTTCATTAAAATTATAATTTCAGCTATTTTTCTTTGGATTTTTCTATACTTTGTAGGCTTTGTAGCTGGTGAGACTTTTTATAATATCACACATTCATAAAAAACTAAACCAACTTAATTACTATTTATTGAAATGCCAACGCTTACACTTCTAAACGAAGACAATGCTACTGTCTGAAATAATGCTTGAAGTCTTAGACAAATCTATTAAAAGAAAAAGGAAAACATCTTGATTACTACTATAAAAAAAGCATTTTTTAAATACAAAAGAAGCTTTCAACATCAGTTAACCTCATGAACATTAAGCTCCTACTGTAAAAAAGCTACAAAAACAGCTAAAATATCACGGAAAGTTGGTATTGTGCAATCAACATCAATGCCCGTAATTTGTCATGTAAAAGATTAGTAAACTATTTAAGAGCTAATTGGTTACACTAAAATATAGAGGTGTTAAAGCTAATTATCCTCTTTAAAAAAAAGCACAGGGGAAAAGCTAAAAACCTCTTAATAAATGAGCTTAGGGACTATAAAGCTATTTGTTCCCATACAAAAAAAACAAAGCGCAGGGGAAAAGCTAAAAAAACCTCTTAATAAAAAGCTTAGGGACTATAAAGCTATTTGTTCCCAAATAAAGAAACAAAGTAAAGGGAAAAGCTAAATATACCCTCAAAAAAAGGAGCACGGGGAAAAGCTAATGTTACCATTATAACAGAGCAATAGGGATTATAAAGCTATTTGTTCCCAAAACAAAGCATAAAAAAAGAGCCAAACGGCTCTTTTTTTTATTTTGTGTATTATAAAATTATCCTTTCAACGCTTCTGCTCCACCAACAATCTCAAGGATTTCATTAGTAATTGCAGCTTGACGTGCTTTATTATAAGTCAATTTTAATTGATTTCTCAATTCCGTTGCATTATCTGTTGCTTTGTGCATTGCAGTCATACGTGCGCCATGCTCTGAAGCAAAAGAATCACGAATACCTTTATAAAGCTGCGTTTTCAAAGCCTTAGGAATTAATGTCAATACGATTTCTTCTTTAGAAGGCTCGAATATGTAATCTCCTGTAGAAACTGGTTTGTCAGATTTTATAGGCGCTAGTGGCAAAAATTGTTCTGTTTGTACAATTTGAGTTGCAGCATTTTTGAACTGATTGTAAATCAACTCTATTTTGTCATACTCTCCCGAAACAAACTTTTGAGTTAATATTTCAGCGATTGTAGCTACATTATCAAAGGTTAAATGATCAAATACATCACTTTGATTTCCAACAACAGGAAGCGTTTTTGTCAAAATATCGTTTCCTTTTTTACCAATAGCAAAAATGTCAACTTTTTTTCCTACATAATATTCTGCACGATTTTTAGCTTCTTTGATTACATTCGAATTAAATGCTCCACATAAACCTCTGTTTGAAGTTATTGCAACAAGCAATACATTTTTTACTTCACGTTGTGTCGTAAAATCTCCTCCAACTTCACTATCTAATGTAGCAGAAAGATTTTGTAATAATTCGGTTAATTTTTCGGCATAAGGGCGCATTGCTGTGATTGCATCCTGTGCTTTCTTTAGCTTTGCTGCAGAAACCATTTTCATTGCCGACGTGATTTGCATCGTAGATGAAATGGAAGTAATTCTATTGCGGATTTCCTTTAAATTTGCCATTTTTTCCCCTCCCCAACCCTCCCCGAAGGGGAGGGAGACTAAACGAGGGCATCTGTCTTATATTAATATTATTTTCGTTCTCCCTATACTCCTCCCCTTTGGGGAGGTTGGGTGGGGATTAGTTATATTTCGCTGAAATTTCTTTTGCTACATTCTCAATTACACCTGTAATCTCGTCTGTTAATTTTCCTGCTTTTAAAGCATCAAGAGTATCTCTGTGTTTGTTGTTTAAGAATTCCAAGAAATCTTTCTCAAATTCTTTTACTTTATTCACAGGAACATTTCTCAATAAATTTTTAGAACCAGCATAAATAATAGCAACTTGGTCTTCAACAGTATAAGGGTCATTCAAACCTTGTTTCAAGATTTCAACGTTTCTTTTTCCTTTTTCAATTACGTTTAAAGTTACAGCATCAAGATCGGAACCAAATTTAGCAAACGCTTCCAATTCACGGAATTGTGCTTGATCTAGTTTCAAAGTACCTGCTACTTTCTTCATTGATTTAATTTGCGCATTTCCTCCAACACGAGATACCGAAATACCTACGTTAATCGCTGGACGAACTCCCGAGTTAAACAAATCTCCATCAAGGAAAATTTGACCATCCGTAATAGAAATTACGTTTGTTGGGATATAAGCAGAAACGTCACCCGCTTGTGTTTCAATAATTGGTAATGCGGTAAGAGAACCTCCACCTTTTACAATACCTTTTAATGAATCTGGCAAATCGTTCATGTTTTTTGCAATTCCATCATCAGCAATTACTTTACAAGCACGCTCTAATAAACGACTGTGTAAGTAAAAAACGTCTCCAGGATAAGCCTCACGTCCCGGTGGTCTTCTCAATAACAGAGAAACTTCACGGTAAGCAACTGCTTGTTTAGATAAATCATCATACACAATAAGTGCAGGACGACCTGAATCTCTAAAATATTCTCCAATTGCAGCACCTGCGAACGGAGCGTACACTTGCATTGGAGCTGGATCAGAAGCATTAGCAGCAACAATAATGGTATAGGCCATTGCTCCTTTTTCTTCCAACATTTTTGCGATTCCTGCTACAGTTGACGCTTTTTGTCCAATTGCAACATATATACAAAATACTGGTTTTCCAGCATCGTAAAATTCTTTTTGATTTAAAATGGTATCGATACAAACAGTAGATTTTCCTGTTTGACGGTCACCAATCACAAGCTCACGTTGTCCACGACCCACTGGGATCATAGCATCAACTGCTTTAACACCGGTTTGCAATGGCTCCGTTACTGGTTGACGGAAGATAACTCCAGGAGCTTTTCTTTCTAAAGGCATTTCGAATAATTCACCACCAATTGGTCCTTTTCCATCAATAGGAAAACCAAGTGTGTTTACTACACGACCTACCATTCCTTCTCCTGTTTTAAGCGAAGCAATACGTTGTGTTCTTTTGGCAGTAGATCCTTCTTTGATTCCTGTAGATGGTCCTAAAAGTACCACACCTACATTGTCTTCTTCAAGATTCAATACAATAGCCTCAAGACCATTGTCAAATTCTACTAATTCACCATATTGAACATTCGAAAGCCCGTAAACACGAGCAATACCATCTCCAACATTAAGTACTGTTCCTACTTCTTCTAGTGTAGCACCAGATTCAAAACCTTCTACTTGCTTTCTTAATATTGCTGAAATTTCAGCAGGTTTGATTTCCGCCATCTTAATTTATAATTTAGACACTTAACGTGTAATAAAATTAATTACTTAACTCTCTTTTTAATACTTGTAATCTGTTGGCAATTGAAGCATTGTATTGCTGATCGCCTATTCTTAAAATAAATCCTCCTATAATAGATGGATCTACAGTGTTTTCTATTGTGATTTTTTTGTCTGAAAGCGTTGCTATTTTGGCTAAAACTTTAGCTTCTAGCGCAGCATCCATTGCAATTGCTGTTGTTACTTTCGCAACTTCTACACCATTCATAACATCGAATAATTTAGAATATTCTGTTGCAATTGCAGCAAGAATTTCAAATCTTTTGTTTTCGAATAATAAATGAAACAAACCTTTGGTTACCCCATTTACATTGGCAAAAACTTCTAAAAGCGCTTTCTCCTTAATCTCCACTTTCAAAATGGGACTCTGAATGAAAATACTCAATTCTGAATTGTTATCAATAGTAGAAGCTATTAATTTCATATCGTTGTTTACAACCTCAGCTTGACCTTTTGAATGCGCCAAATCTAAAATTGCTTTTGCATAGCGAATTGCTGCTCTTGTACTTGCCATGTTTAGTTCAATTTAACGTCACCCAACATTTTCTCAACCAATTTTGTCTGAGCTTCTTTGTTCGATAATTCTTCTTTCAATAATTTTTCAGCAATGCTAAGAGATAAAGTTGAAACTTGTAGTTTCAATTCAGCCATCGCAGCATTTTTTTCGCTTTCGATAGCTGCTTTTGCTTGTTCAATCATTTTCAGACCTTGAGCTTGCGCTTCGTTCTTAGCATCAGCAACCATTTTCTCTTTCATTTCACGCGCATCTTTAAGCATGTTGTCACGCTCTAATCTGGCTTCTTGCAAAATACGTTGATTATCAGCCTGCAAGTTTTGCATTTCTTTTCTAGCATTTTCTGCAGAAAGCAATGCGTTTTTTATTCCTTCTTCTCTTTCGTTTACTGCGTCAAGAATTGGTTTCCAAGCAAATTTTTTCAATAAGAAAATTAATCCAACAAATATTAATATTTGCCAGAAGAACAAACCTAACTCAAACTGATTTATTAACTTTTCCATTTTTATAAATTGTATTTATTTTAAATTATATTTAAAAATAAAATTTAATCTGTTTAATATAAATTTTCAGTATTTAATGAAGCAATAGTTGCAACCAACCGTTGCAACTATTGCTTTTTTTTAAGTGCTAATTAAGCTGCGAACAACGCTGCGAAACCAATACCTTCAATAAGTGCAGCTGCGATAAGCATAGCTGTTTGGATTTTTCCAGAAGCTTCTGGTTGACGAGCAATAGCGTCCATTGCTGAACCACCAATTCTACCAATACCTAATCCTGCTCCGATAACGATCAATCCTGCTCCTACGAAATTTAAACCTTCCATAATATATATATTAAAAATTAAACATTAAATTTGATCTTAGATTTTTGATCTTAGATTTTAGATTTTTAAATCTACCCTCTGAAATCTTATATCTAAATTTTAGTGATGCGCTTCCTCATGATGATGCTCTTCTACTGCTGCACCAAAATACAGCGCCGATAGCATCGTGAATATATACGCTTGTAATAGCGCCACTAATATCTCTAATATAGAAAGTACAAATGACAAACCAAATGACAAACTACTTCCTAACCATGTTTTGAAAATAAACATCAATCCAATAATACTCATCATTACGATGTGACCAGCAAAAATGTTGGCATACAAACGAATCATCAATGAGAATGGTTTTATAAAAACACCTAATAATTCAATTGGAGCTAATACAATACGCATTAGTTTTGGCACTCCTGGCATCCAGAAAATATGTCCCCAATAATTTTTATTAGCCGAAATATTTGTGATTAAAAAGGTAATAATTGCTAAAGCAAAAGTAACCGTAAAATTTCCTGTAGCATTTATCCCGAATGGCATCAATCCAAAAATATTTAAGAACAATACAAAGAAAAAGATCGTTAATAAATAACTCATGTATTTCTTATAATGTTTTTCTCCTATGTTTGGGATGGCTATCTCGTCACGGATATAAAGTACAACGGGTTCAAAAATTCTAGCGAAGCCAGAAGCGATACCATTATTCTTACTATATGATCTTGCAAGACTTGAGAATAAAATTATCATCAAAATTGCAGCTATAAATATAGACAAAACTGTTTTTGTTATTGAAAAATCTAAAGGACGCACATTTGTTGGGAATCCTGTTCTTTCATCTTCGGTAATTGTCCCAGCAGCATCGGTTTTATATATTTTTCCGTCGTGGTGGTTTATTTTGTAAAAATTTCCGTTTGAGTCAGCAACCGCTTCACCATGTTCAAATTTTGCAGAGGAGAAAAAATGAAGTCCATTATCCCAAAGAATAATTGGTAAAGCAAAACCATAATGTGAACCTGTCTCTTCATCATGTGCTAACGTAAATTCATGAGAATCTAAAACGTGGTGTTTTATAAATGCCTTAATTTTAGATTTTACAGTTGTAGGTTCAGCATGTGCTTCGTCAGTCGTTTTTGTAACTTGGTGCTTGGCAATTGTGTCAACATGTAGTGTGTCCTTTACAGGATTTGCAAAACTAATAAAAGGAAGACAAACAACGAAAGTTGCTATAATAAATCTAAGTGCTTTTTTTGAAATCACCATATCTGTTAAATATCTTATTTTTTTACGATTCTAAAATTTGGTGCAAAGGTACATTTTTTATTAATACTCAAAAGCATATAAAACTATTTTTTTGGCAATTCGATTCGCTAATTAGTGTATTATTGCTTTTCGTTTACTAATCGAATGGTGAAAAGAGTCTCAATTGCTAAAAACACAATAAACAGTATTAAAAAATTTATGCGCTCCGTTGCATTAAGGGGTTTCGGAATTTGTAATAATGGTCTCAAGATCACATAACATAAAATCATTTTAATACTCGTTGCCAGAAGGAAGCTCATCCCAACATTGTCAAAACTCTTTTTCTGCACAACCAATAATATTTTGAGAATAATTACAGAAAACACAAAGAAGAACAGATACAAAACTTCTAAAGAGTAAATAAAAAAGCTATCATTAATTGTAAAGATTAGGAAGAGCACTTTATGCAGTACATAAACGAGGAAAACGACGCCAAATAGATCTAGAAATGGTTTAATTTTTTTCAAATTCATTATACTATTTCGATTTGTTAATTCCGTTAACCTGACGGATTACATTAAACATTGCTAGAATAACACCTACCATAACTAATATTTTTACATAATATACTTTCGTACTGGGATGATTATCGTCGAGCCAATTTCCTAAATAGGCGAACAAGAATATTATAACTCCCATTTGTATAGGAATGTTAATTAATGATAACCACTTATTACTGTTCCTTTTATCGTTGTTGTTGTTCGTTGCCATTGCTTGATGCGTTTTCTGAATTGGGTTTCATAATACAAGAGGCACTAAAATCGGCTCCTGATTCTACAGATAGTTTTCCAACCGTTACTTCTCCTATTATAGTGGACTTAGCTTTAATGTTAAGCAAATCATTGACTCGAATTTTACCTTCAAAGTTGCCTTCTATGTCTGCATTGTTACACACGACATCTCCTTTTACGATTCCTGCTGGACCAATCACCAGCTTCCCTTTTGAAGTGAAATTACCCGTTAATTCTCCGTCTAATCTAAAATCTGCTTGTGATATAACATCTCCTTTTATGATGGTTCCCTCCACTATTCTGTTGGTTTTTCCTAAAAGTTCTGTATACGATTTTGGTTTTTTATCAAACATAATTATGGTTGTTTTTGTAAAAGATAGTCCTCTAGATTTTTCTTGATCTGCACTACTTTATAATTTTCATTTGAAATAACAATTCCTGGATCACTTATTTTATACTTTTCAGTATCCTTAAAAAGTAGTGCGACAAACTTAGCATAGGCTTCCGTTTGAAGACCACGTACGGAAATAAAACTTTCATCATCGGTATAAAAATCACAGGTATAATAAACTTTTTCTATGTTTTCATCAACCATAAAAAGTCTTATTTTCTTTTCAATATCATTCGATGTTTTATCATCGTTGATTGCAACTTTAAAAATAACCCTATAATTTCTAGAATGTTCTGCTGTAAAATTAAGTTGCTCTAAAAGCGGTATTTGTGTTTTAAGAATTTCAAGAGCACTTTTCCCTTCCTCTGTAGTAGCAAAGTTTTCTGCTACATATTGTAGTGCTTTTTTATAAGCGGTTAAACCATTTAGTTTTCCTATTGTGTACGCTTTCAGTAATTCCAATTTAGAAACGATCGGATCGCCTATAAAATGGTTTATTACTCCGTCTATTTGATGTAAAACAGATTTAAACGACTCCTCTTCGTATAATTTATACAATCTTTTATATTCACCTTCAGGCGTTTCGATGTATGCTGTATTGTCTTGACCTAGATTATTTATAATCTGTGCATAACGAGAATCTGGATATTGCGCTGTTATTTCTTTTTTTAGAGCAGCTGCTTTCGCGCTATCGGTGATTTCGTATATTTTATATAAATTGTACTTCGTTGGTAGAATAAGTTTTTCCTCCGGTTTATAGGCTAGTAACTGTTCTAATTTAGTACTGGCTAAATTATATTCCTTAAATTTCTCTTTATAAATAATTCCCAATTGATAATAGGCAACGTTCCTTACCTTAACAATACTATCTATCTCCACTTTCGTTTTTGGTAACTGCTGTATGTAATAATCTGTAGTGTATTTTTCATTTACGGCAACAGGAACTGTTTCATCTGTCGTTGTTGTTGCTGCAACATTAACTAAATCAGCACCCTCAGCAGCCATATCAGTAGTAGAAGCTCTCCAATAGCCATTGCTGGCTCTGTTTCCCCAACTTTTCTTAAATTGTAATTTTCCATAAGCAACCGTAGTTGGATTATAAAAATAAAATGTATTGTTTTTTTCTTTACTTGGAGCATCTAAACCCGGTGGTGTAATTGCGCTTGAAATAGTTGATATTCCTGGAGCTTTCTCTACATTCTCCTGGCTCTGAACACCAGCAGCGCTGTTTATAGCAATATTGTTTTCAATCTTTCTTTGTTTTTCCTCCTCTATTTTCCTTAATTCATCGCCTGCTTTTAATTTTGCAATGTAATCTTCATAGTACACAATTTGATCAGGATTTGACATCGAAACTACCGTAATAATACTATCATTTTGTTTAGCAATTGCCTCATCGATGATCACCTCATCAAGATTTTTTCTAATTTTTTGAATTTGGAGAAACTCTCTTGTTTCCACATCTAACAATGCCAATGACTTATCATAATTTTTTGCGGCAGCTGCATATTCATTATGTTTAAAATACAGATTCCCTATATTTCTATAGTTTGATGCATTCAAGTACGGATCTGGAGACGCTTTTTTAAGAGACGCATTGTAATATTTTAAAGCTAATTCTTTGTTGTCATTATTGTCATAAAAAATTCCCATGTTGTAATAAATCATATCCAAATAGGGTCTGTTTTCTCTGTCTTCCATAATCTTTTTGGATTCTTCGACAAATAAATCAAAATCAGAATTTTTATAATCAAACAGTTTTGCTTTTTTGGCATAAGCCTGAACTACAAACTTTCTTTCGGCCTTTCTATTCATATCAATTACTGTTTGATAAAAATAAATGGCACTGTCCTTTTTGCCAGCTCCTTCATACAACTGCCCTAATAAGAAAGAGTAACGTTCCTGCTGATCATGACGTTTTGTATATTTATTGGCCAATTTTAATTTTACTATGGCACTGTCTTTTTCTTCTAGATTAAGAAAAGCACTTGCTAAAATAGCATTTGCATCTGCAAACTCTTGCTTGCTTAATTTGTTATCCTTAATTAATTTTGAAGTGTTTTTTATCGCCAAAGCTTCATTTCCTAGGCGGATATTTGTTTTTTCACGCCATATTTTAGCTTCATAAATATTACTCCCGTTTGGGTATTTGTATAGAATATAATTGAATGCGTCTAAAGCGGGAATAAATCTCTGATCGTAATATCTTGCCTGCCCTAGTAATAAATATGCTTCATCAATTTGATAATTTTTTTCGCGACCGCCAATGTTCATGGAGTGTTTCTGAATTGCTTTGGTAGCTTTCGCTTCTGCTAAATCAAAATCGGCATTTTTTGGTTTTCCGTCTTTTGGAACATCTTCTGCCACTTGCATTTTTTCGACTGGCAGTTGTTTCCAGAAATTTTCGGTAGTATTCTCATTTATTCCTTTAATTCCTTTGTCTAAAGCAATTCGACCATTATACAATATATTGTATTTTGTACTTAATGCATGCGAATTTCTAGCCAAAAAAGTATCTTTCTTGGTAGAGCAGGCTACCAAGAATACTAAAAAAGCTATAGGGAAAATATATTTTGATGTGTTGTTAATCAATGGGAAACGTTTAAATCATTAAACTTTTAAAAATAGCTTTTAGTATGAATGACTGGTAAAAATACGTTTCTTTTTGAAATAAGTGAATTTATACAGCAAAAAACAGCTCCAATTCTTGTAAGGTTTCTGCCGAAGTTCTAATGTCTTTTACAACTTCTCCTTTATTTAGTGCCACAATACGATCACAAACATCAACAGTATGCTGTAAATCATGACTCGAAACTAAAACGGTAATGTTTGGATTCTCGGCTAACGCTTTAATTATTTTTTTCAGTCTGTTTACTGTTGTGGGATCTAAATTTGCAAAAGGCTCATCGAGAATAATGACTTCAGGATTCCCAATAAGAGTTGCTATTATACCTACTTTTTTCTGATTCCCTTTCGATAAATCTCTTAAGTATTTTTTATTTTTAAGAATCTCTCCATTAAAAAATTCTTCGTGCTTCGCCAAAAGGGCATCGACGTCTGCTTTATTTTGTCCTCTTAAATCACCTATAAAGTAAAAATATTCTTCGGGTGTTAAATAGCCAATTAGGAAACTCTCATCTAGAAAAGAAGCGGTAAACGGTTTCCATGCTTCGCTAGCATTTACCTGGACGTCATTGTTTATGACATTTCCCGTGGTAGGCTGAATTAAATCTAATAATAAACTGAAGAATGTGGTTTTTCCCGCTCCGTTATTACCTACCAGTCCAAAACTTTGTCCTTTTGGAATTGCTAATGATCCTATATTTAATACGGAAACGTTGTTGTATTTTTTGGAAAGATTATTTATCTGTATCATCTTTAATAAATTTAATTGTTTGAAAAGTTTAAAAGCTTTGAATTACATTCAAATTATTTATTTCTGTTTGTAGGCGGCTATAGTTGCGTATTTTTCTCTTTTATAAATTTTCTCGATAAAAACAAAAACTTTATTTCTAAAAACCAATCCTAAAACGCCAGCAATAGCAACAAAAGCTAACCCTAAATTAGGACTCATTAAACGAATTCCAAGCCAGTAAAGTCCTACTGGTAGCACTAATTGAGGAATTGTAATAAACACAGTTTTTATATTAAACGCTTTTTTGTCACCAAAAGCACCTTTACCAGAACTCAAATCAATTGGCGTTTTTGTAAAAGCACCTCCTAATAATACTAATGAAGAGTTCACTCCTATATTATAAATTGCACCAACAATAACTGTAAGATAAACGGACCAACCAAAATACAAATAAAACGAAGCCAAAATTGTTGAAATTAGCGTTCCAATAATCATTAAACTCCATTTAGAATTCAAATACTCGCGGTATGGTATATTTTGTGTCATCATCAATTGATAATAGGCACTATCCCAGCTGGGCACAAATTGCCCAAAAGTGATTAGAAAGCCTCCAGAGACAAATATTCCCGCAAAAATTTTCATTACGGCAGGTTGATGTGTAGAATTCGTGAAAAATAATAGACCATAAAATAAAAACATGATGCTTAATCCAATTGTAGTTTTCGAACGTTTATTCCTTCTGATTAATTTAATATCATTCTTCAAGAAAGTTCCTAACTTACCAAATTGATTTAGCCAGGTGAGATTTTCTGTTTTAGCAGTATCCTTTTTTACAGACAATCCCGCATCCAAGTACAAATCTCCTTTTAGGTAGTTATAGGTCCAATAGTACAGTGCTGCTAACACTAAAACAGGCACCAGAAAAAGCCATTTCGTTTGAAATAAAGCAGCAAAAAATGGTTGCGTATAATTGGTAATATCAAAGATTTTATAATATTGACAACCTGCAAAAACCAATACAATAGTTATAAAAATAACTAATAAATTGTCTTTGTTGTTGAGTAAAATATTTAAAAAATTATTGATGAAAACAAAAGAAAATAGTGCTGTCATCCATAGCAAAACGCTAACCAAATCATACCCTTCATAAATTAAAACAGCACAAAAAGGAAGGATGAAAAAAGCATGTACTAAATTAAAAAAAGACAATAGTGTTTTACCCAAAGAAAAATGAACAATAGTCGGTCTTTTAAACGGTAATGCCAGTAACGGCCTAATATTCATAACAGGAATTGCTTGAAACAGCAGTCGAATAATTAAGTCCATCACAAAGTAATAAATTAAAAACTTATTTATAGTTGCCAATGGGTCTAATTTCATTTCCCGCAGAATATAAAAAGCACTAACTCCTAATGCAAGAAAAACTAATGTAAAATAGAGTACAAGAAAACCCATTAAAATTTTCAAAGCTAAATTTGTAGCGAACGAAGCAGATCTAGTAAAGGCTTTCCATTCAAGATAAATAAATTTTGCAATCATGGTTGTTTGTTTGGTTTTGTAAGTGAGTAGTCAATAGTAAGAAAATGTTACATTTTTTCTAAATAATATTCCGGATAGGTTTTGCTAAGGTATTCGTCGGCTTTTGATGGTATTAAGTATAAAATTATATACCCAAATACAATTATAGAAACTAGAAATAGGGATAGAAAAAAGGAAAATGCAGTTTTTCCTAAATACTGCTCAATATCAAAAAATGATGAGTTTAAAATTTGAAATAGTAAAACGAGCACTGCATTTGTAGAACCAAAATTGAATATAATGTCTTTCAAAAGCCATTTTTTACTTTCCTTTTTTTGTTGCTTTCTATTCTTAAAAAGATTGTAAAAAACAACAGCCAAAAAAACCGTGTAAAAAGCCATCAAGTAGATTTTAGGATCTTGTATTTGTTGCATAAACGAATACACAACAAAAATACTCAAGGCTGTTACAGCTAATTTGGGCACGCCAAAAAATTCCTTAAAATGCCTCCACATAATAGAATAATATTTTTTGCTAAGTTGTTTTCGTTTTTGCTCCACCACATCCATAAAACCAAAAACGCCAAATTTTTTGAATTCTTTGTTTAAGGCTTGATCAAAAGAAATTTTGGGGTTTTCTGCCCATTCGGCTTCAATGGCGTTCGCCAAATGATCTACCAATTCTGATTGTAAATCAAACCACTCAACAAAATGTTGGCGAGTGAAAATGAAAAGATAATCTACTTGTTCTGTTGTAAGTTTCATCAGTAAAGATTTACTAATTTTTTATTGAATTGCACGTGATTGTAAGCCAATTGCAAATAAAATATTGAGATAGATAGAACCATTAAAGGGAAGAAATTAAATAATAAATCTAAACCAAAATCAGCAGTATAAATTCTAATAGGAAAAATACCGATACCTAGAAAAAAAAGATATATAATTTGAGTAAACGCATTTTTAGTAAATAAATAACCAAAAGTCGTGATGCGTTTTGATTTCCAAATCATATATCGTGCTAAAACGAATAAAATAAATACTGCAAAACATATCATTTTAAATCCAGATTTCAAAAAGTTTAAGGCAACTTCGCTATGCCAATTCCTTGTTATGACAGTTAATAAAATTGAAGCTAATAAGCTTATAAATAAGGATAGCTTCAAGATTTTCTTGACTACTTTATTGCATTTATAAGTCGCTAAACTAGGATTTATTTCTGTACTAAACCACCAATATTTTTTATTTGTATTGATCCAAAAAGAACAACTAGGTCTTAATTGATCAGACCATTTACTGAAAACTGATATTAAATTTTCTTCAAATGAAAGTGTGTTTGTATTCATCACTTCTTCAATTTCAGAAGCAATGTGATCCGTAAGTTCCAGTTTTAAATCTTCAAATTTTAGACCGTTAAGAATCAATGTTTCTTCGATTACGGCTATTTGTTCTGCTGTTAATTTCATCTTTAAAGATTAACTAATTTTTTTTCGAATTGAATATGTAACATTACCTTTTTACAACTTAATACAACATAAAATAAAACCAAAGGTAAAAAAACAAAGAGTAATGCTTGATTCGCAATGGTTTGCGGAGTTGTAAAAAAACAAATAGGAGGTATAAAACAAATAAAAGCTACTACTATTTCTTTAGAAAAGTAATTAAAAGATGTTTTTAGTTTAGATTTCCAAATTCTAACCGTACTACCAATTAAAAACAAATATCCTATAACGAATAAAATGCTTATTCCTATTTGAAAATAATATGTTACCAATTGCGCGCTATAATATCTTGTAAGCCCTAAAAAGGCAAACAAGAATGTCAATGAAATTAATAACCCTATAAATAGTTCCTTCTTTACTACTAATACCTTTTTATCTAAAACAATTTTGGGATAGCTGTTTCTAAGTCCTATAAAAAAGGAATAGGAAGGCTTCAGTGCTGATGACCATTTGTCAAAAATAATTTTTAAATTTTCTTCAAATGAAAGTGTGTTGGTTTCCATCACTTCTTCAATTTCAGAAGCAATATGATCCGTAAGTTCAAGTTTTATGTCTTCATATTTTACCCCACAATACTCTAATGATGATTCGATTACTGCTATTTGTCCTATTGATAGTTTCATAAATTAAATTAGTTTATATTTTTTCACAATCTTAAAATGCTCTGTTGCAACCCCAATTATAAAAACACTTATAAAAAAGTAAAATCCAGTAATAGACCACTCTATAAAATTGCTGAAAAAACTTTCTCTATGATAATATCGAAACAAATAAGTATGTCCATTTAAAAGTGTATAAATCATATAAAAATGGAAAGGTAGAAAAGAAGAGCTTCTTATAAAAAATTGTCCATAAACTGTTTTTGATTTTAATTTCCAGACAAAAAACATACTACTTATTATGGCTGTACACGATAAAATATATGTTGACGCGAAAACGGACTTCATAATAGCATAAACGTATTCTTGTGGATATACTATTGTAATCGTTGTCACGAAAATGCCGAAAAGAAATGCAGATAACAAACTAGATTTAAATATTTTTGAAGCTATTGCAGTATATCTTTCGACAATTACTTTTGGTCCAACAATTCCATACCCAAGACTCGATGTTTCTTTTAATAGTAATTCCCACTTATCAAAACTCTTCGTAAAGGCTTCTTCAAAAGTACATTCTTGATTTTCAACTTCAATTTCTATTGCGATATGATCGATAAATTCTAGTTTTATATCTTCGTAAACCAAGCCTTTTTCGATTAAAGTTTCTTCGATTAATGATATTTGTTCCGCTGTTAATTTATTTTCCATAAAAATTAAAATTCTAATCTAGGATTCACTAAACTTTGCATGTTTCTAATAAAATCTTCCAATTCCGATAATCGATTTACTGTTTCCTTTTCACCAGCTTCTGTCAGTTTATAGTATTTTCGCATTCGGTTGTCAACTTTTTCAATTTCTACGTCTAGTAATCCTTCTGCTTCTAGTTTATGAAGAGCGGGATACAATGCTCCTTCTGTAATATTGAGCTCGCCTTCTGTAATGGTTTTTACTTTCTGAGTAATTTCATAACCATACATCTTACCATTTTCTTCCAGTAACTTCATGATTATGGTGTTCAGACTTCCTTTGTATAACTGCGAATTTTTCATTTTCCTTTCCGTTTTGAAAAACAAATATACATAAGAATCTTATACATAACTATATTATGCATAAAAATTTCAAAATGAATCACTTTTAGAAAACGTTGTCGTTTACTATCTTTGTAAAAAAAAGTCTCATGCCAAACTTTCTTAAGTTAATAGTAAAAGAAGTAAAACGCGAAACCAAAGATGCGGTTTCCATAGTTTTTAGTGTTCCCGAGGAATTAAAATCGACTTATACATTTATAGCTGGACAATATGTTAATTTAAGATTGACATTAGACAATACCGAGATTCGTCGTGCTTATTCTATTTGTTCTGCTCCAGAAAGTGGCGAACTGCGTATTGCCGTGAAGGCGGTAAAAGAGGGTGCTTTTTCTCAATTTGCGAATGGTAAACTAAAAGCCGGTGATATTATTGAAGTAGGAAAACCAGAAGGAAAATTCATTTTTGAACCAGATGTTGAGCGACAAAAAAATTATATTGCCTTTGCCTCCGGTAGCGGAATTACACCTATTTTGTCCATTATAAAATCAGTTTTGAAAAGCGAACCAAAAAGTTCATTCACGCTAGTGTATGGTAACAAATCTACTGAGGAAGCTATTTTTCATCAGGAATTACACGATTTGCAACTGCAATATGTGGGTCGTTTATTTATAGATTATGTTTATAGTAGAGTGAATGTTGAAAATGCATTATTTGGACGAATTGAC
>JBBSSR010000022.1:0-63739 GCA_038241955.1 Flavobacteriales bacterium | reverse complement strand
CACTGAACACTGAACACTGAACACTGAACACTGAACACTGAACACTGAACACTGAACACTGAACACTGAACACTGAACACTGAACACTGAACACTGAACACTGAACACTGAACACTGAACACTGAACACTGAACACCAATATAAAACATGAAATACCTCAAATTAATACGATACCAAAACCTATTAATGCTTGCTTTAATGCAATTGCTATTTAGATTTGGGTTTTTGAAATTACAAAATATCCCTTTGGCGTTAAGCGACTGGCAATATTATTTATTGGTTTTATCCACAGTGTTAATTGCTGCGGGAGGATATGTAATTAATAATATTTTTGACCAAGCTACCGACAATGAAAACAAACCAAATCAGGTTGTTATAGGCAAAGGCATTTCGGAAACAGCTGCTTACAATCTGTACATCGCTCTAAATATAATTGGTGTAGCCATAGGTTTTTATTTATCGAATGTGATTAATAAACCTGGATTTGCAGCTATTTTTATTATGATTGCTGCAACACTTTATTTTTATGCCACAAGCTTAAAGCAAATGTTACTTGTTGGAAATATAGTCGTTGCTTTATTGCTATCATTTAGTGTTATTATTATTGGTGTTTTTGATCTATTTCCCGTTACAAATCCTGGAAACCAACCGATAATGGCAAATTTATTTTCGATACTAATTGACTATTCAATATTTGCTTTTATCATCAATTTTATTCGGGAAATTGTAAAAGATCTCGAAGATGTAAATGGTGATTACAATCAAGGAATGAATACGTTACCTATCGCTTTGGGAATCAGCCGAACAGCAAAAGTGGTATTTGTAGTGAGTATTATACCTTTTGCGCTAGTGGTTTACTACATTAAAACGTATATTTTTGCGAACAATTTATATATCGCCACTATTTATTCATTAGTTACAATCGTTGCACCGCTACTCTATTTTACTTTAAAAATGGCAACGGCAGAGAAGACCAAAGATTTTCATCACCTCAGTACTATTCTAAAATTAATAATTCTTTTTGGTTTATTCTCCATTGTAATTATCACTTATAATATTCAACATCATGCTTAAAAAAAAGCTCAGCAAATACAAAATAATATTAGCATCAGGATCGCCACGAAGGCAACAATTTTTCAAGGATTTAGACTTGGATTTTGAAATTAGATTGAAAGAAATCGAAGAGATTTATCCGACTGAATTGCAAGCAGGCGAAATAACCAACTATCTAGCTCAATTAAAAGCAAATGCTTTTGAAGGAGAATTGCAACCCAATGAACTTTTGATTACAAGTGACACCATCGTTTGGCATAACAATAAGGCCTTGGGAAAACCAAAAGACTATCAGGATGCTTTTGAAATTTTAAAATCATTATCGAATGCTACTCATGAAGTAATAACTTCTGTTTGTTTTAAAACAACGACTAGCTCCCATTTAATTTGCGAAACGACAAAAGTCACTTTCAATAGGTTGAGTGATGAAGCGATACTATATTATTTAGAAAATTACAAACCATATGATAAAGCAGGTGCCTACGGAATTCAAGAATGGCTTGGTTTTATTGGAGTTGAAAAAATAGAAGGTTCTTATGCTAATGTAATGGGAATGCCAACAGATAAAGTATATGAATATTTAAATAATTTATAAAAATGGAGTTTTTTACTTATTATATTAGAGAAGAAATTAGTACTGGAATACTTATATTGATTTTTATTTTCTCTCGCACCCTCGTGTCAAAATTAGTACGACGATATGCCAATAGAAGTGAGATTATTGAAAAAAGAACCAATTTAGTCATCAAATACATTCATATACTTATTTCGATATTAGCTTTAATCACCTTGATATTGATTTGGGGTGTAAAAACAGATGATATTTTTATTGCCCTCTCCTCTATAACCACAGTTGTTGGCGTGGCCATGTTTGCGCAATGGTCTATTTTGAGCAATATTACATGTGGAATTATTTTATTTTTTACTTTTCCATTTAAAATTGGAGATATTATAAAGATTCACGACAAAGATTTCCCAGTTGAGGCCGAAATTCAGGATATAGGCGCGTTTCATGTTACTTTAAAGTCGCTTGAAGGCGAAGTAGTCCTCTATCCAAATAATTTATTTTTCCAAAAAGGAATTTCTATTGTAAAAAATTATGATGTAAATAGTTCTGAATTTACAGACTGAAATAAAACTACACACTGATTATAAACGTAGTACAAATCATTCCGAATAAATTTACAACATATTTTAACTTTTAAAAAAATAGTTAAATTTATTAAAACAACATTCAAAAAATAAATGGCACATCTTTTGTAAACTTAGTTAAGTACTAAAAAATCTTAACTAAAAAAAACAAAAAATGAAATCACTAAAAATACTTTTTATAGCGTTATTCTTTATGGCATCGAATGCAATAGATGCCCAAGTAGCAGTAAATATAAATATCGGATTACCACCGGTAGTAGTGCCTGTAGTGCATACTCAGTCAGACTATTATTATTTGCCCGATATTGAATCATATTATGACATACGACAATCTAAATTTATTTATTTTGGCAATGGACATTGGATTTATTCAAGAAGTTTACCAGCACACTATAGAAACTATAATTTACATACTGGGTATAAAGTAGTGCTTACAGATTATCACGGTAGAACTCCTTATCATTATTTCAACACCCATAAAAACAAGTATCATAAAGAGCATAAAGTTAAATACAAAAAAAATAAAGGATCGAAGCATCACAAACATCACCATGATCATTACGAGAATGATCATGACTGTGATTAAAATCATATAATTTTTATCAGCTAATTATTTTGCCAAATTTCATAAAGAAGCTTTTACCTTAACACCTCTAGTTTGATACTACTTAATAAAGCATTAAAAAAATACCTTTTTCCTAAAATTAATATCAAACTTACTTTGGCAGATATAGCCTTGTGTTAATTATCATTTTTTATTCCATTTTAATTAAAAAATAAGTAATAATATTATTAATAGTCAATATTATAGCTTTAATTCTAATTTTTTTTCGGAACCAATTTTAATTTTGTAGCAGTTTAAAATAATAAATGGCGCACTTTTTGACTGTAACAAAGTAATCACAGATTTTAAATAAAAATAACTAAAAATTGAAAAATGAAATCATTTAAATTAATACTTATCGCACTATTTTTTATCGCATCAAATGCTGTAGATGCCCAAGTATCTGTAAATGTAAATATTGGATCCCCTCCAACTTGGGGACCTGTTGGATATTCACAAGTAGAATATTACTATTTACCAGATATTGAATCGTATTATGACATACGTCAATCCCAATTTATTTATTTTGGATCCGGAAAATGGGTTTATTCTAGACATTTACCAGCCCACCATAGAAATTATAATTTATACAATGGTTATAAAGTAGTGCTTACAGATTATCACGGGAGAACACCATACACACATTTTAAAACACATAAGAGTAAATATTACAAAGGTTACAAAGGTAAACCTCAAAAAAATAGAGGGTCAGAACATCATGATCATGATAAGCATGAAAAGAAAGAAAATCACGGTAAAGGGCATGGCAAAAAGAAATAATAATCTTTAGCCTTTTATGCCATTAAGTATTTTTGCTCCAAATTTCACAAATTGAAAACTGAATTGGTTTATTCGATTCAGTTTTTTTTAGTTTGTGAAATTTGTATATTTAAGTACTATTCCTCAGTACTTTATTTCCTATTCATTAATAAAAAAATCTTTATACAAGTTTTTTTTATAAAAAATTCACATGGAGCTTGCTAAAAAAAAATTTCACAACGAAAATTTATAATTATATAAATGTTTATAATTCTATCTTTAGTACTTTCACAAAAAAAACAATGATAGAAAATCTTAAATTTCCATTTTATATTCGGCTAACCTTTACGCTGTTAAGCTTGATTGCTATAGTAGCTATTCTTTATGTTGGGCAAGGTATAATTATACCCTTAGTTTTTTCGCTACTCTTTGCTATTTTGCTAGGGCCTATGGTAACTTTTTTCAAAAAAAGATTACGCTTTCCTAATATTGTAGCAATTATATTTTCATTACTTATTTCGGTATGTGCAGTCCTAGGCACTTTATTGTTTGTTTCTTGGCAAGTAAGTGATATCATAAATGATTGGCATACTATTAGAAATAATGTTTATATATATTATGGATCCCTACAAGATTTTATGTGGGATAATTTTCATATGTCACAAACAGATCAAGAAAAATTTATAGACAATGCTAAAGAAAGTTCAACCGAACAAGGCAAAACAATAATCACGAGTACACTGCTTTCTCTTACAGACATTTTATCGAACCTGATTTTAATTCCTATTTATACCTTTTTGATTCTTTTATATAAAAATCATTTTTTGAAATTTTTATCTAAATTATACGATCAAAAATATCATTCAAAAGTGAAAGAAATTCTATTTCAAATCAAAATTTCAGTTCAAAGTTACATATTAGGGTTGATCTTTGAAACGATTGCTGTATCGGGATTAACAGCTGTTGGATTTTGGATTATTGGTTTAAAATATGCCTTAGTTCTTGGTATCATTACAGGTATTTTAAACCTTGTTCCCTATATAGGGATTTTGTTTGCTGGTGTATTAAGTATCGTTGCAACTTTAACAGGAACCGCAGATGTGTCTATAATTACTGGAGTTATTATTGTAAATGTGATTGTACAACTCATAGACAACAACTTGCTTGTTCCTTACATTATTAGTTCAAAAGTAGAAATAAATGCGCTCGTTTCTATAGTGGGGATTATTATTGGTGGGGCTATTTGTGGTATTTCTGGGATGTTTCTGGCCATTCCCATAATTGCAATTTTCAAGGTTATTTTCGACAGAATTGATCACCTAGAACCATGGGGTTATTTATTAGGGGATGATATGCCAAAAACCTATACTTGGAAAAAAATAAAATTACCGCGATTGAATAATAAAAATGTAGATTAATATTAAAAAAAAATAATCAATTATCTATAAACATACTAAAGCTGCAACATTTCACTGTTTGCAGCTTTATTTATTTTAATACAATCTACTTCAAATTCCTATCCAACCATTCAAAAATAATTGAAAAAACTTTTTCCCTCACTGGTTTTTTAGAAAGCACCATATCATGCATTGCATTTTCAACGGTAATAATATCTTTTTGTGGTGCTTTTATTTTTTTTGATTTATTTATAATATCAGTTACATTCAAAATAGCATCTCCTTGAAACATTTCTTCGTTCCATACTTTTGGATAAACAGATTTATCAGAATGCAAAATTAAAATGGGAACATTAATGGTAACACCTCTCGCAATTTTTAAATGTGCTTGATGAATTGCATTTACCCAACCTGCATTAATAGAGGGTGCCAAGTGAGGTTTCCATTTTAAATTGTAATCCCATTCGCCAAAATCATCCTTATGCAGACTTTTGCCATACAACTTTGAAAAACCAATTGGCAACGATATTTGTGGATTTAATTTTCCTAAAAGAGCAAGTAACGGAAGTATTGTTTTCTTTAGAATCCAAGATATATTAAAATCATAAAATGGACTGTTGCAAACAATAGCATCAAATAATTCTCTCCCACGACAATGCTCGGCATATAAAGTTACCAAAATCCCTCCTGTAGAATGCCCATAAAGAACCACTTTAGTATTCCCCTCTTTCTTTATAATCGAGAGTGCCACATCTAAATCTTGGTAATATTCCGCGATATCTCGCATATTATTAATTTTCTGATCGGGCAAAATGGATCTTCCATATTTTCTCAAATCGAGCGCATAAAAATGGTAGCCCTTTTTTAAGAAGTGGTCCGCAATGATTTTCTGAAAAAAATAATCATTAAAACCATGAATGCAAAGGATCGCTTTAGAAGTAAGTTCGGTATTTCTTTTTCGTATTAGGGTTGTTGTTACTTTCCCTTCAAAATCATCAGGCTGAACAATTGTTGCCTGTTCAAAACCATTTTTCAAAACATCTTCAATGTATTTTAAATCCATAACAGTTGCGATTTTTGGTTAACAAAAAGGCATAATACGCTCCAAAAAAAAATAAATAGGGACAAATGCAGTCACAATCTACTCAAATTTAAGATTCTAAAACGTTTTTACCATGTTTTATTATATTTTTTTAAATATTTATTTTTTTAAAAAAATATTTTTGCTTTTCTTTAAAAGCGAGTAGCAATCAAACATTAACATAATTTTTGTACTTGCACGTAAATATCTCAATTTTATAATTAGTATTTTTGAAGCAAAACAAACCCAAATTGTTCTAAATATATATCAGAACGACAAAATTTTATTTATATGCGAAAGCTTTCTTATACCTCATTCCTAATTTTCATTTTCAGTCTACAAATAGTTTTCGCTCAGAAACCTTCAAAACCAAATGCTGCTGAGATATACAATCAGATTGAGAAACTAAATTTTTTGGGTTCTGTGCTTTATATAGCAGCACATCCTGATGACGAAAACACGCGTTTGATCTCTTATTTATCTAATGATGTCAACGCTAGAACTGGCTATCTATCTTTAATGAGAGGTGATGGTGGACAAAATTTAATAGGTCCTCAGTTAAGAGAATTATTAGGAGTAATACGAACTCAAGAACTTATTGAAGCTAGAAAAATTGATGGTGGAGAGCAATTTTTCTCTAGGGCTAATGATTTTGGCTATTCTAAAACACCAGCCGAAACACTACAAATTTGGGATAAAGAAAAAGTTTTAAGTGACTTGGTATGGATTGTTAGAAAATTTGAGCCAGATGTAATTATTAATCGGTTTGACCATAGAACTGCAGGAACTACACACGGACATCATACTGCTTCGGCTATGCTTAGCGTAGAAGGTTTTGATCTGGCTAATGATCCAAAAGCGTTTCCTGAGCAATTAAAACTAGTAAAATTGTGGCAACCAAAACGTCTCTTTTTTAATACTTCTTGGTGGTTTTACGGAAGTCCAGAAAAATTTGCTTCTGCCAGTAAAAAAAATCTAATCGCACTAGAAACTGGGGTTTACTATTCTAATTTAGGCAAATCCAATCAAGAAATTGCAGCGTTAAGCCGCAGTAGTCACAGATCACAAGGTTTTGGCGCAACTGGTACTCGTGGCGAAGAAACGGAGTATTTAGACTTTCTTAAAGGAGAGCCATTAAAGGATAAATCATCACTTTTCGAAGGAATAGATACGTCATGGAATCGTGTAAAAGGAGGTAAAGCAATTGGCGAATTGATCACCAGTATTGCAAATGCATACGATTTTAAAAACCCATCTGCTAGTATTCCAGCTTTGGCGAAAGCCTACACCCTTATTCAAGCTTTAGATGAAAATCATTGGAAAAATATTAAAGCAAATGAAGTTAAAAAAATTATTGCGGCTTGCTCTGGATTATACCTTGAAGCGGTAGCAGGTACTCAGGAAGCTACGCCTGGAGCCACAATAAAGTTAAAACTTGAAACTATAAATAGAAGCGCAGTCGACATGCAATTGGTTAGCGTAACCACTTTACCTGATCAAAAAAATACAGTTTTAAATACTATTCTTAAGAATAATAGTGTCGTTACCAACTCGCTTGATTTGCAGTTGTCGCAAAATCTAAATTACACCCAACCGTATTGGTTAAAAGAGAAAGGAACTGTGGGAATTTATACGGTCAACAATCAAGAAAACATAGGTGTTCCTGACATCATTCGCGAAGTAAAAGTAGTTTTTAACATTAGAATTAATGGAATTGATATTCCTTTTGAAAGGTTTGTAGTTTACAAATACAATGACGACGTAAAAGGTGAAATGTATAATTTTCTAGATATTGTACCAGAAGTTACAACAACAATTCAAGACAATGTACTTCTATTTACAGATACAAAATCGAAGTCTGTTGGAGTTACTATAAAAGCAGGAAAAAACGACGTGAGAGGGGATTTAAAATTAAACTTACCTACAAGTTGGATTGTTACACCAGAGTCAATTCCTTTTACTATTGCAAAAAAAGGAAAAGAACAAACCGTATATTTTGAAGTTACACCTCCCAACGAATCTAACGAAGCGATAGCAAAAAGCATCGCTACAATTGACAACAAAAATTATGACAAGCAACAGATAATCATCAACTTTGATCATATTACCAAACAACAGGTTTTAAAAACCGCCGAAGTAAAATGCATACGCTTTGATTTAAAAACAAACGGTGAAAAAATAGCATATATTATGGGAGCGGGTGACGAAGTTCCAAAAAGCTTAGAGCAAATGGGTTATAAAGTGACACTTTTAAAACCTGAAGAAATAACAACAGAAAAATTAGCTTCCTTTGATGTAGTTATGACCGGTATAAGAGCTTATAATATGCTACCTGCATTAGCAAATAAACAAGACATTTTATTCGACTTTATAAAAGCAGGAAAAACAATGGTTGTGCAATATAATACAGCTGGCGAATTGGTAACCAACACTATTGCCCCTTTTCCTCTAAAAATTTCAAAAGATAGGGTAACCGAAGAAAATGCCGAAGTGCGCTTTCTAGCACCAGACAGCGCAGTGCTCAATTTCCCTAATACAATAACTCAAAATGATTTTAAAGGTTGGACCCAAGAACAAGGATTGTATTACCCTAATGAGTATGATAAAGCCTTCATCTCTATTTTATCATCAAATGATAAAGGAGAAAGTGCAAAAAAGGGTGCTTTATTAATTGCTCCTTATGGCAAAGGGTTTTATATTTATACCGGTTTAAGCTTTTTTAGAGAGTTACCAGAAGGTGTTGCAGGAGCGTATAAGTTGATGTCTAATATAATTGCTACTAAAAACGCGGTACCTGCGAATACCAATTTAAAGCCTTAAAATAAACAAACAATGGAATCAAAGAAAACAAAAGTTTGGTCAAAAAGTTACACTTGGGTATTAGTAGCCAATGCTTTTTATATATTTATTTTCTATCTAATAATGAAATTATACTCTTAAAATATGCAGTTATTTGATTGGATTGTACTAATAGTAACTTTACTATTTATAGTGATTTACGGAGCATGGAAAACGCAAGGAAGTAAAAACGTTGAGGATTACATTCTAGGTAATAATGAAACGCCGTGGTTTACCGTAGGACTATCCGTAATGGCAACGCAAGCCAGCGCAATCACTTTTCTTTCTACGCCGGGTCAAGCGTATCATGACGGAATGGGTTTTGTACAATTTTATTTTGGCTTGCCCATTGCAATGGTTGTAATTTGCGTCACTTTTATACCTATCTATCACAAATACAAAGTCTATACCGCGTACGAATATCTAGAGAAAAGATTTGATCTAAAAACTCGTTCCCTCGCCGCCATTTTATTTTTGGTGCAAAGAGGTTTAGGAACTGGAATAACAATTTATGCGCCGTCCATTATTTTATCAGCATTACTAGGATGGGATCTTACTTATATGAATATCGCTATTGGTATTCTCGTTATAGTCTATACTTTTTCTGGAGGTACAAAAGCCGTAAATGTAACCCAAAAGCAGCAAATGTTTGTGATATTGGCCGGTATGGTCATTACATTCTTTCTCATACTTGATTATTTACCAAATGACATGACTTTTGATAATGCCATGCATATCGCTGGTGCAAATGATAAAATGAATATCGTGAATTTCTCGTTTGACTTAGACGAAAAATACACTTTCTGGAGCGGAATTACCGGTGGTTTCTTTTTGGCTTTAGCCTATTTTGGTACAGATCAGTCGCAAGTGGGTCGCTATTTATCTGGGAAATCAGTTCGGGAAAGCCAAATGGGATTAATTATGAACGGACTTTTAAAAGTACCAATGCAATTCCTGATATTACTGACCGGAGTGATGGTTTTTGTGTTCTTTCAATTCAATGAAACACCTTTAAATTTTAATCCAAATAACAAAACAAAGGTTGAAAACTCAATATACAAGGATGAATATCAAAGTCTACAGAAAGATTTAAATAAATTATCCGAAGATGAAAAAGTAATTAACCTTTTGTATATCGACCAACTCAATCAAGATTATGATAATCCCACACTTCGTAAAGAATTAGTTGATTTATCCTCTAAAGAAAAAGAACTACGCGCGCAAGCCAAAGAGATAATTTTGAAAGCGGATAAGGATAGTGAAACGAACGATAAAGATTATGTGTTTTTCTATTTTATCCTTCATTACTTACCAAAAGGTCTTATCGGTTTATTATTGGCTGTAATAATTTCTGCAGCAATGTCTTCTACCGCTTCTGGCTTGAATGCATTGGCATCAACGACTGCTATCGATATATACAAACGGAATGTTAAAGGAGAAAAAACCGAAAGACATTACCTAAATGCAACACGTTTCTTTACCTTAATGTGGGGAATGATTGCTATTACATTTGCCTGTATAGCAACGCTGTTTGAGAATTTAATACAGCTTGTAAATATCATTGGTTCGATCTTCTACGGAACGGTTTTGGGAATCTTCCTCGTTGGATTCTATTCTCAAAAAATACGCGGAAAATCAATCTATTACAGCGCGATCATCAGTCAATTAACCATTTTTATTATTTATTACTTTGCTATTGTGATCTACCCAAGTGGGCAAGAAAAGTTAGGGTATTTGTGGTTAAATTTTATAGGAGCGTTACTTACGATAGCACTGTCCTTTTTGTTTCAAAAAACGATCTTTAGAAATGATAAATACGAACCTTTGCCTGCTTAATGTATTTTGTTAAGACTCACTATATAGTCTTGCCGTTTGGCAAGCTTAAGGACTTTCAAGCAGAGTATTTTCTGTGGAAACGAAAATATGATAAACGTTAATTCTATTAAAATCTCACCCGAGGTTGAAAGCGGAACTGACTAAGTAATTTCGGCAACTTATAGCAGCAGTACTATAAATCGTAATGATGTCTACATTTCAAAATTTGAATTTCATCATCGATAAATCTGTAAATTAATCTATGTTCATCATCAATTCTTCTTGACCAAAATCCAGCATACTTGTGTTTTAATGGTTCTGGTTTCCCTATTCCTTCAAAAGGATTTCTTGAAATATCTTTGAGTAGGTCATTTATTTTTTCAACTTTCTTCTGGTCAATTTTTTGCCAATACAAATAATCTTCCCAGGATTCGTCAACAAATACATATTTCATTTTAGTCCTCAATTAAGTCTTTAGAAAATGAGTTGCCATTCTTAAATTTATCAATTGCAGAATCTAACCTTCTTTCGTTAGTTCTGCTTGATAATTCATAATTTGTTGCCATTAGCGAATTATATTCTTCAAGTGAAAAAATAACAATCCCTGAATCTTTCCCACGATTTATAATTAGGGTTTCAAAGTTTAGTGCTACTCTATCAAAGTAAGATTTAATATCTTTTCTGAAATCTGAAATATTTGCTACTACCATAATTAATGTAATTTGTACAAATGTATGTACAATATTTTGATTTTAGGTAATCTTCGTCAAATTAGTACAGCTGCCTTTATTTCTATAACTGTATATAAAGTTTGTTATCTGTAAAAAGGTCTCAGATTTACAGCTAGTTTTTTACAATAGCATGATTATAATAATGTATTGGTAAACAAAAATAAAAAAAGACTCGCTAAAATATCTTAGGGAGTCTTTCTTTATTAAGTCAATCTCTATGAAATAAAACCTATACCGTTTATTTCTTACTCCACTCTGATAAGCTGTCTTTATTCATTTTTACGTAATCTTGATTTTTAGCAAGTTCTGATGCTGCTAGAGAAATTTTAGCAGTTTCTATCGCGCCTTTTACATCACCTGATTTAGCCTGAATTAATGATTTTAAACGAGTATAAAAATAAGGTTTTTCAGTACTCATTTCTAAAGCTTTATCAATATAAGTTAGGGCTTTTGCAATGTCTCCATTTGCTTGATACATGTACTGTGCTGCTGAGAAATAATCTGCAGAAGTTGGTCCAGCCAATGCTTTTTCTATATTAGCGAGAGTTGCTTTTTGAGTTGGAACTTCGAATTTCATAGAAATAGAAGAATTTTCCCAAGCCATGTCTAAATAGGCAAAATTAGCATCCAAGTTGCTAATACTAATAGTAAAAGTTTCTACCGCTTTTGCAAGTGCTTCCTCTTTAACTGTTGTTCTTAACACGACATCTGATTCATTCCAAGTTTCTGGAGTTCCCCAATTGTTTGTAGTTGAGTAAAAAATAACTTCCCAACTTTCGATTTTAGGAATAGTATAAACCGCGTATTTCCCTTTTGGTAAAGTTTTACCGCCAATTACTACGTCTTCGCTGAAAGAGATTGTCGTATTTTCATTTGCACCTGTTCTCCATACTTTTCCAAAAGGCACCAAATTTCCAAATACGGCTCTACCTCTAGCTGCTGGTCTCGAGTAAACAATCTCTACATCAGTTAAACCTACAGTCTGAAAAATAGTTGCTCTTGGACTAGCTTGAGGAGTTTTGACTTGAGCTTCGATTGTGAAGGTTGCAATAAAAATTGCCAACGCAAGGATGATTTTATTCATAATGTTGTTTTTTTAAATATTTTTACAAATTTACACAATCACAAATTTATAAAAGTTAATTATTCCTTAATTCAAAAATAGGATTGTACTATTTTCTACAATTTATAGTCTCATTCCTTTCAATATTTTTCTAATCCTATCCAACAAAAATCATGTAAATTTTTAAAATAATTCTATAACCAAAAAAAAGTGAACTGTGCCTAAGTTTGTAAAGTAACTAAACCAAATGAAATTTAATTAAAATTAAAATTTAATCGATAGCCAACTTTATAAAACTACTATCATGGAAAATAAAAAGATAATGCTCGAAAATTTAAAATATTATGTTTACAAAGGAATGTTTTACTGTTCTGAGATTCGTTATATTTTCAATCTATAAGTTCTGATAATTTGTCTATAAAATAGTATTTACTAAAATAATACCTAATTTATATTATTTACTATTTCGAAATTCAGTTCGTTAAAATGATTTATCACCCTATTAGCAGCCGATAAATCTTGATCCTTAGAGTGAACACTATTGTAACCAATACAAAAAATACCCGCATCTACAGCTGCTCTTACTCCATTTGTACTATCTTCTATAACAATGCAACTTTCTTTGGGGGCTATTGACAATGTTGCTGCATATTCAAAAATTGCAGGATCTGGCTTTGATTTTGGAAAATCCTCTCCGCTCACAATATGCGTAAAGTATTGGTGTAAATCAAAACGACGAAAAACACGCTCTATTGTTACTTTAGAAGCTGACGAAGCTACTATTAGCTGCATCCCGTTTTGATAAAAATCTCTAATTAAATTTTTAACTCCGTCAAGAAGAACTAAATCTTCTTTGTTATCAAATGCATCGTTAAAAATCGTTCTTTTTCTTAAAATCAAGTCTTCAACATCATTTTCTAATTTAAAATAATCCTTAATTATCTGGAACGTATTGCGAGTTGACAATCCTGTAAAAGAAGTATACATTTCCTCTGGAACGTCAATATTCATCTCTTCAAATTGCTTATAATAAGCATAACGGTGTACTAGTTCTGTATCTACAATTACACCATCCATATCAAATATTACTGTTTGAATCATCTTTTTTCTTTTTATGTTTCTAAGTCGCTAAGTATCTGACATACTGAGAGAACTATTTATATTTTTTTAGAAAATGTTTAAATTTAGATTTAAAGTTAAAATATAATTACCTTAAATAAACCTTAAACAATTTAAACTTTTAAACTTTTGCCTCTTTTTGCTCTTTTTTTATCAAATATCTAATTACCGTTTCCGCAGCGTACAAGCCGAATAATCCAGGCATGTAACTGTTGGTTCCGTAAAATGATTTTTTAAAATTGGAACCATCGGTCATTTTCAAACTTGATTCGTCCTGAATTTCAGATGAAAAAACCACTTTTAGTTTATCGATTTTCACTTCCTTCAATCGTCTTCTAATTGTTTTTGCAAAAAAGCAGTTTACCGTGTTTGAAATGTCCGAAACCTTCACTTTAGAAGCTTCCATCTTTCCTCCTGCTCCCATGCAGCTTATAATTTTAACTCTTTTTCTCTTCGCTCCTATTATTAAATTAAGCTTTGGTGTTACACTATCGATACAATCTACAACATAATCAAAATCAGCGGTAACAATTTCAAAAGCACGCTCTGGCGATAGAAATTCTTGTACACGAGTTAATTTCAATTCAGGGTTAATGTCCATCAATCGATCGCCAACGATTGTAATTTTTGGTTCTCCTATGGTAGAATGCAAAGCGGGTAATTGCCTGTTTATATTCGTAATGTCTACTACATCTCCGTCTACAATAGTCATGGCTCCTACTCCTGCTCTAACCATAAATTCAGCAGCAAACGATCCTACTCCTCCAAGTCCTACGACCAAAACATTTGCTTTTTGTAAATTATCTAAACCTTCTTTTTTAAATAATAATTCGGCTCTTTCTGTCCACTCTGCCATATAATTTTAGTTTATTGTTTAATGTTGTTTGAATTTGAAAACTTGTTTAAAATTGTTATTCAATATTATTTGCATTTCTTCAATTGTACTATTTTTATATTTGCTGGCCAATGCATAAACAGCTTCTATACTTTCGGCTATGGTATCCGTTTCTAGAAAAATGCGATCTTGTGGAATACTTTGAAAAACAGTTTCTAAATTAGCATTCTGCAATAAATACTTCCCAAACGAAATATAAAATCCATTAGTGATCAGTTCCTTGGCAACTTGCTCATTTTTCGAAAAGCCGTGAATAATCATCGGAGTAGTCAATTTTAATCTTTTTTTGATGGCAATTACTTCTTGAAACGCAGCTACACAATGAATAACTACAGGTTTATTGTATTTTTGTGCCAAAAGCAGTTGTTTCTCAAAAACCGATTGCTGCAAATCAAACGAAATTTCTACTCGCTTATCTAATCCGCATTCGCCTAGAGCGAGGCAATTCTGCTCTTGCAATTTACTTTCTATAATTTGCAAATCATTTTCCAATCTTTCTTCGTCAATGTACCACGGATGAATCCCAATGGAATAGTACGGAATCGCAGCATCAAACGCCCTCGGGTATTGATTCACAAGTTCTAAAACTGTTTCCTGATTGGTAAAATGATGCGTGTGTAAATTAAAGAACTTCATTAATCATGAAATTTCTTAACACCCGCCTTGATTTCTACAGCTAAATCGTTTTCTAAAGGTACTTTTGGACAGGAATATTTATAATTATAAGCGCAATAGGGATTATACGAAAGATTAAAATCGATACTAATAGTATCTCCCGATGGAATTTTTAAATCTATATATTTCCCGCCAATATAACTTTCCTTCCCCGAAGTTAAATCTGAAAACGGCAAAAACAAACTATTCTTATATTCCTCTTTTTTAGAAAGCTCGATGTTGCGATAAATATTCAATTTAAGCTCTTTACCGTCCAACTGAAAATGCGCCTCGCCATATTTTACATACATTGGTTTTCTAGCCGTTGATGTTTGCATTCCAAAAGGCTTTTCATTCTTTGTTCTAACAAATTTTGCAACTACAAAAGCGTTTTCAGTCGCAGGATAAAAATCCAAAGACTTAAAGTGCTCCAAATCTTCCGCCATCAAAGGGCTGGTCTTAGCATCAGCATATTCCGCATTGAGTTCCTTTTGAAATTTTTCGACAGCGGTAACATCAAATTTTTCTTGGCCAAAGCCAAAATTAAACAGTGCTAACAGTATTAAAGTCGTTATAGCTTTCATAAAAATAAATTTTACACAAAAATAGTTTAAAGTTATAAAGCCACAAAGTTTACGGCTTAGATAAAATCTAAATCAATTTCAACTTTTTTTAATATTTAAATTAAATTATTAAGCTCCAAAAAAAACTTTGTAGCTTTACTCTATAAAATTCCTTCATGCTAAGAACTGCACTCGGTCGTTACATTAACAATTTTAGGGGATTTACCCGAGAAGTTTGGATACTTGCTTTCATCACGTTTGTCAACAGAGCAGGCACGATGGTATTGCCATTTTTATCAATGTATTTAAAAGAAGACTTACATTTTACTTACGGCGAAGTGGGATGGATTATGGTCGCATTTGGTTTGGGCTCCATGCTAGGTTCTTGGATGGGAGGAAAATTGACCGATAAAATAGGCTTTTACAAAATCATGGTTTTTAGTCTTTTTATAAGCGGACTTTTATTCTTTACTCTGCAATACATTACCAGTTTTTGGGGATTGTGCTTTGGTATGTTTACTATTTTGGCCATATCTGATATGTTTCGTCCCGCCATGTTTGTTTCGCTTAGCGTCTATGCAAAACCCGAAAACAGAGTACGTGCCTTATCGTTAGTGCGACTCGCTGTAAATTTGGGATTTACGGCAGGCCCCAGTTCAGGAGGTCTTATTATTTTGGGAATGGGATATCCAGGCCTGTTTTGGATTGATGGTAGTTCTTGTATTATGGCCATTTTAATATTCGTCTATTACATTAAAGAAAAAAAGACAATTCCAGAAAGTAGCGATCAAGTTACAACCAAAAGTATTCCAACATCCATCTACAAAGACAAACCTTTCTGGCTATTACTCTTTATTAGTTTTGTCACTGCAATGGTTTTTTTACAAATATTTACTACGATACCATTGTATCACAATGAAAAATTCGGACTCAGTGAATTCCAAACCGGAATGCTACTTTCCTTGAACGGATTTTTAGTTTTCCTTTTCGAAATGCCCATAGTCAGCATGTTAGAACGAAAAAAAGCAAACAAAATCAAAAATATAGCCTACGGATCATTACTCATAGCAATTGGATATTATATTTTATTATTCGATTCTTGGGTGCATATACTTGCTATCAGCATGATCTTGCTCACATTTGGCGAAATATTTTCGTTCCCATTTGCAAATGCCGTTGCTCTAAGTCGTGCGCCAAAGGGACAAGAAGGGCAATATATGGGTTTATATACCATGAGTTTCAGTCTAGCACATATAGCAAGTTCTAAAACGGGTCTTGAAATCATCTCACATTTTGGCTATCAGATTAATTGGCTCGTAATGGGTACTTTAGGAGTTTTAGCACTACTTTGCTGTTTTTGGCTTAACAAAATGATACATCCTACAGCAAATAAAAATAGCTAAAGTTCTTTGGGCGTGCCACCATTAAGAAAAGGGCCTATTTATAGTAGCGCTCATTCGGCCCTTTCCTTATTGCTGTCGTGCTATCCGCGCTACTTCGGTAGCTAGCTTTTATCACTCACGCGGGAAACTTATACTAAAATTCTAGTGATGAGTTGAGAGGAACGTGGCACAGCATATCCACTCTTAAATCAAAATCTCTAACTTACTAAAACAGCATACTAAATGTGATTACTTCGTTTCTCTTAATGACTTGTCTTTGATAAAATTTCGTCCGAACAAAATCAACACAAAACTAAATTTTTAGTTAATTAACTATAAAAACAGTTTGTAAACTATAAAAATAGTTGTAGGTTTGTTCAAATTAAATTATCATGCAGAAACTAACAAACAAAGAAGAAGAAATAATGCACATTTTATGGAAGCTTAAAAAAGCATTTGTAAAAGAAGTCATGGCCGAAATCACCGAGGAGCAACCACATTACAACACTCTATCGACCATCGTTCGCAACCTTGAAGAAAAAGGATATGTTTCGCATAACGCTTTTGGGAATACCCATCAATATTTCCCAATTGTAAGTATCGAAGACTATCGAAAAGGTTTTATGAATACCGCGATCGACAATTTCTTTAATAGTTCGTATAAAAATATGGTTACCTCTTTTGCAAAAGAAGAGAAAATAACTGCCGATGAACTTCGAGAAATTCTAAACATGATTGAACAAAAACAATAACAACAATGGAAACACTATTTCTATTTATTGCGAAATCAAGCGTATTGATCACGATGTTTTACATCGCTTATTATTTTCTACTGCGAAAAGAGACTTTCTTTACCGCAAATCGTTGGTTTCTTTTAGCAGGACTTGTAACATCAACGATATTGCCATGGATCATTTTTACAACCATCGTTTGGGTAGAACCGACTCCAACTAATTTTGACTGGTCACAATTACAGCACACTCCAAGCGAAAAGGAAAATTTTACAATCAATTGGTATATCGTCATGGGAGTTACTTATGCGATAGGAATAGCGTTGTTTTTCATTCAGTTCGTGACTGACTTTTACAAGCTTAATCGCGTTATAAAAGGTAAAGCCGTACAACAACAAGCCGATCATAAATATATCGATTTAAAAGAAAATATTGCTCCATTCTCCTATTTCAATACTATCGTTTACAATTCATCCTTGTACACGGAAGCTGAAATGGAAAGTATTCTCGAGCATGAAAAAGTACATAGCGATCAAAATCATACAGTCGATGTGTTAATCATGCGATTCTTTTGCATACTCTTTTGGTTCAATCCATTTATTTGGTGGTACAAAAAAGCCATTTTGCAAAACTTAGAATTCATTGCAGACCACGAGGCTGCAAAAAACATATCCGACAAAAAAGCATACCAACTCACGCTTTTAAAAATAACAACACACGAGAATTGTGTTACCATTACCAATCATTTTTATCAATCATTAATCAAAAAACGAATCGTTATGTTAAACAAAAATCGATCAAAAAAAAGTAATTCTTGGAAGTATGTTGTGGTACTTCCCGCACTAGTTGCCTTTGTATTATTATTTCAAATAGAAGTTATAGCAAAGGAAAAACAACACAGTGCGGTTACACAAAAATCAATTTCAACTGCCGATGATGTTGACGTTTATAGAATTACTAAAAACACTACTGAAGCAGAACTACAAGAAAAGGTGGTTGCCATAAGCAAGGTTTATGGTATAGAAGTACGTTTTACAAACACAAAAAGAAATACCAATAATGAATTAACTGCTCTAACTGTTGATTTAAAAAAAGGAAAAGAGGTTTCTCAAAATAGAAAAATTAAAAGTTCCGACGCTATCACAACCTTCAGTATCGTAATCACTAAAGATTCAGAAGGAAAAATAACTGTTGCTTTCGCAGAGGAAACTCCAACAAGTGATACACCAATACTGATCAGTACTATTACTAAAGAACAAATTCCACTCCATGAGAATCAAATTTTTATTGACGGAGCAAAGTCAGACAAAGCCAAAATGGATCAGCTAAACCCTGTGGATATAGCGAGTATAAATGTTACAAAAAATGATGGTAAAAAAGAAATAAGAATCATTACTAAGAACCATAGACAATTAGGTAATGAGAATGAAATTTATATCAATGGTAAAAAAGTAAGCCAAAACGAATTCGACCTATTAGATCAAGGAACGATAGAAAGTATGGATGTCAATAAAAATGCTAAAACAATTAAAATTTTTACAAAAAAAGAAACCTACACTATGGATACAAACGGAACAGTTCTTCCCGTTCCACCGGTTTCTCCTGTAGCTCCAGTTATGAACTTTAAAGCTCCTGTTGCTCCTTCATTTCCAAAGGCACCTAAAGCACCAAAAGGAGATCCTGTAAATGGCAATAAAAAGGCATGGAAAGAATTTGATAAAAAAAGAGTGGAGTATGAGGCCAAAATGACCAAATTGGAGCCTCAAATGGAAGCTTTCGACAAACAAATGGCAGAATTTGACAAAAAATGGAACCTTTTAACAAAGAAATGCAAATTTTTGACGAAAAAATGAAAGTCTTTGACCAAAAAATGAAAGCATTTGATCAACAAATGAAAGAGTTCGACGCTAATTCGAATAAATAAAAACGAAATTCTTAATCAAAAAAGACGGTCTCTCATCAAGACCGTCTTTTTTTATATCTTTGAAAAAAAATGAATATGTTTAAAATTTTAGCACAAATCAACAAAATCATCTTACCAAGCTTTACCAAACAAGGACTAGATGTCTCTAAAGCCAAAAAATGGCAATTGGCTATCATTGCTTATCGTTATTATGTTACGGCAAGAGCTATTTGATTTTAGATTTCAGACTGTAGAATTCAGACTGCAGATTTTAGATTTCAGAATTTAGATTGCAGAAAACAGAATATAATGTCATTATTTGTGAACACTGCAAACTGAACACTAAAAACTAATACGTAATTGCCGCAAATATCTCGTTTCCTGCAATCTTATCCCTACCGTTCAAAAAAGAGAGTTCCATTAGAAAATTACATTGTACAATGATTCCTCCCAGTTTTTCTACCAATTCGCAAACTGCTTTTGCAGTACCTCCAGTGGCCAAAACATCATCGTGAATTAGCACTCTATCTCCTTTTTGGATAGCATCAATATGGATTTCTAGTGTATCCGTTCCGTACTCTAAATCGTAAGTAGCGGATAATGTTTTAAAAGGAAGTTTATGTGGTTTACGAACAGGAACAAAGCCTACATTTAATTCTTGTGCCAACAGCATACCAAAGAAAAAACCACGACTTTCTACACCAATTACCTTGTCTATCTTTTTATCTTTTACTGCTGAAACTAAAATTTCTAGACATTCCTTCCTCGCATTTGCATTCATTAATAATGGAGTGATGTCTTTAAACAGTATGCCTTCTTTTGGAAATCCTTGAATATCACGTATATACTTTTTGATGCTCATTTTTTTTAATTTTTATGCAATTTTATAGTTGCAAGATACATATTTATTGCTATATTTGCACCCGCAAACAAGTTCACTTAATGCCTATATAAATAGACAAAAGTAACAGTTTAAGGCCTTGTGGCGCAACTGAATAGCGCACTTGATTACGGCTCAAGAGGTTACTGGTTTGAATCCAGTCAAGGTCACACTAAAAATCCTTAAACATACTGTCAATCAGTAGTTTAAGGATTTTTTATTTTTATAAATCTCGATTTTTGTGGTACCAAAAGCCAACGATTTATTTTTTGTGGATTTTCGTTCGGGTACAATTACTTTCTTGTTTGCTTTATTTTGTGGGCACGGATTGCAAATCTGCCTATCGGGTTTTACAGGATTGTTATGAATGTATTCCAGTTTTTGTTTAAAAACTTTTAATGACCAAATCTCGATTGATTTATTTTTTTGTTGCCAAAACTGCTTGTTGGTTATATTACTATTCTTTTTTCCTGCAATAATCTAATAACTCTATAATACACCAAAAATAAGCATCTCTTGTAAATACGTCAATCCAATTTATTGTTGCGAAACTCACAAAATAAGCTCCTGTTTTTTCTCCAAATTTATATTTTGTACTCATTTAATTAATATTGCGGTAACTTTGTGGGCACGAGCGAGACCCTCGCGCTACTATACGCCTAACATACGCTCAAACCAGCGGGGCTTATATAAATTTTAATTTTCACCTTTCTCATCTTTTTCCCTCTTTTTTTTTTCAATTCTTGCAAGATCTATAGAATCCCATTCTTGTTGCAAAATATTACCTCTAAATACCTCAGGTCCTTCTCTTAAACTTCTTTCTTTGGATCGTTTTTCTTGTTCTTTTTCTTTTTCGGTTAAAGCCTCCCAACGTTTTATTTCTATTTCTTCTTTTATTTCCTTAACCTTTTGATCAATTTTTATTTGATCTTCAAAAGATAAAAGATTCATGTGTAGTAATTTAAGATACTCAATTGGTGGAGGGAATTTTACAGGTGGAGGAAAATTTAATTGCATTCTTGCTAATATATCAATATTTTGCTCATTCATTTCAAAAGGAAAATCCTCAGGTCTAATAATGGTTTTCATATAACTTAATTTAATGGTTTTCCTAATTCTTCAAAATCTATATAGTACCATTTTATTCCATCTGAACTAGTAAAAGATATTGGTTCACTCGTCTGTTTAAAATATCCTTCTTCCATTAAAACTTCTCTTACTAACTGCTCAATTGGGTCAGATTGCAAATCCGTACTATCGGGTTTCAAGATTTTTACCAGCAATATCTATTCTCCTTTTTATTGGTTAGTGCGGGAGCGGGTAGATTATAAAACTTATTTTTTCTTTTTTTTGGGGAATAATTGAGTAAAAATATCATCTTTCTTCTTTTGAAATTCTTCTGTATATTTTATGCTCCAGTTGAAATAATCATCGTTGTTTTCTTCAAACATTTTATCAATTACTTCAGATGGTGATTCTCGGATTCCTTCATTTCTATATTTGGTAATTACTGGCTCGTTTATTGCAAAACTATCAGATTTAAGACCTGTAAAACTCCATTCTCCGCCATATCTTTGCATGAATGCTTCTCCAAAATATGTTATTAATTTTCTTTTCTCATTATTGTCAAATAATCCATTCTTTTTTAAATCAATGAAATGACCCGAAATTTGACGTATTTCTTTCTCATCAAAAATTAAATTTTCTTTTCGTAAAATGTCACACATTTCTTTTAAATAATCATTTCTTTTACTTAAAAAAATTGTGTAATCTTTTTTATTCTTTAATGTATTATATTTTTCCATGATCTATAAAGTGTTATAATCAATAAAATCAAATTTATCTTTACCAAAAGTATCTCTTAAAATTTCCCCCGCGAGCGCGAGCGTCCCGCTCGTGTCCGTAGTCTAATTTAAATCTATTTCTAAACGGTATGATCACTATTTCCATAATTTCTTGCACTACTGTATTATAAGAAGTAAAGTCGGAGATATTTTGATTAGTGACAATACTAAATACGAACTCAACTACGAAGCAAAACTAAACTTTTAATGTTAAAAAATATACTTTTAACAGTTAGCAAACAGGAGCTTTTCAGCAGTGAATAGACACTAGAATCTTTAACCATCACTTAATTTTTATTTGACGCAAAACTAGAAATTTTCACTAATAATTCAACTTTCCATGAAATGATTTTAACTCTTTACAATTAAACTCTTTAAACTAAAAAACCTGTAAAATATTATTTTACAGGTTTATATATGCTCTACATAAATTCTTTAATCAAGAGCTACCTCAACATTGTGCTCTACTCCATCATCGAGCAGTGTAATTGTATTTCCGCTCTGCGCTACTCCATCTAATAATAACGCTACATTTTTACCAAAAAGTGCTTTAGTAACCTTGATATGGTAAACGGTATCTTTATAGCGGTAGTGTACTAGAAATGATTCCCATTCTTCAGGAACACAAGGATTGAATTTTAATTGATCACCCTCTTGTTGTAAGCCAAGAAATGATTCTATAATTAAGCGATATAACCAACCGGCAGATCCCGTGTACCATGTCCAACCACCACGACCCGCGTGAGGATCACGTGAATAAACATCGGCGGCAAGCACATACGGTTCTACTTTATAAGTAGCAATTTTTTCGGCATTACTACCGTGATTAATAGGATTAATCATTTGTAGTAATTCCCATACTCGTTCTTTATTATCTAGTTTTGCAAAAGCCATAATCATCCAAACCGCAGCGTGTGTGTATTGCCCACCATTCTCACGAACTCCAGGAACGTACCCTTTGATATATCCAGGGTTTATAGCCGATTTATCAAAGGCAGGGTCTAATAATTTAATGATGCCAATATCCTTTTGTACCAAATATTTATAGGCAGAATCCATTGCGGTATGTATTAGATCTTCATTTCCACCTTCTGATAGAACTGACCAGCTTTGAGATATAGAGTCAATCCTACATTCGTCATTACTTTTGGAACCTAATGGTGTTCCATCATCAAACCAAGCCCGTTTATACCATTCACCATCCCAGGCACTTGCATCAATATTTGCTTTTAGTTTAATTGCTTCCTCTTTACAGGTTGCTGCAAATGGCAAATCATTGTGCAATGTTGCTGTTTCTGCAAAATTATTTAGTATTTCATAGAGAAAAAATGCAAGCCAAACACTTTCTCCTTTGCCATGTTGGCCCACTTTATCAAGACCATCATTCCAGTCTCCGGTACCAATTAGTGGTAATCCGTGTTCTCCAAAATTAAGTCCATGTTGCATTGCCTTAACACAATGTTGGTAAACCGTAACTGATATGTGACAATCAAAAGGAAGGTCAAAATACGATTCTTCTCCTGGATTTAACATACGCCCTTCTAAATATTCAGTTGACACATCTAGAATAGAAAGATCTCCTGTAACTTTAATGTAAAAAGCGGTGACAAGTGGTAACCAAAGATAATCATCTGATATACGGGTACGCACACCACGACCAACAGGTGGATGCCACCAGTGTTGCACATCACCCTCTTTAAACTGACGTTCAGAGCAAAGTAAAATTTGTTCACGAGCAAGTTCTGGTCTTGTGTGAAGCAACGACATTACATCTTGCAACTGATCTCTGAAACCAAACGCACCACCAGACTGATAAAATCCGCTTCTACCCCATAATCTTGAGGACACCGTTTGATACGTAAGCCAGCCATTTGTAATGATGTTAACTGCGGCATCGGGCGTTTCAACTTGTAAAGCACCTGTTGTTTGATCCCAGTATTTTTTAACTTTTTCTAAAGAATCTTTTGCCACTGCAGAACCCCGAAACAGTTTTGCTATAGTACTGGCCTCATAGGCATCTTTACCTGCTCCTAATCTAAAAATAATTTCTTGTTCATCACCATCTGCCATGAAAAAAGGAACCTGAATCGCTGCGCAGGGATCTAAAGCGAGCCCAATTTTTCCCGATAGTTTTGAACGAGACATGGCTGCGGGATTCTGCAAGTTACCATTACGACCAATAAATTCAGTTCGATCTCCAGTGAATGTTTTTTCTATATAATCGACATCAAAGAAAGCTACTCTATTATTAAACTCTGTATTATATTGATTTTTTGCAAACAATGCGCCACTATCTGGATCAAGCTCCGTATGAATGTGCATTGCCGTTTTCATTCTGTCGTCTCCCAAAACCCATTCTACATAGCCTGTAGCAGAGAGTTTTCTTGCTCTTCCTGACTGATTTTTTAATTTTATAACTACAAATTTAACTGCTGCAGCTATATCAACATACACTAGCATTTCGGAATAAATTCCGTCTTCAACATGTTCAAAAATACTATACCCGAATCCGTGACGTGTAATATACGTTGATTGTCCTCCAGCTGGTAAAGAGGATGTAGACCAAAATTTTCCACTCTCTTCATCTCTAATATAATACGCTTCTCCAGTCGTGTCAGAAACAGGATCATCACTCCAAGGTGTAAGCCTTAATTCATGTGCATTTTCGGTCCAAGTATACGCGGCTCCTCCTTCTGAAATAACGGTTCCGAAGGTAGGATTCGCTATTACATTTACCCACGGTACTGGAGTTTTATTGGTACTATCTGTTACAATAACATATTCTTTTCCATCGGGTGAAAATCCTCCCAATCCATTAAAAAAGATAAGATCCTGAGGTTCCGGAAGCGTTACTAAAGATACTGGTGGCGCCTCAGTTGTGTCAAGTAATGGAATAGCTAATTTTACAAGTTCTTTTCTTTTTACATGATCGGCTAATGTTCCGCCATTATCAGTAATTATAATACGAGCGACCGTTTGAAACAGTATACTATCCTCGTATGATATCTGGTCAGCTGTTCTTAGAAAAATTCCTCCCTTACTGCCGTTTAATTCAGACGGAATGAGAGATTGAATATCCGTTTGAAAAGACTGTCTATAGCCATCATGCGTTTCATTCCAGATCACAAGATCTACAACAAGGCCTTTTATTGCCCAATACGCATGCGCTTGTATCATTTGTTTTACCAACTGCATGTTCTCCTGACTTTCTATTTTTAAAAGGACAATTGGTAAATCTCCAGAAATAGAATAGCCCCACAGACCAGATTGCTGGCGGTGGTTGTAAATAAGAATAGAAGGATCGGCACGAAATGCGGCATTAGCAAATAAAACAGATCCTGCCAAACTACCGTATAACTGTGTATCAGATTCGGAAGCATTTAATTGTCTTAAGACTACTTGGCTGTGGGTCCATGCCATTTCAAATACACGCGTTTTATGCGTTATATTATCTTGGTATTTATTGACTAAACCTTGACAAATTTCTTTTGTCTCAGCAATACCAGTAACCATATCCATAGTGATAGTCTCGTCTGGTTGTAATGTTATTCTGTAACGGATAGCAACAATAGGATCTAGCACGGAGCCTTGGCTACCACTCAATTTACCAGGATTATTCATAGCCTGCGGATTAACTACAGAATTACCGTGACCAATGAACGCCATACGGTCTGTTTCGTAGGATACTTCATCCGCGGCTTTTCCTTCTGGCACCATCAAGTGAAACATCCATGGTGCTTTTTCTTCCGCAGATCTTGGTCTACGAGTGCAGATAATTGTATTTTGATGTGGAATTACTTCTGTTTGTACAAAAAGATTACTGAAGGCTGGTTGCATCAAATCTGCAGCAGCCGGAGCGATCACAACCTCAGCATAACTAGTAACCTCGATAATTCTTTGCACGTTCGAGCGGTTGACAATGCGCAGTCTTCGTATTTCAATATCATCTTCTGGCGAAACAACAATTTCGGTGTGAGTCTCGATATTACTATGAAGACAATTAAAATCTACTCGTCCTTGTGAATAGGCCGCTTCATATTTTTCTGCTTTAAGCAGTGTAGGCTGATGCGTATTCGACCAAAATTCACCACTTTCTACATCACTGATGTAACAAAAAGAGCCCCAATTGTCTCGAGTAACATCCTCACGCCAGCGAGTAACAGCAATATCTTTCCAACGACTATAACCACCACCTGCATTGGTAAGCATTACATGATACCTACCATTCGATAATAATTGAACTTCTGGTATTGATGTGGTAGGCGTATCGAAAATTCTAATTTCTTGGGCAGTTGCAGCATAATTAATATCGGCAATATCAGTTGTGTGTGCAAAGAAAGTTGATGCTCTTGGAACTCGTTCTTGCAGTAATAAAAGTGTTGCTTTAAACTGAGGTTCTGCTTCAAATAATTCTTGCATTGGTTTATCCTGAAGTAGATAAGACAATGATAGTAGACTCATACCATGGTGATGTGCCATGAAGGAGTAAACAATTGCGTTAGATTGTCCTCGTTGCAGTCTTGATGATGTATAATCTACCGCTTCATAAAATCCAAATCTTCCTAGTATTCCTTTTTTGTTTAGTAATTCAAGATTTTCACATGCTTTTTCAGGCATTACCATAAGCGCAAGCACAGAGGCATAAGGAGCAATTACTGAATCTTCTTCAAGACCACGTTTCAGTCCTAAACCTGGAGCTCCGAATGCACGATATTGATAATCGAAATTAGCATTGATCATGTTGTAACCCGATTCCGAAATTCCCCATGGCTTTTCTGTTTTTTTACCGTATTTAATCTGCCATTCTACTGCGGCTTTACAGGTTTGATCAAGCAACGTGTTTTCATAAGTTGGCATTACCAAAAGTGGCATTAAGTATTCAAACATTGAACCACTCCATGATAAGAGTATAGAACTACCATCAACATTTGTTAATAAGCGTCCTAATGCAAACCAGCTCTCTTCTGGAAGTTTGCCTTGGGCAATACAAACAAAGATGCACTGCCTTACTTCGGATGCTAGTAAGTCATAGTAACTTTTATCAATTTGATGTTCCTGAACATTATAACCAATACTTAATAGATGACTTGATTTATCATATAGAAAATCCCACTCCATGTCTGCGAATTCATTGCACTGCTGAGCAAGAATATTGGCTGTTGTAAATAATTCGCTAATTTGTTGAATTGAGTCTGTTAATGCGTTTTGCATTATACCATACCAATTATTCTCTTCTGATGTGCTCGTTCCATTCTGAGTAGTATTCACGGCAACTTGTAATTCCTTGGTTTTTTTTAATAAAATGAGCCAAGTAACATCTGCAGTAGGTGCAACAAAATCTTTGAAAGAAGCAGGTGCCGATTGCAATATAAACCAAGGCGCGAAAATTAAAGAATGTTCATTTACTTGTTTTATATGATCAATTAGCAAGTGTTTCCATCGGTAGGTTTCGTTACTAGCATTAGCATCGGGATGTTCGATTAGAAAAGCAAATTTGCTTGTTAGATCTTCTAGTAATTTTTTTATGTCGATTACAGAAGTTATTTCTGCATCACAAATTGCATCTAGGTCTATTACAAGTTGCTTTGGAATCTCTATTTCACTTTCGGATAGGTTATCCATTAGTACTCGAAAAGTATCTCGGATACCTTCTATTAACTGGATAGTGCCAATTTTTCTATGCGGTAATGCTAAGAGCCCTTGTCGTAATACTAACAAATGTCCAGCAAGATTTCCACTGTCTACTGTAGAAATATATTTTGGGTTAAGAGGTTCTAGCGTTTCGGTATTGTACCAATTATAAAAATGGCCAGTGTATCGTTCCATTTTTTCCATTGTATTAATGGTATTTGTAGTACGCTGAATAAACTGCTTAATGGTTATATATCCAAAATTTAAAGCACTCAAATTGGCCAATAGCGAAAGTCCAATATTAGTTGGTGAAGTACGATGGGCTAATTGTTCTAATGGTTGTTCCTGGTAATTATCTGGTGGTAACCAATTGTCTTTAGCAACAACGAAATGATCAAAGAAACTCCACGTTTTTCTAGCAAGCTTTTGAAGAAAAATATGTTGATTATTGCTAAGCAATGATTCCTGTTTTTCTATAGGTTTACTTACAAACCATGTAATAAGTGGAGCAAGCATCCAAAGTATCAATATTGGTAAAGCGACTGGTAATTTTTCAGGTAAATAAACCACTAAATAACCAAACACTGCCAATGTAAGAATTGGTTCAAGCCACATGGAAGAGTAAGAGGTAGCTAAACTTGGCCTAGCTGTTTTTTTTGCGTTAGAACTTGCGTTCCATTCTAACAATTTTTTACCACTAATACACATTCTCCAAACTGTAGTTAAAATGGCACGCAAATTTGTAAATGCTTCGTATGGCAGACAAATTAGTGTAAACAAGGTTTTTAAGGTAACTTCTTTAAAATTATGCAAAGAGTTCCTAACATGATGCATAAATACAACATCTTTTGGTTTACGCAGCGTATTCCAAAGTACAGTGATAAATATTGGGAAAACAATGATACTTGAAACTACAATAGTCCAAAACATAGCTGACGGTAGCGCAATCCAAGCCAAAACTAATAACGCAGTAAGCGCAATGGGTACAAGACTACGTCGCATATTATCAAATATTTTCCATACTGATAAATGAGAGATTGGATTTTTGACCCAATGATTTCCAGGTGCAGGAACAAATGGTAAAATCCATGAAAAAATCTGCCAGTCACCACGAACCCAGCGCACTCTGATTTTCATATCTGCCTTATAGCTCGTTGGGTATTTCTCAAAAAGCTGAACGTCACTTAATAATCCAGAACGTATATAACAACCTTCTAAAAGATCATGGCTAAGGATACGGTTTTCTATAAATTTATTATCAAGTACTTGTTGAAAGATATCAACATCATAAATTCCTTTTCCAATATAGGATCCTTCACCAAATAAATCTTGGTAAACATCTGATGATGCTCGTGTATAAGGGTCAATACCAGGTTCATTTCCATGCATTCGGGTATAGGTAGAAGCTGTTACATCTGGTAGACTTACGGTTACCCTTGGCTGTAATATTCCATAACCTTTAGTTACACGTTTCTTTTTCTCATCATACCAAGGCTGGTTCAACGGATGGGCCATGGTTCCTATTAACTTCCATGCAGAATTAAGCGGTAATTGAGTATCTTCATCTAAAGTGATTACATATTTTACCTGTTCAAAAACAGATGAGTCACCTATAATCAATGAAAACTGTTCTTTTCTAATTCCTTTTAATAAGGCATTTAAATCTTCTAATTTTCCGCGTTTTCTTTCGTAACCCATCCATGCATTTTCTCTTGGGTTCCATTTGCGAGGACGATGGAAAAGAAAGAATAAATCGTTATTTTCTCTTAGGTACTTTTTATTTAGCGCAATAATTCCTTTACTTACTGTTTTTAAAAGCAGGTCATCATTAGAAAGTTTTTCTTGTGAGGCATCAGTAAAATCGGTTAATAATGCAAAATGTAAATTATCTTTCCTATTAGCTAAAAAACGAACTTCCAAAGACTCTACTAAATTCTCTACTTCAGCGACAGTTGTCAACATTGCCGGAATTACGACCATCGTTCTCGAGGATTCTGGTATATTCGCGGAGTAATCCATTCTTGATAAAAGATGAGGTTTTACCAATAAGGTCGCAAAGAAATTAACCACCGTTATCGCAAGTTGGCTTGCGCATAAAAGGGCAAGGATACCGACTATCCCTAGCAATACTATATTATTTGTTTCTGAAAGTACTTTAATAAAAATAGCTACACTTATAGCAATCGTTATTAAAAAAATAAAAAATAAATAAGCCACAAACGCATTTCGTTTGAACCCGTGCTGCATAGATCGAAAAATAGGAACACGCATTTTTGCTGCCTTCATGGTTTTTGCCAAACCGTCACCTACCAAGTAATATCCAACATGCACGGAGCTTTGATGGCTTTGCGGTGGCGTGGGATTGTCTTGTACCAGTTGTATCGCTATACGAGCAACTTCCTCTTCGCTTGAAGTACTATTTTTTGCAATTCGTTCTACTACATGTCGGTAGCGATCACGGGTAGAAAAGTCCATTTGTCCATAGATTCCCTCTTTATCCTCGAGAAGTATTTTTTCTACAATGCTGTGTGATTCGACGAACTTTCTCCAATCCATTGCTCCAAGTAAGCGAAGACTTCCTATACTGTTACTAATAGACAGCTGATCTGCTGCTTGTTTTTGATTTTCAGCATGTACTACTTCGGCTCCTGTTAGTCCGCTTCCAGATAATTGTTGCTCTATCCAATTAAGTGCTAATGCTAGTTCAGGTCCTTTACCATGTAACTGGCGGATTAATTCCGAAACAAATGCGCCAACAATTGGCGGATTAGATCGAGCCATATCTGCTATTACCAAAATCAGATCTTTAGGTTCTTTTTCGGCGGTGGAAATCATTTTTTCTGCCCAATAATCAGCAAGGTTTCCATCGACTTTATCAACGGCAATACGGGAAGAAACACGTCGAATATTTTCAATTAATGCCAGACGAAGCATAATAGGTATCGACCAAAGTTCTCCCAACTTCAAATACGTAACTTTTTGATAGGCGTTAATGAAACAGCTCAAATTTTCTATATCTATTCTTCCATCACTATGCGAAATTATTTGGAGGACGATATCATAGCTACGCGTAATACCCGCAGATATGCCGTTAGCGAGTTGCGGTAAGTCTTCACTGTAATGTTTTGGAAAATGTGTTTTTGCAATCTGGATATGTTCTTCTAATAGGTAGAAATTATCTATTAGCCATTCGCCAGCTGGTGTAACTAAATAGTTTTTTTTTATGGAATCGGTTAGAAGTTTACGAACCTCTTGTAGTGTAGTTTCATTATCAGCGAGTCTTTTAAGTAAATGATCTTTTGCTGGACTGTTACTTAATTTGTGTTTTGTTGCCAAAGTTTCACCAAAACGTTCCATTTGATCGAAAGTAAAAAGCTCTTCCCGAAGTGGTTCTTCATTTAAATAGCTAAGCTTATTATCGCTTGCTTGAAATATTTTTCTCATATTTGATATGAGCTCATGTGTGGCGGGTATCAATTTAATTTTCATATCTTAGTTTGTTTTATCTATAATGCACCATTCACAATGGTTTGAGCCTCATCAATTATTTTATTAAGGTGATTTTTATCCAAAAAGCTTTCACCATAAATTTTGTAAATATCTTCGGTTCCTGAAGGGCGTGCAGCAAACCAGGAATTTTTGGTGCACACTTTTAATCCTCCTATAGCTGCCTCATTCCCTGGAGCTGTGGTTAGCAAACTAATGATTTCCTCACCGGCTAACTGTTTATCTTTAATTCTATCTGCTGAAAGTTTACTTAGTTTTTCTTTTTGCTCCCGAGTCGCTTTTGCCTCCACTCGGTCATAAAATGGTTCTCCCAATTTGTTGGTAAGATCATTATATAATTTACTAGGATCATTCCCTGTTTTTGCAGTAATCTCTGCCGACAGTAAAGCTGGTATAAATCCATCTTTATCTGTGGTCCAAACACTACCATTCAATCTAGAAAAAGTGGCCCCTGCACTTTCTTCTCCGCCAAAGCAAAGCGATGAGTCCATTAAACCGTCAACAAACCATTTAAAGCCAACTGGCACATCATACGTATTTCTTCCTAGCATAGAAGTTATTCGATCAATGAGTTGTGTAGTTACAACCGTTTTCCCAACAGCTGCTTTTTTATTCCATAACGGACGATTTTGCAATAAGTAAGAAACCGCAACAGACAAATAATGATTTGGGTTCATTAGTCCTGCGCTTTTAGTAACAATTCCATGACGATCATGATCGGTATCACAAGCAAAAGAGATATCATAATCATCTTTTATCGCGATCAGTCGTTGCATAGCATAGGGAGAAGATGGATCCATTCGGATTTGCCCATCCCAATCTACAGTCATAAAACTAAAGGTTGGATCTACCCGCTTATTTACAACGGTTAAATCTAGTTTATAACGCTCTGCTATGGGTTCCCAATAATGAACCCCTGCACCACCTAATGGATCTACACCCATCCGGATATTTGAATTCCGAATGGCGTCCATATCAATGACATTTCCTAGATCACTAATATACGAATTTAAAAAGTCATGACGGTGTGTTGTAGCACTTTTCAATGCTTTTTCGTACGAAATCTTTTTTATAGTTCGAAGATTGTCTTGCAATAGTTCATTTGCTTTTTTTTCAATCCAGTTGGTAACTGCTGTTCCTGCTGGCCCTCCATTGGGCGGATTGTATTTAAAGCCTCCGTCATCTGGAGGATTGTGTGAGGGTGTGATAACAATTCCATCTGCAAAACCCGATTTTCGACCTGTATTATATTTTAAAATAGCATGCGAAATAACGGGAGTTGGTGTATACTCATCTGCAACAGCAATCATCACCTCAACATTATTGGCTGCTAATACTTCCATAGTTGTAGCAAAAGCAGGTGCTGAAAGTGCGTGTGTATCAAAGCCAACGTACAGCGGGCCATCAATTTTTTGTTCTTTACGATACAAACAAATGGCTTGTGTAATGGCAAGTATATGATTTTCGTTAAACGAATTTGTAAATGATGACCCACGGTGACCTGAAGTACCAAATGCTACACGCTCACTTATAACCTGGACATCTGGTTTTTGGGTATAATAAGCCGCAACAAGACGAGGAATGTTTACAAGTATTTTTTGCTCTGCAGGTTTTCCTGCTAAAGGAGATATTTTCATTGTTTAATTTTCTTTCGTTGTTATCAAATCAAGATAGCCACCGCGGAAACCTGCACTGCGGAAACCATTAATTATATGTGGGCACTTTTTCAGAATGTTCCATATCAATCCTGATTTATAATTTTCAATCATTAAAATAATTGGCCCTTGATCCAGCCCAAATTGCCATTCGGACACCCAGTTATTGGACTTGTTTTTCTCTGTCTGGAAGGTGGCATTGTAACTGGCATCAAAACCGTAAGCATGATGTTTTTCAAAATCCAAACTTTCAATTGCATGTCTAAGCGTATTTAGAACCACTTCTGGTAGAAACGGCAGAGAAGCTACCACTGCCCAAGGAGATATAGTACCATCATCCGGACCGTATGGCGCTCCTCGAGCTTTATATTTGTAAAATTTTCTTTTAACGCCATCGATTACTCCTGTAGCTGGTCCAGGACCGTCGCTAGCTGTAAAGCCCCATCCGTTTTCTCCGTAATGGGCAAAACCTAGCGGATTATCTATGGCGTATTGTTGCTGCATCTGAGTGGCACGGCGGGTATTTTCGAAATAATCAATACCAACTTTTGTATTCAAATCATCGAAAATTCCCTTACAATCCAACCATATTTGTGACATCTGGTGAATGAATAATGGCCCCGCATAAATGTGTTCTATATTGTATATTTCTTTCCATTCAAACGTAGCAGTCCATTTTTTATAACCAGACGCGCTTATTGGAAAAGTAGGGGATCCAAGTGCGAGTATGTAAATAATATGTGCTTCACAATACTTATTATTCCAACGTGCTCTAAGAAATCCTGATTCTGGTTTCCAGCCATGCGAAATAGTATCTTTTCCATTTAACGCCCATTGCCAATCTACTCGCGCATAGAGTTTATCGGCCGCATTTCTTATTTCGGTTTCCAATTTATTTTCGTTGTTGAAATAATATCTTACTGTTAGTGTTCCAGCCAACAATATTGCAGTATCCACCGTTGATAGTTCACTTTTCCATGCACGTTTCCCGTTTTCCATATCAAGAAAATGATAATAAAATCCTTTATATCCTGTTGCAGCTGCTTCGATACCCTGATGGCTGGCACATAAAAATCGTAAAAGGGTTAGTGTTCTTTGTATAGCTGCATCTCGGGTTATAAATCCACGTTCAATTCCTACAATCAAACAGCTTAATCCCATGCCTGTTGCTGCAATACTTGCTGGGGATCCTGGTTGTGTTTTATCAGCAATCAATCCAGTTTTTTCATTGAACTCGTTAATGAAATAGGAAAAAGTCTCCCGTTGCAGTAGATCGAGCATTTCGTCATCTAATCTCATTAGATTTGCCTCTGGAAATTTGCTAGATTTTACTTTTTCTTTCATTCAATTTCTATTGTTTTTTAATGTTCTCTTGGGCAGCACTTTCAACAAATATTTAATATTTTGGCTGTAGTGTTGCGAGCTCTTTTAAAAAAAAATATTTTAATTTATAACAACAAAATAATCTTATATTTTTTACCATGTAAGGAATTTAAGTTCATTTAAGATTTAGTTTATATGACCTTATAATCCTTATCTGGTTGATTTAATAATAATAATTAGATGCAAGAAATTAATCATTTCTTCTTAATTAGTTGAGAGTCAATTAATTTTCATGCTTTATTTTATTTAGTTCTATTTTCGAGAGCTGCCACTTTTGCCAACCTTCTCTTGTGTCTTTCTGCACCACTGAATTTAGCTTTCAAGAAAATAGTAACCAATTCAAAGGCTAAATGATCCGTAATAACGCGACCTCCAAGACAGATTACATTCATGTTGTCATCTTCAACACCCTGACGTGCCGAAAACTTTTCTGTTATCAGACACCCTCGTATGCCAGCAATCTTGTTTACTGCAATGCAAGCTCCTACTCCACTGCCACAAACAGCAATGCCGCGATCTATAGTCCTATTTGCAACAGCATCTCCAAGCGGAATTACAAAGTCTGGATAATCATCATCATTGTTTAATTTGGTATTACCAAAATCAATTATTTCGTAATTTAAGTCACGTAGCTTTTTTATGAGGAATTCTTTTAAATCAAAACCTCCGTGATCTGCGGCGATTCCAATTCGAATTTTTGTCCTATTTGTATTCTCTTGATCTGTACTCATGTTGATTTCGTCTTAGTACTTTAAGAAGACAGCAATGCTGCTGCCTTTTTATCAATAAACCAATATAATTTACCCTTTTCGGCAGTAATTATTTGTGCAGGGTATTTGTCGGGTTGTAACGACCCATTAAGAACTGTATTTAAAATTGCTGCTTTATTCTCTCCTTCAACTAGAAAAATAATGGTATGTGCTTGGTTAATCAAAAGTGGAGTCATCGTAATGCGAAACATGTGCTGCTCCGGAACATATACTTCTCTTAACAATTGCGTTTTTTCATGAATAATAGCACTTTCGGGAAATAATGATGCCGTGTGACCATTTTCACCCAAACCAAGAAAAATTAGATCAAAGGAAAGAGCCTCAGTTCCAAAGAAATGATTTATGGTACTTTCATATTTTTTTGCAGACAAAGCAGGATCTATTCCCACTGGAATCGGATAAATATTTTCTAATGGAATAGCAACTTGATCGAGCACTATCGTTTTAGCTCTAAAGGCATTATTTTTTTTATCATCGAACGGGACGCAACGCTCATCTCCCCAGAAAATAAAGATTTTATTCCACGGCATTTCATCACGAAAAGGAGGTTTTGCTAGTAGAGAAAAAAGAGCATCTGGCGTAGTTCCTCCTGATAATGCTATTACAAATCTACCTCTAGCTTCAATTGACTGTTTTGCTATTGAGAGCATCACTTCGGCCGCACCTTGTGCTAATTCTGGAGCAGTTTCAAAAACTTTTATATGATTATGTTTTTGGCTCATAAATTATTTATTTTTAGTTGGTGTTGCTATCCAGCTATGTCCATCTGTAGCAATCAGGGCTTCCGCATCTTCGGGACCCTGCATTCCTGAAGCATAGTTCGGGAAGTTTACAGAAGGATTCGTTTCCCACATATTAATAATAGGCATCAAGGCTTTCCATGCAGATTCTACCTGATCAGCTCTCATGAAAAGTGTAGAGTCGCCTTCCATAATATCCAACAATAAAGTTTCATACGCTTCTGGAGTTCCTGAAGTATAGGATTCATCGTAATTGAACTGCATATTTACAGGGTACAATAACATTTTAAGGCCAGGACGTTTTGCTTGAAATTGCAAATCAATTCCCATATGAGGTTGAATATGAATCATTAGCGTATTGGGTTGCCAGTTACCTCGCGCTTCTGCGGGAAATGATTGATGCGGTACTGGTTTGAATTTAATAGTAATGACCGAATTGGTTTCATTCAAACGCTTACCCGTGCGCAAATAGAAAGGAACACTCTGCCAGCGCCAATTGTCTATAAATAATTTTACAGCCGCAAATGTTTCTTTGTTTGATGCTGGATCTACATCTGGTTCTTGGCGGTAGCCTACCACTTTTTTGCCTTCTATCCATCCTTCTCCATATTGACCCCGAACGGCATATTCATAAACTTCATCGGGATTAATTTTGCGTAATGCGTTTAAAACATCTACTTTTCGGTTTCGCACCTCATCTGCTTCAAACGAAACGGGAGGCTCCATTGCGATTAAGCAGAGTAACTGAAAAAGATGGTTTTGAACCATATCTCTCAACGCACCTGCAGTTTCATAATAATTCCCTCGGTTTTCAACGCCCAATTGTTCCGAAACGGTAATCTGCACGCTTTCGATATAATTCCGATTCCATATTGGTTCAAACATTGCATTTGCAAAACGGAAAGCCATGATGTTTTGAACAGTTTCTTTTCCCAAATAATGATCAATACGATATATTTGGCACTCATCAAAGATTCCATGCAACAAATGATTTAACTTCTGAGCACTTTCAAGGTCATGACCAAATGGTTTTTCGATGACAATACGGCTTTGTAATTTATTTTTTGCAAGTCCGGAACTTCCTATTTGGCATGCAATTTCTTCAAAAGAGTTGGGTGGAACTGCCAAATAGAAAATCCTATTTGCAACTACTTTCCATTCTTTTTCATACGTTTTTATTTGTTTATCAATAGATGCATAGGTGGTTTTTTTATTGAATTCACCTGTTTGATATAGTAGGAATTCTTCAAATTTGTCCCATTCCTCTTTGTTTGTTTTGCCTCTGCGCGAAAATTTATCTACTCCCTCGTGCAAACGTTTTTTAAAAGCATCGTTAGTTAAATCAGTACGACTCACCCCAATCAATGCAAACTGCTCAGGTAACCAATCGTCTAGAAATAGATTATAGATGGCGGGTATAAGTTTACGCCAAGTAAGATCTCCTGTAGCTCCTAGGATTATAATTACGGTTGGGGCGGGTTTAATTGTTCCTGTAGCTTCCATGTTAACTATTTTTTTGATTCCATTGTGTGTGAAAAGTACTCTCTCTATCGATGCGTTCGTAAGTATGTGCACCAAAATAGTCTCGCTGTGCCTGTACTAAATTGGCCGGTAGCCAAGCGCTTCGGTAGCTGTCATAATAGGCAAGCGACATCATCATCGCGGGTACGGGTATACCATTAGCAACAGCTTGAGCAATTATAGAGCGCATTCCTTTCTGTGAGTGATCTAGTTTTTTAGCAAATAATTTACTTATCATAAGATTTTGCAAGCTAGATTCTTGCGAGAAAGCAGTATACATATCTTCAAGCAAAGCGGCACGTATAATACAACCGCCACGCCATATTTTTGCAATATCTTGGGGATTTAAACCGTATTCATATTTTGTAGAAGCGGTTTGCAAAAGTGCCATTCCTTGTGCATAAATGGTTATCATAGCAAAATAAAACGCTTGCTCAAGTGAGGCAATCAATTCCGTTTTATCATCATTTTGTACAATTTTAGGACCTGTCAGTTTTTTTTCAGCAATTTCTCGCTCTTCTTTTAAAGCAGACATGTCACGCATTGTCACGGCAATATCAATAACTGGAATAGGAACTTGTAAATTGATACCATCTTCTGATGTCCAACCGCCTGTACCTTTTTGTTTTGCACTGTCGAGTATCATGTCAACTAGGTCATTTTTGCTGAGATCGTCTGGCTGAGAGAAAATATCAGCTGTGATTTCAATAAGGAAAGATTGAAGTATTCCTTGATTCCATTTTGAAAAAACAGATTCTAGTTCGGCATTATTTAATTTTCCTATATCTTTTAGCAATTGATAACTTTCTGCAATTAATTGCATCAAACCATACTCAATACCATTGTGTACCATTTTTACATAATGTCCCGCAGAACCCGTTCCGAGCCACGTTACACAAGGCTCGTCATTTACTTTGGCGGAAACAGCCTCTAGCATTTTAGCCACGCGGTTATACACTTCCTTGGGACCGCCTGGCATAATACTTGCACCATGACGTGCACCCAATTCTCCTCCTGAAATACCCACGCCCATAAAATGAATGGCTGAGGATTTCAATTCCTCAATCCTTCTATTGGTATCTGTAAAATGAGAATTTCCGCAATCTAGTAGTAAATCATCTTGGGACAAAAAAGGTTTTAATTCACTGATAACCGCATCTACAATTTTCCCTGCAGGCACGAGCATCAAGATTACTTTTGGAGACTTTAACGATTTTAAGAATTCGTCTAGATTTGAAGTGGCAAATACGTTGTCATTACTAGCTTGTTGTTTTAGCGCTTCTACTTGTGTATTATTTTTGTCAAAACCAATAACGCTATATCCATGATCGCTCATATTATATACTAAATTACGTCCCATTGTACCGAGGCCAATCATTCCGTAATCAAATTTTTGTTCTTTCATTGTGTTTGTTTAATGCCGATTATTTTTTTTTGAGTTCCATTACCCTTTGCCTATTTTAATGCTCATCAAAAGGTTGTGGTTTCATACGAATGTCCATACTTCGTTGCTCCTCATAATTAGTGTGATCGGTGTGCTCCGAAGGGACACTTCCTGCCATTACTTTTAATCTTTTATCAGCAAGATTTGCAAGCAACTTATTGTAATCTGTATTAAAACTTTCGATACCATCTTTTTCAAGTTTTTCTGTTACTGCAGAAATATCTACTCCAACTTTTCTTAACTCTCCAAATAAATTGTACGTTTCCTCATCGATATCCTCGATCGCATCTCTTTTTAAAATACCATGGTCTGCAAATTCAGTTATTGTTTTATCGGGTAACGTGTTTATTGTATTTTTACCAATCAATGATTCCACATATCTAAGATTATCACGTAAGGGATCTTTATTACTAGTGCTTGCCCATAGAAGGCGTTGTACATGAGCACCTTTTTCTTCTAGTTTTTTCCAGTCGGCACCACTGAAGATTTCTTTGAACTGTTGATAACAAATACGAGCAGTATCAATTCCCGCTCTTCCTAATAATGATTCGTTCTTGCTGGAAATTTTCTTTCCCACGTCAGCGGTAGTTTGTTGATTGAGTAGTTGATCTGTGAGAACATCAATTCTGCTGATAAAAACACTTGCAACAGAAATAATATGATCTACTGCTTTGCCATCGGCGATTCTTCGAGTAATTGCGCGGATATACGCTTGTGCAATTTCATCGTATCTTTCGACAGAAAAAAGAAGCGTAACATTGATATTGACCCCTTCGTAAAGCATTTGCTCGATAACGGGAATACCTTCCTTTGTTCCTGGAATTTTGATAAGACAATTTTTCTTGTCGACAGCACTGTATAACCTTCGAGCTTCTATGATAGTGCCCTCTGTATCTCGAGCAAGATAAGGTGGTACTTCAAGACTTACAAAACCATCAGTACCATTCGATTGTTCAAAAACTGGATGCAAAATATCGCAGGCATCTTGTACATCTTTTATGGTAAGTGCATCATATATTTCTGAAGGATTTTTGTCGTCTTTTACCAACTTGGTAATTTGCTCGTCATAATCTGATCCACTTGTAATTGCCTTGTTGAAAATACTAGGATTTGAAGTTATACCTCTTAATCCTTGCTCTTCTACTCTATTTTTTAATTCACCTGAGGTAATTTTTCCTCTTGTTAAATTATCCAACCAATAACTTTGTCCGTAATCTAATAACTCAATTAGCGTGTTCATTTTGTGAAATTTTTTTGTGATACAATTATTTTCTAAAATGGCAACGCTTAACTTTTGCTACTAGGTCATCGTTACCCGCACATCAGTCCATTTGGGCTACAGTGTGTATTTAATTTTTTTTTAGTATAGACCATAAATAACATTAATTCTGTTAGTTATGGTCTATTTTTTTAATTTTTCTAATTTAAATGAGATCGTAGCATCCAAGCTGTTTTCTCATGATATTCCATCAATCCCGTAATGTAATCACTGATACCTTCTGCTTTTAATTTATCCGCAATTGGAGTAATGTTTTCTCTCAAGAATATAATGATACTTTCATGATCTTCTAACAAATCAGCATAATAGGTTTGGCTATCGTTTTTAGTAGTCGCTTTTTCAGAAAGATGCGTAAGCTCTAGGTATTTGCTAAGTTGTGCAGGCGCATAATGTCCTATTGTACGAATTTTTTCGGCCACTGTATCAACAATACCTTGTTGTTCGTTATACAATGTTTCTAGATAAATGTGTGCTGCATGAAAATCTGGTCCTTCCACATTCCAATGTGCATTTAATGTTTTAGAATAAAGCACAAATTCATCTGATAGTATGATTGATAACTGATCTGCAATTGCTTGTCTGTTTTTGTCTGTAATTCCGATGTTAATCTTTTTCATTTTATTATAGTTTATTATTAATATTTGTTTTTAAAATTTTTCTTTCGTTTTATTCAAGTAATGCTTTTGCTCTTTTTATTACGTTTTCCACACTAAATCCATATTCTTTCATGACTTCTTCTCCTGGTGCCGATTCTCCAAATCCTGTAATTCCAATTACATCACCATCATCAGTGACATATTTATGCCAACCAATTGGAGATCCAGCCTCTACAGCCAAACGTTTACGCAAGGTTTTAGGAAATATTTTTTCTTTATATGCTGCATCTTGTTTTTCGAATAATTCCCAGGATGGCATGCTTACGACACGGGCACCGATATTCTGCTCTTTTAATTTTTGTTGTGCACCAAGTAACAATTGCACTTCTGAACCTGTTCCTATCAAAATAACCTTAGGTGTTGTTTCTGATTCAGAGAGAATGTAAGCGCCTTTTTCCAATTGAGTGGCTTTTGTATATTTCTCTTGATCCAATATGGGAACACCTTGACGGGTAAGAATTAATGCAACAGGCCCACCAGAATGTTCGAGCGCTACTCGCCAAGCCTGTACCGTTTCATTGGCATCAGCGGGACGAATTACCATTACATTTGGAACTGATCGCAGACCAATTAGTTGTTCAACAGGTTGATGTGTAGTTCCGTCTTCACCTAAAGCGATACTATCGTGTGTAAAAACATAAATAGGACGAATTTTCATAATCGCAGCCAAACGAATCGGCGGACGCATATAATCTGAAAACACTAAGAATGTGGCACCATAAGGAATGACGTATTTACTAAGTGCTAATCCATTCAAAATCGCACCCATTGCATGTTCTCTAATCCCAAAGTGAAAATTGCGACCCTCAAAATTCTCTGCCGAAAAGGATTTGTATTTATCTAAATTTGTATCTGTTGATGGCGCCAAATCTGCTGAACCACCAATTAAATTAGGCAAATAATCAGCTATTGCATTTAACACTTTTCCAGAAGCTTTTCGGGTTGCCATTTCTTCACCTGCTTTAAAAACTGGCAAATTTTCTTTCCAACCATCAGGTAATTTACCATTACTCAATAATTCGTATTCAGTGGCAAGCTCAGGATATTTTTCTTTATAGTTTTTATAAAGTTCATTCCATTTTTGTTCTTTCTCAACTCCTTTATTACCAGCTTCGCGATAGTAATTTAAAACCTCATCAGCAACTTCAAAATATTGATTTGGATCAAAACCAAAGTTCTCCTTTACGAGTTTCACTTCTGGTTCGCCTAAGGGTGAACCGTGTGCAGCAGCGGTATCTTCTTTATTTGGACTACCATAACCAATATGTGTGCGTACTTTTATAAGTGAAGGACGATGTGTTTCCTTTTGTGCATTTTGTATTGCTTTCGATAAAGCATCCAAATCATTTCCATCTGCAAGTACTTGAACATGCCATCCATAGGATTCAAACCGTTGCGCAACGTCCTCATCAAATGCAATGTTGGTACTTCCTTCAATGGTGATGCGGTTATCATCATACAAATAAATCATGTTCCCCAACTTAAGATGACCCGCTAGAGAGGCAGCCTCAGAAGTTATTCCTTCCATCATATCTCCATCGCTACAAATGGTATAAATTTTATAATTAAATAAGTCAAAGCTTGGTTTGTTATATCGGGCTGCCATATACTTTTCAGCAATAGCAAAACCTACCCCATTTGCAAATCCTTGTCCTAGTGGTCCAGTAGTTACTTCTATTCCTGGCAACAAACCGTATTCAGGATGTCCAGCCGTTTTACTGTGCAATTGGCGAAAGTTTTTAATGTCGTCAAGAGTGATGGGATATCCCGTTAGGTATAAAAAACTGTATTGTAGCATACAAGCATGACCACAGGATAAAATAAAACGATCCCTGTTTCCCCATTCTGGATTCTTTGGATTATAATTCATGCTCTCCGACCATAATACGTGGCCAATTGGTGCTAGTCCCATTGGCGTTCCTGGGTGTCCTGAATTTGCTTTTTGTACTGCATCTGCCGCTAGTACTCGAACTGTATTTATTGCGTGTTGCTCTAGTGTTTCTGTTTGAATTTTCATGTCGATTATTTAAAAATATTCTAAAAAATAGTAACTACTAAAAACGGATCATTTCAATCCTGAATTGTATTCGCCGCTCGTCGCAGCAGCCGCATTTTTAGCATTACCGTATAATAAAGTTTGTGCTTGGGTCCTATTAGCATCCTGCCCTTTCCAAGCGTTTAAAGCAGGTTCTTGAATTGCCCTTGCAAAAGAAAATGTAACGATCCAAGGCAAATGCTCCTTGAATTTTTTTTTTATAGCATTCAAGTGTGCCGCTGCATCTTCTGGCGATTGGCCTCCAGATAAAAACGCGATTACAGGAACAGCAGCAGGAACAGCTTGAAGTAAACACTGTACGGTTGCTTCGGCTACTTGGTCTATAGAATTTTTCTCTGTGCTTTCTGAGCCTGCAAGTACCATATTGGGTTTTAAGATCATTCCTTCTACGTCAATTTTATATTGGTACAATTGACTAAAGAGTGTTTTCAACACCTCTTCCGTAACATCATAACAGCGTTTTAACGAATGATTACCGCTCATCAGAACTTCTGGCTCAACTATTGGTACCATCCCTGCTTCTTGGCACAAAGCAGCGTATCTAGCAAGTGCATGCACATTAGCTTCAATACATTCGGTGGTGGGAGTTCCTTCTCCAATTGTAATTACTGCGCGCCATTTGGCAAATCGAGCGCCCATTGTTTTATATTGGGATAAACGCTCTCTGAGTCCATCCAAACCTTCAGTAATTTTCTCATTGGGAAAACCAGCCAATTCTTTTGCTCCCATGTCTACTTTTATTCCGGGAATAATTCCAACTTTCAACAAAACTTCGGAGATTGGTATTCCTTCTTCTGTTTTCTGTCTAATGGTTTCATCGTACAAAATCGCTCCACCTATACTTTCATTTAATCCTGGTGTTGTAGCAATCAGTTCCCGATACTTGCGTCGCATCTCAATAGTTTGTGGAATACCCAAAGCTGCAAAACGTTTGTCGCAGGTGCCAGTACTTTCGTCCATTGCGAGTAGACCTTTGTTGTTAGTAAAAAGTTGATCAATGGTATCTTTTAGTAATTGCGAATTCATTATATGTATTTTTTATCTTACTATTAAAAGTAGAACAGAAAAGTGAGTATGTCGTGTGTGTTTAACGCAATTGAATTGCTTTAATTAACTGACCTCTAAATTAGAAATAGTATATCCGAAAGAGTTACACAATCTACCTTATGATTTATATTATTACCACGTTTTTAGTTAGTCAATCAAAATAAATACGGCAATATTTTGAGCAAAATCAGTTTTATACACTGCTACTTATAAATAATAAAGTCTTTATAATGCCTTTAGAGTAGCAATGGTAGTAGTAGGATTACTCGAATGAAAGATAGAACTGCCGGCGACCAAAATATCAGCACCTACGTTTATAAGTTTTTCTGCATTTAGAAGATTCACGCCACCATCCACTTCAATAAGTGCTTTTGAACCACTTTTTATAATCAATTCACGTGTTTGTTCAATTTTTTTATAGGTATTTTCTATAAATTCCTGTCCACCAAAACCAGGATTAACAGACATGATCAATATGTGATTTATATCGTGTACTATAGCTTCTAGATTATTCACAGCGGTATGCGGATTAAGCGCTACACCAGCCATCATCCCATGTTGTTTTATGGATCGAATGGTACTGTGCAAATGAGTGCAAGCTTCAATATGAACAATTAAATTTGTAGCACCCGCTTCCTTAAAACGGCCAATGTACCTTTCCGGTTTTATAATCATTAAATGTACATCAAGCGGTTTGGTTGTTAGTCTTTTAATCGCCTCGAGAACTGGGAAACCAAAAGAAATATTAGGTACAAATACGCCATCCATAATATCAACGTGAATCCAATCGGCTTCGCTGTTATTAAGCATTTCGATATCTTTTGAAAGATTTGCAAAATCGCCTGCAAGAATGGACGGCGCTATATTATGTGACATATTATTTATCAATTTTAATTAGCATTTAAGTCTAAAGCTTCTAAAGCGTTACAAGTTGCTTGATAATCTTGATGCCAAATACTCTTAATACCTAAGCCTGATGCTACTTCTGTAAACATTTGAACATCATCAATATACACAATCTCTTCTACTGGGACTTGTGCGCCATCTAGAGCTAATTTATAAATCCTAGTATCGGGTTTCCTAATATGTGCATAACAAGAGGAAACAAAAAAATCGACAAAACTGTTTAAATTAAATCTCCTTATTCTGTACTCATTCAATTCTTTCGCTTCATTACTGACTACAATTATTCGTAACTTATACTTTTCTTTTAAGTTCTTCATTAGAGCAATCATGTCGCTATTAGCAGTGGTCAAGGAAAACATAAAATCTGTAAAATTTTCTACTGTAAAATTTCGCTCTTCATAAAATACAACACGTGCGAGATATTCATCTAAAGTCATCCTTCCTTCTTCGGCAACTATAAAAAACAATTCATGCCGAAGTTGCATTTCAGTGTAATCTAAATTAAATTTTTGTGCGGTTTGTTGTCTAAATTCATGTCCCCATCCATTAGAAAGTAAAACCCCACCAATATCAAGGAATAATGTAGTTATTTTAGTATTATTTTTCATTTTAAGTATATTATTTTAAACTTAGAAAAGGACCTTCGCAAATGACAATTTTATTCAGATACTAGTATTTATTTACCAAAATAATAATTAGAAAAATTCTATTACTTGAAGCTGCATGCATGATTCAGGCGGCGGTTTTATCGCTAATGCTCTTTTTAGGCTAGCTCGAACGTAGTACGGAGAGTATCCGTTATAAGTCATTTTGAAGTAGATAATGATTCGATTTTACATCTAATTGGTAGCAATATGTTTTGAATTATATGCTAAAAAAAATGTATCACGGCTGCATTGAATAGGAAAGAAATGCTAATAATTTCCTTCTTTAAATTTAGGGTGTCCGAAAGTTAGGGACTTTAAAGTAAAAAAACTTACAGAATTTTGCAATACTTTATATAATTTAAATCTTTGTAAAAGAATTGCTATCTTTTACAAAGATTTAAATATTTATGGAATAATTGCCTTATTGTTCAGAACCAAAGAGGATCTAATAACGAAAATAAATTATTATTTACGAAGCTTATTTAAGTCGGTACTTTTTTTGATTATACATATAGAATGCCGAAATCACATGGGCCAGTGCGTCCTTAGATAAATCCTCATTCAACTTTTGTGCAGTGAAAACAGTATCTTTTTCTACGTGAAATTGCAATGGCGATTTATTAGGTTGCATGATAATCACTTCGTTTCCAACACGGAAAGCATTGATGTCATTAAACTGCATTATAGCACGCCCGGGAACAGCCTCTGGTAGTGCAAATAAATTTCTTCCTGCCATTGGTGTTTGTACATCCATTCCTATTTTACTTAGCAATGTCGGTTGAATGTCAATCTGACTACTTAGTTTATTATATCGTTTGTCTTTTGGAACACCTGGACCAATAATTAGTGCTGGAATATGGAATTTATGTATCGGTACTAAATGTTTACCATAAGTTCTGGTATTGTGATCGGCAATTATTAGAAAAATAGTGTTTTTGTAATACGCTTCTTTTTTGGCTTCTTTAAAAAATTGACCAATGGAGTAATCCGCGTATTTCATTGCGTTATTTACCGTGTTGTATTTTTTATCATAAGGTGTGATTCTTCCTTCCGGATACTCAAAAGGTTCGTGATTGGAAGAAGAAAACACTAAAGAAACGAAAGGTTTAGTACCCAGACTTTTATAATAACTATTGGCTTTTGCCATAACATCTTCGTCAGACCATCCCCAAGTTCCATGAAAAGCACTTTTGTCTGCATCAAATTTATCTTCATCGATAATTTTATCAAATCCATTACCATTAAAGAATGCACCCATATTATCAAAATTTGCTTTTCCACCGTAAATAAAGCTGGTATCATAGCCCTTTTGTTTTAATAGGGATGCGATCGTATAAAAATCAGATTGCGAATTGTTTAGTTTCACTACGCTCTCAGAAGGGGAGGGTAAAAAGCCTGTAACAACAGCCTCAATACCGCGCACGCTTCGAGTACCTGTTGAATATAAATCGGTAAATAATGTACCTTCTTTTGTTAGTTTATCAAATTCTGGTGTCAATGGTAATCCGCCCAAGGATCCAACATACTCTGCACCTAAGCTTTCTTCAAGAATAATAACAATATTGAAAGGTCTAGCAATAACGCTATCCGATTTTTGGATGTGTAATAAAGGAATAGAATCGTTTGTAAAATCACTTGGTTTCACATCCATATATTTTTTTACTCTTGATATCGCCTCTGCGTAATCCATTTTTCCGTACATTTTCTCAGCATTCTTCTCATTTTTCATTGAATACAAAGCAAAAGCAACCGTGTAAGTAGAATTAAGCCCAAGAGAATTAGTTAAGTGATCTGTAGAAAAAACAGCATCACTAGGATTTATAGGTCGTTTTGAAGTTAGACTAGATCTAGCGCCAAAAAACACAAAAAAAGCAGCTATAGGAAATAAAATTAATTTTGTTATATAAGGTGTATTCTTTATTTCAAAAAGTGGTTTTCTAAATCGTATTAATGCATAGACAAACCCTATCAATACTATTGCCGTAATGATAAGAGAAGCGAGATAACTCTTTAACAGCATTCCTACAACTTCCTGAGGATAAATTAAATAATCTATAAATAGTTTATTAGGTCTAGTATCATACTGCTTAATAAAATCGATCGTCGCCATTTCCATAAATAAAATAACGGTCAGAAAGAACATGAAATAGACATAAAAAAAACTTTGTATTTTCTTCAAAAAAGCATCAGGAAGAAAAGTTATTAAAACAAAAGGAAGTAAAAGTAGATAGCACAAAAGAATAAGATCCATTCGCAAGCCAATAGGAAAAACATAAGCATAATCTTGAGTTTCAACTACACGTGATTTAAATACTAAAAACAATAAAAACCGACTAGCACTGAGGATTACTAAACCAAGTAGTAGAAAATTAAAAAGTGGTTTTAAAAATTGGATTTTTTTCATGGTTGGAGCTATGGTGCGAAATTTCATAAATAATACAAGCCAAATGTAATCTACAATTTTGAATTCTTTATGAATTTTCGATTAATTATTTACCAAACGATAAAGCAGTATTAAAAAATAAAATTTACCACCGACTACTATTCTATCCTATTTTGAGTTGGCAACTTTGAGGTAGCTATATAAATAAGAATTGACATCAAGACGATACTAACCATTGAAGCGTTCAAAGTTCCTAAATCTAACCCTCTTTTTGAAATGGGTTTGGTAAGAAAATCTCCAAAAGTGGCGCCAAATGGTCTAGTAAAAACAAAGGCAATCCAAAATAATAATATATGATTAATTTTAGAAAAATAATGCAGTCCAACAACAATTACAATGATCGTTCCTGTAACCAAGGCTCCATTCAAATAGCTCAAGCCTGCGTTATCACTTAAGTAATCTCCAAAAGCTGTTCCTAGACTGTTTGAAAATAAAATGGCGATCCAATAATACATTTCTTTCGACTTTTCCATTATTGGCGAAACTTCTATATTTCTGTATTTTCTATACCAAAAGTACAAACTAGCCAATAGTCCTGCGACTAACAATGAACTGCCCAAAGCATAGCCCAAATGTAAACTGCGATCTATATAATCCGAAATTTCTGTACCTAAGGTTGTGGTTCCAATGATAACTAACCAGTACACTAGTGGAACGTATTTGTTGATAGTTAATTGAATACTTAGCACAACGAGAAAAAATAATAATGTGATTCCAAGTCCTGCTGCGTATCCTAAATGCAATGTCATCGAAATAAAATCGCCTAGCGTTTCGCCCAATGTAGTGGCGACGATTTTCATAATCCAGAATAAAAGTGTTATTTGGGCTACCTTATTAATTTTTTCCATTTTTATGTTTTTTTAGAATTAAGATTTGTACTTAAATAAATAAGTACAAACACACTAATTAATACCACGCTAGTCCAAATATTTCCAAAATTAAGGCCTGCTGGTTTTGAGATATAGTTTCCAATTGTTGCGCCAATTGGATGCACTAAAACTAAGGCTATCCAATAGCAAAGCTCTTTTGAAATTTTTGTATATAAAACAAATAAAATTACGATTCCTAAAAATACCAACAACAGTAATGAGCCTCCTAATGCACCTAATGACGTGTCGTTGGAGAGAAAATCCCCAGAAGTTGTACCAAATGTGCTTGACATTAAAATAGCAAACCAATATAAAACTTGAGTTTTTAAATCTAATCCTTTATCAATGGATGAATTTGGTGAAATAAATCGCCAAATTAAAAGTATGCTTATCAATATTCCCATAACTAAGAGAGAACCCCAAATAGTTCCTAAATTTAATGGTGAAATAACCACAAAATCAGCGATATTTGTACCAGCAATATTTCCTAATACGATTAAAATCCAATAGAAAATATAATTTTCTCCTTTAGAAAAAGCAATACTTATTAAAGCTATCGCATAGATGCTTATAAGCAATACTGAGCCTGCACTATAGCCTAAACCAAAATTTCTTGAGATTAAGTTACCTACAATTTCTCCTATGGTAGTTGCTAAAATCATTAGCAACCAATATACTAAATCAATTTTTGGAAAATTTTTCATGGTTCATTAAATAGTATTCAAATCGTATTTATAACTCGATTAACCAAAATTAAAGCCGAAATCTGAATATTTTCTGAATAAATAAACTATCATCAGATCTTTAGAGAAAATAAACTTTCTTAGTTGATGAAAATTTTATTACTTTTTAAATAAAAAATTCAAAATTCATTCAAAATTGAATTGTTAAATTGCACTATGAAAATTTTAATTATAGAAGACGAGAAAGAAATTGCTAAAAGCATCAAAGATTATTTTAAGTCGAATGGCATTCAATGTGAAACTGCTCACAATTATACAATAGCACTCGATAAAATTGAAAATTACGACTATGATTGTGTCTTATTAGATTTAATGCTTCCTGATGGTGACGGCTTTGATATTTTAAAAGAATTAAAGAGCAAGAATAGAACAGAAGGTGTAGTAATCATATCTGCAAAGGAAACATTAGATACTCGAATAGAAGGTTTTAACCTAGGAGCTGATGATTTTCTAACCAAACCTTTTCATCTTTCAGAACTTTTAGTGAGGGTACAAGCGCTCATTCGACGCAAAAATTTCAAAGGAAATAATAAAGTTATTTTCAATGAAATTACAATAGACATTTTATCTAAAATGGTAACAGTTCATGATAAAAAAGTGGATTTAACCAAAAAAGAAATAGATTTGTTACTCTTTTTAATTGGCAACAATAATAAGGTATTATCAAAAGGAGCTATAGCCGAACATCTTTCGGGAGATATGGCAGATATGCTCGATAATCATGATTTTATATATGCTCATATTAAAAATTTAAAGAAAAAACTGCAAGGAGCAGGAAGTGTTGACTACATTCAAACCATTTACGGTTTAGGATACAAATGGGAAAATGACTAAAAAATTATTACATAAGACCACAAATCAATTCCTAGTATTCTCATTACTACTGTTATTAATTTCAGCACCTGTATTTTATTATATTACCAATTATTTGTACCTAGAGGAAACGGACGAATCCATGCTCCTACGTAAAAAGGAATTTGTGCAAGAACAACTCAATACCTTTAAAATTTTGGATATTACACAGTGGAATAAATTTAACCGGAATGGACTCTTACTACCGTCGCATATCGTTACAAAAGATTCTCTTTTTACTAAAAACTATTTTGAACCATTAGAGAATGAAAACGAACCCTACCGAGAGCTCAATAGTCCAGTCACTATAGAGGGAAAACCTTATACGTACACTTCCCGAGTTAATCTCATTGAAAAAGAAGATATTGTAAAAAGTATTGCATTTCTATTTTTGCTTATTATTACTATTCTAATGGTTGGCGTATTGCTAATTGTCAAAATTTCATCTAGGAGACTTTGGAAACCTTTTTATGATGCACTTGATCAAATTCAGGGATTTGAATTGGATAAAAATAAAACACCAAAATTTAATACTACAGAAGTTGAAGAATTTAATCAACTCAACAAGAGTCTTTCAAAACTGATCGAAAAAAACATTAGCATTTATAAAAGTCAAAGAGAATTTGTTGAAAATGCCGCACATGAATTACAAACACCACTCGCTTTATTTCAAACTAAAATTGACAACTTACTTCAATTAAAGCTTAGCGAAGAACAGTCGGATATTGTTAGTTCTCTAAACAATGATGTTTCAAGACTTAACAGACTCAATAAAAATCTTTTATTGCTTTCAAAAATTGAAAATAAAAATTACCTCGAGCAAAGTACTATTGTTTTAAATGATTATATCAAAAAACATCTTGATTTTTTTTCCGAGCAAGCTCAAGCAAAAAATATTAGCATCGAAACTGAATTCATGACAGAACTCAGCATTACAGGAAATCCTTCTTTAACCGAAGTATTGATAAATAACTTATTTTTGAATGCGATTCGTCATAATGAAAAGAACGGCAAAATTATCATTCGGATTAAGGATAATCGATTGACATTTCTAAATACAGGACAACAAGTGCTGTTAATAATCGACAAGGTATTCAGTCGGTTTTCAAAAGCAAATCCTTCTTCTCAAGGAAATGGACTTGGTCTTGCCATTATAAAAAAAATAGCAGAACTCAATCAATGGAAACTTAGATATACATTTGAGAATCAATTACATTGTTTTAGCATGAACTTTTAAAATTCAACATTTCTACAGATTGCATTTCTAATTTTATTGCTTAATTTAAAAACAGTAAAAATGAAAACATCTCTTTTATTAGCATCAACAATTCTATGCACTGGTTTAGTTTCAGCTCAGTCTCTAGACCAAAAAAAAGTCCCTACTTCGGTAGTATCAACTTTTAATTCAAAATACCCAAAAGCACAAAACACGAAGTGGGAAAAAGAAAAAGACAATTACGAAGTCTCATTTGAAGAAAAAGATATTGAACAATCTTTACTACTAGATAGTGTTGGAAATATTATCGAAACTGAGGTCGAAATAGAAAAAAATCAGTTGCCGAAAAATGTAGACGCGTATGTTCAGTCTCATTATCCATCGAAAAAAATAAAAGAAGTTAGTAAAATCACCAATGCTCAAGGAGTAACAACATTCGAAGTAGAAATAAAAGGAATGGATTTAATTTTTGATGCCACAGGAAATTTTATAAAAGAGGTTATTGACTAATAAATGGTATTAAAAAAATTATTTTTACCGCAAACTCTCAAATTACTAAAATTTGAGAATTTGCGGTAAATTTTTTTATAATTTGATAGAACAGAAAGTAAGCATTTTGGTTCTAAAAACGCTATGCAAGCACCTAAAAATTACGAAAATCGCTCCTTGTCAGATCAAATTTAAAATTGCATTACCATACCACAACCTAATTGTTTTCCATTATAAAAAGGTAAAATCATTGTAGAAGCATTATTTTCCTTAGTCTTTTTAGAAGTGAAAATTGTCTTGTTGACATAGGGGAAAATCCAGTAGGCAACTTTCGTACTTAGAATTCCAATCCCTGCTCCTGCCACCACATCAGTAACCCAATGTCTGTTATTTACAACTCTAAAAGCACCAGTTGCAGTAGCCACTAGATACCCACTTATTCCGTACCAAACCGATTTGTCTTTGTATTCCTGCCATAGAAATTCAGCTCCAGCAAACGCAGTGGCTGTGTGCCCTGAAGGAAATGAATTATTGGCAGACCCGTCTGGCCGTTCTATCTTAGTAGTGTTTTTTAAAGCATAAACTGCAACACCCATCATTAAGTACGAGCTTGCCAAAATAATTGAGCGATCTTTCAGATTGTTTTTTCCCTTTACACCGCCAACGTTCAGAGCGTAAACAGCCGCTGCTGGAGCAAATTGCATAAAATCATCAATCGAAATTTTATGATCAATATTCTCAGTAACCTCATCTTGTACTTCCGAATTAAAATCTTTTAGTTGATCGCTGTTCAAACCAATAAAACCAAAACCAATTAACACAGTAGGAATGATTAACTGGTTATAGTTGAATTTTACATTCTGGACTGTATCTTTTACAACAATTGTGTCAGTGACAGTATTTTGAGCTATCAAGTAGGGAGAGAACCAGAGCACGAAAAGTATATTGAGATATTTCATTATTATAATTTAAAAGATACAAATTAAAGATCTAATTCCGAATTAATTCTGAATTCTCACCCAATATCTACTTAGTATAATTTCCCGAATACTATCATAATTTAACAGTAACCTATTTTATTTGATCGGCCTTTAGTACTTTTACCAAAATACTATGAAAAGGGCATTGAATAGTGACTTTAAGTCATTTTAAATATGTTTAATTTACGGTATTGTGTATTTTAGTAGCTAGGTTTTTATCTATTTTTTAAAGTTATAAGAATCTTTGTACTACTATTTAAAATAGCTGCCCATTTTAAAACAAATAAAATTAAATCATGATATTCTCTATACATAAGAAATTGACAAAAAATAAAATAGTTAAGGTTAGTTTTATTGTTGTGGTGTTGTCACTTCAATCATGTGCTACTCATCATGCTCAGTATGGAGCAAACCTCAAAAATCCTATAGAAGAAAAAACTTCCAATTCCTTAAAAATTGATCATACTTTATTTTTGGTAGGCGATGCGGGAAATGTAGAAGATGAGCAGTCTAAACAAACGTTAACATTACTTCATAACAGAGTACAAAAAGCTCCCAAAGAAAGTACACTATTATTTCTTGGAGATAATGTTTACCCCAACGGATTGCCAGACGATAATTCGGCGGTAGAAGCAACATTGGCGAAAGAAAAATTGACAGCTCAGTTGGAGGTGTCTAAAAACTTTAAAGGAAAGACCATTTTCATAGCAGGCAATCATGATTGGGCTAATGGCATCGAAGGTTTACAGCGCCAAGAACAATTTATAAACAGTTACTTGAATGATAAAACTGCTTTTTTACCTCAAAATACTTGTGGTCTTCAAGAATTAAAAATTGATAGTAATGTTACTTTAATAACAATTGATAGTGAGTGGTTTTTGAAAGATTGGGACAATTACCCAACTATTAATGATAATTGTTACATCAAAAATCGAGAATATTTCTTTGATGAATTAGAAAAGCTATTTTATGCAAATCAGGAAAAAACAGTAATTCTCGCGTTACACCATCCGGTAATAAGTAACGGAATTCACGGCGGAGAATATTCTGTAAAAGAGCAGCTTTTCCCTTTTGAAAAAAAGATTCCGCTACCAGTGGTTGGTTCTTTAATAAATGTAATTCGCAAGACATCTGGTATTAATTCTCAAGACCTTCAAAATAAAGTGTATAACACTTTTATAAAAAGAGTTAAGACACTAATTCAAAATCAACGGAATATAATTGTTGTATCAGGGCATGACCACAGTTTACAATACATAAGCAGAGATAATATCAAGCAAATTATTAGCGGAGCGGGTTCAAAACGGAATCCTGCAAAGGCGGTTAATAAAAATGATTTTTCGTACGGCAGGAATGGCTATTCCACTTTGACTATATATAAAAATGGACAAAGTAAAGTAGCTTTTTATGGTATCGAAAATGATCAAGAAAAATTATTATTTGAACATACTATTCTAAAAAGTAACGATTCAAGTGCTTCAGCCAAGTTGCCAACAAAATTTCCGATAGAAACAACTGCTTCTGTTTATTCGAAAGAAATGACACAAAAAAGTTGGTATCATAAATTCCTTTTTGGTAAACATTATAGGAATTATTACAGCATGCCAATAACGGCAAAGACTGCGACGCTAGATACCCTTTTTGGAGGAGTTAAACCTATTGGAGAAGGCAATGAACACCAATCTAAATCATTGATTTTGGAAGATAAAAAGGGAAAAGAATATGTGATGCGTGCCTTAAAAAAAAGTACCTCACGTTTTATTCAATCTGTGGTTTTTAAAGATCAGTACATTTTGAATGAATTTGATAAAACATTTGCAGAACATTTTTTATATGATTTCTATACCACTGCTCATCCTTACCTTCCTTTTGCTGTTGGGAATTTGACTGAAAAAATTGGTCTTCCGCACACCAACCCACTTTTGTATTATATTCCGAAACAACCGCTATTAAAAAGCTATAATGCTATTTATGGAGATCAATTGTACCTCGTAGAAGAAGTGCCTGCAAATAATCCCATTAATGCAAAAGACTTTGGAAAACCATTGCAAATCTTAAGTACCAGAGCCGTTATGGAAAAGTTACGAGAAGATGAAAAATACACTATTGACGAACCCGAATATATAAAAGCTAGATTGTTCGATATGCTAATTGGCGATTGGAATAGAAAGAGTGATCAATGGAGTTGGGGAGAATATAAGGAGGGTAAAAAAACAGTGTACAAACCAATCCCAAGATTCAGAGATCAAGCCTTTCCAAAATACGATGGTTTCTTACTCTCTATTTTAATGAATATGCCGGTTGTACGCCATCAACAAACTTTTAGAGAAAACATAAAAAATATTAAATGGTTGAACCGTGACGCCTATTCACAAGATATTGCTTTTCTAAAAACGTCTAGTGAACAAGATTGGGTAAAGCAAGCAAAGTACATCGAAGAGCATTTAACGGATGCTGATATTGATGCTGCTTTTACAAACTTGCCAAAAGAAGTGCAAGACAAAACCATCGACGATATAAAAAGAATTTTAAAAATAAGAAAAACAAAACTGCAGCAATATACAAAAGAATATTACAACGTATTGCAAAAAACGGTATTGCTTGTTGGTACCGATAAAAAAGATAAGTTTTTAATTACGCATACGGAAAGAAATAAAACTGAAGTTTCGGTATATCGCATAAAAAAAGAAGGCGACAGTTTACTCTATACGAAACAATTTACCGCTGATAAAACCAAAAACATTTGGATATATGGCTTAGATGATGATGACGTTTTCTATGTAAAAGGAGATCCAAAATCAACTATAAAAATTAGATTGATTGGCGGACAGAATCATGATAATTATACTGTTGAAAATGGTAAAAAAATAAAAATATATGATTTTAAATCGAAAGAAGATAGTTATTCAGTAGATCGTCGCACTCAAACCAATTTGAGTGATGATTATGAACCAAATCATTACGATTATAATAAAGTAAAATACAATGTTTTTGGAGGCTTACCTTATGGAGGTTATAATCCAGACGATGGAGTAAAATTGGGAATCCTAGCCCGCTATACTGTTAACAAATTTAATCAATATCCTTTTACACAACGACATATTCTAATAGCCAACTACTTTTTTGCTACTAGCGGATATGAGCTAACATATACGGGTTCGTTTCCTCGTGCAGTGGGTAAATGGGATTTAGGTTTAGAATTGCGGTCGACTAGTCCCAACTTTAGTATTAATTATTTTGGATATGGAAATGAAACGACAAATGACGATAAAGACAATGGAATGGACTATAACAGAGTCAAAATAAGAACTTTAAGAGCCACGCCTACAATAAAAAAGATAGGTAGATCTGGAAGTGAAATTAATTTTTCGGCTCTTATCGAACAAATACAAGTAGAAGAAACAATGGATAGATATATTGATATCCCTGGTGTTGTACATCCAAATGTTTTTGATCAAGAGCAATTTACTGGTGCATCTGTAAAATATAGTTTTGAAAATTACGATCTTCCGTCCCTCCCAACTATGGGATTTGGATTCTCTATAGCGGGAAGTTGGAAAATGAATGTTAATGATCCGAAAACTAATTTCCCTACTGTAGAGGCTAAAATCAATTTCAATCATAAAATAGATCCAAGAGGAATTCTTGTTTTTGCGACCATTTTAAAGTCAAAAATGATATTAAACAACAATTACGAGTTTTATCAAGGTGCTACTTTGGGTGGTGATTATGATTTACGAGGCTATAGAAACCAACGTTTTTTAGGAAATGCTTCTTATTACCAAAGTACGGATGTTAGATGGAATATTGGAACCATACGAAAAACGATTGTCCCAATGTCTTACGGAATTTTAGTTGGTTATGATTACGGAAGAGTTTGGCTTGATGGAGAGAAATCTAGCGAGTGGCATCAATCTGTTGGTGGTGGACTTTGGCTCAATGCACTCAATTTACTTACTGCGAGACTAACTTACTTTAAAAGCATCGATGATCCGGCGCGAATTACTGTTGGTTTAGGATACGGTTTTTAGGGAGTTTATGAAACAATTACCGGTTTGATCTAGCCCCGATGGAAATGGCATCCCACGCTTTTGGGCGTGGATATAATGTACAGCCGGACTGAAGTATTTACAACCGTAAAGTTGTGCTCCTAAAACCACACCGTTCCTTTATAATTTATTATTAATTAATGGAATACTGTAATAATATAATTTGTTGTTAAAATTATATAAGTTGTTGTGTAGGGTATTGTGATACATTTGAATAAACCTTAAAACTTTAAATTATGCCATTATTTACCGTATTATTAGTATTGATTGTTGTGGGCGTGCTTCTTTGGCTTGTTAACGCTTATATCCCGATGGATTCCAAAATCAAAAGCATTTTTAACATTGTCGTTGTTATTTGTGTTGTTATTTGGTTACTAAAAGCATTTGGACTTTTTAACAATATGATGAATGTACATGTCTAAAAAAACATTCTAGTAACCCTCTTTGATTGCAGTACGAATTTGTAAAACAATAGCACATTCTCAAGGAGCGATTATTTTAAAAAATAAAAAGCCAGTATTTATTTACTGGCTTTTCCTATATATAGTAATTAGATAATTCGAATTTGCTTACTCCAAGTTATAAACTTGTCCGATTGATTACAAATCGTTAATGCATAATAAATAAAGAGTCGACAATAGCGGACTCTTTATTTACTCTCGTTCTATTTCCATCCTCCACCTAAATCCCTGTAGACATGAACTACAGCATTCATTTGTTCCTTCTTAGTTTCTATTAATTCCAATTTAGATTCGAGAACATCTCGCTGCGTCATTAGTACCTCAAAATAATCTACTCTAGAGGATTTGAATAAATCAACAGAAGCATCTATTGCCTTATTTAGCGCATCTACCTGCTGCGATTTTAAACTATAACCTTTCTCTAGATTAGAGATTTTAGAAAGTTGATTTGAAACTTCAAGATAGGCGTTTAAAATCGTTTGCTCATAATTGTACATCGCCTGAAGTTGGCGGGCATTGGCTTTAGTAAATTCGGCTTTGATGGCGTTCCTATTAATTAGCGGACCCGTCAATTCTCCCGCAAGTGAATACAATAAAGACTCGGGAAGTGTGAACAAAAAAGAAGGTTTAAAAGCTTCAACGCCTATTTTTGCAGTAATATCTAATGACGGATAAAATTCTGCACGAGCCACTTTTACATCTAATTTTGCCGCAATTAATTCTTGTTCTGCTTGCTTAATATCTGGACGATTTGCCAACAATTGTGAAGGAATACCAGCGTAAACAGTTGCAGGTGTCAAACTTAGAAAATCAGTTTTATCTCTTGCAATATCCTGCGGGTAGCGACCTAATAAAAAGTTGATCCGATTTTCAGTTTCCTTAATTTTCTGTAGTGTTTCAAACTCCATACTTTGCGAAGCCAATACTTCGGCATGAAATTTTTCTACTGCAAGCTCATTCGTTCTAGCTGCTTCTTTCTGTGCTTTTACGATATCAAAAGCATTTTTTTGCAGTAGTATATTCTGTCTTATAATTTCGAGCTGACTGTCTAGAGAAAGCAATTCGTAATACGAATCTGTTACCTCAGCGATAAGGTTTGTAACAACAAAGTTTTTACCTTCAATCGTAGATAAATACCTACTCACTGCCGCTTTCTTTGAGTTTCGCAATTTTTTCCAAATATCTACTTCCCAATTAGCAGAGGCTTCTATTCCGTAATTCATGAGTGGATCTGGCATTGCCTGACCTGGCCGAATCTCAGTCGAAGCATCACCGGCACCTGTGCTTGTGTATCTACCAACTTTTTCAACACCAAGACCAGCACCAATTCCTACTGATGGCAGCAGTGCTCCTTTTCTAGACCGAACTTCGCTCTTGGCTATCTTAATTTCCTGAAGTGTGATATTCAATTCCTGATTGTTTTTAAGCGCCACCTCAATCAAATTCGAAAGATATTTGTCTTTAAAAAAATTGTTCCAAGAAATAGTAGATATAGTAGTGGTATCCGTACTTAAGTTGAATGATTCAGGAACGGCTGTGCTCGCTGCCAATGGTTTTAGTACTGGTGCACAACTTACCGCCGCTAGACTAAAGCATAGGGGGATAAGATATTTATAAGACTTTATTTTATGCATGATTATGATCTATTTCTTCTGTTAATGGATTTTCTTCTTCATTTTTAACCAACTTGTATTTCTCTGCAATTTTTGCAAATATGTAATACAATCCAGGAATTACAAATACACCACAAATGGTTCCTATAAGCATACCTCCTGCGGCTGCGGTACCAATGGTACGGTTACCAATTTTACCGGGACCAGTAGCCATTGCTAGCGGAAGTAAACCGGCAATGAAAGCAAATGAAGTCATTAAAATAGCACGGAACCTTGCTTTTGCTCCTTCAATTGCGGCTTCAAGAACTGATTTACCTGCTGCGTGCCTTTGTATGGCAAATTCTACAATTAAAACGGCATTTTTACCGAGTAAACCAATAAGCATTACCATGGCAACCTGAGCATAAATGTTATTTTCTAGTCCAGTTAACTTTATCAAAAGGAAAGCTCCAAAAATACCCGCTGGTAAAGAAAGAATTACTGAAAATGGCAAAATAAAACTTTCGTATTGAGCTGCCAAAACCAAGTATACAAATCCCAAACAAATCAAGAATACCCAGATGGCCTGATTCCCTTGTCCCACCTCATCAGCCGAAACACCTGCCCAATCAATATCATATCCTCTAGGTAATTTTTGAGCCGCCACTTCCTGAACTGCTTTAATAGCAGTTCCGCTACTGTAGCCTGATGCAGGACCACCACTAATTTCGGTAGAAGTATACATGTTGTGTCTCGTGATTTCAGAAAGACCATATACTTTTTCTAATTTCATAAATGCAGAAAAAGGTACCATTTCATCACGATCATTTTTCACGTAAAGTTTTAAAATATCATCTGGTTGCGCTCTATATTCTGGAGATGCTTGTACAATAACTTTATAATTAATTCCGTATTTGATAAAACTAATTTCATAGTTACTTCCTACCAAAGTGGACAAAGTATTCATCGCATTTTCGATAGAAACTCCTTTTTGTTGTGCCAAGTCATTATCAACTTTCATCATGTACTGTGGGAAACTCGCACTGTAGAAACTAAATACATTTGATAATTCTGGTCGTTTGTTTAATTCTTTTACGAAATCATTATTGATGGCTTCCATTTTTTTGTAATCACCAGAACCCGTTTTATCTAACAAACGAAGTTCAAATCCTCCAGCTGCTCCATACCCTGGTACCGCCGGCGGTTGGAAAAATTCAATATTTGCACCTGGAATATCTTTGGATTTTTCTTCTAGTTCCGTCATAATATCTTGAACAGATTCCTTTCTGTCACTCCAATCTTTAAGATTGATCAAACAAGTTCCTGCATTAGATCCAGTACCTTCCGTCAAAATTTCATAACCTGCTAGTGACGAAACTGATTTTACACCATCAATTTTTTCGGCTATTTTTTGTAATTTTTGTGAGATATCATTAGTTCTTTCTAATGATGAACCTGGAGGTGTTTGGATAATTGCATAAAACATTCCTTGATCCTCATTTGGAATAAATCCAGAAGGAACTGTGCTACTAATCAACCAAGTACCTAGGCAAAATCCCACTAATAAAATAAAAGTAACCGCTCTTCTGTCAACAATTTTAGCCAATACATTTTGGTATTTAACTTGCATCAAATTAAACTTGTTGTTAAACCCATAGACAAGACTATTTATTGGCGTTTTCTTTTTTGGTTTACCATGATTGCTTTTTAACATTACTGCACAAAGTGCTGGTGTCAAAGTCAATGCAATTATACCTGAAAGTATAATAGCTGTTGCCATAGTAATAGAAAACTGTCGGTAAAATACTCCTACAGGTCCAGACATAAAGGCAACTGGAATAAAAACTGCCGCCATTAAAAACGTAATAGCGATAATAGCTCCTGCAATTTCGTGCATTACTTTTTTAGTCGCTTTAGTTGGCGTAAGATGAGGTTCTTCCTCCATCTTGGCGTGAACAGCTTCAATGACTACAATGGCATTATCGACGACGACTCCAATTGCGAGAACCAAGGCAAACAACGTAATTAAATTGAGTGAAATGTCAAAAAATTGCATGAATATAAAAGTTCCAATCAAGGATACAGGAACAGCAATTGCCGTGATAATTGTTGAGCGCCAGTCACCTAAGAAAAGGAATACCACCAATCCTACCAAAATAAAAGCTTCAATCAACGTATGAATTACTTTTTCGATAGAAGCGTCCAAGAATTTAGAAACATCATAGGAGGTTTCATAATTCATTCCTTTTGGAAATTTCTTTTTAATGGTTTCTAATTTGGCTTTTACATCTGCAATAACCTGATTGGCATTACTACCAAAAGATTGTTTCAATACGATAGCTGCAGACGGTTTTCCATTTAAATTAGAATAAATATCATACATCGAACTACCAAATTCAACTTTGGCTATATCTTTCAATCGTAAAAGTTCTCCGTTAGCATTTGATTTTACAACTATGTTTTCATATTGTTCTTTTGTTGTAAAACGCCCTGAATATTTTAATACATATTCAAATGCTTGAGATCGTTTCCCAGAACTTTCTCCAGTTTTACCAGGTGATGCTTCTAAACTCTGACTTGATAATGCTTCCATTACTTCATCGGCCGAAATTTTATACGCCAACATACGATCGGGTTTTAACCAAATACGCATGGCATATTCACGTGTTCCCAAAATATCTCCTGATCCTACACCATTTACCCTTTTTAACTCTGAAAGTACATTGATATCTGCATAATTGTATAAGAACTTCATGTCGGTATTTTTATCCGTACTATAAAGGTTCACATACATCAACATACTCGGAACTTCACGGGTGATCTTCACCCCTTCTCTTACAACTAATGGAGGTAATTTATTGGTAACAGAAGCGACTCGGTTTTGAACGTTAATAGCTGCTTGATTAGGATCGGTACCCAAATTAAAAACGATTTGTATACTTGCTTCCCCATCATTTCCAGCATCAGAAGTCATGTATTTCATTCCGGGAACTCCATTTAAAGCTCTTTCCAGCGGAATAACAACAGATTTGATCATCAGTTCACCATTAGAACCAGGATAATCTGCTGTAACATTTACCATTGGCGGCGAAATAGACGGAAACTGCGTAATAGGCAAACTCATTACCGACAGCACTCCTAAAAAGACAATGATCAGCGATATTACAATCGACAGTACGGGTCTTTGTATAAATTTATTAAACATTTATTTATTTTTTAATGATTAAACCAAATTGGGTTATTCGTTATCTGCCTAGCAAGTACATTGAACAGAGAGCTAAAAACTGATTCCTTAAATTATTCCGCTTTTAATCGTAAATTATTAATTACTTTTTGAGGTGCGATATAGCTGTAATTAATTTTATCGTTTTCTTTTACTTTCTGAACGCCTTCAAGTAGAATTTTATCATTTGCAGTAATACCACTTGTTATAACATACAAATCTGGAATTTCTCCTGTAATAGAAATTTCTTTAGAACTCACTTTATTGTTTTTATCGACTACGAAAACATACTTTTTATCTTGAATTTCATACGTTGCTTTTTGCGGAATCACAATAGCATGTTTAAGAGGAACAAGCATTTGAACTTGTCCTGTTTCACCATTTCTAAGCAGTTTTTCTGAATTCGGGAATCGTGCTCTAAAAGCGATATTTCCTGTTTCATTATCAAATTCACTTTCAATAACTTCTACGTTTCCTTTGTGTCTAAAGGAATCCCCATTTGCTAAAAGCAAACCTACTTTATTATCAGCGCGATCCTTTACATCGGTTTGATACTGAAGATATTCTGGTTCAGAAACATTAAAATAAGCGAACATCTGACTGTTATCTGAGAGACTTGTCAATAATTCACCTTCGTCAATAAGACTTCCTAATTTCTTAGGAATTCTATCTATAGTTCCATCAAAGGGTGCTCTTATTTCTGTAAAAGATAAATGGAGTTTTGCCAGAGCAACTTCGGCATTAGCTTCTTCCAACTTGGCTTCGGCAATTAACTGTTCACTTTTTGAAACGATATTTTTATCAGCTAGCGATTTTGCATTCTGTAATTCTATCGCCGCTGCTTTGGCTTCTGCTTTTGCTTTTAATAATTCAGCCTCATACATCTTTGGCATTATTTTAAACAATAGTTGACCCGCTTTTACAAACTGACCTTCATCTACATAAATATTTTGCAAATAGCCTTTTTCCTGAGCTCGTATTTCAATATTTCGTACCGATTTAATTTGCGAAACATACTGGATCAATCCTAAAAGTTGGGGAGGAATCAAAGATTTACTAAATTAGCTGATTAAAAAAACAAGCTTTGGAGAATTACATAGAACTTTTAAAACTTAT